>CAZOJJ010000057.1:0-17973 GCA_964580105.1 uncultured Rhodothermales bacterium | reverse complement strand
TCGGTGACGGAGACGCCCTCCAGCGTGAAGCTGCTCGGCCCGCCGAGGCTACACGCCAGAGGGCCGGGGCAGTAGGTCTGCACGAAGTTGCTCTCGATGCCGGTGCCGTTGCGCCGGATCACCGCGTCCGTCACCGTCACGTCGTCGGAGAAGACCTTGAGGCCGACCTCGGCGTACTCGATCTTGCCGCCGTCGAGGTCGAGCGAGCCCCCGTCGTAGACGGCGATCCCACCCCAGGGGTCCGACGCGACGCCGTCGATGACGGGGCCGGCCGTGGTGAAGGTTACGTCCTCGGCTTCGAGATCTCCCTCGACGACGAGCTTCCGTCCTGCCGGGAACCGGAGCACACGGTCAGCCGGCGCCCACCCGTCGCGCGTCTCGGCCCAGTCGTAGGAACCTCCCCACTCATTGACCTGCGGGTTGGCCTCCAAGACGAGGTCCGCCTCCGCCGTCATCGTGTACGGCGGTCCGTCCTGCGGTGTGAGGAAAAAGCCGATGTCTAGGGTCTTGTCGGTGCTGAGCGCGACGTTTACCACGTCGAGGTTGTACGGAATCATCCAGTTCTCGTCACCGAAGTAGTCACCTACACCGGCGTCGGCTTGCGAGAGCAGACCCGCGTACTCCGTTGGGGCAACGAGCACCCTGGGCAACTCCTCTGGATCGTCACGGTGGAGGACGATGAAGGCGTCGGGCTCGGGGGTCGTACCGTATGGGCAATAGAAATGCGAGGCGGTATAGCCGCCGTTCTGGCACCCGTAGTACAGGAAGGTGTAAAACTCTACTTCGGTGGGCTCTAGAGTCCCGGCGCCCTCAACGATGTAGAGCTCGACGCGGAGCAGCGTCGCGCTTGGCCAACGGGCGTAGCCAGGGCCCGGCACCCCTTCGTCGACGCCGACGTAGTGATCGCAGTCGCCGTGCGAGTCGGTCTCCATGGTAAAGTACTGGTCGGCCCCAGTGATGGGGTCTCCACTGACGTGCTCAAAAACGCGAATGCGATAGAGCGTTGACGAGTCGACCTCATCTTCAACCTGAAAATAGACCTCTTTCCCTGAGTTGTTCGAGCAGCGCTCCCAGGCTGCCGCCTCGGGTGCCATCAGCATCGTACAAAGCAAGAGAGAGAGAGAGAGAGAGAGAGAGAGAGAGATAATCGTGCCATTGCGGACCTCCAAGAGGTTAAGTGGAAGAAGGCGTGGTGGGGTCCGTAGGGGAAGGGTAGGAAACCGGAGCGAAAGAACCAAACAGGGCACGAGAAAAAGCCTTGGGCATCGCCTTCGGAGGCGTACGACCTCCCGGCGGCCCCGGAGATACCTTATGGCCTCCCACGACCGGCCTTCCGATCAAGCATGCCCCTCCTCGACACGTCCGCCCGCCCCCGCCTCGGCGTCCTCACGCACGGCTCGCTCGGCCAGGGCGTCGAGATGAAGCTGGACCCGGGCCGGTCCGTCGAGACCGTCCGCGCCGGGACGTTCGTCGTCGTCGAAGGCGAGCGGTTCGACTTCTTCTCGCTCATCACCGACCTCCAGATCGAGGCGGCCAACGAGAACATCCTGCTCAACCCGCCGGGCCGCGAGGAGGAGCTGCTCCGCCTCGTGATGCAGGGCTCGGGCACCTACGCCACCGTCTCCCTCCGGCCCATGCTGATGGTCGAAAGCGACGCGCTGGAGGACAAGGCTCAGATCCTCCCCGTCAAGACCATCCCGGCCCACTTCTCGGTCGTCGGCGAGGCCACCGAGGCGGACGTGTCGCGCGTCTTCGGGAGTGAGGCGCAGGACGGCGGCGACCGCTTCTTCCACGTCGGCGAGCCGCTGGGGATGGAGACGCCCGTGTGCCTCGACCTCGCGCGGTTCGTCGAGCGCTCCAACGCCGTCTTCGGCAAGACCGGCACGGGCAAGAGCTTCCTGACGCGGCTCCTCCTCTGCGGAGCGATCAAGACCGGCCGCGCGGTGAACCTCATTTTCGACATGCACAACGAGTACGGGTTCAAGGCGCGGAAGGAGAGCGAGGGCGACGACGCCCAGTTCGTGCCGGGCCTCAAGCAGCTTTTCGGCTCGAAGGTGCAGGTGTTCTCGCTCGACCCCGAGAGCACGCGCCGGCGCGGCGGCTCGCCGGACGTCGAGGTCCACCTCTATGCCGACCAGGTCGAGCCCGAGGACGTGCTGCCGCTCCGCGAAACGCTCAACCTCAACCAGACGGCCACCGAGAGCACGTTCCAGCTCAAGAAGAAGTACGGCGCCCGCTGGCTCGCCACGCTCCTCCGCGCCGACACGGCCGAGGTCGAGGCCATCGCCGAGGAAACCGGCGCGCACCCGGGCTCGCTGCTGGCGCTCAGGCGCAAGCTCGACCGGCTCGACGGCCTCCCTTTCTTCCACCTCGACGGCGCCGCCGGCCGCCGCGACGTGCTCGACGAATTGCTCGAAGCCGTGGACGCCGGGAAGTCGGTCGTGCTGGAGTTCGGGCGGTACAACTCGCTCCTCGTCTACCTCCTCGTCGCCAACGTGATCACGCGGCGGCTGCGCGACCGCTACGAGGCGAAGTACGAGACCTACGAACGGACGCAGGACGAGGCCGACAGGCCGCACCAGCTCCTCATCACCATCGAGGAGGCGCACAAATTCCTCGGCCCGGAGACGGCGCGCGAGACGCCGTTCGGCAAGATCGCCCGCGAGATGCGCAAGTTCTCGGTCAGCCTCCTCATCGTGGACCAGCGGCCGAGCGGGATCGACGAGGAGGTGCTGAGCCAGATCGGCACCAAGATCGTCGCCCAGCTCAACGACGAGAAGGACATCTCGGCCGCGCTCGTGGGCACGCCGAACGCGAGCGGCCTCCGCCAGATCCTCGCCTCGCTCGACTCGAAGCAGCAGGCGCTCGCGCTCGGCCACGCCGTCCCGATGCCCATCACGCTCCGCACGCGTTCCTACGACGCGGCCTTCTTCGAGGCCATGCGGCCCGGCCGCCCCGCCGGCCAGAGCGCGGCCACGCTGGAGCGCTCCATGAAGTCGCTCTTCTGACGAAGGCGACGGCCTCCGCCTCGGTGCCGAGGCGCACGGACTCGTCTCCGGGAGGTCCCTGCGGCGGGATCGCCGACGTGCTACTCCAGAACGGACGCACTACTCCAGGTCGAACGTGCCGGGCTCGATGGGCGGGTTGACCTCGATGGCCGAGTAGGTCGAAGAACCCGACGGCTCCCCGTTCGTCCGCTGCTCGGTGCGGAACGGGAGCCACAGCCCGTCCACCTCGCGGTAGTCGAGGTACGCCACCTCGACGTCCTGCGGCCCCTGCATCGCGTTCACCGTCATCGCAAGGCGGACGGGGCGGTGCGTCTCGGGGTCGAGCACGAGGCGGAGCTGGGGGCCGTCCGGCGCCTGGATCAGTAGTTCTTCGGTACCGTCCGGCTGCGTGATGAGCGACGGCCGGAGCGCGTCGGCGCGGGCGAAGAGGTAGGGGAGGTCCTGCCAGAGCTGGTCGCGGATCTGCGTGAGGAGCGCGGGCGGCGCCGGCTGGCTGCCGGCCGGCGTGCGGATGACGCCCCGGCTCCCGTCCACCACGACGATGACCTGCCCCATCGGCGTGCCCTGGACGGCGTGGACCTGGTCCGGCAGCGCGACGAGCGCCTCGGACTGGAGCGTGACGGTCTGGCCGTTCGCCACCACCTCGGCCTCGGCCACATAGCGAACCGACTCGACGGCGGCGAACGCCTCGCGCCCGCCCAGCGCCGCCAGCACCTCCTCGAAGCGCGCCTGCCCCATCAGGTCGTCGCCCTCCAGCGCGGGTCCGCCCGGAGGCGGGCCGCCGGGCGGACCGACGGGCGGACCGACGGGCGGACCGACGGGAATCGAAACGTCCAGCGTGTCCACCGCGCCGAGGGCCGAGACGGGTTCGTCGAAGTCCTGGGCGCGGCCGAGCACGAGGATGCGCGCGCGGTCGGGATGGAGGTACGCCTGCGCCACGCGCTGCACGTCGGCCGGGGTCACGGCCTCGACGCCCTCCTTGATGCGCTGGATGAAGTCCTCGGGATAGCCGTAGTAGGCGTAGGTCATCTGCCGGTTCAGGACTTCCTGCTTCGTGTCGAAGTTGAAGACGAACGTGTTGAGGTAGGCGTCCTTGGCGCGCTGGAGCTCCTCCTCGGTCGGCGGCTCCGTCTTCATGCCCTCGATCACGTCGAGCATGGCCCGGGCGGCCTCGACGGTGCTCTCGCTCTTGGTGAAGGTGCCGCTGTAGAACACGCCGGGCACCTCGTAGCCGGCCGTGTAGGTGCCGAAGACGGCGTAGGCGAGGCCGAGGTCGGTGCGGACGGTCTGGAACAGCCGGCTCGAAAAACCGCCACCCAGGATCTCGTTCATGAGGAGAACCGCGAAGTAGTCCGGGTGGTCGAGGCGAATCTCGCCGACGTGTCCGATGAGGACGGTGCTCTGCGTGACGTCGTCCTTCTGGATGAAGGCGACGCTGCGTTCGAGCGGGGCCTCGGCGGGCGGCGGCTCGGGGCGCACGAACCCCTCGGCCTCGGGCCAGCCGCCGAAGGCCTCGCGGAGGCGGTCCGCCATCCGGCCCGCGTCGAAGTCGCCCCAGACGGCGAGGTAGGTGTTGTTCGGGTGGAAGTACCGCCGGTGGAACGCGATGAGGTCCTCGCGGTCGATGGCGTCGATGGTGGCGTACTCCGCGTGCCGGGCGTAGGGGCTGTCGGCGCCGTAGACGAGCTTGAACAGCTCGCGCGTGGCGATCCCCTGTGGGTTGTCGTTGCGGCGGGCGATCTGGCTCTTGGCCCGCGTCTTGGCCAGTTCGACCTGCTGGGGGTCGAAGTTGGGCCGCGTGAGCACGTCCACGAAGGCGGGCAGGACGTCGTCCACGTGCTCGGCCAGCGTGGACATGAACGCGAAGGCCGCGTCGTCGCCGACGGTGACCTCAACGCTGGCGCCGAGGCCTTCGAGGAACGCATTCAGGTCGTCGGGCGAACGCTCGCCCGCGCCGCCGGTCCGCATCACCTGGCCGGTGAGCGACGCGAGGCCGACCTGCTCGGCGGGCTCCCACAGCGACCCGGCGCCGATGCGCGCCGACGCCCGCACGAGCGGGAGCGAGTGATCCTCGGCCAGAAACACGACGAGCCCGTTCGGCAGCTCGACGCGCTCGACCTCGGGCAGCGCAACGTCGCGGAGCTCCGGGTACTCGAGCGCGTGAACGTCGTATTCGGAAACGCCGACGGCCGGGCCGGTCGTCGCCATCCGGCCCGTCGGCGCGCAGCCTGCCACGACGAGGAGGGCGGCAACGAGCCACGCCCGTGTGTTTGAGCGACCGGCTGCTACCGGTAGGGACTCACGCATAGCCTGTTGGGATGAGATCCGTCTTCCGTCTACTGTCTTCCGTCTACTGTCTTCCGTCTACTGCCCGGCGTCTGCCGTCTCCGCGTTGCGCATCACGGCGACGGTGCGGTTGGACGGCACGAAGGTCTCGGCCGCCACCCGCTGCACGTCCTCGGCCGTGACGGCCTCGATGGCGTCGAGCGCGCGGAAGACGTTGCGCCAGTCGCCCGTGAGGGCCTGCTCCTCGGCGAGTTGGAGGGCGAGGCCCATGTTGGACTCAAGCCGGCTGATGAACGACGCACGGGCGCGCGTCTTGGCGCGCTCCAGTTCCTCGTCCGTGATCCCGTTCGCTACGACGTCCTCCAGGACGTCGTAGACCGCCGCCTCCAGGTCGGCCGGGTCCACGCCCCGGTTGGGCGCGGCGAAGACGCCGAAGAGCGACGGGTACTTCTCGCCCGGGAACGCCGGGATCGTCGTGGCGAAGAGGGCCTGCTCGGTTTCCACGAGCGCCTTGTGGAAACGGCTCGTGCGGCCCGTCGAGAGCACGTCGTCGAGGACGGTGAAGGCGGCGTCGGTCGGGTCGAACCGGCTCGGGCGGTGGAAGCCGACGAGCAGGAGCGGCTGCGCCTGGTCGATGAGCGTCACGCGGCGCTCGCCGAGCTGCGGGGGCTCGGTCGTCACGACCCGCGGCGGCTCCTCCCCGCGCGGGAGGCGGCCGAAGTACCGCTCGGCCAGGCGCCGCGCCTCGGCCGGGTCCACGTCCCCCACGATGGAGACGGTGAGGTTGTTCGGCACGTAGTAGCGGTCGAAGAACGCCTCGGCCTCCGTGCGCGAGATGCTCTGGAGGTCGGACATGTGGCCCACCGTCGGCTGTCCGTACGGGTGCGCCTTGAAGGCCAGCGTGAGCCACTCCTCGATGAGGCGCCCCTGGGGGTTCGACTCCGTCCGCATCCGCCGCTCCTCCATCACCACGTCGCGTTCGACGTAGTACTCGCGGAGGACGGGATAGAGGAAGCGGTCGCTCTCGAGGGCGAACCAGAGCTCGAGCTTGTTCGACGGGAGGCTGTAGAGGTAGCCCGTCTGGTCGGCCGAGGTGAAGGCGTTGAGGCCGACGGCCCCGTTGCGCTCCAGGATCCGCTCGAATTCGGACTCTTCGAGGTACGACTTGGCCGCGTCCACCTTGGCGCGGAAGTCGGCCTCCAGGCGCTCGATCTCCTCGGGCGGCGCGCCGCTGAGGCGGGCACGGCGGAGGCGGAGGTAGGCCTCTTCCTCGGCGTCGAGCGCGGCCAGCTCGGCGCCGAGGTCGGCGGTGCCGACGCGGGTGGTCCCCTTGAACGCCATGTGCTCGAACATGTGGGCCATGCCGGTCTGGCCGACCGGCTCGTCCACGCTGCCGACGTTGGCGTAGGTGAAGAAGGAGACGACGGGCGCCTCGTGCCGCTCGACGACGACGAACGTGAGGCCGTTGTCGAGGGTGAAGGTGGTGACGGCGGGCTCGAACTCGGCCAGGAGCGGCTGCGCCTCCACCGAGGCGGCCGAACCCAGCACGAACAGGAGGCCCACGTACAGGGCGTAGCGTCGGTTCACGGCAGCAAAAGGTCGGTCGTTGGCCGGAAGGGACGAGGAAGGTACTAGCGTTCCTCGCGCTCCATGAGGAGCCAGCCGTCCGGATCGATGCGCGGCAGGGACCGAGGCTCCGGCAGTTCCCCCTCGCCCCCGGTCATCTCGATGCGCACCTCGGGCCCCCACACGACGGGCACGGGCACCTCGAAGGCCTGCCCCTCGGCGAGCACGCCGCCCGGGATGCTCCAGCGAAGGCGCCTCTCGGGGTGATCTATGACGAGGCGCGGCACGTCGGGCTGGCGGAGGTAGACCCGGAAGAAGGCGTCGAGGTCACGCCCGGAGGCTTCCTCGAAGGCGTGCTGGACGCCCTCGGTGGAGACGAAGTGGCAACCGCAGCCCTGGTCGCGTGTGACCGCCTCGATGCCGCCGGGGTAGGTGATCCGGCGGAGGCCGTCGAAGAAGGCGTCGTCGCCGAGGGTGTAGCGGAGCGTGTTCAGAATCCAGGCGCCCTTGACGTAGATGTCGCCGTCGGAGCGCGCGTCGTCGCCGAAGTACACGCCGTGAGAGTTGGTGGGCACACCGGGCGCGACGGGCCGCCGGTTGTTGATCTGGGCACGCCGCTGGTTGAGGTAGGCGTGGTAGGCGGCGAGGCCGTCCTCCCCGTTGCGCTCGGCCAGCGACTCGGCGTAGAGCGCTTCGAGGTAGACCGCGAAGCCCTCGTGGACCCACATGTCGCCCCAGTCGGGCGCGGTGACGAGGTTGGCGAACCACTCGTGGGCGAACTCGTGGAAGTGCAGCCAGTCGAACCCGAAGTCGTTCTCCGAGAAGTCGTCGCCGTAGGCGATGAGCGACTGGTGCTCCATGCCGAGGTAGGGCGTGTGGAGGATCTTGTAGCCGTCGCGGCGGAAGGGGTACGGGCCGAGGGTGGTTTCGAGGAACGCGATCTGGTCGAGGAAGCCGGGCAGCGAGCGGCGGGCGTCCGCCTCGCGCTCGGGCAGCACGTAAAACGTGACCGGCATGGTGTAGCCGAGCGGGCTCTCGTAGACCTGCTCGACCTCGGCGTAGGGCGCCACGCCGAACGAGACGCCGTAGTTGTTGATCGGGGTCGAGACGAACCAGCGCCAGGTGGTCCAGCCGTCCGAGGCGGCCTCGGCGCCCTCGAAGCGGCCGTTCGAGATCGCCTTGAGGCCCGACGGCACCGTGAGCGCGATGCGCATGGAGTCGGGCTCGTCGGACGGGTGGTCCTTCGTGGGCCACCACACGTCGGCCCCCTCGCCCTGGCAGGAGACGGCCACCCAGGGCCGCCCGTCGGCGGTTTCCTCCCACGAGAAGCCGCCCACCCACGGCGGGTTCGGCGCCACGCGCGGCGAGCCGCCGTAGGCGACGGCCACGCGGACGGTCTCGCCGGGCTGGGCCGTCCGCCCCAGCGCCACGCGGAGGGTGAGTTCGCCCCGCTCGAACGAGGCGGGCTCTAAGCCCTCGCTCCCCTCCTGCTCGACGCGTACGGCGTGGACGGCCAGCGGCGCGTCGAGGTCGAGGAGCAGGTGCGCCGTCGGCACCACGACGCCGGCCGTCATCGTCAGCGTGCCGTCGATGGCACGGCCGGCCGGGTCGATGCGGAGGTCGAGGTCGTAGTAAGTGACGTCGAACGCGGCCTGCTCGGACCGCAGCGGGCCGCCGGAGGCGTTGGGCGTCTGGGCGTGCAGGGCCGGGACCAGGAGGCACGCCGCGAGGAAGGCAAGAGAGCGCATGAGGGGTCGGAAAGGCAGGAAGGCAAAATACCACCGTCTCCTACTTTCCCTCGCGCACGGATGCGCCTCCGCCACGAAGGGCCTCGGCCCGGCCCCGCAGCGCGCTCGTTTGCGGGCCGACTGTACGGCTCGACCCGGATCGGGGTCGCTACGACGGAGCGCTTTCGTTCGTCGGCGGCCGAGGTGGGTGCGCCGGGCCTGGCCGCGCATCGCCGTTCTCGCTCGAAGCGATGGGCCCGCCCGCCGTACTTTACGGCCCCACTCCCCCCCTCGCCATGTCCGGCCGCCCGGTGCCCCCCGCCGACGCGCTCGCCCGCCTCCTCGATGCGACCCACCGCATCCAGTTGCTCGTCGCCGACGCCGTCGATGCGCCGACGCGGCATGCCGTACAGGAGGCGCTCAAGGAAATCGTGGGGGCCTACCGGACCACGGCGCAGTCGGCCCAGCCGGCTGCCGCGTCGTCCGACGGCGCCTTCCGTGCGCTCTATACGCGGACGCTGCTGCTGCACGCGGACCGCCCCTCCGTGCCTGCCCTCCGCGAGGCGCTCGTCGCCCTCGTCGAGGCGCTCGACGCCGACGCCGGCGCGCTGGTCGTCCTGGACGAAGAGGGCGCGACGGAGCGCGTGATCGCGCACCGGGTCGAGGAGGCCGAGGTGCGGGCCGCGAGCGCGGGCGTGATCGAGCGGGTGCGCCAGCTCCGAAAGGGCGTCAACATCGAGAGCGTGGCCGAGCACCAGTCGCTGGCGGTGCAGACGAGCCTCATCCGCGCCGGCCTCCACGCGGCGCTGTGCGTGCCGCTGCTGGCGCGCGGGAGCGTCTGGGGCGCCGTCTACGTGGACCGTCGCCGCTCGGAGGGCCCCCCCTTCGGTCAGGCCGACCTCGACGTCGTCGGCGTCTTCGGGCAGCAGGTGGCTTCGGCCCTCCGCCTCGCGCACCGCCTGGACCGCCTCGAAGCCGAGACCACCGACCTCCGCGCGCGCGTCGAGGGGCGACTCCGCGCGCCGCAGCTGCTCGGTCGCAGCGCCCCCATGCTCCGCCTCCTCGACCGCCTCGCCGCCGTGGCCGACACCGACGCGACGGTGCTCATCACGGGCGAGAGCGGCACGGGCAAAGAGCTCGTCGCCCGCACGCTCCACGCGAACAGCAAGCGAGCCGACGGGCCGTTCGTGGCCGTCAACTGCGGGGCCATCCCCGACTCGCTCCTGGAGAGCACGCTCTTCGGCCACAAGAAGGGCGCCTTCACGGGGGCCGTCGCCGACGAGGAGGGGCTGATCGCCTCGGCGGCGGGCGGGACCCTCTTCCTCGACGAGATCGGCGACATGCCGCCCGCGCTCCAGGTCAAGCTCCTCCGCGTGCTCCAGACCGGCACCTACACGCGCGTCGGCGACACCGCGCCGCGCCGTGCCGACGTCCGCTGGGTGGCGGCCACGCACCGCGACCTCCCGGAGCGGATCAAGGCGGGCGACTTCCGGGAGGACCTCTACTACCGCCTCGCCGTGTTCGACCTCGCCGTGCCGCCGCTCCGCGAGCGCCGCGACGACGTCGGGCCGCTGGCGAGCCACTTCGTCCGCCGCTTCGCCGAGGAGCACGGCCGCCCGGCACTGACGCTCTCGGCCGACGCCCTCGCCGCGCTGGAGGCGCACCCCTGGCCCGGCAACGTGCGCGAGCTGGAGAACGTGGTCCAGCGCGCCGTCATCCTGTCGGAGACGCCGACGATCACGAGCGACCTGCTCCCGCCCTCCGTGGCGGGCGACCCGGAGGAGGACGACGAGGCCACCGGAGGCATGGGCGGCTATCACGAGGCGGTCCGTCTCTTCAAACGGCGGCTGCTCCGCGAGGCGCTGGAAGCGCACGACGGCAGCCGGACGGGCGCGGCCGGGGCCCTCGGCCTGAACCGGACGTACCTCTCGCGGCTCCTCCGCCAACTCGACCTCCAGGACGAGGGCGTTTAGCTCGCCCGTATCGGATGGGTGGCACCGGCCTCGCCGCGTCCGTATCCGATCCGCCACGTTCCAGCCGAGCGCTCCCGTTTCCGGCCGTTTTCGGGGCTTGGTACGCCTCTTGGGTTGGAGGGAACGCACACGACCCGCTCGCCGGGCTCCCTTCGCACGCGCCGTCGTACCGGGCGGGCGCCTACGCCCGGCCGAGGCCAACGACGGAGAGCCCGGCGGGCCGGGTCGCCCTCCCTCCGACTCCCTCCCTCTCGCTCCCATGCGACGTCCCCTGACCCTCCTCTTCGCCCTCGCCCTCCTCCCCGCCGCTGCGGGCTGCGACAGCGGCGAGCCCGGTGGCCCCAACGGAGGGGCCTGCGCCGACGGCTCGATGACGGCCACGGCCAACGGCCAGGCGTTCACCGCCGAGTGTGTCCAGATCGACATCTCGAACGGCCTGCTCACCATCGCCGGCATCACCAACTTCGATGGGTCCGACGGTCCCACGCAACGCCAGATCAACATCGGTGGGGCGCAGGCCCAGGTGGGCACCCAGGCCCCGATCACGGCGACCTACGCCGAAATCGACCTGAACGATCCGCAGGCGGCCCTGACCTGCTCGGCCTCGCCCATCCCCGGCGCCGGCAGCGTCACCCTCACCATCGACGCCATCGGCGACGACAGCGCGAAGGGCTCCTTCTCGTTCACGGCCCTCTGCCCGAACAACGGATCGAGCGTCACCGTCACGAGTGGGCAGTTCGACATCGCCAAGTAAGCGTCCGACGTGCCACCCCGTCCAGCCCGGACGGAGGCACAGGGGGCCGGGTGCTGTGGTGGACCCCCGGCCCCCCTCCTCGTTTCCGAAGGACCATGCGCTACGCCGCCCTCCTACTCGCCCTCCTCGCGACGGCCGCCGGGGCGCAGCCGGGCGTCCACCCGGCCAACCGGGCCCTTCTCCGCATCGGCCTCGGCGCCGGCTACGGCGGGGGCGCGACGCTCACCGTCCCGTCCCTCTCCGCCGACTACCCCTGCTACGACGCCCATTACCGCTGCGGCGGCTACGTCGCCGGCTACCAGCTCGACGGCGCGTTTGACTACGAGGTCCTCTCCACCCACACGCTCTACGTCCGCCCGGCTTCCACGACCGACCCCTACCTCAGCGGGTTCGCCGGGTTCGGCTACGGCGAGGCCTACGGGCTCGCCTGGGGCATCGAGGCCGGCGTGAACGTGTGGGTGTGGGAGCCGTTTGGATTCAACGCCTTCCTCGGCTACGTCGAGGCCGCCTCGGTGGCGTACACGAAGGCCGGCGTGGGGCTCGTGCTCAGCCTCTACGCCGAATGAGGCACACGGCCCGAATGAGGCACACGGCCCGAATGAGGCACACGGCCCACCTCGGGCCTCCCCTCCGCTCGTAACCGCGCGTTGGGGGCCGCTCCGCCCCCGAACGAGGACAACCCGCGCGGCCGGCCCCCTGCGAATTCGGCCCGGCCCCTTGTGCGCGCCGCTGCCGGAGGCGACCTTGCTCCCGTTCGGGACGCGCTACCGACGACTCGGCCGCTTTCCCCGCGAACTGCGCTCGAATCGGGGGCCGCGTTGGAACAGCGTTCGCTCAGCCCGGATTGTACCCTCGCCGCCGGGCGACCCGGCGCGCGAGGCCACCCGACGACCCCACGACCATGCACACCGCCCCGTCCCCCACCCTGCCGGACGCCGCCCCGAACGCCGCGCCGGCCCGGAAGGCCAAGCCAAGCCCGATCAGACTCACCGACCGCGCCGCCGCCGAGGTCAAGCGCATCGTCGCCAACAAGCAGATCCCGCAGGACTACGGCCTCCGCGTCGGCGTCAAGGGCGGCGGCTGCTCGGGCATGAGCTACATCCTCGGCTTCGATAAGAAACGCGAGCACGACCTCGAGTTCGCCGAGCAGGGCCTCGCCGTCTACATGGACAAGCGCCACGGGCTCTACCTCATGGGTACCATCGTGGACTACCACGACGGCCTCGACGCGCGCGGCTTCGTCTTCGACAACCCCAACGCCACCCAGACCTGCGGCTGCGGCTCCTCCTTCGCCGCCTAGCCACCCCACGGCCTGCCCCCACCGCCGGCCCGACCCCGAATTGATGGAAGGCAACTTCTCCAACCGAGTCCGCGACGTCATCTCCTACAGCCGGGAGGAAGCCATCCGGCTCGGGCACGACTACATCGGCACCGAACACCTCCTCCTCGGCATCATCCGCGAAGGCGAGGGGATCGCCGTGAAGATCCTCCGCAACCTCGGGAGCGACCTCTTCAAGCTGAAGAAGGCCGTCGAGGACACCGTGCGCTCCACCGGCGGCACCCTCACCGTCGGCAACATCCCGCTCACGAAGCAGGCCGAGAAGGTGCTCAAGATCACCTACCTCGAGGCCAAGCTCTACAAGAGCGACGTGATTGGGACCGAGCACCTGCTGCTGAGCCTGCTCCGCGACGACGAGAACATCGCCGCGCAAATCCTCCAGCAGGGCTTCTCGATCACCTACGACGCCGTGCGCGCCGAACTCGATTCGATCATCAGCGGAAAGGCCGCCCCCCGCTCCGGGCCTGCCGAAGAAGGCGGTAGCGGCGGCGGCTCCCGCTCCAGACGCGAGCGACAGAACATGCCAGCAGAGAAGAGCAAGACCCCCGTCCTCGACAACTTCGGCCGCGACTTGACCAAGCTCGCCGAGGAGAACAAGCTCGACCCCATCGTGGGGCGCGAGCGTGAGATCGAGCGCGTGGCGCAGGTGCTCTCGCGCCGCAAGAAGAACAACCCCGTGCTCATCGGCGAGCCGGGCGTCGGCAAGACGGCCATCGCCGAGGGCCTCGCCCTGCGCATCATCCAGCGCAAGGTCAGCCGCGTGCTCTACGACAAGCGCATCGTCACGCTCGACCTCGCCGCCCTCGTGGCCGGCACCAAGTACCGCGGCCAGTTCGAGGAGCGCATGAAGGCCGTCATGAACGAGCTCGAGAAGAGCCCGGACGTGATCCTCTTCATCGACGAGCTCCACACGCTCGTCGGCGCCGGCGGCGCCTCCGGCTCCCTCGACGCGAGCAACATGTTCAAGCCGGCGCTGGCGCGCGGCGAGATCCAGTGCATCGGCGCCACCACGCTCGACGAGTACCGCCAGTACATCGAGAAGGACGGCGCGCTCGACCGCCGCTTCCAGAAGATCATGGTGGACCCGGCCACGCCCGAGGAGGCCGTCGCCATCCTCAACCAGATCAAGCCCTACTACGAGGAGCACCACAACGTGGTCTACGACGAGGGCACGCTGGAGCAGGCCGTCAAGCTCTCCGAACGCTACATCACCGACCGCCACCTGCCGGACAAGGCCATCGACGTGATGGACGAGGCGGGCGCGCGCGTCCACCTCGCCAACATCAAGGTGCCGCCGGAGATCGTCGAGCTCGAGGCCGAGATCGAGGGCGTCCGCGAGGAGAAGAACAAGGTCGTCAAGACGCAGAACTTCGAGGAGGCCGCCCGCCTGCGCGACAAGGAGAAGCGGCTCCAGGAAGAGCTGGAGAACGCGAAGGCGGAGTGGGAGCGGCAGGCCGAGACGGAGACGTACCCCGTCACCGAGACGGACATCGCCCAGGTCGTCGCCATGATGACCGGGATCCCGGTGGACAAGGTGCAGACCTCCGAGGGCAAGAAGCTCATGGCCATGGGCGAGTCGCTCAAGGGCACGGTCGTCGGACAGGACGAGGCCATCGAGAAGCTCTCGCGGGCCATCCGCCGCACGCGCGCCGGGCTCAAGGACCCCAAGCGGCCCATCGGCTCGTTCATCTTCCTCGGCCCCACCGGCGTCGGCAAGACCGAGCTGGCCAAGCGGCTGACCGAGTACCTCTTCGACAGCCAGGACGCCCTCATCCGCATCGACATGTCGGAGTACATGGAGAAGTTCTCCGTGTCGCGGCTCGTCGGCGCGCCTCCGGGGTACGTCGGCTACGAGGAGGGCGGGCAACTGACCGAGAAGGTCCGCCGCAAGCCGTACTCCGTCGTCCTGCTCGACGAGATCGAGAAGGCGCACCCGGACGTGTTCAACATCCTGCTCCAGGTGCTCGATGACGGGATCCTCACCGACGGCCTCGGCCGCCGGGTGGACTTCCGCAACACCATCATCATCATGACCTCGAACATCGGGGCGCGGGACATCAAGAACCTCGGCAAGGGGATCGGCTTCTCGCTCACCGACGAAACGTTCGACTACTCGAAGATGAAGTCGACGGTGGAGGACGCGCTCAAGCGGGTGTTCAACCCCGAGTTCCTCAACCGCATCGACGACGTGATCGTCTTCCACCCGCTGGAGAAGAAGCACATCTTCGAGATCATCGACATCATGAAGCACGACCTCTTCCGCCGCGTGGAGGAGCTCGGCATCGAGATCGAGATGACGGAGGCGGCCAAGACGTTCCTCGCGGACAAGGGGTTCGACCCGCAGTTCGGCGCGCGCCCGCTCCGCCGGGCCATCCAGAAGTACGTCGAGGACCCGATGGCGGAGTCCATCCTCCAGAACGACCTCGAAGAGGGCGCCAAGATCACGGTCGACCACAAGAAGGGCGAGGACACGCTCACCTTCAAGACCAAGAAGGCGCGCAAGCGCAAGGCCGACGCCGCGGACGCGGCCGAGCCGGATGCAGCCGCCGAGAGCCCCGAGGAGGAGACGGCCGAAGAGCAGGAGTAAGTCCGCCCCGCCCCTCCCTGAACGGCGAACGCCGAACGGCGAACGGCGAACGCTGAACGGCGAACGCCCCGCCTCCCGAAGTGGAAGCGGGGCGTTCGCGTGTCGGGGAGGTCCTCGCGCTACTCGGGGATGACCTCCTCGGGCACGTTGATGTCCACGTCGGCATCGAGGCCGCCGTCGGCCGGGCTGCCGCCGCGGAGGAAGAGGAACCAGAGGATGACGAGGATGGCGATGATGCCGACGACCGCCACGACGGCGGTGGAGGCGCCGGAGGAGCCGTTGTTGTCTGCCATGGGAGAGGTGCGTGTGTGAGAAGGGCCGCAGGACGAGCGACGGCCGTCCTGCGCCCGGCGAACGCCGCCCGCGCCGGCGAGGATCCGTCGCGCGGCTACTCGGCCCGCCGCTCCTCACGGAGGAGCGGCGGGTCGGCGTCCGGGTTCGTCCAGGCCGGCGGATCGCTGGCCGGGAAGCTCTGGTAGGAAGCCTGGTCCACCTCGTCGTCCTCGTCGATGGTCCGTTCGATCTCCTCGGGCGAGGGCTGGTGGCGTTCGTTGAGCGGCATCGGAGCGGGGTCAGGCGTCATCGTTCTCGTCGTCGGCCGGCGGCGGCCCGATGCGCTGGTGCGTCCAGGCCGGGGCGTCGCTGGCGGGGAAGCTCTCGAACGAGGCCTCGTCCACCTCGTTTTCGTCGTCGATGGTTTCCTCGATTTCCTCGGGCGAGGGCTGGCGGTCTTTGTGGGGAGCAGGCATGGCGATGGAGGCGGAAGGTGAAACGGAATCAGCGCCAGAGTGGGTGCGTGCGGGGGTCGCGCCGCATGGCCGGCTCCAGCACGTTCGAGCGTTCGGGGAGGACGCGGCGGAGGATCAGCGCCAGGACGACTCCGGCCGCGAAGCCTCCGACGTGGGCGCCGTAGGCCACGCCGCCCGTCTGCTCCGTCGCGGCGAAGGCGCCGAGTCCGTTGACGAACTGGAGCGCGATCCACAGCCCCAGCGCGAGCACGGCCGGGATGGCGACGACGCGGAAGAAGAAGAGGGCGAAGACGCGGTTCTTCGGAAAGAGCACGAGGTACGCGCCGAGCACGCCGGAAATGGCCCCGCTGGCGCCGAGGTTGGGGATGACGGAGTCGGGGTCGAGGGCGATCTGGGCAACGGTGGCGGCGACGCCGCTGACGAGGTAGAACGCCAGGAACGGCAGCGCGCCGAACCGGTGCTCGACGTTGTCGCCGAAGATCCAGAGGTAGAGCAGGTTGCCGCCGAGGTGGCCCAGCCCGCCGTGCATGAACATCGCCGTCAGGACCGTGAGGTGGATCGGGACCGGCCCGGGGGCGTGTGGAATGGACACCTGCTGCCCGGCCATGCCGACCGTCGTCGGCCAGGTGAGGTCGGTGCCGGTGGTGAGTTCGAGGGGCACGACGCTGTAGCCGTACGTGAACGCCGTGTCGGCGCCGAGCCCCTGGAAGACGACGTAGACGAGCACGTTGAGCGCCAGGAGCGCCCACGTCACGAAGGCCGGCCCGTCGAGCCGGCGGTCGTCGTCGCTGATGGGGAAGAGCATCGGTCAGCCCTCGCGGTCCTCGGGCTGCGCGCCCTCAGCGCCGATCCGGTCGCGGACGACGACGTTCTGCTCGTCAACGTCGCGGGCGAGGGTGACCTGGAGGCGGAGGAAGTCCTCGGACTCGCCGCCGGGGCCGGAGCCGCCGCCGGAGAGGGGCACGGTGCTGACGACGCGCCAGCCCTCGCCCACCTGGGCGTTGATGCGTTCGATCCGCGCCTCTTCGTCGGCGTCGGTGTTGACGGAGACGATGACGGTGGTGTGTTCGGTAGGCATGGAGAAGGGCCTTGCGTGAGGAGAGGAGCGAGCGGTGTACGCCGGGCGGCGGCCCGGGTTCGTCCGTCTGGAGTTCTCCTCTTCGCTCCGGTCGTGATCCCCCCGGCACGCCGTTTGAAAATGGCGTGACCCCCTCCCCACGGGTGGTGCCCGCGTTGACACCCGCCCGCTCGATTCCGTATCATGGGTCTCCCGACGCGGAACTAGCTCAGCTGGTAGAGCGCAACCTTGCCAAGGTTGAGGTCGCGGGTTCGAGTCCCGTGTTCCGCTCCCCCCGAATCGCCCCGTACGACGCCGTGCGGGGCGATTTTTTTGCTCTTCCCCTCATCCCGGGGTACTCATGAAAGCACGGGTCTACACGCTCGCCGCCGTGCTGGCCGTCAGCGCCTGCGTCGAGGACGCGCCGCCCTCCCACGACGGCCCCACCGTCGCGCCATCTGATTCCCTGGCTGAACGGTCGGTAGCCCTCGTTGACTCCACCCTGCCGCCCGCCGTCGCCGGAGAATACGGCTGGAACTACCAGGTGCGCGCCGAGGCGGACCTCACCGGCGACGCGCTGCCCGAGCAGGTCGTGCTCACGGCACAGGTGGAGCTCTACCGGGGCCGCCCGGCCTGGGACGACGGCCAGCCCTGGCAGGTCTACGTCGAGGCCCCCGATGGCGCGCGCACCTACGTCTACGCGCAGCGCCTCCAGTTGGGGACCCTGACGATGCGCCTCGGCCTCGGGGACGACGGGGGGCCCACCTCCATCGTGCTGCTGGAGCACCTGCCAGACCGGTTGAGTGTCTACGAGGCGACGTACCGGGGCCCCGGACAGACCACGGTGACACGGCGGTACCAGCGGGCGCTGGATCCCCGTGGCGAGGCGGCCGGCCCGAGACTGCCGTAACCCGCTACGGCAGCGGC
>CAZOJJ010000056.1:11620-18104 GCA_964580105.1 uncultured Rhodothermales bacterium | reverse complement strand
TCATGGGCGCCCTCGCGGTCGATGCCCTCGCCAAGCCGGATGTCTAGCTCTAAGCACATGGGACGGTTCACCATCCATGGCTCCGCCGGGCAGATCGGCGAATGGGGGCGATGTATGTGAAGACCCGATTCATTTTATCCGATCCGGTGCACCTGGAACGACCTCTGCGAGAAGGCGGCTTGGTATCATCCCGCAGCCTCCCCTCGTCATGCTTCAGCGACACGACTCCCTCGAACGGCAGCGCGAACGCCGGGTCCGCCAGCGCGTGGCGCGGCGCGTGGCCCGCTCCCTCCGCAGCCAGGTGGACAGCCTGCGGCGGCTCCTTGTCTTCGCCTTCCTCCTGGCGAGCGTCGGGCTCGGCCTGGCCCTCTACCTCGGCCTCCGACCGGCTCCCGAGCCCGAGGCCGTCGTACTCGGTCGTGGACAGGCCGGCGTGATGCGCCCCGGCCGGCTCGCGGCGGACTCGACGCACCGCCCGTCCGAATCCGCCGAGGAGCGGGGCCGCGAGATCGCGGGCGGCGAGGCCAGCTACTACGGCGACGAGCTGCGCGGCAACCCCACCGCCAGCGGCGAGGCGTTCGACCCCGAGGGCCTCACGGCCGCGCACCGCTCACTCCCCCTCGGCTCGCGCCTCCGCGTGACGAACCTCCGCAACGACCGCAGCGTCGTCGTCCGCGTCAACGACCGGGGCCCGTTCGCGGGGCACCGCGTGATCGACGTGTCGAAGGGCGCCGCCCGGGCGCTGGGGATGCTCGGTCGCGGCACGGCGCGCGTCCGCATCGAACTGCTGCCGTCGTAACCCTATGGACGAGCGCGCCGCCCAGCTCATCGCCGTCCTCGGCCTCCACCCTCACCCGGAAGGCGGCCACTTCCGCGAGGTGTTCCGCGCGGGCGCCGAGGTGGAGCCCCGGGACGGGCGGGGGACGCGCAGCGCGCTCACGACGATCTACTTCCTCCTCCGGGCCGGCGAGGTGAGCCGCCTGCACCGTGTCGCCTCCGACGAGGCGTGGCACTTCTACGAGGGCGACCCGCTCGAACTCGGCTGGCTCGATGCACAGGGCACGTTCCGGCGCGTCCGCCTCGGGCCGGTCGGCGAGGCCGCCGCGCCCGTCGCCGTCGTGCCGGCCGGGTGCTGGCAGGCGGCCCGGCCACTCGGCGCCTACGCGCTCGTCGGCTGCTCCGTCGGCCCCGGCTTCGACTTCGCCGACTTCGAGCTGGTGTCGCGGGAGACCGCGGCTACGCTGCCGGAGACCGTGCCCCGCTGGGCGCTTCCGGCATGAACCCCGCGCCCCGGGACGGACGATCCGTCCCGGGGCGCGGGCGTGTCGAGGCGGGCGGCCTCAGTGCGTCCCGCTCATCGCCGTCTCGGCCGTCTCGGCCTCGGCGAGCGTGTCGCGGAAGAACTCCGTCAGCATCGTGAAGAGGTGCATCCGGGTGTTGCCGCCGTAGATGCCGTGATTGCGGCCGGGGTAGAGCATGAGCTCGAACTGCTTGCCCGCGGCGATCAGCGCGTCCACCATCACCATCGTGTTCTGGACGTGCACGTTGTCGTCGGCGTCGCCGTGGACGATGAGCAGGTTCTGGTCGTCGGCCATGTTGGCGGCGTAGTTGACGGGCGAGCCGTCGTCGTAGCCGGCGGCGTTCTTCTGCGGCGTCGAGAGGTAGCGCTCGGTGTAAATGGTGTCGTAGTAGCGCCAGGTCGTGACCGGGGCCACGGCCACACCCGTGCGGAAGGTCTCCGGCCCGTCGCCGTAGAGCATCGCCAGCAGCGTGAGGTAGCCGCCGTAGCTCCAGCCCCAGATGCCCATGCGGTCTTCATCCACGTAGTCCAGCGCGCCGAAGTGCTGGGCCGCGGCGATCTGGTCCTCGGCTTCGAGGATGCCGAGGCGGCGCTGCGTGAGCGCCTTGAAGGTCTTGCCGCGCCCGCCGGTGCCCCGGTTGTCCACGCCCGCCACGAGGATGCCGTACTCCTCGGCGAGGAAGTGGTGCCAGAGCCGCTCCTGCCCGCCCCAGGCGTTGCGGACCTCCTGCGAGCCCGGCCCGCCGTAGGTGTGGATCAGCAGCGGGTACGTGCGCGTCGGGTCGAAGTGGCTCGGCTTGATGAGGTAGGCGTTGAGCGGCGTGCCGTCGGCGGCGGGGACGGTCATGAACTCGACGGCCGGAAGGTCGTACGCCGCGAGCCGTGCGATGAGCGCCGCGTTGTCCTCCAGCACGTCGACCACCTCGCCCGAGATGCGATGGAGCGTGGTGACGGTCGGCGTGGTGCTGTTGGAGTAGGCGTCGATGAAGTACGCGAAGTCGGCCGAGAGGTTGACGCCGTGCCAGCCGGGCGCCTCGGTGATCTGCACGGGCTGCCCGGCGCCGTCGGTGCCGGGCATGCCGATGCGGAAGAGCTGGCGGCCCATCCCGTTGTCCGTGGTGGCGGTGAAGTAGACCGTGCCGGTGGCCTCGTCCACGCCGTGGAAGTCGGTCACGTCCCACGCGCCCTCGGTGATGCGGCCGACGAAGTCGCCGTCGTTCTCGTAGAGGTAGAGGTGGGAGAAGCCGTCGCGGTCGGAGCGCCAGACGAAGTGCTCGCCGTCGCGGAGGTAGGTGACGGTGCCGGTGGCGAGGTCGGAGAAGCCGGTCTCGACCTCGAGGTAGGAATCGGTCGTCTCCTCCAGGATGGTCGAGACGTCCATCGAGGCGGGGTCGCCGTAGAGGAGGTCGCCGTCGTTCTGGTCGCGGTTGAGGCGGAGCATCCACACCCGGGCGTCGGCGCCCTCGGGCGTCCAGCCCATCGAGGCGATGTACTCCGTCTCGTCGCCGCCCTCGAACCACGTGTCGGTGTCGAAGAAGCGGGTCTCGCCCGTGGCCACCTCGATCACGCCGACGCGGATCTCGGAGTTGGCCTCCCCGGCCTTCGGGTAGCGGAAGCGCTGGTACTCGGGGTAGAGCGTGGAGAAGTCGGTGAGCTGGAAGTCGCGCGTGTGGGTCTCGTCGAGCTGGTAGAAGGCGAGGTAGCGGCCGTCGGGGCTCCAGCGGAAGCCGTCGCGGAGGCCGAACTCCTCCTCGTAGACCCAGTCGAACGTGCCGTTGATGACGCCGCCCTCGCTGCCGTCGCTCGTGAGCTGGCGCTCCTCGCCCGTCTCCAGATCGACCACGAACAGGTTGCGGTCGCGGACGAAGGCGACCTGCGTGGCGTCCGGGTTGAACTTGGCGAACATCTGGAAGCCGGCGTCGCGGTCGGAGACCGGCGTGACCGTGCCCGCCTCGACGTCATAGACGTAGTAGTAGCCCTTGGTGTTGAGGCGCCAGACGCGCTCGGAGTCGGTGTAGAGGAGCACCTTGGAGCCGTCGCGGCTGTAGGCGTAGTCTTCGATCTCGATGAGGCCGCCCTCGCCGTCGGGCTTGGTGAGCTGCAGGCCGTCGATGAGCGTGGTGCGCGCGCCGGTCTCCAGGTTCCACTGGACGAGGTTGGAGGCGCCGGTGGCGTCGTCGGTGGCGATGTAGAGGAGGACGGGCCCTTCCTCGGCCCAGTTGCCGCCGCGGAAGTAGCCGCCCGCGAACTCGCCGGAGGCGAAGAGCTTCTCCAGCGTGAGGCGGGGCCGTTCGGCGTCGGCCGGCTGGGCCACCGAGGCGGGCGCGAGCGCGCCGAGGAGGAGCAGGGCGAGGAGGTAGGGGGTCAGTCGTCGCATGGAGGTGGGAGCGCGTGGGGGAAGGCTCGAACGGCGGGGGGTGCTAAAAAGTACGCACCCGAGCCGCATAAGGGCTACGTCCCTCCCGGGCCGTACGTTCTCTCGTGCGTTCTTCGATTCCGATGACGCTTGCCCCTCCACGCCTCAAGCGGCCGGACGGCGCGGCTCCGCCTGTTCACCCCGAAGCGCGCGGCAACGTCGAGGCCCGCTGAGGCGTAGACGCCCCGATCCCGCCCCCTTCCGCCATGCCTCGTTCCTCCCTTGCAGCCGCCGGGCGCGCCGTGTGGCGCCTGCCCCGGATGGCGCTCGTCGGCGTCGTGCGGCTCTATCAGGTCGTGCTGTCGCCGCTCTTTCCGCCGTCGTGCCGCTACACGCCCACGTGCTCGCAGTATGCCGTCCTGGCCCTGCAGGAGTACGGCGCCGTCCGGGGGACGATCCTGGCGACGTGGCGCATCCTGCGCTGCGCGCCCTGGGGCGGGCACGGCTACGACCCGCCGCGCTGGTTCGGCGAGCCCCGCCCCGAGTTGCACGTTCGCGACCATGAGCACTGAGGAGCACGCGCGGCGTTCGAAGGACACGCCCGTGCGGTGCGCCGTCATCACGGTGTCCGACACGCGCACCGAGGCGGCCGACGCCAGCGGACGGCTGCTGGTCGAGCGGATCACCGAGGCGGGCCACACCGTCGGCGCCTACCGGATCGTGCCGGACGCCGCCGCCGTCCTCCGCGCCGTCCTGGAGGAGCAGGCCGGCCGCGTGGACGTGGTCGTCACCACCGGGGGCACCGGCATCGCCCGGCGCGACACGACGGTCGAGGTGGCCGAGTCGCTCATCACGAAGCCGATGCCCGGCTTCGGCGAGCTGTTCCGGATGCTCTCCTTCGAAGCCATCGGCCCCGCCTCGATGCTCTCGCGGGCGACGGCCGGGCTGTACGGGGAGCCGCCCACGCTCCTCTTCTGCTGCCCCGGCTCGGCGAACGCCGCCGCGCTGGCGGCGGATCGGCTGATCGTGCCGCAGTTGCCTCACCTCGTCTGGGAGTTGGTGCGGCAGGCGTAACCGGATCGGAGCCCCACTTTGATGTGAGCGTCCTGATCGCTAAGCTTCTCCCCGTCCCTCTCTCACTGTCCTCCTCTCCCCATGCGCACGCTCTTCCTCGTCTGCTTCGCCGCCCTCCTCGCCCTCCCGGCCCAGGCCCAGCTCGGCTTCGGGCTCCGTGGCGGCGCCGACTTCGAGCCGGACGCCTTCTTCATCGGTGGCCACCTCGTGGTACGGAACGTCGCCAACGTCATCAACATCGAGCCGAGCGTCGAGATCGGCTTCGGATCGACGGATTTCACCGGCGGCATTGGCGGCCTCAGCGGTAACGCCGCCACGAACGAGCCGCCCATCCAGGCCTACGGCGTAGTCGCCGACGACCTCAGCTTCACGGTGCTCCGCGCCAACCTCAACGCGATGTACCCCTTCGACCTCACCGGCACCGGCACGGCCGCGTTCTACCCCATCGTCGGGGTGGGCCTCTATTCGTTCAAGTACGAAGACAACAACGCCATCCCGTCGGATCGGCACACCGAAGTGGGCGTGAACCTCGGCGCCGGCGTCTCGTTCGGCATGTTTGGCATCGACGCCACCGTGGGCATCGGCGACGTGGCCGACGTGGCGCTGCGCGGCAAGGTCACCTTCGGCGGCTGAGCGTCTGCTCCCAGCATCTCTGCGGGGCCGGGTTTCACGATCCGGCCCCGCGTGCTTTGAGCAGGCTCAGGACGGCAGCCTCCACGGGCGTCAGCCCGGCGGGCGTGTTGCCCGCGTTCCGCCGCTTCATCGCCTCCAGCAGCGTCCCGTCGCGGTAGGCATCGAGCACGTCGGGGTGGACGTAGTACCGGCGGCACACGGCAACGGTGTTGCCGAGCCCGGCGGCCACCTCCTCGATCGTGCCGAGGACGGCCTGCTCGCACGCTCTCTCGTCCTCGGCCTCGCCGCAGGCACGGAGGGCGGTGGCCGCGAGCACGGTCCCGCCCCAGGTGCGGAAGTCCTTGGCCGTGAAGTCGTCGCCGGTGGTCTCGCGGAGGTAGGCGTTCACGTCGCCCGAGCCGACGGTGCCCTTGCCCGCCTCGGTGTAGTACTGGAAGAGGGCATGGCCGGGGATGTCGCGGCAGGCCCGGACGAGCCGCGCGAGGCGGCGGTCGCGGAGCGTGATCTCGTGCTCCTTCCCGCTCTTGCCGGTGAACGAGAAGCGGACCTCCGCCCCGTCGAAGGAGACGTGCCTGTCCCGGAGCGTGGTGAGGCCGAAGGAGCCGTTGTCCTGTGCGTACTCCGCGTTGCCGATGCGGATGAGCGTTTCGTCGAGGAGCCGCACGGCCAGGGCGACGGCCTTGTCGCGATCCAGCCGAGGGCGGCCGAGGTCCTCGCCCACGCGGGCCCGGAGACCGGGCAGCGCCTCACCGAAGGGCGCCATCCGGTCGAACTTGGTGCGGTTGCGGTGGGCCTGCCAGTCGGGGTGGTAGCGGTACTGCTTGCGCCCCCTGTCGTCGCGGCCGGTGGCCTGGAGGTGGCCGCGCGGATCGGGGCAGATCCACACGTCGCCCCACGCGGGCGGGATCGCCAGCGCCTCGATGCGCGCCCGTTCGTCGTCGCTCACGAGGCCGCCCCCGGCGTGATGGTACGAGAACCCCCGTCCGCGCCGCACCCGCGTGATCCCGGGCCGGTCGGCGGCGGCGTAGACGAGGCCGGCCTCGCGGGCGGTGCGTTCGGGAGCGGTCATGAGGGCATCGAGGTAGGCGCTTCGTTTAGGCGCTTCGTTTAGGCGCTTCGTT
>CAZOJJ010000056.1:0-11520 GCA_964580105.1 uncultured Rhodothermales bacterium | reverse complement strand
TAGGCGCTTCGTTTAGGCGCTTCGTTTAGGCGCTTCGTTAGAGCCCCGCCCCGCCTGCGCGGTTTCCCACCCGCCTCAGACGGGAGCGATTCCCGGCGATCCGCCGAACGTTCATCGCCGTGCCGGCACCGTGCGGGCACCGCCGCGTACGGCGTCGGTAGCTTGCAGACCCGATCCCCCGTGCCGATGCCCCTCCCCCCGAAGCTCCAGCAGTACGTCGACGAACTCGCGTCGCTCGACCGGATGGAGCGGACGCTCCTCCTGCTCGACTACGCCGCCGGCCTCGGCCCCTACCCCGAGGCCGAAAAGGACGACGCGCACCTCGTCCGTGGCTGCGTCTCGCGGGTCTGGCTGGCGTCCGATTGCGAGGGCGGGCGGATGCACTACCGCGCCGCCGCCGAGGGCCAGATCGCCGAGGGCATGGCGGCGATGCTGGTGACGAGCCTGAGCGGCGAGACGCCCGAGGCCGTCCTCGCCGTCGAGCCCGGTTTCATCCGCGAGGCGGGGCTGGCCGAGGCGCTCTCCCCCGGCCGCCAGGGCGGCCTCGCGGCGATGCTCGCCCGGATGCAGGCGGATGCGAAGGCGAGCCTCAAACCCCAACCCTGAACCGTATTGCGTGACGGCCCCGTCCTCTTCCCTTACGCGACACGCACTACGAGACACGCAATGCCCGACTTTCGCCTCTACAACTCCCTCACCCGGCAGGTCGAACCGCTCGTCCCGAGCGAGACCGACGCTTCCGGCACGCCCGTCCTCCGCTTCTATTCCTGCGGGCCGACGGTCTACTCCTACGCCCACATCGGCAACTTCCGCACGTTCCTCACGGCCGACCTCGTCGTGCGCGTGGCCGAGGCCATCGGCTGGAAGGTCCGCTACGTCTCCAACGTGACGGACGTCGGCCATCTGACGGAGGACGACGTGGCCGACGCCGCCGGCGAGGACCGCATGGCGAAGGCGCTGGCGAGCAAGGAGGGCGAGCGGTTCGCCAACGTGTGGGACCTCGCCCGCCATTACACCGAGGCCCTCGTGGCCGACTGGCGGGCCCTCAACCTCCGCGAGCCCGACGTCCGCCCGCGCGCCACCGAGCACGTCCGCGAGCAGATCCGCGCCGTCGAAGCCCTCGTCGCGAACGGCCACGCCTACGAGACGGCCGACGGGGTCTACTTCCACGTCCCCTCCTTCCCTGACTACGGCAAGCTCTCCGGCAACACCGAGGCCGACCGCCTCGACGTGGGCGCCGCCGCCGCCTCGCGCGCCGTCGTCGTGGACGAGGAGAAGCGCGACCCGCGCGACTTCGCGCTCTGGAAGAAGGACCCGGGCCACCTCATGCAGTGGTTCTCCCCCTTCGGCTGGGGCTTTCCGGGGTGGCACCTCGAGTGCTCCGTGATGGCCCAGCAGTACCTCGGCGATACCATCGACCTCCACGGCGGCGGCGAGGACCTCCGCTTCCCGCACCACGAGTGCGAGATCGCCCAGGCGGAGTCGCTCTCCGGCGCGCCCTTCGCGCGGCACTGGATGCACACGCGGTTCCTCCAGGTCGAGGGCGAGAAGATGAGCAAGCGGCTCGGCAACTTCCTCACCGTCCGCGACCTCACCGCGCCGCCGGAGCGCGGCGGACGGGCCGACTGGGGCGCGCCGGTGGATCCGCTCGCCCTCCGCCTCGTGCTCGTCTCGGGCAACTACCGCCAGCCGTTCAACTTCACGCTCAAGGCGCTCAAGGACGCGCAGAAGCACCGCCAGCGCATCGCCGAGGCGGAGTCCGTCGTGCGGGAGGCGCTGGAGGCGGGGCGCGACGGCCCGGACCGCCTCGGGGCCACGCTGGGCGCGGCCTACGACGACGCGCTCGCCGCGATGCTCGACGACCTCAACACGCCCGTCGCGTTCGCGGCGGCGTACCGGGGGGTGGGCGCCATCCTCGGTCAGCACCACCAGCAGCCCCTCTCGGCCGACGCCGCCCGCGCGGCCGACGCCTTCCTCGACCGCGTCAACGCCCTCCTCGGCATCGTCCGCTCCGACTACGAGGTGCCCACCTCGACCGCCGAGGCGGACCCGCTGGCCGAGCAGGTCGAGTCGCTGATCGCGGCCCGCGTAGAGGCCCGCAAAGCCAAGGACTGGGCCCGCGCCGACGCGATCCGCGACGAGATCGAGGCGCTCGGCGTCGAGGTGATGGACGGTCCCGTGGGCACCACCTGGCGCCGCAAGATCGATTGAGCCTCCCGCGCCCGCCTCGTCGTGCTCACGCAGGCGGGCATGTCGTGCTCACGCAGGCGGGCATCCAGCCATCGACCGGCTTCCCTGCGCGGTTCGCATGGATCCCCGCCCGCGCAGGGATGCCGACCAGGAGCTCCGTCCTTCGTCCTTCCCACTTCGTCCTTCCCATCCATGATCGACGCTTCCGACTACTCCGCGCTCGACGGCGGCCTCGTCCGTATGCTCAACCGGCTCCAGCTGGAGGGCACCGCCACCAAGGACGCCGAGGCCGACCGGTACCTCCGCGAGGAGCCCAACGCCGTCCTCCTCGGCCTCCTCTACGACCAGCGCGTCCTCGCCGAGACGGCCTTCAGCGGCCCGCTCAAGCTCAGGCAGCGGCTCGGCCACCTCGACATGCGGCGGATCGCCGACATGGACGCCGAGGCGTTCCAGGCCGTCTTCAGCGAGCCGCCGGCCGTGCACCGGTTCACGGGCAAGATGGCCGACACCACGCAGCAGGTGGCCCGCATCCTCGCCGAGGAGTACGACGGCACGGCCGCCAACCTGTGGCGGGACGGCACGTGCGCCGAGGTCGAAAGGCGCCTCCGGGCGCTGCCCGGGTTCGGACCGCTCAAGGCGCAGAAGCTGAAGTTCTGCCTCTACTACTTCGGGCACCGCGACCTCAGCGAATCCTAGCCGAAGGCCGGCACTTCCGGCGCATCGCACCGTACACGCGCCGTCTCCCCTCCCGACCGCCCGTCCTCCATGCCGACCGACCCGCATCTGCCTGTCACGGGAGCGGTGTGGATCGGCACCGTGGTCTACGTGGTCGCCCTGCTGCTGGTGGACCTGCTGGGGTTCAACCGGAAGGCGCACAAGATCGAGGTGCGCGAGGCGGCGTGGACGTCGGCGTTCTTCGTGCTGGCCTCGCTGGCCGTCAACGCGTTCGTGTGGCTCCACTACAGCGCCGAGGCGGGCCTGACGTTCTTCACGGCCTACGTCGTCGAGAAGTCGCTCTCGGTCGACAACCTGTTCGTGATTGCGGTGCTGTTCGGGTACTTCGGCGTGCCGGCGCCGTACCAGCACCGCGTGCTGTTCTGGGGCGTCTTCGGGGCCATCGTGATGCGCGCGGTGATGATCTTCGTCGGCGTCGCGCTCATCCAGCGGTTCGACTGGGTGCTCTACGTGTTCGGCGTGTTCCTGCTGCTGACCGGCGGGCGGATGCTCTTCGGAGAGGGCGAGCCTGCCGAACCCGGCCACAACCGCGTCTTGAAGGCGCTCCGGCGGGTGCTGCCCGTCACGAAAGGGTACCACGGCGAGCACTTCTTCGTCCGCAAGCTCGGCCGGCTGTGGGTGACGCCGCTGTTCCTCGTGCTCGTCATGATCGAGCTGACGGACGTGATCTTCGCCGTCGATTCCATCCCCGCCATCCTCGGCCTGACGACCGACCCGTACCTCGCCTTCTCGTCGAACATCCTCGCCGTCGTCGGGCTGCGGGCGCTGTACTTTCTGCTGGCCGGGATCATCGAGCGCGTGCGTTACCTCCACGTCGGCCTCGGCGTCGTGCTCGTGTTCATCGGCGCGAAGATGCTGGCTCACGAAGCGGTCCACATCCCGACGTGGCTCTCGCTGCTGATCATCGTCGGCGTGATCGGCCTCTCGGGCGTGTTCTCGTGGTTCGCCACCATGCGAGACACGCGGCGGCGGCGACGCGACGAGCCCCCGGGGGCGACGGACCCCGGCCCGGCCGAGGAGCGCTCCGACCTCGCCCCGCCCCTCCCGGGCGAGGAGGCCCGCCCCTAGACGTCCACCACGAACGCCATCGCGAGGCGGCCCGGCGTGCGGTTGATGTGGTAGCCGCCGTTCCGTTTCGGCCCGGTGGGCAGGTCGGTCTCGACGTACGCCCTCCCGTTCTTCGCCTGCGCACGAACGCGCCGCGTGTGCCCCGGCGCGTTCGGGTCGTAGACGAGGAACGTCGTCGCACCGCGTGGCTCCGTCTCGAAGCCGAAGGCCACGACCTGGTGCATGGCGAACGGATCGGGCGCATCCCCCACGAGCCCGAGCACGACGGGCCGCCCCGCCTCGATGCGACGCCGGGCGAGGCCGATCTCTCGCTGCAGCGCGCCGCCCAGCCGAAGCGCGTTCGAGGGGCCGGCGAGGGCGGCGAGCCAGTAGCGAACGAACGTCGGACCCGCTGCGCGGATCGTCTGTGCCTGGCGGCGGCGCAGGTGGGCCCGGAGCGGACCCGGCTCCAGTTGGGAGGTGGGCAGCCCGGCGCGATGCGGCCAGCGCTCGGCGGCGGCGAGGGCCATCCCACCACAGAGCCCGAAGGTGGGCCACCGGCGCGCGAGACGGTGCACGAGCCGCTCGGGCGCCCGCAGCGCGAGGGCGGTAACCGCCGCACCTAACCCGGCGAGGGCGCCTCGCTCCCTACCCAGCACGCCGCCGAGCAGCCCACCGCTCCCGAGGACGAGCGCGCGGAGCACCGGCCGCAGTTCGTCGGTCAGCATGGCGAGGTCGTCGTCCGTCCATCGGAAGGAGTTCGGAAAGGCGAAACCGTCGCGGGGAGGCTCGAAGTCCAAGACGTGCCGAGGAGCGGAAGCAAGGGCGGCTGCGCCGTTGACGGTGGCGAGGGGAGCGGTCATGGGCCGGGAGGGTTCGGGCGCGCTCCTACGCACGGCATGCCGCTCCCGCTCCGAGGCAGGCTCAGGAAAACACGAACGTGGGAATGAAACCCCCGCCGGCTACCTTGGCGTACATAGGCCGCCCTTCCCCGCGACCATGCCCGTCCCCTTCCCCAAGGCCCTCTACGGCCTCGCCCTTCTCCTCGGCCTCGGCGGCTGGTTCGACGGCCTCTTCCACCGCCCCGCGCCCGTTGCCCCGGCCGCCGTCCGGGAGGCCCTCGCCGCCCGGTGGGCCGACGCCCGCCCCTCGCTCAGCAGCCCGCTGGCTCCGACCGACTCGGTGACGCGCGCGCTCTACGCCGCCCGCGGCTTTGCCCCTCTGTGGCCCGCCGAGGCCGACCGCCTCGCCCTCCGCACCGCCCTCGCCGAGGCCCACCTCGACGGCTTTGACGACACGCTCCTCCCGCTCGACCGCCTCGACCGCCTCGCTCAGCGCTACGCACGGATCGCGGACCAGAATCCGGCGAAGGACCGCCCCGATCCCCGCGCCACGCTGCTGGCCGAGTGGGACGCCCTCCTCACCGAAAGCGTGCTGCGCTACGGCGAGGCCCTCGTCACGCCCGCCGCCGATCCGGCCCGGCTCTATCCCGATCGCTGGCATCCGTCCTCCCCGCCGCACGACGTCCTCACCGACCTCCACACCGCCCTGGCGGCCGGCGACGCCGCCGCAACGGTCGCGGCGCTCGACGCGCTCCGGCCGCCGCACCCCGAGTACCACACGCTCCGGCGCGCGCTCGCCAGGCTACGCGAGGCCGCCCGCCACCGGGCCCCGATCCCGCACGGCCTGCCCCTCCGCCCGGGCGACACCTCCATCCGCGTTCCCTACCTGCGAGGCCGCCTCGCCGCCCTCGGCTACCTCGACGCCCCCCTCACCGGCTGGACCGCCGAGACCCCCTACCGCTTCGACTCCACGCTCGCCGTCGCCCTCGCCCGGTTCCAGAACGACGAGGGCCTGGCGGTGGACACGACGCTGTCGGACTCCACCCTCGCCGCACTCGAGGTGGACGTGGAGGCCCGCATCCGAACGCTCCGCCTGAACCTGGAGCGGTGGCGCTGGCTGCCCCGCGCCCTCGGCGACCTCCACCTCCTCGCCAACCTGCCTGCCTACGACCTCGTCGTGCGCCACCGGGCAGCCGAGGGCGGCTGGCGCGAGGCGCTCCGCATGCCCGCCGCCATCGGCATGACGACCTGGGCCACGCCCGTGCTCTCGGACACCCTCCGCGCCGTCGTCTTCAACCCGACGTGGACCGTGCCCGCCTCGATCCAGGCCAGCGACATTCTACCGATGGCCCGCGCCGACAGCGGCGCCACGCTCGTCCGGCGCGGCTTCTCCGTCTTCGCGGGCGACCGCGTGATCGACCCGCTCGGCGTGGACTGGTCGGCCGTCGAGCCGGGGCAGTACCGGATCGTCCAGCGGCCGGGGCCGTCCAACCCGCTCGGCCGGATCAAGTTCGTGATGCCGAACGCGCACGCCGTCCTGATCCACGACACGAACAAGCCGAGCCACTTCGCGGCGGAGGCCCGGGCGTTCTCGAACGGCTGCATTCAGGCCGCCGACCCGGAGGCCCTCGCGCGCACCCTCCTCCGCATCGCCAACGCGTGGCCGGACGCCTACGTGGACCGGGCGCTCGCCCCCGGCGTCGAGGTGCCGGTGCCGCTGGACCGGCCCGTCCCGGTCCACTTCGTCTACTTCACGGCATGGCCGTCCGAGGACGGCGTGGTGCGGTTCTACGACGACGTGTACGGCTACGACCCGCCCCTCGCAGACGCCCTGTTCGGTGCGCCGGAGGGCGAGGCGGTCGCCGCGGCCACGCACCGCTGAGCGGGCTCGGAGCCGGGGCCGAAATCGCCGGGCGCGTCGGTTGAGAGACAGGGGTTTGTCCCCTAGCTTCCAGCCCGGTCGCAGGTCCGCTTCGGACCGTCACCCACGGCCTCTATGTCGCACCGCTACAACCGTCTCCGGATCCACCCGGCGGCCGTCCTGGGCCTGCTACTGAGCCTGGGCGGCAGCGCCCTCCTCGCATACCTCGACACCCGGCCGTGGGCGCGCTGGGAGGAGGTCGGAATGCAGATCGAGCAGCGGTTCGAGGGCGACAGCCTCGGCTACGCCTACCTCGACGGCGAACGCCGCGCGCTCCACCCGCACGTGGCCGTCTTCTACGGCCGGCGCGGCTTCGAGCCCGCCTGGCCGGATCCCGCCGCGCGCGACACGCTGCTCTACCTCCTGGAGGACGCCGAGGCCGACGGCCTCGACCCCGACGCCTACCACGTCGACGCCCTCCGCCGCCTGAGCGCCGCCGCGCCCGCCCGCTCCGAGGCCGGCGACAGCCTCCAGACCGACCGCGACCTCCTCTTCACCGACGCCTTCTTCCGCCTCGGCGACGACCTCGTCGGCCCCAACGTCGAGATCGCCGAGGTCTACCGGGCAACGCAGTGGCGGCCCACGCGGCGGACGCTCGACCGCGTGGCGCTCCTCGCCGAAGCCATCGGCACCGAGGACCCCGCCGGCGCCGTCGCCCGCGCCGTGGACCGACTCCGGCCCCAGGCTCCGGACTACCACGCCCTCCGCGCGGCCCTCCGCCGCATTCTCGACGCCCGCGACGCCTGGCCGACGCTGCTCCCCGGCGTCACCCTCACCCCCGGCGACGTGTCGCCCCGCGTCCCGGCCCTCCGCGCCCGCATGCAGATTGCGGGCTACGGCGGCCCGACGCCGTCCGACTCCACGGCGCTCGCCTACGACGCCGACCTCGCCGCCGCCGTCCGCCGCTACCAGGCCGAGCGCGGACTCGACAGCACGGGCGTCGTGGACCAGGCGACGCGCGCGGCGCTCAACCGGCGCCCCGACGACCTCGTCCCCCGCCTCCGCCTCAACCTGGAGCGCTGGCGCTGGCTCCCCGATCCGCTCGGCGACTTCCACGTGTTCGTCAACATCCCGGCCTACGAGCTCGCCCTCCGCGCGTTCGACGGCGCGCAGTTCCAGGAGCTGCTGCGGATGAACGTGGTCGTCGGCCGACGGACGTGGGCGACGACGGTGATGTCCGACACGATGACGCAGATCGTCTTCAACCCGACGTGGACGATTCCTCCCTCGATCCAGCGCGAGCAGTACGGGAGCTACCAGGGCCGGATGGTGCGGCAGCCCGGCCCCGGCAACCCGCTCGGCCGGGCCAAATTCCTCTTCCCGAACGAGCACGCCATCTACATCCACGACACGAACGCGCGGAGCGGCTTCGCGCGCGAGGTCCGCACGCTCTCGCACGGCTGCGTCCGCGCCGAGCACCCGGACCGCCTCGCTGCAGCCCTCCTCGGCCGCACCAACGGGTGGGCCGCCGAGGAGGTCGAAGCCATCTGGCGCGGCCCCTGGCGCGAGCGGCCCGTGACGCTCGACGCGCCCGTGCCCGTCCACCTCGTCTACTTCACCGCCTGGGTTACGCCGGACGGCGCCGTGACGACCTACGACGACGTCTACGGGCTCGACGCGCCCCTGGCCGAGGCGCTCGGCCTCGTGCTCCCGGAGCGGGAGGGGTGAACGCCGATGCGCTCGGTCAAGCTCAAGAACGTGTCCTGGGGCGTTCTCGCCGTCGAGGCCTTCGCCCTCTTCCTCTCGGTGCTCCTCGGCTTCAGCGTGACGGCCTGGCGCGAGGGCCGGCGCGACGACGCGGCGCGAGGTCGAGGCGCGGCTCCCCTACCCCCGCGAGGTGCTCGGCGGCTTTCGCACCCTCGTGGCGGACCCGACGGAGCGGACGTTCCAGGAGGCGATCCAGGCCGCCGGCTTCCGGGGCCCCCTGAGCGTCTTCCTTCAGGAGACGGCCCTCCGCACGGCCGACGCCACCGGTGCCCTCGCCCGCCTCGACGCCCGCCTGGCCGGCCGGCGAGGTTGCCCCACCCGAGAGCACGTCGCTACCTTCGCGGCCGTGACGACGCCCGCTGTTCGAGTAACCCGGCTCTGGTGGTCCGCCGATTGAACGGTGGGCCCCGCGCCGGCATGCGTCCCGGCCGCCTCGATTTTTCGCCGAGAGCCCACTGTTCCGACCGAGCAGCGGGCTCTTTCTTTTCCCTCTCCACCGGCCCCACCCTCGCCACGCCCGAGGCGCCCACCCTCGCCACCTTCCGCCTCCCGTCATGTACCCCTTCCTTCGCCCCTTCCTCGGCCGCGGCGGCGCCGGCCGCTACGTCTCCCGCGAGGAAACGGTCGAGCGCCTGAGCCCCTTCGCGGCGCGCCACCACCGGCTCCTCCGCGCCTACGCCCACGTCCTCGCCCGCCTCGACGGCGCGGAGGCCCGTGAGCGCCTCGACGCGCTGATGCCCTACGCCCGAACGGAGGCCGCCAAGCTCACCGAAACCCTCTACAGCCTGGGCGCCCGGCGCCCGCCGGCCCTCGGCGCCGAACCCGAGGTGGAGGACACCGGCTCGACCGACGCCGCGCGTCTCCGCTACCTCCTGGACATGGAGCAGGCCTACCACGACGACCTCCTCGCCGAGGTGGACGCCGTGCACCACCAGGAGCGCACGCGGTCCATCCTCCAGGCCGTCGCCAAGGGGAGCGCGGGCCGGATGGACGTGCTCCGCACCCTCACCAGCCACCTCCCCCGCCCCGCGACCCACGCCTGATCCGGCGCCCGCCATGCAGTCCGACCCGCGACCCGGCCCCACCGTCGTCGTCTCCGGCGTGCAGCCCTCCGGGGCGCTCCACCTCGGCAACTACTTCGGCGCCATCCGCCAGCACATCGCCCTGGCCGACGACGAGGCGCGCCGCGACGAGGCGTACTACTTCATCGTCAACTACCACGCGCTGACGACGCTGCGCGACCCCGAGGCGCTGGAGCGCTACACCTTCGACGTGGCGCTCGACTACCTCGCCCTCGGCTTCGACCCCGACAAGGCCCACCTCTTCGTACAGAGCGACGTGCCGCAGGTGACGGAGCTGGCGTGGATCCTCCTCTGCCTCACGCCGGTCAGCCAGCTCGAAAAGGGCGTCGCCTACAAGGACAAGGTGGCGCAGGGGCTCTCGGCCAACGGCGGGCTCTTCACCTACCCCGTCCTTCAGGCCGCCGACATCCTCGTCTACGGCGGCACTCACGTGCCCGTCGGCGCGGACCAGAAGCAGAACATCGAAATCACGCGGGACCTCGCGCTCCGCTTCAACGCGACGTTCTGCCCGGAGGACGCGCCGCTCTTCCCCGTCCCGGCGCCGCTCATCCTCGAGGACGTGGCCGTCGTGCCCGGGCTGGACGGCCAGAAGATGTCGAAGTCGTACGGCAACACCATCGGCATCTTCGACGAGGGCAAGGCGCTCAAGCAGCGGGTGATGGCCATCGTCACGGACTCGACGCCGCTGGAGGCGCCCAAAGACCCCGAGCGCGACAACGTCTTCGCGCTCATCAAGCTGTTCGCCGACGACGCCCGCCGCGAGGAGATTGCCCAGGCGTACCGGGCGGGCGGCTACGGCTACGGTCACGCCAAGCAGGCCCTCCTCGGCATGATCGACGACCACTTCGCCGAGGCCCGCGAGCGCCGCCGAGCGCTGAAGGAGCGGCCCGACTTCGTCCGCGACGTGCTCCGCGCCGGCGCCGAGGCCGCCCGAGCGAAAGCCGAGGCGTTCATGGGGCCCGTCCGTGAGCGCGTCGGGCTCGTCACGACGTACGGTGCCGCTTCGTGATGCGTGACGCCTGAGGGGCCGGTTCGGCCTCCGGTACGCGGCTCGCAGGCTCCCCTTGATCCTGATTCTCGACAACTACGACTCGTTCACCTACAACCTCGTCCACCTCGTGGGCGCGGCGACGGATGCGTACGTGGTGGCCCGCAACGACGAGGTGACCGTCGAGGCCGTCGAGGCGATGGCGCCGGCGGGCGTGCTGCTCTCGCCGGGCCCCGGCCACCCCGCCGAGGCGGGCATCACCGAGCCCCTCCTCCGCCGCCTCGGCCCGGCGACGCCCGTCCTCGGCGTGTGCCTCGGGCACCAGGCCATCGGCGAGGTCTACGGCGGCGGGGTCGTCCACGCACCCGCGCCGATGCACGGCAAGCCGAGCCGCATCCGCCACGACGGCCGGGGCGTCTTCGCGGGCCTGCCGCAGGACTTCCTCGCCACGCGCTACCATTCGCTCGTCGTGGACCGGGCCACGGTCCCGGCCTGCCTGGAGGTGTCGGCCTGGACGGAGGACGGAACGATCATGGGCCTCCGCCACCGCGAGCGTCCCGTCGAAGGCGTCCAGTTCCACCCCGAGAGCATCCTGACCACCGAGGGCGCGGCGCTCGTCCGCAACTGGGTCGGCTCCGTCCTGGCCGGGAGCACACGATGACCCCCCACCCTTCGTGCCCCCTGCTGGAAAGCCCATCCCCGTCCTTTCCGTCTGCGCGGGGATCCATGAACACCCTACCGTCCGCTGGATTCCCGCTTTCGTGGGGATGACCCTTCCGTAGGTTCTCCCCAGCGCAACCCTCCGTTTCGTGAAGACGCACATCAAACTCTCCGGCCTCACCCGCCTCGAAGACGCCCGCTACGCCTCCGCCGTCGGTGCCGACTTCCTCGCCTTCGACCAGGACCCGGCGAGCCCCCGCTACGTCGAGCCCCGAACGGCGAAGGAGATCATCGAGTGGGTCGTCGGGCCCGAGCCGGTGGGCGTGTTCGTGGACGAACCGGCGGAGG
>CAZOJJ010000055.1:14679-18173 GCA_964580105.1 uncultured Rhodothermales bacterium | reverse complement strand
GTTCCGGTCGTTCCGGTTCCGGTCGTTCCGGTTCCGGTCGTTCCGGTTCCGGTCGTTCCGGTTGTAGGGACACCATGCATGGTGTCCCTACGAATTCTGTCGTCCCTACGAATTCTGTCGTCCCTACGAATTCTGTCGTCCCTGCGCATTCCGCCGTCCCGACCGGCCGACCGGCCCGGATGCGCGCCGAGGTGGCGCTCCACGACGCGGCGGTTGAACGTCTGCGTGAGCGAGTTCGTCGTGATGAGGCCGAACCGGCGGGCGCGCCCGTCGCGGACGGCCGAGGCGGCGCGGTCCCACCAGTACATCACCAGGTCGGCGCTCTCGGGCACGCCGGGGTACGCCTTCCGCAGCGCCTCGGTGTAGGCGTCGCCCAGCGCCTCGCGCATCCGGCTGGCGCCGACGAACGGCGGGTTGCCGACGATGAAGTCGGCCTCGGGCCAGGGCGCGGGCCTGCCGTCGGGGCCGAGGACGGCGTCGCGGTGCTCGACCTGCCCGTAGCCTTCGAGGACGGGCTCGGGGAGCGGGTGGGCCGCGCCGTAGCGGCGGCGGTGCCACTGGAGGTAGCCGATCCAGAGCACGAGGTCGGCGATGGCGGCGGCACGGGCGTTGACCTCCAGCCCGCGCATCTGCGTCGGCGTCACGCCGAACCCCTCGCCGACGGCCTCGCCGACGAGCCGCTCGGAGACGCGGCGGGCCTCGTCCTCCAGCGCCTTCAGCCCGGCGAAGGTGACGTAGAGGAAGTTGCCCGATCCGCAGGCGGGGTCGAGCACGCGGACGGCGGCGAGGCGGGTCAGGAAGGCCGAGAGCACGCGGCGGGCCTCGTTGCGGAGGCGCGTCCGCTGCGCCCGGTCCGTCGCGTCCTCAGCCCGTTCGACGAGCTGCTCGGCGGCGGTGCGCACGCCCTCCCACTCGTCGCGGAGCGGCTCCAGCACGGCCGGCCCGACGAGGCGCTCGACGTAGGCGCGGGGCGTGAAGTGGGCGCCGAGGCGGTGGCGCTCCCTCGGGTCGAGCGCCTGCTCCAGGAGCGTCCCGAAGATGGACGGCTCGACGTCGGCCCAGGCGGCGTGGGCGGCCTCGGTGAGGCGGCGGTGGGCGTCGGCGGAGAGGCGGGGCGCGCGGGCGTCCTTGAAGAGGGCGCCGTTGAACCGGCGGAGCCGCGCGCGCACCTCGCCGACGAAGCCGCCCCGGTCCATCGTCTCGAAGAAGGCGCCGAGGGCGAGGGGGAGGTGGTCGAGGTCGCCGCGGTAGGCGTCGAGGAGGCGGGTGAAGGCGGCCTCGGGGAGCAGCCCGGCGTCCTCGGCGAACATGCAGAAGAGCGCCCGCGAGAGGAAGGCCGCGACGGCCTCGGCGTCCATCGGGCGGCCGTCGGCGTCCACGGCGCCGTCGAGGGCGCGGGCGAGGCCGGCGAGGGTGCGCGCCAGCTCCACCGTCACGCGGGCCTGGCGGCGGGCGGGGTCGAGCGAGAGCGGGTCGGTCCAGACGGCCGCCAGCAGGGCGCGCGTGCCGGGGTCGCCGAGCTGGGCGAGGAAGACGCGGTTGGAGGCGGCGTCGGGGAAGGGCCGGTAGAGGCGGCCGGTGCCGGAGAAGTCGGCGTAGAGGTCGAAGCAGTAGCCGACGTCGCAGACGACGACGAAGGGCGGCGGGGGCTCGGCGGCGTCGAGGTTGCGGGCGTAGCCCTCGGCCTGGTTGCGCGCGGCGTTCATGGTGGCCTCCCAGGCGCGGGAGCCGCGGAGGCCGTGGCCCTGGCGGAGCTTCCGGCCGCCCCGGGTGCGCTTGGCGTCGGCGCCCTGCTTGGTTTCGAGGACGAAGGCGCCGCGCCGGTAGAGGTCGATGAAGCCCTTGGCCTGGGTGCCGTCCTGGAAGGCGAGCGGGCGCTCGAAGACGTAGCCGTCGCGGGCGGCGTCGCCGGTGGCGGGGTCCGGCCGGGGCACGCCGAGCACGTCGGCGAGGCCGACGAGGAAGGGCTGGGCGTTGGCGCGCTCGTGCCCGCCCGAGTCCGCCCAGCGGGCGACGAAGGCGGCGGGGTCGAGGCGGGGTTCGAGGTCCATCGAGGCGGCGTCGGGCGAACGGGTTCGGTTGGCCCGGAAGATCGTACCCGCGCCGGTACGATGCCGGGGCGAGTCCGGCCCGCGCCGCCCATCCCCCGACGCGGAAGTAGGGGCGCACGGCCGTGCGCCCCTACCGCTGATCCGCCCGGTCCTGGCTACTTGAGCAGCGTCAGGCGCTGCGTCTGCACGCGCCCGCCCCCCTCGAACCGCACCAGGTACGTCCCGCTCGGCAACATCGACGCGTCGAAGACCGCCGTGTGGGCGCCGGCCTCGGCACGGCCGTCCACGAGGCGGGCCACCTCCCGGCCGAGGAGGTCGTACACCGAGAGCCGCACCGCCCCCGCCTCGGCGAGCTCGAAGGGCACCGTGGCCGTCGGGTTGAACGGGTTCGGGTAGGCCGGCAGCAGCGCCGTGCGCGTCGGGAGGGCGTCGCCCGGGTGGGGCAGCGTGCTCGCCGCGGGGTCTGCTTCTTCGGGCACGCCCTCTTCGGGCACGCCCTCTTCGGGCACGTCCTCATCCGCAGCACCCTCCTCGGTAGCGACTTCGTCCGTGGCCGCTCCACCCGAGCGGGCCGCTTCCCGGCGCGCCTGCGCCAGCCGCTCGCGCGCCCGCTCCATCACGGCCGCGAGGTGCTGCGGGGCCGACACGACGACCCACTCGGCATCGCCCGCCGCCGCAAGCGCGGCCTGCACCCGCACGGCGTCGCTCGGCCCAGCCTGACGGCCGGTCACCGCTCCCTGCACAGCCCGGCTCCCCTCGGCGTCCTCACCCTCGCTCTTCCCGAGGTCGGCTGTACGGTTCACGGGGGCCCCGCCCTTGGTGAGCTCGAACGAGTCCGAGATCAGGACGTCGGAGGGGTGGTCACCCAGGTTGTACGTGAAGAAGTACGTGCCGCTCGGGAACGCCTCGAGCATGCTGAACTCGCCGCCGTAGTCCACCGTCTGCCCCGCCGCGAGGGTGTAGACGGTCGGGCGACGCCGGACGATCTGCGAGAGGTCCGGCATCGTGATCACCGGCCACCCGTCGATCGTCGTCGGCGTGCCGAGGTGGTTCGTGATCGAGCCGGCGTACCGGACGTCCGTCTGCCCGACCTCGGGGACGAGCACCGGCTCAGGCAGCGGGTCGCCGACGCCGTCGACGGGCCCGGTGGTGAGGCCGGCCACGCGGGCGACGGTGCACGTGGGGTCGTCGCTGCCGCCCACATCGGGGTCGTCGGTGAGGGTGGCGAGGCCGCCGTCGGCGGTGGCGGTGCCCTGCGTGCAGAGCAGGCTCACGTGAACGGGGAGCGGGTCGTCGACGGTGGCCTGGAACGTAATCGTGACCGACTTGCCGGCCGGGAGCGTGCCGAGGTCGAGGTTGATGGCCTCGCCGGAGAACGCCGGGGGCGTCGTCGGGGGTGCCGTCGGGGGTGCCGTCGGGGGTGCCGTCGGGGGTGCCGTCGGG
>CAZOJJ010000055.1:1167-14579 GCA_964580105.1 uncultured Rhodothermales bacterium | reverse complement strand
CGTCGGGGGTGCCGTCGGGGGTGCCGTCGGGGGTGCCGTCGGGGGTGCCGTCGGGCGGACCGAGGCGGGCACGGCGGGCGACGGGGCGAAGGCGGGGTCGTCCTCCGGCGCGCTCGGCCCACCCTGCGGGCGCCCCGTGGCGGGGACGAGCCGCCGCGCCGGGGCCCGGGGCGCACGCGGCAGGGCCGCGGGGGCTTCCGCCTCGGCGACGGACTCGGGTTCGGCGGGCAGCGTCTCGACGGGCGGTGCCGCAGCGAGCAGCGGGACGGGGTTCGCCACCCCCGTGTCCGCCATCGGAGCGAGCGGCTCCGGTCCGTCAGGCTCAAACGGGCTGGCGGCTCCCATCACGCGGGGGGCCGGCGGGACCGTACAGGTGCCCGGGGCGACGAGCGTCAGCGGGTCGACCTCGACGTCTTCGGTCTTCCCCAGGCCCGTGTTCTGGGCCGCGATGTGCGCCCCGGCGCTGGCGCAGGCGCCGCCGCAATCGGTCGGGCCGCTCTCCAGGTGGATCACCGTCGCCGGGGAGAGGTCCTGGTAGATCTGGAAGTGAGCGTCCGGGTCGCCTACCGACACGGTGGCCGTGTTGTCACGGACGTTCAGGCAGACGGCCGGGTATTCGAGGGGGCTGGCCTTCCCGAATTGCTCGATGTACAGCGCAGCTTCCCCCTCATTGCCGGCCGTGACATTTTTTGTGAACACGTTGCCGATGACGGTCAGGTCAACATCGCCGACGTTGACCGGTGAGCCGGAGTCGCCCAGGACGAAGTCGAACGACTCGCGGCGCGTCGCGATGCCGCCGGGGGCGCCGGCGCCGGTGTTGCCGTTGTTGATGGCGCTGACGGTGACCTTGCCCTGGCCGCGCGTATCGATCTTGAGGAAGCCGCCGCTGTTCGTGACGTTGCCGTTGCGCGCGACGGTGCCGACCAGCGAGGAACTCGTCGTGGTGGACGAGCTGGCGAACAGGATGATGGCGTCGTTGCCCGTCCCCGGGCTGATGTCCGCCCAAGGGCCGTTGTCGGAGATGTTGAACGTCACGTCGGCGTTGTGGCTGGCGTCGACCTCCAGCCCGCTGCCGCCGTCGGAGACGCGGCGGATGGCGTTGCCGGTGAACGTGAAGTTGAGCGTGGCGTTGTCGATGCCCCCCACCTGCACGGCGCGGCTGAAGGCGTCTTCGAACGTGTTGTTCGTCATCGCGACCGTCGCTATGGCCGAGCCCTGGATCTCCATGTTGAAGTTCTGCGCGCGCAGGGCGGGGAAGGGCGCGTCGAAGTCGAACGTGCTGTTCGCAACGGTCAGGTTGAGCGTGCCGGTGTTGTTGACGATCTCGACGTTGTTCTCCGCCGACTGCTCGACGATCGAATTGGTGAGGCTGGAGGTGCCCAGCAGGTTGGTGAAGCGGATGCCGCTCTCGTTGACGGCGTCGCCGTTGCTCGTGACGCGGAGGTTGGTGCCGGTGAACCCGTTGACCGAGCTGCCGACGATGCCGTTGTTGGCGTTGGCGTGCAGCTGCATCCGCGTGAGCGAGACGTTCGACGCGCTCGACAGGAAGATGCCGTTCCCGCTCTTGCTGGAGATGGTGCCGCCCGTGCAGTTGGCCGCGTTGGCCGCGCAGTCCCCGGCGCCCGTGCCCGTCACCGAGAAGCTGCCCGTCGTGTTCTGGAGGTCGATGCCCGGCGCGGTTCCGCCCGAGGAGGTCACGCTGGTGAGAGTGAGGCCGAGGGCGGTGTTGTTGATGTCCACGCCCGAGGCCGTGCCCGTGCTGATCGTGCCGCTCGTGCTGGAGATGGTGCCGCCGTTCGAGGCGAAGAGCCCCGTCCGGTTCGTCGTGGTCACGTCGAGGTCGCCGAACTGGTACGTGGCCGTGCCGCCGTTGACGTCGACGCCGGTGTTGCCGGGGTTCGCTACGGTGGTCGAGCCGGTCACCGTGAGGCTGCCGCCGACGTTGTCGAACTCGAGGCCGTGCCCGGTGCTGTTCGAGGAGGAGAGCGCGGCGAAGGTCATGGCCCCGCCGCTCCCGTTGCCGACGGTCACGTTCGCGAGGTCGAGCGCCGGACCGCCCGCCGCGCTGATCGTGCTCGACGGGCTCGTCACGTGCACCGTGCCCGCGCTCGCCACCAGCCCCGCCCCGGCCGTCGTCGTGATGGAGAGGTTGAACGCGAACACGCTCGTGGCGTGGTTCGTCGCCGCGAGTTCGATGCCCGTCCCCGTGCTCGACACCGTCGTCGCGCCGAAGTTCAGGCTCGTCCCGGCCGGCGCGTTCCGGATCGCGATGCCCGTGCCGCTCACGCCGGTCAGGCTCGTCGCTGCCGCCGTGAACGCTCCCCCGACGGCGTCGAGGTCAACCCCCGGCCCCGCCGCGCTCGTCGTCGAGAGCGTGCCGAAGGAGGAGCCGGCCGCGAACGTGCCCGTGGCGAGGTCGAGCACCGGGCCCGTCCGCGCCCCGTCCACCGATACACCGGCGACCGTGAGCGTGCCGAAGCCGGTACCCGCGAGGCCCGCCCCGCTCGTGGTGCCGACGGCGAACCCGAGGAGGTGGTTGTGCTGCGCCAGCGTCACGCCGGCCCCGCTCCCGTTCGTGATCACGGGCGCCGCCCCGCCCGTAGCCGGGAGTGCCGCGCTGAACGGCGGCAGGCTGAGTCCGCACGCGTCGGCGAGCGAGATCGAAGCGCCCTGCCCGACGAGCCGCTGGGCGTTCTCCAACGTCACGCCGCCGGTGTAGGCCCCGCCTCCGCTGTGAAGGAACACGCAGTCCCCCGCCGAAGGCTGCCCCGCGCCGCCGCTCCCGTTGGCCGCCTCGAACGCGGCGAGCGTGTCGAACGGATCGCCGAGCGTGCCCGAGCCGCCGGCCCCTCCCCCGCTGTTGTCGACGAACCAGAGCACGCCCGAGACGGTGATGGTGACCGTACCGGTATCGGCGTTCCCCTCGCCGTCGTCGAGGGTGTACGTGAACGTGTCGGTGCCGGAGAAGCCGGCCGGCGGGGTGTAGGTGAAGGCGCCGTCGGCCACCGAGAGCGCGACCGCGCCCCCCTCGGCGCTGGTGGCGTCGAAGGCGGCAATGGGCGTGGCGGCGAGGCCGGAGCCGTCGGGGTCGTCGTCGTTGGCGAGCACGCCGCTCCCGGCGGGCACCGTGATGGGCACGTTGCCGAGGGCGGCGTAGGCGTCGGGCCGGGCGAGCGGCGTGGCATCCACCGAGCCGGGGACGAGCGTGGTGTTAGCGTCGAGGGTGAGTGCGAACGCCGCGTTCAGCGCCTCCATGTCACCGGTGTTCGAAACGACGGCGGTGTAGCCGACGGTGTCGCCGGGGTCGGCGAGGCCGTCCAGGTCCGCGTCGGCGTCGAGGGCGTCGGCGAGCGTGGCCGTCAGCGACGGGGCTACCCCGAGGGCCGGGCCGGCGGGCGCGCGGGGCGGCACCGGCGCTTCAGGCGCCTGCACGGCGAGGGCGTCGGCGGCAGCCGGCCGGGCGGCGAACGGCTCCGCCGAGCGTTCGGCGAGGGCCTCGCCCGCCGGGCCGTGGGCGAGGAGTCCGAGGGCAAAGATGAGGGCGGCGAGGAGCGCGGCGGGCCGGGTGAGGGGGCGCGCGAAGCCACGGGAGGGGCGCATTGGGCAGAGGGCAAGGGAGAGCGGAGAGAACCCGGCCGGTGCCCGAGAGCCACTGGTGGAGTCCGGCCTTTCCCGAAGCGGATAGTTACGGCCCTGCTCGCAAAGCCGCAAGAGGGCGGGCAGCCAGCGCCCCGATCGAATCATCCCGATCGAATCATCCCGATCGAATCATCCCGATCGAATCATCCCGATCGAATCATCCCGAAGTTCGTTGAGGCTCGGGGCCGGGTTCCGGGGCGGCCCGGTGGGCCTCGGCCCCCTCGTGGGGCAACCCGACGCTGGTGGGTGGTAGGGACGCACGGCCGTGCGCCGCTGCCCGAACTGCGTCAGTCGCTGCGCTCGCGTCGCGGAGCGGACGCGCCCCTTCGGTGCGCCAGGGAGCCGACCCGCGTCAACCGCCGGGCCGGCACGCCCCGCGCACCCCCCCGTGCGGGCGGCCCCGCTACCGCGCCGCCCTCCCCGCCCCTACGCTCGACGCGCCCACGACGACGCCCCCCTCGGGCATGGCGCCGAGGCCGAGAAAGGCGAGGGCCTCGGCCCGGCGCTGGGTGACGACGACGCGGCGCGTCGAGGGCGGACCGAGGTGGGGAAACAGCACCCAGAGCTCCTGCTCCGCCTTCGGCCCGACCAGGACGGCCGTGCGCCCCCCCTCGCGGGCGGCGGCGACCTCGGCGAACGTGGCGCCGATGTCGGAAAGGTCCGTCGGCGGGACGTCCACGTTCGTGATGCCCGTGACGTCCCAGAGGACGGGCGTGCCGGGCGCCCAGTCCGGGCGGAGGTAGAGGGCGCGAAGGCCGGCGGCGATGACGCCCCAGTGGACGAAACCCGTCACTTCGACCACGTCGAGTGCCGGCTCGGCGTAGTGCAGCACGCGGAAGGGCATGGGAAGAGAGTCAGCGGAGGGGAGAGCGGGGGCAGTATAGACACCGGAGCCGTTCCGCTCGTACCCCCCGGCCCTGCTACCTCCGCACCACCACCCGCCGGACGGCCTGCCCCTCCGCACCCACGAGGCGGACGAGGTAGACGCCCGAGGGAACGGCCCCGGCTGCCCACCGCACGCGGTGCGGGCCGGCCGCCAGCGGGCCGTCGTGGAGCCGTGCGACCCGGCGGCCGAGCCCGTCGAACACATCCAGCGCCACCGGCCCCGGCGCGCCCAGCGCGAACCGGACGGTGACGGCGCCCGACGCGGGGTTCGGGTACACGGCGTCGAGGCGGAAGCCCGCCCCGGCCACCTCGGGCTCGGCGCCGACCGGCTGCGGGAGGATGTGGACGGTGCGCGCGCCGGCCGGCCCCACCAGCGGGAAGCGCTCGGCGCGGCCCGAAGCGTCCGCCGCCGAAAAGTAGTAGGCGATCTCGACGCCGCCTCCCGGCGGAACGGGCAGCGAGGCCGAAAAGGTGGGCCCGCCGACGGGCTGGAGGGCCAGCGTGTCGAAGGGGGCCTCGTCCACGCGGTAGATCAGGAACAGCTCGTCCTCGTGCAGAGGCTGCCCGCTGTGCGCCACGATGTCCACGTCGAGCGAGATCTCGGGCCGGTAGGGCACCTCGTCGGCGAGGGGCCGGTGGAGGAGCGAGAGCATCCCGGTGTCGGGGACCTCCTTGACGCGGCAGTGGAGGGCGTCGGTGGAGAGCCAGCTCCCGGTGAAGGCGCGGACCTCGTAGCCCGGCATGGCCGCCTCGTAGACGGCGAGCGCGTCGTCGTCCCAGGGCGAGCCCACGACGGGCACGTACACGCGCTCGTTGACGATGAGGGCGTTGGTGTACGGCTCGCCGCCCGGGGTGTAGACCCGGACGACCTCGTAGGGCGTGCCGTAGGCGCTGTTCTGCGACGCGAAGTAGGCGGCGACGGCCTCGTGCTCGTCGTAGTGCGGGTCCGAAGGCGGGACCGCGGCGATGAGCACCTTGTCCACGTCGAGAAACTTGGCCCAGGTGTCGATGTGCTTGAGGTAGGTGTCCTGGGGGTCGAGGGTGACGTGGTAGGTGTGGACGCCGAGGTAGTCGTGCATCCGCTGGATCACGAGGCTCTGGTCGAACCCGTTCTCCTCCCACACGAGGTCCGTCGAGGCCGAGACGCCGCGGCTGTCGGTCATGTAGTTGCCGCCGGTATGGACGAGGTCCATGGCGTAGAACGGGACACCGAGGTAGGCGGCGAGGGCGGCGGGCACGGCGTCGTCGTCCGGACGCGGCCGGTTGTAGACGAAGTCCACCACGGCGATGCGGCCGTCCGCGTCGGCGACGTAGAAGGGGCCGTAGTCGCGCGTCCAGATCGAGTTCGTCGGCGCGTGGAGGAAGGCGGCGTTGGCCATCTGGACGCCGGCGCCCTGGTAGGCGGCCCGCGCCTGGGTCTCCTGCGCCGGACCCGACACGAGCGTGATGACGCGGACGTGCTCGGAGAGGGCGGCCACGAGGGCGAGCGGGATGCCGAGCGGGTAGCGGATCAGCACGGCCTCGCTCCGTTCGAACTCAGCGACGTTGCGGATCGGCCCGCCGGGCGGCGGGGTCGGCGCGAAGCCGAGGCCGATCTCGTGCCGGCGGAGGACCTCCTCCTCGGTCATCCCCTGCGGGAGCGGGTCGGGGTCGTACCAGGGCTCGTGCTGGGCGTGTGCGGCGGCAACCGCCGCGAAGAGCGCAAGAACGAAGGCGTAGCGGGCGCGGTTCATGGCCGCCAAGCTACGGACCGCCGGAACAGCGGCCCCCGTTGCATCGGTCTCCTACCCTGGAGGCATCGAATTCGAACGCCGCCGGCCACCCCGGCAGGAGCTACCGGAACCGCTGCCACTCCACCCCCAGCTTGCGCATCCGGCCGCGGAGCGTATGAGGGTTGATGCCGAGGAGCGCCGCCGCTCCCCGCTCTCCCTCTATCCGGCCTCCGCAGCGGCGTAGCGCCGCCTCGATGTGGCGGCGCATGGCTTCGTCGAGCGAAGGAAACGGCTCGTCGGGCGCAGGCGGCTCGGCGAGGCGCGTCTGGAGCGCGTGGAGCTTCGTGCCCATCGCGCCCCGCACGTCGAGGCGGTGACCGCCGCCGAGGATGGCGGCGCGCTCGATGACGGCGGCCAGCTCGCGCACGTTGCCCGGCCAGGGATAGGCGAGGAGGAGCGCGAGGTCGTCGTCGTCGAGCGCGAGGGGGGCGGGCCCGAGGCGGAGGCCGGCGGCGCCGGCGAAGTGCCGGGCGAGCGCCGGGATGTCGTCCGGGCGCGAGCGGAGGGGCGGGAGGTAGAGCGGGAACACGCTGATGCGGAACCAGAGGTCCTCGCGGAAGCGCCCCTCGCGCACGAGCGCCTCCATGTCGCGGTGGGTGGCCGCCAGGAGGCGGACGTCGGCCCGCCGCGTCTGCTGGCCGCCGACGCGCTCGTAGGTGCCGTCCTGGAGGATGCGGAGGAGGCGGACCTGTGCCGCCAGGGGGAGGTCGCCGACCTCATCCAGGAACAGCGTCCCGCCGTCGGCCCGCTCGAACCAGCCCTTGCGCGTGGCGAGGGCGCCGGTGAAGGCACCCTTCTCGTGGCCGAACAGTTCGGAGTCCACGAGCTCCGGCGGGATGGCGCCGCAGTTGACACGGACGATGGGGCCGTCGGCGCGGGCGGAGCGGGCGTGGATGGCGCGGGCGATGACCTCCTTGCCCGTACCCGTCTCGCCGAGGATGAGCACGGGGGCGTCGGTCGGCGCCACCTGCTCGACGCGCGTCATCACGGCCCGCAGCGAGCCCTCGGCGCCCACGATCTCCTCGACGATCTCGCGCCGGTGGAGCCGCGTCAGCAGCGCGTTCTTCTCGGCCTCGGCCGCCTCGCGCAGCCGCTCCAGCTCGTGGACGCGCCGGTGGTGCGCGAGGGCGGCGGCGAACGGCTCCAGGCTCCGCCCCAGCACCTCGCAGGCGGTTTCGTCCAGTTCTGCGCCCGGCACGGGTACCGCCACGAGCACGCCGAGGGGGCCGCCGTCGGGCTCCGTGAGTGGCCCGGCGGCGGCGGCCCCGCGCACGCCCGGCGGTAGGACGGCGCCCGTGAGGGCGCTGGACCCGTTGAGCATCACGACGCTCCCGTTGGCCAGCCCACGAAGCTCGGCAAGGTGCCGGACCGTGCAGGCCGTCCGGGCGGCGCCCGGCACGGGGCCGCGGACGACCTGTCCGACGGCCAGCGTCTCCAGCGTCTCCGCCTCGGGGTCGAAGCGGCGGAGGAAAACGCGCCCGAGGGGGACGCGCCGCGCAAGGAGCGCCGTCATGCGGTTGACGGCCTCGGGGAGGTCGTCGGCGCGGCTGGCTTCTCGCCAGAGACGAAGCTGGAGGTCGGGCATGGGCATGAGCGCAAGGTCGTCACGGACGATGGACCCGTCAAATGCGACGGCTCCCGCCGTCAAATGCGACGGGCACGAAGGAGGCATACGACCGAGACCGGCCCCAAACGGGCGCGGAGGGCCGATTGTGAAGGAGGAGGGCGATCTGGCACGGCCTTCGTTCAAAGAGGGTGCCCCTTCCTCCTTTCGTCCATGTTGCTCCGCTACCTCCTCCCCGTTCTCCTTCTCTCCTCGGCGCTCCTCCCTGCGCGCGGACAGACGAGCGCCACGCCTCCGGGACCCGACGCCCCGCCTACCGAGGCGCTCCCTCCCAGTGTGCCGCCTACCCCGGAGCCCGCTGCCGCCTCGCTACCCGCCACCGTGACGGCCGACGCCGGCGGCTTCACGCTCCAGAGCGCCGACGGGGCCTTCGCCCTCCGCCTCCGCGGCGACGTCATGACCGACGGCCGCTTCTTCGTGGACGACCCCGACGGGCTCGGCGCCGGCACGTTTTACGTCCGTCGCATCCGACCCGTCCTCCAGGGCACCCTCTACGGGAGGTTCGACTTCAAGCTGATGCCGAACTTCGCGCAGGGCCGGGCCGAGCTCCAGGATGCCTACCTCGACGCCCGCCTCGCCGACGCCTTCGCCGTCCGAGCCGGCAAGTTCAAGGTGCCCGTCGGCCTGGAGCTGCTCCAGTCGCCCACGGACCTGGCGCTGGTCGAGCTGGCGTTCCCGACGGCGCTCGTGCCGAACCGCGACGTGGGGGTGCAGGCGCACGGCGAGGTGCTCGGCCGCCGGCTCGCGTACCAGCTCGGCGTCTTCAACGGCACGCTCGACGGCGCCAGCGCCGACGCCGACACCGACGACGGCGTGGAGGTGGCCGGGCGCCTGTTCGCGCGGCCCTTCCGCGGCAGCGGCGGCGCCCTCGACGGCCTCGGCCTCGGCGTGGCGGGGACGTGGGGCGAACAGGGCGGCGCGGCGGCTGCGCCGCTGCTCCCGACCTACCGCACCTCGGGCCGGCGCACGTTCTACCGCTACCTCGGCGGCGACGACCCCGCTTTCGCCGACGGCGCCCACGCGCGGATCGCGCCGCAGGCGTATCTCTACGCCGGGCCCGTCGGGCTCATGGGCGAGTACGTAGCCGTGCGCCAGGAGGTCCGGCGCGGCGACGAGGCGGCCGAGCTCACGCACGGCGCCTGGCAGGTGACGGGGCACGTCGTGCTGACCGGCGAGCGCGCCGGCTACGGCGCCCTCCGCCCGGCGCGCCCCTTCGACCCGTCGAGCGGGGCGTGGGGCGCGGTGGAGCTCGCCGCGCGCGTCCACGGGCTCACGGCCGACGCCGACGCCTTCCCCCTCTTCGCCAACCCCGCGGCCTCGGCACAGCGCGCGACGGCCTGGGCGGCCGGCGTCAACTGGTACCTCAACGGCGCCGTGCGGGTCTCGCTCAACGTCGAGCGGACGTGGTTCGACACGGCCGACGGCGCCGATGTCGAGGCGCTCCCGACCGAGACCGTCGTGCTCTCCCGCTTCCAGATTGCCTTCTGAGCCGCTCCCCTCCGATCCGATCCTCACCCGACTCCTCACGATGCGCTTCCACGCAACCCCCTCCCTCCCGTTCGGCCTCGCCGGACTCCTTGCCGTCGCCCTCCTCGCCGGCTGCACCGAAGGCCAGTCGCAGGGGAGCGACAACGCGGCGGCCCGCCCGCCCGTCACGATCCTCAACGTCTCCTACGACCCCACCCGCGAGCTCTACGACGAGTTCAACGCCGCTTTCACGCGGTACTGGCAGGACTCGACGGGGCAGGCCGTGACCGTCCAGCAGTCGCACGGCGGAGCCGGGAGCCAGGCCCGCGCCGTCCTCGACGGCCTCGAGGCCGACGTCGTCACGCTCGCCCTCGCCTACGACATCGACCAGATGCAGGCGCGCGGGCTGATCCCGGAAGGCTGGCAGCGCCGCCTCCCCCACAACAGCGCGCCCTACACCTCCACCATCGTCTTCCTCGTTCGCAAGGGCAACCCCAAGAACATCCGCGACTGGGACGACCTCGTGCGCGGCGACGTCGAGGTGATCACGCCGAACCCGAAGACGAGCGGCGGCGCGCGGTGGAACTACCTCGCGGCGTGGGCCTACGCCCTGCGCCAGGCGCGCGGCAACGGGCTGGAGGACGCCGGCGGCGAGGCTGCGGCACGGGCGTTCGTAACCCGGCTCTTCCGGAACGTCCCCGTCCTCGACTCCGGCGCGCGCGGCTCGACGAACACGTTCGTCCAGCGCGGCATCGGCGACGTGCTGCTGGCGTGGGAGAACGAGGCGTTCCTCGCCGTCGAGGAGCTGGGGCCGGACCGGTTCGACGTCGTCGTGCCGAGCATGAGCATCCTGGCCGAGCCGCCGGTGACGGTGATAGACCGGTACGCCGAGAAGCACGGGACGAGGGACGTGGCCGAGGCCTACCTCCGCTTCCTCTACGGCCCCACCGGGCAGCGCCTCGCGGCAAAGCACTACTACCGCCCCGTCTACCCGCAGCACGCCGCGCCCGAGGACCTCGCCCGCTTCCCCGACCTCGAGCGGGTCACCATCGACGAGGTGTTCGGCGGCTGGCAGGAGGCCCAGCGGACGCACTTCGACGATGGCGGGATCTTCGACCAGATCTACCAGCCCGGCGCCTGACGATGGCGACGCTTTCCCTCCCTGCGCGGGGTACGGCGCGGCGGCCGGGGGTGCTGCCCGGCTTCGGGCTCACCCTCGGCTTCGCCGTCTTCTACATCGGGCTGCTGCTGGTTCTCCCGCTGGCGGGCCTCGCCCTCAAGGCGTCCGCGCTCACGCTCCCCGAGTGGCGCGCGCTCCTCACCGACCCGCGCCTCCTCGGCGCGCTCCGGCTCTCGTTCGGCGCCGCGTTCGTGGCCGCGTCCGTCAACGCCGTCTTCGGGCTGCTCGTGGCGTGGGTGCTCGTGCGCTACCCCTTCCCCGGCCGCCGCGTCGTGGACGCGATGGTGGACCTCCCGTTCGCGCTCCCCACGGCCGTCGCCGGCATCGCGCTGACGACGCTGCTGGCGCCGAACGGGTGGGTGGGGCGGTTCCTCGCGCCGCTCGGCGTCCAGGCCGTGTTCACCCCGCTCGGCATCGTCATCGCCCTCGTCTTCATCGGGCTGCCGTTCGTGGTGCGGACGGTGCAGCCGGTGCTGGAGGACCTCGAGAAGGACGTCGAGGAGGCCGCGGCGAGCCTCGGCGCGACGCGCTGGCAGACGTTCCGCCGCGTGCTCCTCCCGGCGCTCGTGCCGCCGCTACTCACCGGCTTCACGCTCGCCTTTGCCCGCGCCCTCGGCGAGTACGGCTCCGTCGTCTTCATCGCGGGCAACCTCCCCTTCAAGACGGAGATCCTGCCCCTCCTCATCATGACCCGGCTGGAGCAGTACGACTACGCGGGCGCCACGGCCATCGCCGCCGTGATGCTCGTGGCCTCGTTCGCGCTCCTCCTCGCCATCAACCTCCTCCAGCGCTGTGCGCAGCGCCGCCACGCCGCCTGAGCCATGCATTACACGATGTCTCTCCCCGTAGCGACGGCACCGGCCCGGCAGGTAACCTCCGAGCCGCGCTGGGTGCGGCGCCTCCTCCTCGGCACCGCTCTCGCCTTCCTCGTCCTGTTCCTCGGCCTCCCGCTGGCCGTCGTCTTCGCACAGGCGTTCGCGGCCGGGGTTGACGTCTACTTCGCGGCGATCACCGAGCCGTTCGCCCTCTCGGCCATCCGCCTCACGCTCCTCGCCGCGAGCGTAGCCGTCGTCCTCAACACCGTGTTCGGGGTGGCCGCCGCGTGGGCCGTCGCCAAGTTCGAGTTCCGCGGCAAGAGCCTCCTCGTCACCCTCATCGACCTCCCGTTCACGATCTCCCCCGTGGTCTCGGGGATGATGTTCGTGCTGCTGTTCGGGTCGAGCGGCGTGTTCGGGCCGTGGCTCATCGAGCACGGCGTCCGGCTCGTCTTCGCCGTGCCCGGCATCGTGATGGCGACGGTGTTCGTGACGTTCCCGTTCGTGGCGCGGGAGCTCATCCCGCTGATGCAGGAGCAGGGGACCGAGGAGGAGGAGGCCGCCGTCGTGCTCGGCGCGCGGCCGTGGCAGCTGTTCTTCCGCGTGACGCTGCCCAACGTCAAGTGGGGACTGCTCTACGGCGTCATCCTGTGCAACGCCCGCGCGATGGGCGAGTTCGGCGCCGTCTCCGTCGTCTCCGGCCACATCCGCGGGAAGACCAACACGCTCCCGCTCCACGTCGAGGTGCTCTACAACGAGTACCAGTTCGCCGCCGCCTTCGCCGTGGCCTCGCTCCTCACGCTGCTGGCCCTGGCGACGCTCGTCGTCAGGGAGGTCGTCGAGCGGCAGGCGGCCCGCCGTCACACGGTCCTCCCCGAACCCGAAGACGCCCTCGCAGGGGCACCCGCATGAGCATCCAGATCGACCACGTGAGCAAGCGCTTCGGCGCCTTCGCCGCCCTCGACGACGTGAGCCTGGAGGTCGGTACGGGCGAACTCGTCGCCCTCCTCGGCCCCTCCGGCTGCGGAAAGACGACGCTGCTGCGCCTCATCGCCGGGCTGGAAGCGGCCGACGCCGGGACGATCCGGTTCCGCGACGAGGACGCCACGCGGCGGCACGTCCGCGAGCGCCGCGTGGGGTTCGTGTTCCAGCACTACGCCCTGTTCCGGCACATGACGGTGTTCGAGAACGTCGCGTTCGGATTGACGGTGCGGCCCCGCCGGGTGCGCCCCCCGAAGGCCGAGATCCGCGAGCGCGTGATGCGGCTGCTGCGCCTCGTCCAGCTCGAGTGGACGGCCGACCGCTACCCGAGCCAGCTCTCGGGTGGGCAGCGCCAGCGCGTCGCCCTCGCGCGCGCCCTCGCCGTCGAACCCGAGGTGCTCCTCCTCGACGAGCCCTTCGGCGCCCTCGACGCGAAGGTGCGGCGCGAGCTGCGCCGGTGGCTCCGCCGCCTCCACGACGAGCTCCACGTGACCAGCGTCTTCGTGACGCACGACCAGGAAGAGGCGCTGGAGGTGGCCGACCGCGTGGCGGTGATGAACGCGGGGAAGGTGGAGCAGGTGGGCACCCCGGCGGAGGTCTACGACCACCCCGCGAGCCCGTTCGTGTACCACTTCCTCGGCGAGGTCAACCGCCTCGACGGAACCGTCCACCGTGGGCGCGCCCACGTCGGCGGCACCCTCTTCGACCTTCACGAGCACACCGAGGCCGAGGAGGCCGCCGCCGTCGCGTTCGTCCGCCCGCACGAACTCGACCTTTCGGCCGAGGTGCCGACCCAGCCGTCCCTGCCCGTCGTCGTCCGCGCCGTGAGCCTGGTGGGGCCGCTCGTGCGGCTGGAACTGGAGCGCCAGGACACGGGCGAACCGCTGGAGGCCTCGCTCCCGCGCGAGCGAGCGGGGGCGCTCCCGCTGGTGCCGGGCCGCACGCTCTACGCCACCCCCCGCGCCATGCGCGTGTTCGTAGGCGAGGCGTAGGCATCCCGTCCCTCAGCCCGGAGGCGCCCTCCGCCTACCGGACGCCGCCTACCGGAC
>CAZOJJ010000055.1:0-1067 GCA_964580105.1 uncultured Rhodothermales bacterium | reverse complement strand
CCGCCTACCGGACGCCGCCTACCGGACCGGGGTGAAGATTCGTCGGAGCCCGGAACGATGCGTGTTGGCAACACGTGCACGGTCCCATGGCACCGTCCCTCCAGCACGAGCTCCGGCAGACCCGGCCGTTCCCGAGCCTCGAAACCGAGGCCGCCCTCAGCGTGGCGCGTACGGCCGCCCTGCTCGACACCGAGATCTCGGAGACCCTCAAGCCGCACGGCCTCACCCCGACCCAGTACAACGTCCTCCGCATCCTCCGCGGAGCGGGCGAGGAGGGGTACTGCCGCTACGAGGTGGGAGACCGCCTCGTCACCGCCGTCCCCGACGTGACGCGGCTGCTCGACCGCCTTGAGGCCGTCGGCCTCGTGGACCGCGCCCGCGACCCCAAGGACCGCCGGCACGTACGGGCGCGGATCACGCCGCGCGGCCTCCGCGTGCTCGACGAACTCGACGGGGTCATGCAGGAGCTGCATCGCCGCCAGCTGGGTCACCTGGGCGAGGAGGGCCTCCGCTCGCTCGTAGACCTCCTCGCCGCTGCTCGGGAACGGGGGTGACCCCCCTTTTGCCCCGAAACGTGTTGCCAACACCTTTCCGCACCCCAACGACCGAACCCCTATGGCCACCACCCTTGCTCCCACGGCAACCTCCCCGCGATTCTCTGCGCCGTCAGCCCGCACCGTCGCCCCCACCCTTCAGGCGGTCCTCCGCGTCGGCGCCGGTTTGCTTTTCATGCAGCACGGCGCGCAGAAGCTCTTCGGCCTCCTCGGCGGGGCCGGCGGCTCCGGTGCTCCGGCCGAGCTCTTTTCGCAGTACGGGCTGGCCGGCGTGCTCGAGTTCTTCGGCGGCGCTTCCCTCGTGCTCGGGCTGCTGACGCGGCCCGTGGCGGCCGTGCTCGCGCTCCTGATGGTCATCGCCTACGTCATTGCCCACGCGTCGCAGGCCGTGTTCCCCGTGCAGAACGGCGGCGAGTTGGCCCTCCTCTACGCCCTCGTGTTCGCCTTCCTGGCCGCAAACGGCCCCGGCGCCTGGAGCCTCGACGCACGCCTCCGCCGCACCCGCTGACCCTC
>CAZOJJ010000054.1:0-18693 GCA_964580105.1 uncultured Rhodothermales bacterium | reverse complement strand
ACGCAGATCGGCTACGACGCGGACGACCCGATGGCCGAGGGCGAGGTCGGCAAGGTCGGCGTCTCCATCGGCTCCATCGAGGACATGCGGCGGCTCTTCGACGGCATCCCGCTCGGCGAGGTCACCACGAGCATGACCATCAACGCGACGGCGCCCATCCTCCTCGCGCTCTACGTGGCCGTCGCCAGGGAGCAGGGGGCGGACCTGAAGCGGCTCGGCGGGACGATCCAGAACGACATCCTCAAGGAGTACGCCGCACGCGGGACGTACATCTACCCGCCGCGCCCGTCCATGCGCTTCATCACCGACGTGTTCGCGTGGTGCGCCGAGGAGCTCCCGCGCTGGAATACCATCTCGATCTCGGGCTACCACATCCGCGAGGCCGGCGCGACGGCCGCCCAGGAGCTCGCGTTCACGCTGGCCGACGGCATCGCCTACGTCGAGGCCGCCCTCGACGCCGGGCTCGACGTGGATGTGTTCGGCGCGCGGCTCTCGTTCTTCTTCAACGCGCACAACAACCTCTTCGAAGAGGTCGCCAAGTTCCGCGCCGCGCGGCGGCTCTGGGCGCGCATCATGAAGGAGCGCTTCGGCGCGACGGACCCGAAGGCGATGACGCTCCGCTTCCACACGCAGACGGGCGGCTCGACGCTCACGGCGCAGCAGCCGATGAACAACGTCGTCCGCGTGGCCCTCCAGGCGCTCGCCGCCGTCCTCGGCGGGACGCAGAGCCTCCACACCAACGGCTACGACGAGGCGCTCGCGCTGCCGAGTGAGGAGGCCGCGACCCTCGCCCTTCGCACGCAGCAGGTCATCGCCCACGAGACGGGCGTGACGGACACCGTGGACCCCCTCGCCGGCTCGTTCTTCGTCGAGCGTCTCACGGCCGACCTCGAGGCCGAGGCCGAGCGCCTCATCGCCCGGATCGACGAGATGGGCGGGGCGGTGGCCGCCATCGAGGAAGGGTTCTACCAGGACGAGATCGCGCAGTCGGCCTACCGCGCGCAGCTGGCGGTCGAGGTGGGCGAGGCCGTCGTCGTTGGCATCAACCGCTACGCGACGGAGGGCGACGAGGAACCGGTGGAGGTGATGAAGGTGCCGGACGCCATCCGCCGGCAGCAGGTCGAGCGGCTGGCGGCGCTCCGCGCGAACCGGGACGCGGCGGCCTGGGCGGCGGCGATGGACCGCGTCGAGGCCGCCGCACGCTCGGACGAGAACCTGATGCCGCACGTGCTCCACGCCGTCGAGCAGCGGGCGACGGTGGGGGAGATTGCCCACCGCCTGCGCGGCGTCTGGGGCGAGTACCAGGGCTGATCCACGCCATCTTCGCGATACCTCCGGCGGCGGATCGCGCGGCGATGCGTAACGAGCGGCGAACCATCGCCCTCGTCATCGTGCCCGACCTCTTTGAACGCCTCGCCCCCCGCTGGCTCGTTGCCCTCGACCGTCGCATCGCCGACTGGATGGCCACGCTCGGGCCGGCGCTTCTGCGCTATGCCCTCGGCGTCGTCTTCGTCTGGTTCGGCGCGCTCAAGCTGTTTCCGGGCGCGAGCCCGGCCGAGGCGCTCGTCGCCAGCACGGTCGTCTGGTTCGACCCGGCGTGGTTCTTCCCCTTCCTCGGCGTGTGGGAGATCGTCATCGGAATCGGGCTGCTCGTCCGGCCGCTGGTCCGCCTCGCGATCCTGCTGCTCTTCCTCCAGATGCCGGGCACCTTCCTGCCGCTCGTCGTCGTGCCCGAGGCGTGCTGGACGGCCTTCCCGTTCGCGCTCACGCTCGAAGGGCAGTACATCGTCAAGAACCTCGTGCTCATCGCCGCCGCGCTCGTCGTGGGCGGGACGGTCCGCGCCGGGGGCGGGCGGGCTCAGACGGAGCGCGCGCGGTAGCGCGCCACGAGGCCGTACGCCGCAATCCCGAAGGCGACGGACACGTTGAGCGAGTCCTTGACGCCGTACTGCGGCAGGGCGAGCACGAGGTCGGCCCGCGCCAGTACCGAGGCGGGCACCCCGGCCACCTCGTTGCCGACGACGAGCGCCAGCGGGAAGTGCGCCGCCTGCACGGCCTCGATGCCGACCGCCTCGGGGGTGCGTTCGAGGACGGCCACGGTCGTGCCCTCCGCTCTGAGTCGGTCGAGGAGGGCTTCGGCGTCGTCGTGGTGGCTCCAGGGCACGGAGCGCTCGGCGCCGAGCGCCGTCTTGAGCACGCCCCGGTGCGCGGGCGTGGGCGTGAACCCGGCGAGGTAGACGTGCGCCAGACCGGCGGAGTCCGCCGTGCGGAAGAGGGAGCCGACGTTGTGCGCCGAGCGGAGGTCCGGCGCGACGACCGAGATGGGGTGAGGGAGCACCGTGGCGGAAGGGAGAACGGGCGAGGGAGCCTGCGCGTCTGTTCAATCCAACTTATCTCCCTTTCCCCAATCGGGGACCGATGGCCGGGAAAGGCGTACACACGCTGCCGCTTCCTCATCTCGCCCCTCGCCATGCCCCGCTTCGCCCGCCTGATCCCGCTACTCCTCGCCGTGCTCGTCCTCGTGCCCGGGTGCACGACGCTCCAGCAGGTCGCTGCCCTGCGCCAGGTGGACTTCGACATCGACCGCGTCTCCAACGCGTTCCTCGCCGGGGTGGACGTGGACCGCGTTCGCACCTACGGGGATCTCCGGGCGACCGACGTGGCGCGGCTGACGGCGGCGGCGGCCCGGCGCGAGATGCCGCTCGCCTTCACGCTCCACCTCAACGCCGAAAACCCGGCCGACAACCCCGCGCCCGCCCGGCTCGTCCGCCTCGACTGGACGCTCTTCATCGACGACACGGAAACCGTCAGCGGCGTCTACAACGACGAGCGGCTCATCGAGCCCGGCCGGACCGCCGACATTCCCGTGGGCATCGAGCTCGACCTGTTCCGCTTCTTCGGCGACAACGCGCGCGACCTCATCGACCTCGGGCTCAACCTCGCCGGGGCCGGCGGCTCGCCGACGCGGCTCACCGTTCGCGCCCAGCCGACGATCAACACGGCGTTCGGCCCCATCCGCTACCCCGGCACCATCACCATCTCGCACACGGTGGGTCGAGGAGCGAGGGGGTGAAGGAGCGGAGGGGTGAGGATGGGTAGTAGGCGAACCCTCGCTCCATCGCCCCGCGGCTCGGCCTTCGCGCGACGGTTTCCTTCGGGATGCGTCTTCCTTCGGGATGCTTCGCATGCGGGATCCCCGATGCCAGGCCCGGCGAGCAGCTTACTTCGGAGATCCCGGCTCGAGGGCCGGGATGACGACGGGGCCGGAGGGAAGCCTAAAGCACGACCATTCCAGCGAGGCCGTCTCAGGCGGCGACGCCCGCGCGGGCGAAGACCTCCACCATCGTCCGGTTGAAGGCCGGCAGGTCGTCCGGCTTCCGGCTCGTCACGAGGCCGCCGTCCTCGACGACCGCCTCGTCCACCCAGTCGGCCCCGGCGTTCTTCAGGTCGGTCCGGAGCGAGGGGTAGGAGGTCATCCGCCGGCCGCGCACGGCGCCGGCCTCGATGAGCGTCCACGGCCCGTGGCAGATGGCGGCGATGGGCTTGCCGGCCTCGGCGAAGTGGCGGACGAAGGCGACGGCGCGCTCGTTCATGCGGAGCTTGTCGGGGCTCATGACGCCGCCGGGGAGGAGGAGCGCGTCGAACCGGGCGGGGTCGGCGGCGTCGAGCGCAAAGTCCGGCGTGAACGAGCCCCCCCAGTCGGTGCGGTCCCAGGCGCGGACGCGCTCGGCCGTCGGTGCGACGAAGCGGGTGGTGGCGCCGGCGTCGTCGAGCGCCTTGCGCGGCTCGGTGAACTCGACCTGCTCGAAGCCGGTCGTGGCGAGGATGGCGACGGTGAGGCCGCGGAGTTCGGGGGTAGCCATGGGGAGAGGGGGTCGGTGGACGGTTGAGGCGTAGAAGGGGCCGAGGTGCCGGGGTGTTTCGGGACCCGCATCGGAATGGGGCGATTCCCGAGGCGCTACCCGGACTCTTCACCGCGCTAATTCTTGGTTTCGGGGCCGTTTGTCGCTACCATTACCGGCTCTCCAAGCAGCACCTCCGCGTGATCGTAGCCATCGACGGCCCGGCCGGGTCCGGCAAGAGCACCACGGCGCGCCGCGTCGCCGAGCGGATGGGCTGGCTCTACCTCGACACGGGGGCGATGTACCGCGCCGTCGGCCTCGCCTTCCTCGACGCCGAGCTGCCCGCCACCGACGAGGCCGCCGCCGCCCTCCTGCCGCACACGACCGTGGACCTGGCGCCGGTGCCGGACGGCCTCCGCGTCACCCTCAACGGGGCCGACGTGACGGGCCGGATCCGGACGCCCGAGGCCGGCCAGGCCGCCAGCCGCGTCGCCGTCCTCGGCCCCGTTCGCGCGAAGCTGGTCGACGCCCAGCGCCGGATCGCCCGGCGCGAGGCCGAGGCCGGCGGTGGGGTGGTGCTCGAAGGGCGCGACATCGGCACGGTGGTCTTCCCCGACGCCGACGTCAAGATTTTCATGCAAGCCGACCTCGCCGCGCGCGCGCGACGCCGCCACGCCGAGTTGGCCGAGAGGCTCGGGGCCGACGCCCCCGACCTCGGCGCCGTCTCGGAGGAACTGGCCGAGCGCGACCGACGCGACGCCGGGCGGGCCCTCGCCCCGCTCCGACCGGCCGACGACGCCGTCCTCCTGGACACTACGGCGCGGTCGGTCGAGGAGCAGGTGGAGGCCGTGCTCGACGTCATCCGCCGACGCGGCGGGGCCGTTCCTCCCGAGAACTCCACGGAGCCCTCGGACCGCAACGCGGCCTAGCCCGTTCTTTCCCGTTCAGCCGGCCCGTTCGGACGCAGTTGAGAGGGCGTCCGGCGGGGACGTTTCACCAACCCAGCCCCCTGGCGTTCGCCGCTGCCTCTCGGCCCTCCCGGCCTGCGGCCCGCCCTCTCCTTCCTATGTCCGAAGACACCAAGCCCAACACCGAACTCGACGCCCCCGAGCAGGAGGCCCCCGAGACCCCCGAGGTCGAGACGACCGACGAGGCCGCCGCTGAGGCCGCCGCTGAGGCGCCCGCGGACGCGACCGAGGACGCCGCCGCCGAGCCCACGGCCGAGGCCGAGCCCGCCGCCGAGACCGAGGAGCCCGCCGCCGAGGACGCGGTCACCGAGGACGCGGCCCCCGAGCCCGTCGCCGAAGCCGACGAGACGCCCGAGGCGGACCAGGCTGAGGCAACTGAGACCGGCGACGAAGACGACGAGTCCGTCCTGGACCACGTCAAGCACGCTGCCGAAGACCTCGCCGAGGCCGCTACGGAGGCCGCCGCCGACATCGTAGAGAATGTCCGCGAGGCCGTCAGCGAGGCCGTCGAGGCCGTGCGCGAGCGCGTCGGCGGCGACGGCCACTCCCGCCTCACCTCCGTCGAGAACGCCGACGCGCTGCGCCCGACGGGCCGCCTCGGCTACACCGGCGAGGTGCTCGGCCGCACCGTCACTCTCGACGAGCTCGACCGCATCGAGCGCGAGATGGCCCAGGAGGAAGGCGGCAGCCCCGCCACCGACGACGAGCTCCTCGCCCTCTACGAGTCCTCCATGACGGAGGTCACCGAGAACGACATCGTCACCGGCCGCGTCGTCTCGATGACCGAGAAAGAGGTCGTCGTCGACATCGGCTTCAAGAGCGACGGCGTCGTCTCGAAGAACGAGTTCGACCGCGAGCTCGCCGTCGGCGACGAGGTCGAGGTCTACCTCGAGCGCCTGGAGGACCGCCGCGGCCAGCTCATGCTCTCCAAGGCGAAGGCGGACGACTTCCTCCGCTGGCGCAAGATCGAGGAAGCCTTCGAGACCGGCGGCATCCTGGAGGGCACCATCGTCCGCCGCATCAAGGGCGGCATGATCGTCAACCTTCTCGGCGCCGAGGCCTTCCTCCCGGGCTCGCAGATCGACGTCCGCCCCGTGCGCGACTTCGACGCGTACCTCGACAAGACGATGGAGTTCAAGGTCGTCAAGACCAACCCGGCCAACGGCAACGTCGTCGTCTCCCACAAGGCCCTCATCGAGAAGGACCTCATGGAGCAGCGGCAGCAGATCCTCGACACGCTCGAGGTGGGCCAGGTGCTCGAAGGGCAGGTCAAGAACATCGTCAACTTCGGCGTCTTCATCGACCTCGGCGGCGTCGACGGCCTCCTCCACATCACCGACCTCTCGTGGGGCCGTGTCGGCCACCCGTCCGAGGTCGTGGAGCTCGACCAGAAGATGAACGTGGTCGTGCTCGACTACGACAAGGAGCGCCAGCGGATCTCGCTCGGTTACAAGCAGCTGCTCCCGCACCCGTGGGAGGGCATCACCGAGCGCTACGCCGAGGGCCAGACCGTCGAGGGCCGCGTCGTCTCCATCACCGACTACGGCGCCTTCGTCGAGCTCGAGAAGGGCATCGAGGGCCTCGTCCACATCTCCGAGATGAGCTGGACCGAGCACGTCAAGCACCCGACCCAGAAGGTGCAGCTCGGGCAGATGGTGGAGGTGCGCATCCTCAAGATCGACGAGGAGGAGAAGAAGATCTCGCTCGGGATGAAGCAGCTCGAGCCGGACCCGTGGGAGGGCATCCTCGCCCGGTTCCCGGTCGGCACCATCACCACGGGCAAGGTCCGCAACCTGACCACCTTCGGCGCCTTCGTCGAGATCGAGCCCGGCATCGACGGGCTGGTCCACGTCTCGGACCTCTCGTGGACGAAGCGGGTCAAGCACCCCTCCGAGGTCGTCCGCAAGGGGCAGGACCTCGACGTCATCGTGCTCGACATCGACGTGGCGCAGCGGCGCATCTCGCTCGGCCACAAGCAGGTCTCGACCGACCCGTGGGCGAACTACGAGAACGTCTACGCCGAGGGCTCGGACACGACCGGGAAGGTGACCGACATCAACGAGGGCGGCCTCGTCGTCGAGCTTCCGCTGGAGGCGGAGGGCTTCGTGCCGGCCAGCCACCTCGGCCGTCCGGGCCGCCCGATGGACGCCTACCAGGTGGGCGACGAGCTGGAGCTCGTCGTGCTCCGTCTCGACCGAGAGGAGCGTGAGATCGTCCTCTCCGAGACGGCCAAGCGCGACGCCGCCCTGCGCGCCGAGCGCCACGCCGAGCGCATGGAGAAGACGCGCCAGCGCCAGGAAGAGCGCCGCGCCGTCGAGAGCTACACGCGCGCCTCCACCGGCCCGGCCACGCTGGGCGAGCTCTCGGGCCTGGCGGCCCTCAAGGAGCAGATGGAGGCGAACGAAAGCGCCGCTGCCGGGGAGGCCCCGAGCGAGGTGCCGTCGAAGGCCGTCGAGGCCGAGCAGCCCGAGGAGACGGCCCCGCCCGTCACCACGGGAGGCGCCTCGACCGACCTCGAAGGCGTCGTCGGCGCGGGCAATCGGGGCTCCGTAGGCACCGACCTCGACGAGGAAGCCGACCCGTCCGGGGACACGCGCTCGGGCCAGAATCCGCCCGACGAGCAGAGCCAGCGCAGCGAGGAGGCCGGGGATCTCCCGTCCGCCGAGCAGAGCCAGGCCGCGCTCAAGGGCGGCGACCTCCAGGAGGAGGGCCTCGCCGGGCAGGTCAAAGCCGCCGTCGAGGACGAGACGCCCGGCACCGACGCCACGCTCGAACCCCAGTACACGGGGCCGGACGTGGAGCAGCCCGAGGACGCCGAGGTCGAGGACGAGCTCAAGCGGCCCGCCGACGAGGCGGTCGAAGAGCTGACCGAGGCGGACGAGGACGAAGACGAGAAGTAGGTCTCTCGGCTCGGTACCCATCGAGGGCGGCGGTTCCATGCGGGGCCGCCGCCCTCGTTCGTTCGGCGGATCCGGTTGGTCGCTCGTAGCCGGGCACGGCGACGTGCTTCCGGCGTAGAGGGGGAAGGCGCAGCCTCTCCTTGCTTCCTCGTCCCCATCTGCTTGCTACGACCATGCCCGAGAAGATCCAGAAGTCCGACGCCGAGTGGCGCGAGGCGCTCTCGCCCGAGCAGTACCGCATCCTCCGGGAGAAGGGCACCGAGCCCGCCTTTACCGGCGTCTACAACGACGAGAAGGGGCGAGGCGTCTACCGCTGCGCCGCCTGCGGGGCGCCGCTCTTCACCAGCGAGGAGAAGTACGACTCCGGCTCCGGCTGGCCGTCGTTCTACGACGCCGTGGACCAGGGCAACATCGAGCTCCACGAGGACCACTCGTACGGGATGCGCCGGATTGAAGTGAGCTGCGCCAGGTGCGGCGGCCACCTCGGCCACGTCTTTCCCGACGGCCCGCGCGACAAGACCGGCCTCCGTTACTGCATCAACTCCGCCGCGCTCGACCTCGACCGGGACATGGACCCGGCGGCGGTGAAGGGAGAGAGGAGCGCGTAGGCGGCGTGCGCACGAAATGCGCGTGGGAGCCGGGCGGGCGCGCACGCGATGCCCGGATAGGGTCCGGATAGGGTCCGGATAGGGTCCGCATAGGGTGCTGTGTAGCAGGGGTTTGGGCGTGGCGGGATACTTGCTGTCTGGCCATTCTCACTCACCGTTCTCTCTCCCCATGCTACGCTCTCTCCTCGCCGCACTCCTGATGGCCCCGGTCATCGGAGCCCCATCGCTTCATGCCCAGACCACGCACGTCGTCGTGCTCAATCCCATGGACTTCAGCCCCGCCAACCTCACCATCCGTCAGGGTGACACGGTCGAGTGGCAGAACAACGGGTCCATCCCCCACAACGTGAACGGAACCACCGACGCCTGGCCGTCCAATCCGGAAGGCTTCTTCAGCGGCCCGGTCGCCTCTGGGCCCTGGACGTTCTCGTTTACCTTCCACACCGTGGGCGAGTACGGCTATCACTGCGAGCTCCATGGCGCCCCTCCTCCCACGCCTGCGGGCATGTTCGGGACCATCACCGTCAATTCGACGGTGGATGTGCACGATGAGCAGCCTTCGAGCTTCGAGTTTCAGGCGGCCTACCCCAACCCGTTCCGTTCCTCGACGAGGTTCTCCTTCACGCCCGACGACGCCCAGCACGTTCGCGTCGTCGTCTACGACCTCGTCGGCCGCGAGGTGGCCGTCCTGCTCGACGAGCGGGTGACGGCCGGCGCACCCGTCGTGCTGGAATGGGCGCCTCGGGACGTACCGGCCGGGGTGTACGTCTACAGCATCGAGGGCGAGACGGTCCAGTTCACGCGGAGGGTGGTTCACGTCCGATAGCGAGGCGCTGCTTCGTACGTGCCACGCGGCGCCGCCCATCCGGCGGTACCGCGTGGCGTTTTCCCGGTATCGGCTCGGTCGAACGCCTGAACGCGGCACCCGGCCGGAGTAGCGGTCGCAGGTCGGAACCCCGGGTGGGGCCGATGGGGCTGCTGAAGAAGGGCCGGCCGCCGAAGAGAAGGGGCCGGAGGCGGCCCCGCGAACCGACGCTCAGCTTTACCATGCAACGAACGGCCCGGCCTCACGCGAGGTGAAGCCGGGCCGGCAGAGGGCAGGCCTCCGAGAAGCGAAGGGCGGAGGCTTACTTCAGGAGCGTGACCGAGCGCGTGGCCGCGATCCCGTTCCCGGTCATCCGGATGAGGTAGAGCCCGCTCGGGAGGCCGGCGCCGTCGATGCGGACGGAGAGCGTCTCGTTGGCCGCCGGCGTGCCTTCGTAGAGCGTGGCGATCTGGCGACCCAGCACGTCGTGCAGCGAGAGCGTGACCGGCTTCGACTCACGCACGGCGAAGCGAACCGTCGCCTCCGGGTTGAACGGGTTCGGATACGCCGGCATGAGCACGAACTGGCCCGGCGTCTCGACGGCGACCTCGAGGGTGCCGTGGTAGGCGAACTGACCGTCGAAGTCGATCTGCTTGAGGCGGAACTCGTACGTTCCCGGCGCCAGCTCGCCGACGTTGAAGCGGTACGTCTGCGCCTCGGTGGTCGTCCCGTGGCCCTCGACGTAGCCGAGCACGGTCCACGTGTCGTCGGCCTTCATCTGGACCTCGAAGCCGGCGTTGTTCGTCTCGGAAGCCGTGCCCCAGGCGAGGGTCACCGCCGGGCCGTCGAGGATGGCATTGAAGGCGACCAGTTCGACCGGCACCGGCGCGGAGAAGGCCGCCGCCGCGTTGTCCTGAAGCTCCGCCAGCGAGGCTCCGCCCACCATCGCGAACCAGAAGGTCTCCGTGGCCCCGGCCGCGAGGTTGACCGGGCCGACGCCGAGGACGGAGCGCCGATCTTCAGGCGTGTCCGGAATGGTGCCGGGCGTGGTGAGGGCGGCGTAGAGTTGGGCCTCCGTCGGGTTGGCGCCGTCACCCACATCGTGGTACCAGCCCGAGACGTTGGCCGGATTGGCGGCCAGCGCGACCAGGCCAAAGTAGGTGGACGAGGGGAGGCTGTTGTCCCAGACGTAGAGCAGGTTGTTGTCCGCGTCGAAGCCGCCGAGGTTCTGGTCGTAGGTGCTGACGTCCCAGTCGGTGAAGAGCCCGACGTAGAGGTTGTTCCGCGGCTGCCCGGACGTGTTCGTGATCGTGAACCCGAGGAGGACGTAGTCGTCGTCCGAGGCGTTGGAGCTCGAGTACGAGTGCTGACGCACGGTGATGCCGATCGGGTTCGGGGCCGCGCTGTCGTCGTAGGTCGTCTCGTACGCCTCGTCGTAGCCGGGGAACGGCGAGCTGAACGGGGTCACGCTCGATAGTGCGGCCCACTCGTGGGCCGCCGCCGTGGCGTAGGCCTGTCCGGACACCTGGGTCGCGCTCAGACCGACGAGGAGCTGGCCTTCGAAGAGGCCGTTCTCGCCTTCGTAGGTGAAGCCCGTGCCGGCGAAGGAGGCGCCGGAGCCGAGGATGCCGTTGTTGAAGACCTGGAGCGTGACGGTGCCCGTGTCGTGCGTCTGGCTGGTCTGGGCCTGAGCCGCCGTCACTCCCACCACGAGGAGGAGCGCGGTGAGCAGTCGCCTTGTCGTAGAAAATCGGTTCATGATGAGGATGGGTGGATTAGGGAGAAGAGCAGCCGGCCTGATTGCCGGAGTGGAGATCCAGAAGGTATTAGGCGCGCGGTTACGATTCAACCATTCCTGCCGAGATAGGCGACGGCCCGGAAAATCCGTACGGGCTCCCACCCGGCGAGGCGCCGGTCTCCCGGCTTCGATACGGCGTATTCCTTCGGGGGCAACGCCGAAGGAGGGCCGTCGCCTCGCACTCGGCGACGCCGGGGAGGGGCTCAGAGGCTGTTTGGGGACGTGCTCGCCCGCGAGTTCGAGTTGATCACGGCGTGCGTCGCACCGACGGGCGGGGAGCCGTCGGTGCCGACGAGCGCGGCCGCTACGTGCTCCGCTCGCCGGCGGGGCGCTGGCTCGCACTCCACGAGGAGATCAAGGGGCGCACCCGTCACCTCGAGCGGATCACCGAGGCGGGCGGGCCGTACCTCACAGCCGCGTTCGGGATCGGGGCGCGACTGCGCGACTGCGCGGCCGAGCGGCTGATGGCGGCCGGCGGCAACGGCGAGCGGATCCGGAGCGCCGCCGCTGGGGTAGGTTCAGGGCGAATGTGCTCGTAATTCTACCGAATCCATGATGCCGCTCATTCAGTCCTCGACGTTGTCGATCTGGGCGCGCTGGAGGCCGCCGGAGAAGTCCACGTAGACGGTCTTGGTCTCGGTGTAGAAGTCGTAGACCTCCCAGCCGCCCTCGCGGTGGCCGTTGCCGGTGGCCTTGACGCCGCCGAAGGACATGTGCGCCTCGGCCCCGATGGTCGGGCCGTTGATGTACGTGATGCCGGCGTCGATGTCGCGCATGGCGCGGAAGGCGCGGGCGACGTCGTTGGTGTAGACGGCCGAGGAGAGCCCGTACTTGACGTCGTTGGCGACCTCGATGGCCTCATCGAAGGAGCCGACCTCGATGACGGAGAGGACGGGGCCGAAGATCTCCTCGCGGGCCACGCGCATGTCCCGCGTGACGCCGGTGAGCAGCGTGGGCTGGAAGAAGAAGCCGTCGTCGAGGCCGGGGCCGGTTGCCCGCTCGCCGCCGAGGGCGATCGTCGCGCCCTCCTCCCGGGCCACGCCCACGTAGTACGCCACCTTGTCGAGCGCCTTCTGGTTGATGAGCGGGCCCACCTCGGTGTCGTCGTCGTTGCCGTAGCCGAGCCGGAGCGCCGAGGCCCTCGCCTTGATCCGCTCCACCAGCTCGTCGTGGACGTCCGTGTGGACGATCAGCCGCGAGGAGGCCGTGCAGCGCTGGCCGGTGGTGCCGTAGGCGCCCCACAGGAGCCCCTCCAGCGCGAGGTCGAGGTCGGCGTCCTCCATCACGATGACGGGGTTCTTCCCGCCCATCTCCAGGCTGACGCGCTTGTGGTCGGCCGCGGCGCGCTGGGCGATCGCCGCGCCCGTCTCCGAGGAGCCGGTGAACGAGATGGCCGCCACGTCCGGGTGCTCGACGAGCGCCTGGCCCGTCGCCGCCGCGCCCTGCACGAGGTTGACCACGCCCGGCGGCACGCCCGCGTCCTCCAGCACCTTGACGAGGAGCATGCCCGAGTGCGGCGCGTCCTCGCTCGGCTTGAAGACGACGGTGTTGCCGGAGAGGATGGCGGGGAACATCTTCCACGTCGGCACGGCCACGGGGAAGTTCCACGCCGTGATGAGGCCGCACACGCCGAGGGGCCGGCGCACCGTCATGTTGAACTTGTTGTTCATCTCCGAGGGGACGGTGTGGCCGAAGAGCTGGCGGCCCATCGTCATCGCGTAGTAGGCCGTGTCGATGGCCTCCTGCACGTCGCCCTTGGTCTCGAAGAAGGGCTTGCCCATCTCACGCGTCATCGCGCGGGCGATCTCGGCCTTCCGCTCGGTGAGCAGGTCGCCCACCTTCTTCAGGATCTCACCGCGCTTGGGGGCGGGCACGAGCCGCCACGTCTTGAACGCCTCCCGGGCCGCCTCGACGGCGTCGGCGACGTCCTCGGCCGAGGAGGCCGGGAAGCGGCCGACCACGTCGGACTGCCGGGCGGGGTTGCGGCTCTCGAACGTCGCGCCGGAGCGCGCGTCGCGCCACTGGCCGCCGATGTAGTTCTGGAACCGCGGGGGCTCGTTGGAAGAGGTCTGGACGTCGGGCGTCGTGCCGGTGCGCGTCTCGGCCATGAGCGGGGGAGTTCGGTAGGGACGAAGGATCGGGAGGGGAGGGTGCTAACTTACCGCCGCCTCCGGGCGCCCCCGCCTTCCGCCTCACCGTCTCACAGGCTCTTCGTCTGCATGGAAACCGCGACCGCCAGCGCCGAGCGCCTCGCCGAGCGCCTCTCGCACCGCATCCGCTCCGTCCCCCCCTCCGGCATCCGCCGCTTCTTCGAGATCGCCGCGACGATGGAGGACATCATCTCGCTCGGCATCGGCGAGCCCGACTTCGTCTCGCCGCGCCCGGTCATCGAGGCGGCCAAGGCGTCGCTGGAGGCCGGCAAGACCGGCTACACCGCCAACCTCGGCCTCCGCGAGCTCCGCGACGCGATCGCGGAAGAGATGGACCGGCTCTACGGCGTCGCCTACAACCCGGCCAACGAGGTCATCGTGACCATCGGCGCCTCCGAGGCCATGATGATCGCCATGCTCGCCCTCCTCGATCCGGGCGACGAGGTGCTCATCCCCGAGCCCTGCTTCGTCAGCTACGGCCCGACGGCGCAGTTCTGCGGGGGCAAGGTCGTCTGGGTGCCGACGCGCGCCGAGAACGACTTCCAGGTCACCGCGTCCGACATCGAGGCGCGCATCACCGACCGGACCAAGCTCCTCTTCCTCGGCTACCCCAACAACCCCACCGGTGCCGTCCTCCGCCGCGACACCCTCGAAGAGATCGCCGAGGTCGTCGTCGAGCACGACCTCTTCGTGCTCTCGGACGAGATCTACGACCGCCTCGTCTACGGTGAGGCCTACGAGGCGGGCCACACCTGCATCCCGTCCATCGAGGGCCTCTGGGAGCGGACGATCCTGCTCAACGGGTTCTCGAAGGGCTACGCGATGACGGGCTGGCGGATCGGCTTCGCGTGCGCGCCCAAGCCGATCATGGACCAGATGTACAAGGCGCACCAGTACGTCGTCATGAGCGCGCCGACGATGGGGCAGTACGGTGCGCTCGCCGGCATCCGCGAGGCGCAGGACGACGTGGAGGCCATGCGCCGCGCCTACGACGCCCGCCGCCGCGTGATCGTGGACGGCCTCAACGCCGCCGGCCTGCCCACCTTCGAGCCCGAGGGGGCGTTCTACTGCTTCCCCGACATCACCTCGACGGGGCTCGATTCGGAGACGTTCGCCCAGCGGCTCCTCCAGGAGGAGCACGTCGCCTGCGTGCCGGGCGACGCGTTCGGGCCGAGCGGGGCGGGCTACCTCCGCTGCTCCTATGCCAACTCCCTCGAGAACGTCACCGAGGCGGTCCGGCGCATCGCGCGCTTCGCCGACCGGGTGCGGGCCGAGAACGGGCGCGGGTAGGCGGCGAAACGCCTCTTCCGGGCGCGCGGCCGTCGTTGCTTCCGACCCGTGCCCGGTGCGTCGTCCTCCGGCCCCCGTCAGCATCCGCATGCATCGCACCCTCCTCGTCCTCCTCGCCGCCCTCGCCGCCTGCTCGCCCACCCGGCGGGTGCTCGACGTGACCGAGGTGGACCGGCCGCCGGACGTGGTCAGCGACTCCCTCGAATCGGAGGTGCGGCGCGCGCGCATCGCCTACGTCCGCCCCGAGCGGCCCACGCCCGACGTGGCGCCGGACCGGAGCGTGGACGTCCTCGACACGAAGCTCGACGTGCGGTTCGACTTCGCCCGCCGTGCCGTCCTCGGCACGGCCGAGCACCGCCTCGTTCCCCTGCGCGACGGTCTCACGAGCTTCTACCTCCACGCCGTCGGGATGGAGATCGAGGCTGCCGAGGTGCGCGGGGCCGGGGGGCAGGCGGCCGTGTCGGCCTCCTTCGACTACGACGGCGAGCGCCTCACCTTCACGCCGTCGCGCCCGCTCGGCCCGGGCGACACGCTCGTCGTCCGGATCGCATACGCGGCGTTCCCGATGCGCACCGAGGGCCAGAGCGGCCTCTCGTTCTCCGGCCACGGGCTCTACTTCATCGACCCCGACGGCACCGACCCCTTCCGCCCGACGCAGCTCTGGACGCAGGGCCAGACCGAGGACAGCCGCCGCTGGTTTCCCACCTGGGACTACCCGAACGACAAGATGACGGTCGAACTCGCCGTCACGGTCCCGGACTCGCTGCGCGTCTTCGCCAACGGCGCGCACGTCGCCTCCGAGGCGGCGGGGGAGGGGCTCCACCGCGAGGTGTGGCGGCTCGACACGCACCCCCAGCCCGCCTACCTCACGGCCTTCGTCGCGGGCGACTTCGCCGCCGTCGAGGACGCCTACGTCCGTGCGGACTCCTCCGTCGTCCCGCTCCTCTACCTCGTCGAGGAGGAGTACGCCGACGACGCGATGCGCATCTTCGGCGAGACGCCCGCCATGATGGCCGTCTTCGAGGCCGAGACCGGCGTGCCCTACGTCTGGCCCACTTACAAGCAGGCCGTCGTGCGCGACTTCACCGCCGGCGGCATGGAGAACACCACGCTGACGATCCTCACCGAGCGCGTCCAGACCGACGAGCGCGGCTACCTCGACTACGACGCGCGTGACCTCATCGCCCACGAGCTCTCGCACCACTGGTTCGGCAACCTCGCGGGTGCGGAGGACTGGGCCAACCTCGCCGTCAACGAGAGCTTCGCGTCCTACATGGAGGCGATCTACCTCGAACGTGCCGTCGGCCGCGACGCGGCCCAGGCCCATGCCCTTGCCGACCGCAGCGCGTACTTCGAGCAGGCCGCCACGCTCCGCCGGCCCATCGTCTGGTACGGCTATGACGAGGAGGGGCAGATGTTCGACCGGCACACGTACCAGAAGGGCGGGCAGGTGCTGCACCAGCTCCGCTTCGAGCTGGGCGACGACCTCTGGCGGCGCGGGCTGCACCGCTACCTGACCGAGCACGCGGGCGAGACGACCGAGATGGACGACGTCCGCGAGGCGTTCGAGGCGGTTTCCGGCCGGAGCCTCCGTCGCTTCTTCGACCAGTGGTTCTACCAGCCCGGTCACCCGGCCCTCGACGTGGAGCAGGCTTTCTTCCCCGGCTCCGGCCTCTACACCATCCGCGTCACGCAGACGCAGAACCTCGCGGTCGAGCCGCTCTTCCACTTCGACGTGAACGTCGAGTTCAACTACCCGAGCGCGCCGCGCGAGCTCCGCCGCCTCCGCATCACGAGCGCCGATACCACGTTCCGCTTCGCCGTTCCGGAAAAGCCCACGTTCGTCCGTTTCGACGAGGGCGACTGGCTCTTCGCCGACGTTGCCCTCACGCAGGCCGCCGACGAACTGGCGGCGATGGCGCGCACGGACGACGAGATGGCCGGGCGCTACGACGCCGTCGTGGCGCTGTCCGCGCTGCCCGAGAACCCGCTCGTCCGCCAGGCCCTCCTCGACGCCCTCCGCGACGACCACCCGCTCGTGCGGCAACGAGCCGTGGAAGGATTGGCGCGCTACCTCCGCGCTTCCGGCGTGCCCGAGGCGCTCGCCCGCCTCACCCGCGACCCCGACCCGCGCGTCCGCGCCGCCGTGCTCGCCGTGCTGTCCGGGACTGCCAACCTCGGCCTCCTCGACGGGGCGCTGCGCCGCGCGCTCGATGATTCGTCCTACGTCGTCACGGCGACGGCCGTGGAGCTCTACGCCCAGCGCTTCCCGGAGCGCGCGTTCCCCGCCTTCGAGGCCGCCGGCCTGTTCGACCTCCGCTCGGCGCAGGGCCGCGTGGAGCAGGCGCTGATCCGGGCCATCGACTCGCTGGACGCCGAGGCGGGCGGGCCGTACCTCATCGAGCGGGCCGGCCCCGCCAACCCCGACGCGGTCCGCGAGGCGGCCGTGGCCGCGCTCACGCCGCTGGCGCTCAGCCACGTCGGCCTCCGGGCGCCGGCGCGCGAGGCGTTCCGCCCGCTCCTGGCCGACCGGCTCGACGCGGTGCGGCTGGCGGCGGTTCGGGGTCTCGGCCGGTTCGGGATGGACGACGACGTCCCGCTCCTGGAGGTCCGCCTCGACGCGGAGCCCGAGGCGGAGGTGCGCGAGGCGATCCGCGTGGCGCTCCAGCAGATCCGGGGGCGGCAGACGGGTACGCAGATCGGGCAGTAGGGCGGGCGCGTCAGTCCAGGAGCGTGACCCGGACCGCCTCGGCGCGGTTGCCGAGGCGGAGGCGGACGAGGTAGACCCCGGCCGGGAGCCCTGCGGCGTCCCACGCGAAGGAATGGGAGCCGGCCGCAAGCGCGCCGTCGTGGAGCACGGCCACCGCCCGGCCGAGCACGTCGTAGACGGTGAGCGTGGCAGCCCCCGCCTCGGGGAGCGCGAGGCGGAAGGTGGTGCGGTGGCGGAACGGGTTGGGCCCGGCTGTGAGTGAGAGTGCGCTCGGGGCTGGTGCCTCCGGCTCGGCGGCGACGGTCCAGGGCGAGAGCTCCACCCGCCACGGCTGCTGGTTCCCCTCCGGGTTCGTCCCCGTCCCCGCGATCACCGTCCCGTCGTAGCTGAGCGAGTGGTAGCCGGCGATGCCGAGGAACCACCCCGTCAGGTCCACGCCCCGGTCGATCAGGAACTCGCGGAGCATGAAGGCGCCTTTCGGCGTCCAGATCGCCGCGCCGAGCCCGCCCGGCCCCTCGGCCGCGCCAATGATGACGCGGCCGTCGCCCGAGACGGCCAGTGCCTCGCGGTAGGGGCTCCCGCCGGGCACATCGGGCAGGAGCGCCATCCCCTCGCCCTCGCGCCAGACGAATCCGACCGTGCCGGAGGGCGGGCCGATCTGGTGGGCTTTCCCGACGACGACGGTGCCGTCGTCGGACATCCCGACGGCCCGTGTGGCGTCGGTACCGTCAGGGAAGCCGAGCCCCTCGGGCACGCCGTCGACCCAGCGGACAGCCTCGGTCCCGTTCGGTCCGTAGCCCCACCCGGCAACGATGCGGCCGTCGGAGGAGATGGCATAGGCCTGGCTGCCAGGGTCGCCGCCGGGGAAGTCGGGGAGCGCCTCCATCACGCCGTCTTCCCAACGGAAGCCGTTCAAGGTATGACCAGTGTCGCCGATGCCTACGACGACGGAGCCGTCAGCGGACACATCGCGCGCCATGCTGCTGCGGCTGCCGCCCGGGAGGTCACCGAGGAGGATGGAGGCTCCGTCCTCCCATCGGAAGCCCTCGTTATCGGGAGGGCCACCAAGAGGGTAGGCCCGCCCGACGACGACGCTCCCATTCGTAGAAGCAGCTAAGGCCTCCTGCGCGAAGCCATCCTCAGGGTGGGCGAGGTGTTCGAGCACGCCATGTACCCAGCGCACCGCCCCGGGATCGGCCCCGCCTACCCGACCTACGATGACCGTGCCGTCGGGGGAGACACCCGCAGCACTGCCGTTGGCATCGGGTGGGACTTCGAGCGGCGTAAACGTAGCCGTCTGGGCCTGCGCAGTTGGCAGAATTAACAAGGTCAGCAAAATGTTTAAGAAGAGCCGCATTCTATTGTTATAATAATATTACTATTAGAATGATTTGAAAGCTCTAGGGCAGAATCGTGAACGTCCGCGTCTCGACGTGATCCCCCATGCGTAGGCGGTAGGCGTAGACCCCGGCAGCGAGGGACGGCCCCATCACGGCGGAGGGGCTCCAGTGGAGCGTGACGGTGCCAGCCTCTTGGTGAGCGTCGAAGAGCGTGAGGATCTTGCGGCCAAGCAGGTCATAGATTGTCAGCGTGACGCGGGCAGTTTCGGGGACCGAGAACCG
>CAZOJJ010000053.1:0-18836 GCA_964580105.1 uncultured Rhodothermales bacterium | reverse complement strand
AGGGGGGCCGCACGGTCGGCGCCGGCGTCGTCTCCAAGATCCTCGACTAACGACAACCAGACCTCGTAGGGGCACGGCGCGCCGTGCCCCTACTCATCACCACGAGAGCCAAGCATGGCCAGCCAGAAGATTCGGATCAAGCTCAAGTCGTACGACCACACGCTGGTCGACAAGAGCGCCGAGAAGATCATCCGCACGGTGAAGTCCACCGGCGCCGTCGTCAGCGGGCCCATCCCGCTTCCGACCAACAAGCAGGTCTTCACCGTACTCCGCGGACCGCACGTGGACAAGAAGAGCCGCGAGCAGTTCGAGACGCGCTCCCACAAGCGCCTCATCGATATCCTCTCGACCTCGTCCAAGACCGTCGACGCCCTCATGAAGCTGGAGCTGCCCAGCGGGGTCGACGTCGAGATCAAGGTCTGACCGCCCGATGAACCGCCGCCTCACCCATACCGGCCTCGCCTTCGTGCTCGGCCTCGCCGCGCTCGGCCTCGCCGCGCTCGGCCTCGCCGCGTGCGACACCGCCGAGACCACGCGCGCCGACGCCGAGCGGATCGTCGGGACGTGGGAGGGGGAGTCGGTCAGCGCCCGGACGACGGTGGGTGTCTCCCTCCCCATCCTGGATCTGTCCGCCTCGGGCGACGTGACGCGGTTCACCTTCGGGGCGGACGGGAGCTACGCGTTCCTGTTCGACCCGGCCGACGGCCGCGCGCTGACGATCCCGCAGACGAACGTCTCGATCCCGCTGGATCAGACGGTCAGCTTCTCGGGGACCTACAGCCTCGACGACGCGGCGCACACCCTCACGCTCTCGGCGGGCTCGCTCCCGGCGAACGTGACCCTCGGCTACGCCTTCAGCGGCGACGACGCCCTGTCGGTCCTCGCCGAGGACCCCGAGACGCTGCTGCTCCTCGTGGGCGCAGCGACCGACGACGCGACGATCCAACTGCTCGCATCGGTCGTCACCGGCGGCTCGATCCGCTACGCACGCAGCAACTGAACTCCCCACGCTTAACTAAACCAACGAGGTTTCAATGAGCGGAATCCTAGGCCGCAAGGTCGGCATGACGACCGTCTTCGACGAGGCGGGCAACCAAGTGGTCTGCACCGTCGTCGAGGCCGGGCCGTGCGCCGTGACCCAGGTCAAGACCGTCGAGCGCGACGGCTACGCGGCCGTCCAGCTCGCCTTCGGCGACAAGAAGGCCAAGCGCACCACGAAGGCGATGGCCGGCCACTTCGAGGCCGCCGGCGTCGGGCCCAAGCGGCACCTCGTCGAGTTCACCGGGTTCGACGGCCTCGCCCTCGGCGCCGAGGTCACCGTGGGCGACGTGTTCGCCGAGGGCGACCGCGTCCGCGTCTCGGGCACCACGAAGGGCAAGGGCTTCCAGGGCGTCGTCAAGCGCCACGGCTTCGGCGGCGTCAACGACGCCACGCACGGCCAGCACAACCGGCAGCGCGCGCCCGGCTCCATCGGGCAGTCGTCCTACCCCAGCCGCGTCTTCAAGGGGATGCGGATGCACGGGCAGACCGGCAACGACCGCGTGACGGTGAAGAACCTCCGCGTCGTCCGCGTCATGGCCGACCAGAACCTGCTGCTGATCAAGGGCGCCGTCCCGGGCCCGAAGAACGGCCTCCTCGAAATCCGTAAGGCGTAATTCGTAATGCGTATTGCGTAAGGGCACAACGCCACCCCATTACGCAATACGAAATACGCGACAGACCCCATGAAACTCCCCGTTTACACCCGCGACGGCGCCGAGTCCGGCCGCACGGTCGAGCTCGACGAGGCCGTCTTCGGCCTCGAGCCGAACGACCACGTCATCTGGCTCGACGTGCGCGCCGCCCAGGCCCACGGCCGCCAGGGCACGCACAAGACGAAGGAGCGCAGCGAGGTGGCCCGCTCCACGCGCAAGCTCTACCGCCAGAAGGGCACCGGCAACGCCCGCGTCGGCGACGCCAAGAGCCCGACGCGCAAGGGCGGCGGTACCATCTTCGGCCCGCGCCCGCACACCTACTCCGTCGGCGTCAACAAGAAGACGAAGCAGCTCGCGCGCCGGAGCGCCCTGGCCTACAAGCTCCAGAACGACGCCTTCCGCGTGGTCGAGGACTTCGGCTTCGACGCGCCCAAGACGCGCGACATGGCGGCCGTCCTGAACGCCCTCGGCCTGGCCGGCTCGAAGGTGCTCTTCCTCACGCCGCAGTACGACGAGACGCTCTTCCGCTCGGGCCGCAACCTGCCCAAGCTGACCGTCCGCCCGGCCACCGAGGCGTCCACGCTGGACCTCCTCGGCGCCGGCGTGGTGCTGGTCCAGGAGGGCGCCCTCGGCGCGCTCACCGACGCGCTCCGCCCGTCCCGCAAGCCCGCCACGGCCGACGCCTCCGAGACGGAAGCGGCCGAGGCCTGAGACCCGACTGAATCATGGCGAAGTCCATCCTCATCAAGCCCATCGTCACCGAGAAGATGACCCGCCTCATGGAGGAGGGTCGGCACTACGCCTTCGAGGTGGCCCGGGACGCGAACAAGATCCAGATCCGCCAGGCCGTCGAGGCCCGCTACCCGGGCATCGAGGTCAAGGAGGTGCGGACGATGGTCGTGCGCGGCAAGCGCCGCCGGCAGTTCACCCGCAAGGGGCTCGTGCAGGGCCGCAAGGCCGCCTACAAGAAAGCCATCGTGACCCTCGCCTCCGGCGAGATCGACTTCTTCGAGAGCGTCTGACGGCTGCATCTCCCACACCGGGCGCAAAGCCCTCGGCCGGCCGGCCGGCGGCACGTAAGCCCAAACCCTCTGAATCATGGCTATCCGTAAGCTGAAGCCCAACACGCCGGGGCAGCGCCAGCGTTCGGTCTCGGCCTTCGACACCATCACGAAGTCGGAGCCCGAGAAGAACCTGCTCGCGCCGCTCAAGCGGAAGGGCGGCCGCAACAACAACGGCCGGATCACCACCCGCCACCAGGGCGGCGGCCACAAGCGGCGCTACCGCCTCATCGACTTCAAGCGGAACAAGATCGGCATCCCGGCCAAGGTCGCGGCCATCGAGTACGACCCGAACCGCTCGGCCCGCATCGCGCTGCTGGTCTACGCCGACGGCGAGAAGCGCTACGTGATTGCGCCGGACCGGCTGGCGGTCGGGCAGACCGTGATGAACGGGCCGGATGCGCCGCCCGAGCTCGGCAACTGCCTCCCGCTGCGCAACATCCCGCTCGGCACGCAGGTGCACGCCATCGAGATGAAGCCCGGCAAGGGCGCGCAGCTGGCGCGGAGCGCGGGCACCTTCGCCCAGCTCACCGCCCGCGAGGGGAAGACGGCCACGCTGCGCCTGCCCTCGGGCGAGGTCCGCATGGTCCCGGTCGAGTGCATGGCCACCATCGGCACGACGTCGAACCCGGACCACATGAACATCGAGGTGGGCAAGGCCGGCCGCAGCCGCTGGCTCGGCATCCGCCCGAAGGTGCGCGGCGTGGCGATGAACCCGGTCGACCACCCGATGGGTGGCGGCGAGGGGAAGGCCTCCGGCGGCCACCCGAAGTCTCCGACGGGCGTGCCCGCCAAGGGCTACAAGACCCGCAAGAAGAACAAGGCTTCCGACAAGCTCATCGTCCGTCGCCGCGGCAAGAAGCGCTAACCCACCCGTCCGCGCCCCGCGCTGCAGACCTGACCCGAGATTATGGCACGCTCGCTCAAGAAAGGCCCCTACCTCTACTACAAGCTCCGCCGGAAGGTGGACGCGATGAACGAGGGCGGCAAGAAGAAGGTCATCAAGACCTGGAGCCGCTCCTCGATGATCGTCCCCGAGATGATCGGGCACACCTTCGCCGTCCACAACGGCAAGCAGTTCATCCCCGTCTACGTGACCGAGAACATGATCGGCCACAAGCTCGGCGAGTTCGCACCGACGCGGACCTTCCGCGGCCACGCCGGGGACCGCAAAGACAAGCGCCGCAAGTAGTAATCAGCTTCCGGCTGCGGGCTCCGAGCCCCGCCTCGACGCACCCGTAGCCCTCAGCCCGTAGCTCACCGCACAGAACCATGCAAGCACGCGCACGACAGCAGTACGTCCGCAGCTCGCCCCGCAAGATGCGCATCGTCGCGGACGTGGTCCGCGGCAAGAACGTCCAGGACGCGCTGCACCAGCTGCACTTCATGCCGCAGAAGGCGGCCCGCCCCATCGAGCGGACGATCCAGTCGGCCGTGGCCAACCTCCTCGACCAGCACCGGGACGAGCGCATCGACGAGACGGAGCTCGTCGTGGCCGAGATCCGGGTCGACGAGGCGCCGTACTTCAAGCGCTACCGGCCCACGTCGCGCGGCCGGGCGCACCCGATCCTCAAGCGCTCCAGCCACCTCACCGTCGTCGTCGGCACGCCCGAAGGCGAGGTGGAGGCCGAGGCGTGACGCCCTCATCCATCAAGTAACCCGAGAATCCTGTGGGACAGAAGACCAACCCGGTAGGCTTCCGGCTCGGCGTCATTCGCGGCTGGGACTCCAACTGGTACACCGACGGCTCCTACGCCGACAAGCTCGTCGAGGACGAGGAGATCCGGCGCTACCTCAACGCCCGCCTCAAGCGCGCCGGGCTCAGCCGCGTCGTGATCGAGCGGACGCCCAAGCGCGTCATCCTCACGCTGCACACCTCCCGCCCGGGCGTGGTCATCGGCCGCGGCGGCGCCGAGGTGGAGAAGCTGCGCGAGGAGCTCAAGCAGCTCACGAGCAAGGACATCCAGATCAACATCAACGAGATCAAGCGGCCCGAGCTGGACGCCTCGCTGGTGGCTCAGAACATCGCGCAGCAGCTCGAAGGGCGCGTCTCGTTCCGCCGTGCGATGAAGCAGGCGCTCGGCGCCGCCATGCGCATGGGCGCCCAGGGCATCCGCATCAAGGTGGCCGGCCGCCTCGGCGGCGCCGAGATGGGCCGCGTCGAGCAGTACATGGAGGGCCGCGTGCCGCTCCACACGCTCCGCGCCGACATTGACTTTGCCGAGGCCACGGCGTACACGATCTACGGCACGATCGGCGTGAAGGTCTGGATCTTCCACGGCGAGATCATCGGCAAGCCCGACCTCAGCCCCAACGCCCAGACGCAGCGCCAGCAGGCCGCCGCGCCGCCGCCGCCCGAACGCCGCCGCCGCGGCCGGGGCGAGGGCGGCCGCGAAGGAGGCCGCAGCGAAGGCGAGGGCGGCCGCAGCGAGGGCCGCGGCCGGGGCGGGCGCCGTCCCCGCCGGGGCGGCGGGTCCAACTCGTAGCCCATCGCCTCCCGTCATTTCCACGGACTGAGACAGAGAGACCGTCATGTTGATGCCCAAGCGGACGAAGTTCCGCAAGATGCAGAAGGGGCGCCGGAAGGGCCTCGCCCAGCGCGGCACCCGCGTCAACTTCGGCGACTTCGGGATCAAGGCGCTCGAGGCCGGCTGGATCACCAGCCGCCAGATCGAGGCCGCCCGTATCGCCATGACGCGCCGCATGAAGCGCGTCGGCAAGGTGTGGATCCGCATCTTCCCCGACAAGCCCATCACGAAGAAGCCGGCCGAGACCCGCATGGGTAAGGGCAAGGGCTCCCCGGAGTACTGGGTGGCCGTCGTCAAGCCCGGCCGCATCCTCTTCGAGATCGGCGGCGTGCCCGAGGAGCTCGCCCGCGAGGCGATGCGCCTGGCCATCCAGAAGCTCCCCATCAAGTGCAAGGTGGTCGTCCGCCCGGACTTCTTCACCGTGCTCCCGAAGACGGAGGCCCCCGGCGACGCCGAGGCCACGCCCGAGGCGGAGACGCCCGAGGCGGTGAGCGACGAGCCGGTCGACACCGAGACCCCCGCGTAACGGCGCGTCCGACGACGCCCCCTGACCCCCGAGGCCATGAAGCCCCAAGAGATCCGCGACCTCTCCGTCGAGGAGATTCAGCAGCGCATCGAGGAGGACGAGCGCGAGCTCTCCCGGCTCACCTTCCAGAAGGCCGTGACCGGGCTCGACAACCCGCTCATCCTCCGCACGATCCGTCGTGACATCGCGCGGCTGAAGACCATCCTGAAGCAGAAGCAGGCCGAGGCCGCCCAGGCCTGAGCCCGCCGGGCCCGCACTGCCCGATCCCGAACCCGTAGTTGGTGAGGTGCCGGCTCACCAAGCGAATGGCAGACGGAAGCGCTCCGCTCCACGTACCCGCTATGGCTGAAGTCAACGAAACCCCTGCCCAGGCCCGCAACGCGCGCAAGCAGCGCGTCGGCCTGGTCGTCTCCGCCAAGATGGACAAGACCATCACCGTCGCCATCGAGCGGCAGATGAAGCACCCCATCTACGGCAAGTTCGTCAAGCAGACGACGAAGCTGAAGGCGCACGACGAGAACAACGACGCTGGTGAGGGCGACACCGTCCGCATCCAGGAGACCCGCCCGCTCTCCAAGACGAAGCGCTGGCGCCTGGTCGAGATCATCGAACGCGCCCGGTAACCGTTCCGATTGACGGTGGCCGATGGCCGATGGAGGCGCTCCATCATCCATCACCCATCGCACATCCTACATCGTCATGATCCAGCAAGAATCCCGCCTCACCGTCGCCGACAACAGCGGGGCGAAGGAGGTCCTCTGCATCCGCGTCCTCGGCGGCTCGAAGCGCCGCTACGCCCGCGTGGGCGACAAGATCGTCGTCTCGGTCAAGAACGCGATCCCCGGCGGCAACGTGAAGAAGGGCGACGTCTCGAAGGCCGTCGTCGTGCGCACGAAGAAGGAGTACCGGCGCAAGGACGGCACCTACATCCGGTTCGACGAGAACGCCGCCGTCCTCCTCAACGACGCCGACGAGCCGCGCGGCACGCGCATCTTCGGGCCCGTGGCCCGCGAGCTGCGCGACCGCCAGTTCATGCGCATCGTCTCCCTCGCTCCCGAAGTCCTTTGATGGAGGATGGATGATGGGCGGTGGACGAGATCCATCTGCCATCTGCCATCACCAATCAACCATCGAGATCATGCCTCGCACGAAGAACAAGCAGAAGAAGCTGCACGTCAAGAAGGGCGACACCGTCGCGCTGACGAAGACGATCACGAGCGCGAAGGAGCTCGGGATGGACCGGCCGAAGGGCTACACGGGCCGCGTGCTCAAGGTGTACCCCGAGACCGAGCGCGTCATCGTCGAGGGCGTCAACGTCCGCATCCGCCACACCAAGCCGAACCAGACGTACCCGCAGGGTGGGCGCATCGAGAAGGAGATGCCCATCCACGCTTCGAACGTGCTGCCGCTCGACGGCAACGGCGAGCCGACGCGCGTCGGCCGCAAGCGCGTCGAGGACCCGGAGACGGGCAAGGGCCGCTGGGTGCGCTACGCCAAGACCACCGGCGAGGAGCTCGACCGCTAGGCCGCGTGGGCCGCGCCCGCCGGGCCGCGCCCGCCGGGCCGCGCCCGCCTCGGGCGTGAGTTCGGGAACGATTCACGCCCCGCTCGCCCCGCCCGGCCGCCGCGCTTCGTAACCTTCCGGGCTCGCCCCACCCCGTCCACGAGGCGGCCCGCCCCCGGCGGAGCCCCGCTCCCCGAACGGCCCGCTCGACGACCACCCCCCCCCCGATCATGGAGAACTACACGCCCCGCTTCAAGGAGCGCTACCGCACCGAGATCGTCCCCGCGCTCATGCAGCAGTTCGGGTACGACAACGTGATGCAGGTGCCCCGCCTCGTCAAGGTCGCCGTCAACAAGGGCGTCGGCGAGGCGGCAGCCAACAAGAAGGTTCTCGACGACGCCGTCGAAGAGATCCGCAAGATCACCGGCCAGCAGCCGTCCGTGCGCCAGGCGCGCAAGTCGATCTCGAACTTCAAGATCCGCGACGGCATGCCCGTCGGCGTGGCCGTGACGCTCCGCGGCGACATCATGTGGGAGTTCGTCGACCGGCTGATCACGCTGGCCCTCCCGCGCGTGCGCGACTTCCGGGGCGTCTCCGACCGCTCCTTCGACGGCCGGGGCAACTACACGCTCGGCATCAAGGAGCAGATCATCTTCCCCGAGATCGACATCGACAAGATCGACCGCGTCTCCGGCCTCGACGTTACGTTCGTGACGACCGCAGAGACCGACGAGGAGGCCTACGCGCTGCTGAAGGCGCTCGGCATGCCCTTCGTCCGCCGCGGCGAGGAGGCCGAGGCGGCCGCGTAACCGAACCCCGACTCTACCGACCCGAGACCATGGCCCGCAAGGCACTCATCGCCAAGGAAGCCCGGCGCCGCCGGATGGTGGCCCAGTACGCCGAGAAGCGCCGCAAGCTGCGCGAGGCCGGCGACTGGGAGGGGCTGCAGAAGCTCCCCCGCAACGCCAGCCCCGTCCGCCTGCACAACCGGTGCGCCCTCACCGGCCGCCCGCGCGGCTATCTCCGCAAGTTCGGCGTCAACCGCGTCGTCTTCCGCGAGATGGCCCTCAGCGGCAAGATCCCCGGCGTCCGCAAGGCCAGCTGGTGATCCCGTTCCGGGTGCAGGGTTCAAGGTGCGCTTGACCCGGCACCCTGCCCCCCCCGTACCTCTCACCGTCTAGCGGCCAAGTGGAGGCGCCGCCTCCAAACTGGCCGAAGAACCCGTATGAGCGCAGTCACCGATCCCGTCGCGGATTACCTCACCCGGATCCGCAACGCCCAGAAGGCCCGCCATCCCCACGTCGACGTCCCGGCCTCGAAGCTCAAGCGAGCCATGACGCAGATCCTGATGGACAAGGGCTACGTCAAGAACTACCTCAACGTCGACGACGGCAAGCAGGGCCTGATCCGCATCTACCTGAAGTACATGCGGGGCGGCCAGCCGGTCATTCAGCGCCTCGAGCGTGTCTCCAAGCCGGGCCTCCGCCGCTACGTCGGCGCGGACGACCTGCCGCGCGTGATGAACGGCCTCGGTGTCGCCATCGTCTCGACGAGCCAGGGCGTGATGACGGACAAGGAGGCCCGCCGCGCCGGCATCGGCGGCGAGGTCCTCGCCTACGTCGCGTAACCCGTCCGTTCGACTCCAACCACTGAGCACCATGTCCCGAATTGGAAAAATGCCGATCGCGATCCCCGATGGGGTCACGGTTGACGTGGCGGACAACAACTACGTCACGGTGAAGGGGCCGAAGGGCACGCTGGGCGTGGCCGTGGACCCCGACATCACGGTGGAGCGGCAGGACGGCGAGCTCGTCGTCATGCGGCCGACCGAGCAGAAGCGGCACCGCGCCATGCACGGGCTCTACCGCGCGCTCCTGAACAACCTCGTCCAGGGCGTGACCGAGGGGTTCAAGAAGGAGCTCGAGGTGATCGGCGTGGGCTACCGCGCCGAGGTCAACAACGGCATCCTCGAACTCGCCCTCGGCTTCTCGCACCCGATCTACTTCCTCCCGCCCGACGGCATCCAGATCACCACCACGACGGTCCGCGGCCAGAACCCGCGTGTGACCATCGAGGGGATCGACAAGCAGCTCGTGGGGCAGGTGGCGGCGAAGATCCGCGCCCTGCGCCCGCCGGAGCCCTACAAGGGCAAGGGCATCCGCTACTCGGACGAGTTCGTCCGCCGCAAGGCCGGCAAGACGGCCGCCCGCTAAGCCTCCTCTCCACCGCGTGACCGGACGGTCGGCAATCGTCCGGTCCCCAGCGCACCCGAACCATGGCCAAGACCGCATCCAAAGCCGCCCAGCGCGCCCGCATCCGGCGCCGCATCCGCGGGAAGGTGCAGGGCACCGCTGAGCGCCCGCGCCTGAGCGTCTTCCGCTCGAACAAGTACATCTACGCCCAGGTCATCGACGACGCGCAGGGGCACACCCTCGCGGCGGCGTCGAGCCGGGAAGGCGACCTCGACGGCGCCTCGCCGGTCGAGCGGAGCAAGGCCGTCGGCCAGCGTCTCGCCGAGCGGGCGAAGGCGGCCGGCGTCGAGGCCGTCGTCTTCGACCGCGGCGGCTACCGCTACCACGGCAACGTCCGCGCGCTCGCCGAGGGCGCCCGCGACGGCGGCCTCCAGTTTTAACCGCTCGAACCGGACAGCAACATGGCGAAGCAAGACCGCAACCGCAGCCGGCGCGCGAAGGCGTCGGAGCAGACCAACCTCATCGAGCGGCTGGTGGCCGTCAACCGCGTGGCGAAGGTCGTCAAGGGCGGCCGCCGGTTCTCCTTCAACGCGGTCGTCGTCGTCGGCGACGGCAACGGCACCGTGGGCCAGGGCCTCGGCAAGGCCAACGAGGTGGCCGACGCCATCGCGAAGGGGACCGAGGACGCCAAGAAGAACATGATCCGCGTGCCGGTGACCGAGCACGGCACGATCCCGCACGCGGTGAAGGGCCGCCAGGACGCCGGCGTCGTCCTCCTCAAGCCGGCCACGCCGGGAACCGGCGTCATCGCCGGCGGCGGCGTCCGCGCCGTGCTGGAGTGCGCCGGCATCCACAACGTGCTCTCGAAGAGCCAGGGCTCCTCGAACCCGCACAACGTCGTCGGCGCGACGATGGACGCGCTGGCGAGCCTGCAGGACCCGGCCGAGGTCGCCCAGCGGCGCGGCATCTCCGTCAAGCGTGTATTCGAGGGGTAGGCCGTGGCCCGCAGCCCGGAGGCCGCTGATCAGCGACCCCGGGCGACGGACGCATGACCACTGACAACGAACCGATGCCCAAGCTCAAGATCACCCAGACCCGCAGCACGATCCGCCGCACGGAGGCCCAGAAGCGCACCATCGAGGCGCTCGGCCTCGGCCGGATCGGGCGCACGGTGGAGCACGACGACACCCCGCAGATCCGCGGGATGGTCAAGAAGGTGAGCCACCTCGTCGCGGTCGAGGAGGCCTGACTCCGCGCCCGGCGCGCCTTCACCGAAAAGGCACCCCGGGCAGGCGGAGCGGTCCCATTCCGGCCGCTATCTTCCCGTTCTGTCCCTGCGAGTCCGCCCCGGCCCTGCTGACGGCCGGGCGCGGGCGTCTCTAGCCTCTACGTATTCATGGACCTCAGCAAGCTCACCCCGGCGAAGGGCTCGACCCAGCGCCGCAAGCGCATCGGCCGCGGCCAGGGCTCCGGCCACGGCGGCACGGCCACCAAGGGCCACAAGGGCCAGAAGAGCCGCTCCGGGGCCTCGATCCCGGTCTGGTTCGAGGGCGGTCAGATGCCGCTCCAGCGGCGCCTGCCCAAGTACGGCTTCAAGAACCGAGGCCGCGTCGCCTACGACCCGGTCAACCTCTCCCGCCTCGCGCTGCTCGTCGAGCAGGGGCGGATCGAGGCCGGCTCGGCCGTGACGCCCGAGACGCTCCAGGGCCTCGGCGTGGGCGGCAAGAACGGCCGCTACAAGATCCTCGGCGACGGCGACTTCTCGGTCAAGCTCGACGTGAGCGCGCACGCGTTCTCGCAGTCGGCCCGCGAGAAGATCGAGGCGGCCGGCGGTTCGGTCACTGTGGTGGAATGATTGGGCACCGGGCCCCCGGCGCTCGGCCCGTGGCCGAGACCGCTGCTGAGGGCCGAGGGCCAGTAGCCAACTAGCCAAACGATGGCCTCTGTAGCCGAAAGCATCCGCAACGTCTGGAAGATCCACGAGCTGCGCCAGCGCATTCTCTACACGCTGGGGCTGCTGCTGGTGTACCGCATCGGGTCGTTCGTGACCCTGCCGGGCATCGACGCGCGCGTCCTCGAACAGCTCAACGCGGGCGGCGACCAGGGCGGCCTGTTCGGGCTGTTCAACCTGTTCGTGGGCGGCGCCTTCTTCCGGGCCGGCATCTTCGCCCTCGGCATCATGCCGTACATCACGGCGTCGATCATCATCCAGCTGCTCGGGGCCGTCGTGCCCTACTTCCAGAAGCTCCAGCGCGAGGGCGAGGAGGGCCGCCGGAAGATCACGCAGCTGACGCGCTACGGCACCGTCGGCATCACGGCGCTCCAGGCCATCGGCTACGCCATCAACCTGCAGGCGACGAGCGGCGAAGCCATCGTGGTCGGGAACGCGCTGTTCATGTTCTCGACGATGATCGTGCTCACGGCCGGGACGGTCTTCGTGATGTGGCTCGGCGAGCGGATCACCGAGGACGGCATCGGCAACGGCATCTCGTTGCTGATCATGATCAGCATCATCGCCTTCCTGCCGCAGAGCCTCTTCAACGAGTTCGCCCGCGAAGGGTCCAACTTCTTCATCTTCCTGATCGAGATCGGCGCGCTGTTCATCGTGACGGCCTTCGTCGTGCTGGTGACGCAGGGGACGCGCCGCATCCCGGTGCAGTACGCCAAGCGCGTCGTCGGCCGGAAGGTCTACGGCGGCTCGACGCAGTACCTCCCGCTCCGCGTGAACGCGGCGGGCGTGATGCCCATCATCTTCGCCCAGTCGATCATGTTCATCCCGAGCACGATCGCGCAGTTCTTCCCGGACAGCCCCTTCTGGCTCGCCGTCGGCACGGCCACGGGCGACATCTTCGGGTTCTGGTACTCGGCCATCTTCTTCATCATCTGTGTCTTCTTTACCTACTTCTACACCGCCATCGCGGTGAACCCGCAGGAGATGGCCGACACGATGAAGCGGCAGGGCGGCTTCATCCCGGGCATCCGGCCGGGTAAGCAGACCTCCGAGTTCATCGACAACATCCTGACGCGGATCACGCTGCCGGGCGCGCTCTTCATCGCGTTCGTGGCCATCCTGCCCGCCATCGTGGCGCAGTTCGGCATCCAGTACGGGTTCGCCCAGTTCTTCGGAGGCACGAGCCTCCTCATCCTCGTCGGCGTGACGCTGGACACGCTCCAGCAGGTGGAGAGCCACCTGCTCATGCGCCACTACGACGGGTTCATGAAGACGGGCCGCGTCCGCGGCCGTCGCCGCTAAGCGTCCCATGGCCATCTCGATCAAAACCCCGCACGACGTAGAGGGGCTCCGCCGGGCGGCGGGGCTCGTCGGCGCCGTGCTGGCGGAGATGGCGCAGCGCGTCGGGCCGGGCGTCGAGACCGTCGACCTCGACCGCGTGGCCGAGGCGATGATCCTCGACGCCGGGGCGCGCCCCGCGTTCAAGGGCTACCGCTTCGGGAACGAGGTCTTCCCGGCCTCGCTCTGCATCTCCGTCGGCGACGTGGTCGTGCACGGGTTTCCGAGCGACCGGCCGCTCCGGGAGGGCGAGGTCGTGACGGTGGACTGCGGCGTCGAGCTCGACGGCTACTTCGGCGACTTCGCTTACACCTTTCCGGTGGGCGAAGTCTCGGCGGAGACGCGCGCCCTCCTAAACACCACGAAACAATCGCTCTACGAGGGCATTAGTCAGGCGGTCGTCGGCAAGCGCGTGGGCGACATCGGGTACGCGGTGCAGCGCTACTGCGAGGCACGCGGCTACGGTGTCGTCCGCGACCTCGTCGGGCACGGGATCGGGCGGCGTCTCCACGAGGAGCCGCAGGTGCCGAACGTCGGGCGGCGCGGCCAGGGCAAGCGCCTCAAAGAGGGCATGACCCTGTGCATCGAGCCGATGATCAACCGGGGGACGGCCCAGGTGACGGTGGACGCGGACGGCTGGACCGTGCGCACCGCCGACGGCCAGCCCAGCGCGCACTTCGAGCACATGGTCGTGGTGCGCCGCGGCACCGCCGAGGTGCTCTCCTCCTACGATGCCATCGAGGCCGTGCTCCGCGCGCGCGGCGTCTGGGTGCCGGGCTCGGCCGAGCCCGCCTCCGCCGCCTCCGCCGAGGGCGCCGCCGCTCGTCTGACCCGCCTCACGGAGACCGTGCATGGCTAAGCAACCCGCGATCCGGCAGGACGGCGAGGTGCTCGAAGCCCTGCCCAACGCCCAGTTCCGCGTCAAGCTCGAGAACGGCCACGAGATCCTCGGGCTGCTCTCGGGCAAGATGCGCATGTACTACATCAAGATCCTGCCCGGCGACAAGGTGACCGTCGAGCTCTCGCCGTACGACCTCTCGAAGGGCCGGATCGTCTACCGCTACAAGTAAACCTGGTTTGTTGTCCGTTGCTCAGCAATTCGCTACTCGACGGATACGCCCTTTCAACGGACCACCGACAACCGGCCAGCACCATGAAAGTCCGCGCCAGCGTCAAGAAGCGCTCTGCCGACGACAAGATCGTCCGTCGAAAGGGGCGCATCTACGTCATCAACAAGAAGAACCCCAAGCACAAGCAGCGCCAGGGGTAACCCACGGCGGATGTTCGATGGAGGAGGGTTGATGGAACGTCCTTCAACCACCGTTCATCAGCCATCCCAAATCCAACCCTCACACCATGCCTCGTATTGCAGGAGTCGACGTCCCCGGCAACAAGCGGGCGGAAGTCGCGCTGACGAGCATCTACGGGATCGGCCGGAGCCGCGCCAACGAGATCCTCGAGCGCGCCGGCCTCGACCCGAACTCGCACCCGGACAGCTGGTCCGAAGACGAGACGCGGAAGCTCCGCGCGCTCGTCGAGGACAACTACCTCGTAGAGGGCCAGCTCCGCACGGAGATCCAGCTCAACATCAAGCGGCTGATGGACATCGGCTGCTACCGTGGGCTGCGTCACCGCCGGGGGCTGCCCGTCCGCGGCCAGCGCACGAAGACCAACGCCCGCACCCGCAAGGGCCGGAAGAAGACCGTCGCCGGGAAGAAGAAGGCGCCGCGCAAGTAGTGCCGGCCTTCGCTCCCCCAGAGGCCCGTGCCGGCAGGCCGCCCCTCGCCTCTCGATGGGCCTACCCCTGAAGCCCGGGCTTCCGCTCCACGACCTCACCGTAGCCACGCCTCATGGCCAAGCAGCAGAAGCGCGCGACGCGCAAGAAAATCCAGGTCGAGTCGAACGGCGCCGCCTACGTCAAGGCCACGTTCAACAACGTCCTGATCACGATCACCGACTCGTACGGCAACACGATCTCGTGGAGCTCCTCCGGCAAGATGGGCTTCAAGGGGTCGCGGAAGAACACGCCGTACGCGGCCCAGGTGGCCGCCGCCGAGGCGGCCAAGGAGGCCTACGACCTCGGCCTCCGCCGGGTCGACGTGTACGTCAAGGGCCCGGGGTCGGGCCGCGAAGGCGCCGTGCGCGCCCTCGCCAACGCCGGCCTCGAGATTCTCACCATCCGCGACGTCACGCCGATCCCCCACAACGGCTGCCGGCCGCCGAAGCGCCGCCGCGTCTGAGCGAGCCGGGCCGCCTCCGTGCGGCCCGCCGCTCGTTCCGGCAGCGCCCCGGCTATAAATCCGGCTGAGCGCGTCTAGAGGGCGCGCCTCACGTCTGTCCCTACCCACGACACACGAGTACGCACCATGGCCCGTTACCGCGGACCCAAGCAGAAGCTCGCGCGGCGATTCGGGGAACCGATCTTCGGCCCCTCCAAGTCGCTCGAGCGCAAACCCTACGGCCCCGGCCAGCACGGCAACGCCCGCCGCCGGAAGGAGAGCGAGTACGCCATCCAGCTCAAGGAGAAGCAGAAGGCGAAGTACACCTACGGCCTGCTGGAGCGGCAGTTCAAGAACCTCTTCGAGAAGGCGTCCCGCAAGAAGGGCGTCACCGGCGAGAACCTCCTCAAGTTCCTCGAGGCCCGCCTCGACAACGTCGTCTACCGCCTCGGCTTCGCGCGGACGCGCCGCCAGGCCCGCCAGCTGGTCAACCACGGCCACGTGATGGTCAACGACCGCGTCTCGGACATCCCGAGCCACCAGCTCGCCCCGGGCGACGTCGTCGAGATCCGGCCCAAGAGCAAGAACCTCGAAGCCATCAAGGACGCCGTGGCCCGGAACCGCCGTTCGTTCCCCCACCTGGAGGTCGACCGCGACCGCCTCGTCGGCAAGTTCCTCGACTTCCCGGAGCGCGAGGACATCCCGGAGAACATCCGCGAGCAGCTCATCGTCGAGCTGTACTCGAAGTAGTCCGGCCCGCCCGGCGGCGGCCCCAGACGGCGTCCGTCGCCCCCCGCTCCGCTCCCTGCGAACAGACCAGAGCCCGAACCCCATGCCCACGACTCAGCTCCAGATGCCCGAGGGCGTCCAGGTCGAGGAGATGAACGACACCTACGGGCGCTTCGTCGTCCAGCCGCTCGAGCGCGGCTTCGGCGTCACCATCGGCAACGCCTTCCGCCGCGTGCTGCTCTCCTCCCTCGGCGGCACGGCCATCACGGCCATCAAGATCGACGGGGTCCAGCACGAGTTCTCCACCATCCCGGGCGTCACCGAGGACGTCACCGACATCATCCTCAACCTCAAGGGCGTCCGCTTCAAGGCGGGCGAGGAGGACGAGGGCATGATCTCGCTCCACCTCGAAGGCCCCGGCACCTGGACCGCGAAGGACCTCGCCGACGCCACGAGCGACTTCGAGATCCTCAACCCGGACCACCACATCGCCACGCTCGCGGAAGACGCCGAACTCCGCGTCGATCTCCGCATCGGGCAGGGCCGCGGCTACGTCCCGGCCGACGAGAACAAGCGCCCCGACGACCCCATCGGCGTCATCGCCATCGACTCCATCTTCACGCCCATCCTCAACGTCCGCTACCACGTCCAGCCCACGCGGGTCGGTCAGAAGATTGACTACGAGCGGCTGACCGTCGAGATCGAGACGGACGGGTCGCTCACGCCCGAGGAGGCGCTCACCAACGCCGCCGCCATCCTCCGCGACCACATCGCCCTCTTCGTCGAGGTCGAGACCGAGGCGGAGACGACGGAGGAGGAGAAGGAGGTGGACGCCGAGGTCCAGCGCGTCCGTCAGATGCTCAACCAGTCGGTCGACGACCTCGACCTCTCGGTGCGCGCGCAGAACTGCCTCCGCGCCGCGAGCATCAAGACCATCGGCGACCTCGTCCGCCGCGAGGAGAGCGAGATGCTGAAGTTCCGCAACTTCGGGCGCAAGAGCCTCATGGAGCTCGTGCAGGTGCTCGAGGAGCGCGGCCTCCGCTTCGGCATGGACGTCGGCAAGTACATCGAAGAGCCCGCCTGAGACGGGTTGGAAGGTTGAAGGTTGGAATGTGCGAACGTTCGAACCTTTGACCCTTCTAGCCTTCTGACCCCTACAGTTATGCGACACGGAAACAAAGTCAAGAAGCTCGGGCGCACCCACGCGCACCGCAAGGCGACCCTGGCCTCGATGTCGTCGGCGCTGATCACGCACAAGCGGATCACGACGACCCTCGCCAAGGCGAAGGCGCTGCGCGGCTTCGTCGAGCCCATCATCAACCGCGCCAAGGACGACTCCACCGCGAGCCGCCGCCAGGCCTTCCGCCGCCTCCAGGACAAGGAGGCCGTGAAGGCCCTCTTCGGCGAGGTCGCCGAGGCCGTCGGCGACCGCCCGGGCGGCTACACGCGCGTCGTCAAGCTCGGCCAGCGTGCCGGCGACGCCGCCGAGATGGCCGTCATCGAGCTGGTCGACTTCAACGACGTCAAGCCCGAGGGCGGCGGCACGAAGAAGAAGACCCGGCGCGGTCGCCGCTCGTCGGCGCGGCCCGCGACGCCCAAGGCCGCGCCCAAGGCGACGCCCAAGGCCGAGGCGCCGAAGGCCGCCCCCGCCTCGGCGGCGGCGCAGGACGACCTGACGAAGCTGTGGGGCATCGGCCCCGTCTTCGCCGAGGCCCTACGCGGCGCCGGCATCACGACGTACGCCCAGCTCGCCGAGGCCGACCTCGATGCGGTCCGCGCCGCCATCAACGAGGGCAGCGGCTCGGGCGACGCCAACGCCAACGAGGAGACGTGGGCCGCCCAGGCTCGCCTCGCCGCCGCCGGCGACTGGGACGGCCACGCCGAGCTCGTCGAGCGCCTCAAGGCCGAGGGCGCCACGGCCCACGACGCCTCCGAGGCCGACGCGGCGGCGGTTCTGGAAGACATGCCCGCACCCGTCGAGCCGTCGCCCGAGGATCCGCAGGCCGAAGCCGGCGACGCCGCCGAGCCCGAGGCCACCGGCAACCCGCAGGTGCCCTCCACGCCCGACGCCGCCGAGCACGGTGACGCGGAGCAGGGAGCGGCGCCCGGCACCGGCGAGCCGCCGCCCGAGGCCGACACCGAGAACCGGGGCCGCAGCCAGCACCGCGGCTGAGCCCATCGGTTCTTCCGAAACCGAAGGCCCCGTTCCGTTCTGGAGCGGGGCCTTCTTCGTGTCCGGGAAGAGGAGCAGCCCGGCGCCTCGGTGGATGACCGCGCCCGCCTCGGCGGCGCTGCCATCGTGGCTGGCGCCTCCCCGGTGGTACCGGGGGGCGTAGGGACACCATGCATGGTGTCCCTACCGTGCTACCGCGTCCGGTGCCGGCACCAGCCCCCGCTGTAGTTCAGGATGGCGGGGTTGCGAGAAGGGAATGCCGGGGTGCCCTGGTGCGCGGGGCGCGCGGGGCCTATCCTTCGCTGGTCTCGTGTCGCCTTCCTTGCCCGTGTGCCTCGCCCTCCTCCTGCTCGTCGCCGCGCTGGCCACGCCCGCCTCGGCGCAGGCGGTGTGGTACGTGGATCTGGATGCCACCGGTCAGAACTCCGGCCAGTCGTGGGCCGACGCTTTCACCGACCTTCAGGACGCCCTCGCCGTGGCCCAAGGCGGTGACGAGGTATGGGTGGCCGAGGGGGCGTACTGGCCGACCGACGGTACGGACCGCGCCGTTTCGTTCGTGCTCGTGAGCGAGGTCGACCTCTACGACGTGCTCGGCCGGGAGGTGAGCGTCGTGCACGAGGGCGCGCTCGCGGCCGGGAGGCAGGTGCTTCCGCTCGGCGCCCACCGCTTGCCTGCGGGCGTGTACGTCGTGGACGCCGAGGCGCAGGCGCCCGGCGGGACGGCGCACGTGTCGGTGACGCGTTTCACTGTCGTCCGCTGAGTTCTCTCATCGTGGTCGCCCCGTCCGAAGGTTCTTTCGGGCGGGGCGACTTGTTCTGCTTCTCGTCTGTCCCCGCTTGAGATGTGTATCCGCCTCGGTCTCGTTCTCGTTCTCGTGCTGCTGCTCCTGCCCAGCGTGTCACGGGCACAGTCGTTCCCGCC
>CAZOJJ010000052.1:9507-19077 GCA_964580105.1 uncultured Rhodothermales bacterium | reverse complement strand
GCGTCGAGTCGCTCAACGTGGCGATGGCGGGGGGCATCCTCCTCCACCGCTGGCGGGGCGGCTGAGCGGCGTCAGCGGACGACGGTGAGGGGCAGCGTCCGGGTGCCCGCCTCGGTGTCGAGGCGGGCGAAGTAGGCCCCGGCCGGCAGGCCCCGCGCATCGAACGTGACGGTCGCCGGGACAGCCGGGCGCAGCGCGCCCTCGAAGAGCACGGCGACCTCGCGGCCGAGCGCGTCGTAGACGACGAGGCGGGCCGGGCCGTCGCCCTCCATGCGGAAGGTCGTCCGGCCCCGGACCGGGTTCGCACCGGTGAGCTGCAGGCGAGCGAGCGCCGCCGGGGCCGGGGCGGGCGCCTCGGCGCTCACCGTCGAGCGGCGCACGAGCTTGGCGATGCGGTCGCCGTGGTTGACCACGTAGAGCTCGCCTTCGAGGTCCTGGCCGAAGGAGTAGAGGGAGTAGGGCGACGCCGTCGTGAGGGAGTCCACAGTAACCGTGTCGCCGTTGCGGCGGAGCGCGCGGATCGTGCCGTTGCACCAGTCGCTGAAGAGATACTGGCCGTCGAGCTCGGGGATGGCCGCGCCGCGGTAGACGTACCCTCCGATCACCGAACACCCGTCTTCTCCGTGTCCGTACTCCCAGACCGGGAACACCTTCCCCACCGGATTGCAGGGCCCGAGGACGCAGTGGGTGCCCTCGTAGGGCCGCCACCCGAAGTTCCCCCCCGCCTCCAGGAGGTCCACCTCCTCCCAGGCGAACTGCCCCACGTCCCCGATCCAGAACTGCCCCGTCGGGGCGTCGAGCGTCATCCGCCACGGGTTCCGGAAGCCGTACGCGTAGATCTCGTCGCACGCGCCGCCGGCCCCGTCCACGAACGGGTTGTCCGGGGGGACGGTGGCCGCCCCGCCGGGCAGGGCGCAGTCGAGCGGCGCGCCCTCGTCGCCGCCGACGTCGAGGCGGAGGATGGCGCCGAGGAGGGTGTCGAGGCGCTGGCCGTTGTTCTGGGGGTCGTTGCCGGAGCCGCCGTCGCCGAGCGTGACGTAGAGGTAGCGCTCGCCGGCGGGTCCTTCCGGCGGGCCGAACGCGATGGCGCCCGCGTTGTGGCCGGCGTAGGGTTGCGCCACCTCCAGGAGGACCGTCTCGGAGGCGGGGTCGAGGAGGAGGGGGTCGCCGGCCGAGCGGGTGAACCGGCTGATGCGCGTGCGGTCGGGGTCGGGCGTGGTGTAATCGAGGTAGACGAAGCCGTTCGTGGCGTAGTCGGGGTCGAAGGCCATCCCCAGCAACCCCTGCTCGAACTCGTCGGCGTCCACCTGGTCCCGGAGGTCGAGGGCGACGACGACCGCCGTGGTGGTCGAGTCGTTCTCGAAGGAGAGGACGCGCCCCTCCTTTTCCAGCACGAAGATTCGGCCGTCGGGGTCCACCTGCAGGTCCGTCAGCGGGGCGAAGGTCAGGTTCGGGAACGGGTCGGCCAGCAGGACGGGGGCGGGCTGGCCGGCCGCCGGGGCGGCCAGGGCCCCGAGCAGGGCGAGGGCCGAGATCCGTCGGCGGAAAGCGGAAATGCGCACGCCTGCAGGGGTCGTGCCGTCCGGGCGGTTAGCGGACGACGGTGAGGGGCAGCGTCTGGGTGCGGGAGCCCGTCTCGAGGCGGGCGTGGTAGACCCCGGCCGGAAGGCCGCTCGCGTCGAACGTGAGGCGCCGTGCGTTCGGCGACAGCAGCGTGCCCTCGAAGAGCACGGCGACCTCGCGGCCGAGCGCGTCGTAGACCGCCACGCGGGCGTGCCCCTCGGCGGAGAGCAGGAGCGAGGTCTGGTCCCGGAAGGGGTTGGCGCCTTCGAGCGTCAGCCCGGGCGATGCCGGGGGGACCTCCTCGTTCGACACGGGCGGGTTGCGGATGAGCTTGCGGACCGCGCCCGTGACCAGGAGCGCGTAGAGCTCGCCGTGCTCGTCGCGGCCCCAGGACGCGAGGCAGTAGGAGCCCGCGCAGAGCGGGTCCACGGTGCCGATCTCCTGGTTAACGGGGGTAGCGCCGGAGGTGTCGAGCGCCCAGATGCGCCCGCCGAGGTCGCCGTAGACGTACTGCCCCTGGAGCTCGGGGATGCCCGCGCCGCGGTACACGAAGCCGCCGGTGATCGAGAAGTTGCCGTTCGAGTGCGGGTACTCCCATACGGGGAAGATCTTGCCGTCGGGGTTGCAGGGCCCGAGGATGCAGTGGGTGCCCTCGTAGGCCCGCCACCCGAAGTTCCCCCCCGCCTCCAGGAGGTCCACCTCCTCCCAGGCGAACTGCCCCACGTCCCCGATCCAGAACTGCCCCGTCGGGGCGTCGAGCGTCATCCGCCACGGGTTCCGGAAGCCGTACGCGTAGATCTCGTCGCACGCGCCGCCGGCCCCGTCCACGAACGGGTTGTCCGGGGGGACGGTGGCCGCCCCGCCGGGCAGGGCGCAGTCGAGCGGCGCGCCCTCGTCGCCGCCGACGTCGAGGCGGAGGATGGCGCCGAGGAGGGTGTCGAGGCGCTGGCCGTTGTTCTGGGGGTCGTTGCCGGAGCCGCCGTCGCCGAGCGTGACGTAGAGGTAGCGCTCGCCGGCGGGTCCTTCCGGCGGGCCGAACGCGATGGCCCCCGCGTTGTGGTTGCCGAACGGCTGGTTCACCTCCAGCAGGATCAGCTCGCTGTTGGGGTCGGCCTCGAGCGGGTTCTCCTTCGAACGGGTGAACCGGCTGATGCGCGTGCGGAGGTTGCCGGTGGTGTAGTCGACGTAGAAGTAGCCGTTGGTGGCGTAGTCGGGGTCGAAGGCGAGGCCGAGGAGGCCCGTCTCGCCGCCGGAGGTGACGCGGCCGGAGATGTCGAGGAAGGTGGTGATCGTGGACGTGTTCCGGTCGTTCACGAAGGTGCGGATGACGCCGCCCTGCTGGGCCACGTAGAGCCGGTCCGTGCCGTCGCCTGCGTCTTTGAGTTCGACCGGGCTGGAGAAGCTCAGGTTGGGGAACGGCTCGACGAGGTCGATGGACTGGGCGCGGACGGCGCCGGACAGGGCGGCGAGCAGGCCGAGGGGGAGGAGCGTTCGGGAGAGGCGCATGGAGAGGAGCGGCGAGGAGACGACCGGGCAATGGTACGAAAGACGACCCGAAAGGCGGGGCCGGGCTCAGGGCGCAACCGAGACGGCGAGTCGTGAACCGGAGAGAGGACGCATCGTACCTTCCGCCGTTCCCCTCCCGCCCGCCCGTCGTCGCATGGAGATCCCGTCCATCCAGGGGCTCCAGATCGAAACCGCCCTCCGGCCGCTCGCCACGCGGCAGGCCGTGGGCGAGCGCGCCCAGCGGCTCCGCATCGGCGTGCCCAACGAGGCGCCCAACCAGGAGCGCCGCGTCGCGCTGGCGCCGTACGCGGCCGGCCTCCTCGTGGCCGGCGGGCACGAGGTCGTGATCGAGACCGGGGCGGGCAACCTCGCCCACTTCTCCGACGCCGAGTACGCCGAGGCCGGCGCCCAGATCGCCCCCTCCGCGGCCGACCTCTACGCGGGCGTCGACCTCGTGGCGAAGGTGTTCCCGCCGCGGCCGGACGAGCTCGAGCTGATGCAGGAGAAGCAGGTGCTCATCTCCGCGCTCCACCTCGGCGGCATCACGCCGGACACGCTCCAGCGCCTGATGGACCTCCGCGCCACGGCCATCGGCTTCGAGTTCATCACCGACTCCGACGGCACGCTCCCCATCGTGCGCATGATGCACGAGATCTCGGGCGTGATGGCGATCCAGACGGCGGCGCGGCTGCTCGAGAGCACGGCCGGTGGGCGCGGCCTCGTCCTCGGCGGCATCTCCGGCGTTCCTCCCGCCACCGTCGTCATCCTCGGCGCGGGCGTCGTCGGCGAGTGGGCGGCGCGGACGGCGCTCGGCTACGGCGCCCACGTGATCGTCCTCGACACCCACCTGCCCGCCCTCCGCGCGCTGGAGCACTACCTCGACCGCCGCATCACGACGGCCGTCGCCAACGACCAGTACGTGCGGCAGGCCGTCCAGAGCGCCGACGTCGTGATCGGCGCGATGATGGCCGTCGGGCAGCGCTCGCCCGTGCTCGTGACGGAGGAGACGGTCCGCTCCATGCGGCCCGGCTCGGTCATCGTGGACGTGGTGATCGACCAGGGCGGCTGCATCGAGACGAGCCGGCCGACGACGCACGCCGAGCCGACCTACGAGGTGGCCGGCGTCATCCACCACTGCGTCCCCAACATGCCCAGCAACGCGGCGCGGACGGCCACCTACGCGCTCTCGAACGTGCTCGTCCCCTACCTCCTCGACATCGGCGAGGCGGGCTCGATCAACGACGCGCTCTGGACCAACGTGAGCCTCCGCACCGGGACCTACGTCTACCGCCGCCACCTCACCAAGAAGAGCCTCGCGGTCATGTTCGGCATGCCGCACCGGGACATCGAACTGCTCATCGCCTCCGGAATCTGATCGTATGCGCCTCCTCCTCAGCCTGCTCCTCCTCGCCGGATGCCAGTCGTCCGCGCCGTCGTCCCCGCCCGCCTCGGCGGATCCGAGCGCCCGCCCGCCGGGCGGCCCCCCGCCGGGCGGCCCCGCCCCGCCCGAAGTCCACGGCCCGGCGCTCCCGTACGTCGCCGAGGGCGCCTGCCCCTTCGAGTGCTGCACCTACGGCACGTGGACCACCACGGCCGACCTGCCGGTCCGCGTCGCGGCGGGCGCGGACGCCCCCCTCGCCTTCACGCTCGATGCCGGGACGACCTTCGAGGCGGACCGCGGCCACGTGCTCGTAACCCGGCCCGGCCTCGTCGTGGCCGACTCCGCCTTCACCATCTACGACGGCCCGACCGTCCTGCCGGGCGACACGCTCTACGTGCTCGACGCCATCGGCGAGGGGTACGTCCACGTCTGGTATCAGGGTACGGTCTTCGAGGCCTCGGGCGAGCCGTGGAACTGGGGGCAGGCGCCCGATCGGCACGTGCCCGGCCCGTTCCCGGCCCGGCAGCTCCGCCCGGTCGAGTCGGGCTGGTGGGCGCACGTGCGGACGGCGGACGGCCGCGAGGGCTGGATCGACATGGACCGCGCCGAGGGCGGCACCATCGAGGGCGTCGACGCCTGCGGATGAGCCGAAGGGGCCCGTGCGGATCGTCTCGCTCCTGCCCGCCGCCACGGAGTGGCTCTTCGCGATGGGCGCGGGCGAGGAGGTCGTCGGCCGTTCCCACGCGTGCGATTGGCCGCCGGCCGCGACGGTCCGCCCTGCGTGTACCGATCCGGACGGGCGCATCCGGGCGGGGGTGATTCGGGCGCTCCGCCCCGACCTCGTCGTCGCCGGGGACGGACACGCACTCAGCGTGCTGCCGTCCGACGCCGCCCCGTTCGCCTTCGCACCGGCCACCTACAAGCAGGTGCTCGACCGGGCCCTCGCCCTCAGCCGCACCGTGGGGCGGATGGGGGAGGCGATGCGGCTTCTCGGCGACGGCGAAGCCCGACTCCGTGCCCTCCACCGGCGGATCGGGCTCACGCGCTCCGGGCGCGGCGGCGAGGGCTGGCCGCGCGTGGCCGTCTTCGATGGGCTCGACCCCCTCCGCGCTGCCGGGCGCTGGGTGCCCGATCTCGTCGTCCAGGCCGGGGGCCGGCCGGTGTTGAGCGAAGCGGGAGCGCACGCGGCCGCTCTGGAGGAGGCCGCTCTGGACGAGGCCGCCCTCCTCGGCGCCAACCCCGAGGTGGTCGTGGTCGCCCCGCGCGGCGGGGAGGCGGAAGCGACGACGGGCGCACTCCGCCGGCTCCTGAGGCAGCCGGCGTGGGCCGAGCTTCGGGCCGTCCGCGGCGGGCGCGTATTCGTGCTGGACGGCCGCGTCTCCGTCCACCGGCCGGGGCCGCGCCTGGTGCGTGCGGCCGAGCTGCTGGCGGCGGCGATCCACGGCGAAAAGGCGGGCGTCGCGGCCGAACCGGAGGCCCTGCGGCGCGTTGAGGCGGAGCCGGCCTAGCCGCCCCTCTCCGCCCTCGCCCCTCCCGCATGAGCCTGCGCGACCTCCCCTCGACGGTCCACCGCCTCTTTCCCCTCCGCGCCGAGGTCGACCTCGGCGCGCTCCGGCACAACCTCCGGTTCTTCCAGCAGCGCACGGGCGAGACGGCCGTCATGGGTGTCGTCAAGGCGGACGCCTACGGGCACGGCGCCATTCCGGTGGCGCGGGTGCTGCTGGAGGGGGGCGTGGAGCGGCTGGCGGTGGCGAACGTGCCCGAGGCCATCGAACTCCGCGAGGCGGGGATCGCGGTGCCGCTGCTCGTGCTCGCCGCGCCGCTGCCGGAGTACCTCCCCGCCTACGCCCGCTACGACCTCGCCGCGACCGTGTCGTCGGTGGAGGTGGCCGAGGCCGTCGTCGAGGCGGCGGAGAAGGCGGGGCCGCTGACCGTCCACCTCAAGGTGGACACCGGGATGCACCGCCTCGGCGTGGCGCCGGACGCCGTGCCTGCCGTGCTGGCGCGTCTCCGTGCGTCGCCGGGCATCGAGGTGGAGGGCCTGATGACCCACTTCGCCACGGTGGACCACCGCTACACCGGCCTCCAGCTGAAGCGGTTCGAGGCGGTGCTGAAGGCGCTGGGCGACGCCGTGCCGCCCGTCGTGCACGCCGCCAACAGCGGGACGACGCTGCACGTGCCGGCCACCGTCCGCGGCACGACGTACGCCCGCCTCGGAGGCGCCCTCTTCGGCCTCGTCACCGAGCGGCTGCTGGAAGCCGACGCCCGCGACCTCCGCCCCGTGATGCGCCTCGTCTCGCGGGTGGTCCACGTTCAGACCGTCGAGGCCGGCGAGGCCGTCTCCTACGGCCGCACGTGGACGGCCGCTCGGCCCACACGCATCGCCGCCGTCGCGGCCGGCTACGGCGACGGGCTGCCGCGCTCGCTCTCCAACCGGGGGCACGTGGGCGTGGGCGGGCGGCTCTGGCCCATCGCCGGGCGTGTGTGCATGGACATGCTGATGCTCGACCTCGGCGACCCCGGCGGCCCCGGCGCCGCCGTCCGGATCGGCGACGAGGCCGTGCTCTTCGGCGAGGGGGGGCCGTCGGCGCAGGACGTGGCGCGGCACGCGGACACCATCGCCTATGCCGTCACGTGCGGGCTCACGGCGCGCGTGCCGCGCGTCTACGTGGGCGAGACCCCCGCTGGCGCCGAGGCCGACTAGGTCGCCCCGCGAACCCGGTTCGACTTTCGGCGTTGCCCTGTATATTTCTCCGCCCCCTCTCATCCCTCTTCCCCCTCCACCCACGCTCCGTCACCATGGCCACCTCTACGCCGAACGAGCTCACCATCCTCGTCGTCGACGACGAAGAGGACGTCGCCGAGATCATCAGCCACTTCCTCCGCGAGGAGGGCTACAACGTCCTCGTCGCCCACGACGCCGACGAAGCCCTGAGCAAGGCCACGCCGGACGTGGACGCCATCGTGCTCGACGTGATGCTCCCCGGGATGAGCGGGTTCGAGATCGCCAAGCGCCTCCGGGGCCGCGTCGAGACGGAGAAGATCCCGATCCTCTTCCTCACGGCCAAGACCGAGGAGCAGGACCAGCTGGAGGGCCTCGCCGCCGGCGGCGACACCTACCTCAAGAAGCCGGTGAGCCCGCAGGTCGTCCTCGCCAACATCCGGGCCGTGCTCCGCCGCACGGGCACCGAGGAGAGCAAGATCCTCACGGTCAACGACCTCACGATCTACGAGGACGAGTACCGCGCCACGCTCCACGGCGAGGACCTCGGGCTGACGCTGACGGAGTTCGAGCTGCTCCGCTACCTCGTCCGCCACCCCCGCAAGGCGTTCACGCGCCAGCAGCTGCTGGAGACGATCTGGAAGGACGCCATGATGGTGACGGAGCGGACGGTGGACGCCCACATCAAGAACCTCCGCGAGAAGCTCGGCACGTTCGCCCAGCACATCCAGACCGTGCGCGGCGTCGGCTACCGTTTCGTCGAGGACGAGCCCACCGAAGCGTGAAGGGTGAAGTGAGAAGTGAGAAAGGCAGGGCACCCCCTTCCTCACTTCCCCCTTCTTACTTCGTCCTTCCCACCCATGCTTCGCTGGAAGAACCTCCGCGACCTCCTCTTCCCACGGCGCGCCTCGACGCAGACGTGGATGATGCTCACGTTCGCGCTGTTCGTGGGGCTGGCCGTCGTGGGCGTGGGGTTCTACTCGTTCTTCGTGCTCCGGCAGCAGGTCCGCGACGCTGCGCGCGAGACGCTGCGGATGGAGGCCGAGCGCGCCGCCGCGCTCATCGAGGCGGGGGTGGACGGGCTGGAGATGCGCGCCATCGCCGGCAACATCGCCGGGGTGACGGAGCGGGACGTGGCCGTGGCGCGCCTCGCGGAAGGCACCTGGCGCCCCTTCATGGGCCCCATCGACGACGCGTTCTTCCGGCAGCCGGAGGTGCTGACGGCCCGGTTGGAGGGCATCGGCTACGCCGAGCGGCTCGGCGCCGGGGCCAGCCCCACGCTCTACGTGGCGCTCTTCCGGCCGGACTCCGGCCTGATGGTCCGCCTCGGCGAACCCGCCCCGCCGCTGTTCCGCGTGGTGCAGAAGGCGCAGGCCACGCTCGCCATCGGCATGGCGCTCGCCCTCGTCCTCGCCCTCCTCGGCGCGTGGATCGCCGCCCGCCAGGTGACCGGCCCGCTCCGCGCCATCACCGACAGCGCCCAGCGCATCAACGAGGGCGAGCTCGACCGCCGCATCCACGTGCGCACGCGGGCGGCCGAGTTCCAGGACCTCGCGCGCAGCCTCAACCAGATGGCCGGCCGCTTCCGCGCCGACATCCACGAGCTCCAGCGGATGCAGCGCGTCCAGAACGAGTTCATCGGCAACGTCAGCCACGAGGTCAAGAACCCCATCTTCGCCGTCTTCGGCTACCTCGAAGCGCTCGGGTCGGACCGCCTCCCGGCCGAGCAGCGGCAGCAGTACGCGCAGAAAGGGCTCGCCAACCTCAACCGCCTCAACACCCTCTTCAGCGACCTCATCGAGATCGCCAAGCTGGAGTACCGCGAGGACCTCATCCGCCCCGAGCCGTTCGACCTCCAGGAGCTCATCGCCGAGGTGGCCGAGATGCTGGAGCCGAAGGCGGCGGCCAAGGGCCTCGAACTTCTCTGGGAAAACCCCGGCCTCGAAGTCTACGCGGACCGCAACCGCATCCGCCAGGTGCTCACCAACCTCATCGACAACGCGCTCGCCTACACCGACGAGGGCACCGTCCGCTGCCGGATGCGCCGCCATCGCGACAAGGCGCGCGTGGAGGTCGTCGACACCGGCCGCGGCATCCCCGAGGAGCACCTCGACCGCATCTTCGAGCGGTTCTACCGCGTGGACACCGCGCGGAGCCGGAAGATGGGCGGCACCGGCCTCGGCCTCTCCATCGTCAAGCAGATCCTCCAGGCCCACGGCGAGACCATCCACGTCGAGAGCACGAAGGGGCGGGGGACGCGGTTCTGGTTCGAGCTCCCGCTGACGGAGTCGGTCGAGGGGCCGCTGCCGGGCGAGGACGTCGAGCCCGCGCCGGAGCCGGTCACGCTCGCCTGACGCGCTCGCCTGACGCGCTCGCCTGACGCGCTCGCCTGACGCGC
>CAZOJJ010000052.1:0-9407 GCA_964580105.1 uncultured Rhodothermales bacterium | reverse complement strand
ACGCGCTCGCCTGACGCGCTCGCCTGACGCGCTCGCCTGACGCGCTCGCCTGACGCGCTCGCCTGACGATGCCGGCCGGAACCCCGACCACGAGCCTCCGGAACCTCGGCCCCACCACGGCCGCGATGCTGGAGGCCGTCGGCATCGACTCGGCCGAGGCGCTGCGCGAGGCGGGCGCGCTGCTGGCCTACAAGATCCTCCGGCATCGCTACCCGACGGCGGTGGGGCTCCTCACGCTCTACGCGCTGGAGGGGGCGCTCACGGACCGCCACTGGAACAGCTTCACGCCCGAAGAGCGCGCCCGCATGAAGGCCGACGCGGACGGGGACCTGGAGATCGGTACCGCCTGACTCCGGCCGGCGGGGCGCTCAACCGAGCCGCTCCAGCGCCAGACCGGCCACGTGCCGCCCGATGGCGAGGGACGCCGTGGCGGCCGGCGACGGCGCGTTGACGACGTGGACGGCCCGGTCGTCGGCCTCGATCACGAAGTCGTCGGCCAGCGTCCCGTCGGGGCGGACGGCCTGGGCGCGGACGCCCGACGGGGCCGGCCGGAGATCGGCCTCGGTGACGGCGGGGACGAGCCGCTGCACGGCGCGGAGGAACGCCCGCGGCGAGAGCGAGCGCCGCATCTCCGTCGCCCCCATCCGCCAGTGTCGCCGGGCGAGGGCGCGGAAGCCGGGGTGCCGCAGCACCTCGGCCAGCTCGCCGAGGCGGACGGTCCCGAGTCCGTAGCCCTCGCGAGCGAAGGCCAATACGGCGCTCGGCCCGGCCTCGACCATCCCGCCCACCGTCCGCGTGAGGTGGACGCCGAGGAATGGGAAGGCGGGGTCCGGGACGGGGTAGATCAGCCCCCGGCAGTAGCCGCGCGCCGCACCGACGAGCTCGACGTATTCGCCGCGGAAGGGGACGAGCTGCACGGACGGCCGCGCGCCGAAGAGCCGCGCCACGCGGTCGGCCCACAGCCCGGCGCAGTTGACGACGAGCCGCGCCTCGACGGTGCCGGCGGTCGTCTCGACGGCCCAGCCGCCGGCCGTGCGCTCCGTGCCCGTGACGGCGGCGCCGACGCGGACCTCGCCACCGCGTTCTTCGATCTTCTCCGCCAGGCGCCGGGCGGCGGCCCCGAAGTCGGCCACGCCCGTCTCCGGCACCCACAGCGCGGCGACGGCGTGCGCGTGCGGCTCGGTCTCCGCCAGCCGCTCCGGCCCGACCCGCTCCGCCTCGGCGCCGTTGGCGGCGGCCCGCTCCGCGAGCGCGTCGAGGCGGGGGACCTCGTCCGGCGTGACGGCGACGATGACCTTGCCGCAGCGCCGCCAGGGGACGCCCTCGGCCTCGCAGAACGCCTCCATCTGCGCTTTCCCTTCCCGGCACAGCCGCGCCTTCGCCGAGCCCGGCCGGTAGTACACCCCCGCGTGGAGCACGCCCGAGTTGCGCCCGGACTGGTGCGCGGCGACGGTGCCCTCCTTTTCGAGCACGACGAGCCGCAGGCCCGGCCGCCGTTCGAGCAGCCGGTACGCCGTCGCCAGCCCGACGAGGCCGCCGCCGATGACGGCGACGTCATGCGGAAATCCGTGCCGTGCGTGCCCGTTCATGGCCGCTCCGGATGCGAGGAAACGAAAGGGCGAAGCTAGCGCGCCCGGCCCCCTGTGGGAGCCGGGCGCGCGGGAGAGCCGGATCGGCCGGCTGAGCGGGGGCTTACTTGACGAGGACGACGCGGGTGGCTCCGTGGACGGTCTCCCCCTCCAGGCGCACGGTGTACGTCCCGCTCGGCAGCGCCGAGCCGTCCACCTGCACCGTCGCGTAGCGGTTCGCCTCGGCGTAGCCCGAGAAGAGCTCGGCCACGCGGCGGCCGAGGGCGTCGTAGAGTGCGAGGGTGACCTCCTGCGCCTGGGCCACCTTGAAGCGCACCGTCGTCGTCGGGTTGAACGGGTTCGGGTACGCACGCTCCAGCACGTAGGAGCCGGGCACGTCCACGGCCACCTCGACCTCGTGCGAGTACTCGAACTGGCCGTCGAAGTCGACCTGCTTGAGGCGGAAGGTGTGGACGCCACCCTGGAGCGCATCCGTCGTGAAGGTATAGTTACGTGCCTCGGTCGTCGTGCCGTGGCCCTCGACGAAGCCAATGGAGGCCCAGGCGCCGCCGTCCACGCGGTGCTCAACCTCGAAGCCTGAGTTGTTCGTCTCGCTGGCCGTGGTCCAGGCCAGGCGGGCCGCCTGGTTCCCGAGGAGCTGCGCGTCGAAGCGGACGAGCTCAACGGGGATCGCGCCGAAGGGGACGAGCGTGGGGCCGACGATGTCGCACTCCCAGGGGTTGCCGCCCGTGTGGAGCGCGCCGGAGCGGTACCAGAACACGACGTCCTCACCGGCGATGGCCTGTCCGTTCACCATCGAGTTGTAGTTGATGGCGCAGCTGCTGCTGCCGTCATCGATCTCGGACGCGTTGTAGCGGAGTGCGAGGGCGTCGGTCTTCGAGAACGCGTCGACGGGAAGCAGCAGGTCGGCCGCGCTCGGGACGACCTGGTAGCCGGCGCCCGTCGTGTTGTCGGAGACGGTCCAGTAGATGCCGTCGGCGGGGTTGCCCCACGTGCGGGCGGCCTCCGTCGTCAGCGCGGTCTCGGTGCCGGCCGTCGGGTTCACCTCGCGGATGACGTCGCCGTCGGCCCCGTCGATGTCGAAGTCGAACCGCCAGTAGACGTGGTGGCGATGCGCCTGGCTGGTGCAGGTGGCACTGGCAGCGGCGAAGGAGAACTCGGGCCAGACGCGGCCGTCGGAGTAGAAGTGCCACTTGATGCGGTAGCGGTACCACCCTGCGCTCATGTGGCTCGTGAGCACGAGCTCGCGCACGCCGCCGGGTCCGTCGAACTCTTCCGCTGCGATGCCACGGAAGCTGCCGGCATCGCCGCCGCCGGAGAGGTCGCAGGTGGTGATGACGTTGCCGGCGGTGGCGTCGGCGAAGCAGGACTCGGAGCCGGCGCGGATGCCGTCGGTCGCGAAGCCCGCCTCGGAGTCCGCCCAGTCGCGGAAGCAGGAGCAGCCGGAGCCGTCATACTCCACGTTGAGGACGGGGGTGTGGGCGCGCTTGAAGACGAGGCGGCCGTTGTAGTAGACGTCGCGGAGCTCGAGGCCGGAGCCGTCGCTGCCGGAGCTGTTCTGGGGGCGGATGAAGTCGAACGACCAGACGGGGTTGTCGGCCGGCCACTCGACGTGGCCCGTCGGGGTGGCGCTGCAGTTGACGGTGGCGTCCACCTGCGCCCGGAGCGGGGCGCTCCAGAGACCGAGGCCCACCGCCAGGGCGAGGAAGAAGGGAGTAGACGTACGCATGGTATAGAGGGGCTGGAGCGGTGGGTTAGCGGTTGAAGCGGGTGGCGTTGCCGTGGCGCGGATCGAAGTCGGCGTCGACGACGGAGAAGTCGCGGGCGTCCACGATCACGAAGCGGATGCGGTTGACCTCGCGTGCGGCGTCGTTGACGTCGTAGAGGTCGAACTGGAGGCAGCGCGAGCCGGGGCCGCACGGGTGGCCGTCCTCGCGGGAGAGCACGAAGCCGCCGGAGAGCACCGGGTTCGCAGCCGAGGCGACCAGGGGCGCGATCTCGGGGTGGTTCAGGATCGCCTGACGGGCCAGCCGGATCTCCTCCTCGCTGGGGCGGACGAAGGCGCCGTCGCGTACCGACCGCTCGACGACCTTGCCCTCCTCGGTGGTTACGGTGCGGGTGTAGGCCCCCGTCTGGGGGTTGAACGTGTCGGTGACGATGCGCACCTCGGTGGAGCCGTCGTCGAGCTTGACTTCGTCGGTCCACGAGCGGAGCACGCGCTCGCTCGCGTTCTGCGCGTGGAGCGTGGGGGCGAGGGCCAGCAGCGCGCCGAGCGCGAGGCCCGGGAGCGCGAGCCGCGAAAGGAAACGGGTAAGGGGCATGAGAAGGACCTCTGAGACGGTGGGAGGAACGAGATAAAGTCGGAAGATCGAAGGACTTTAGGCAAACCCCGGCCGGAGAAAAACGACGGTGCCCGGTTCTACTAGAGAACCGGGCACCTATCCCGGAGCGAACTCCGGATGGATCGGCGTCGCTTACTTGACGAGGACGACCCGGGTAGCTCCGTGGACGGTCTCCCCCTCCAGGCGCACGGTGTACGTCCCGCTCGGCAGCGCCGAGCCGTCCACCTGCACCGTCGCGTAGCGGTTCGCCTCGGCGTAGCCCGAGAAGAGCTCGGCCACGCGGCGGCCGAGGGCGTCGTAGAGTGCGAGGGTGACCTCCTGCGCCTGGGCCACCTTGAAGCGCACCGTCGTCGTCGGGTTGAACGGGTTCGGGTACGCACGCTCCAGCCGGTAGCCGTCCGGCATCTCATCCGTGCCCGGCTTGTTCGTGCCGGGGTTGGTCACGCCGAAGGGGACGAGCGTGGGGCCGACGATGTCGCATTCCCAGGGGCTGCCACCCGTGTGGAGCGCGCCGGAGCGGTACCAGAACACGATGTCCTCGTTCTCCGTGCTCTCGCCGTTGAGGATGGGCGTCGTGCCGTTGTACCCCCCGTCGAGGGAGATCGGGCACTGGCCGAGCGAGGTGGCGCCGTCGTTGATCTCCGTCGGGTTGTAGCGGGCGACGGCGGCGTCGAGGCGGGAGAAGGGGTCGACGGGGAGCGCGAGGTCGGCCGCGCTGGGCACGATCTCGAAGCCGAAGCTGGAGGCGGTGTCGACCACCTCCCAGTAGATGCCGTCGGCGGGGTTGCCCCACGTGCGGGCGGCCTCCGTCGTCAGCGCGGTCTCGGTGCCGGCCGTCGGGTTCACCTCGCGGATGACGTCGCCGTCGGCCCCGTCGATGTCGAAGTCGAACCGCCAGTAGACGTGGTGGCGATGCGCCTGGCTGGTGCAGGTGGCACTGGCAGCGGCGAAGGAGAACTCGGGCCAGACGCGGCCGTCGGAGTAGAAGTGCCACTTGATGCGGTAGCGGTACCACCCTGCGCTCATGTGGCTCGTGAGCACGAGCTCGCGCACGTCGCCGGGGCCCTCGAACTCCTCGGCGGCCACGCCGCGAAAGCTGCCGGCATCGCCGCCCTCGGGCAGCTCGCAGGTGGTGACGACGCTGCCGGCGGTGGCGTCGGCGAAGCAGGACTCGGAGCCGGTTCGGATGCCCGTGGCGGCGAAGCCCACCTCCTGGTCGGTCCAGTCGCGGAAGCAGGAGCAGCCGGAGCCGTCGTACTCCACGTTGACGATGGGAACGTGCGCCCTGCTGAAGACGAGGCGGCCCTTGTAGTAGACGTCGCGGAGCTCGAGGCCGGAGCCGTCGTTGCCGGAGCTGTTCTGGGGGCGGATGAAGTCGAACGACCAGACGGGGTCGTCGGCCGGCCACTCGATGTGGCCGGTCGGGGTGGCGCTGCAGCTGACGGTGGCCTCGTAGGTGGGCTGGGCGAAGGCATTCGAGGCGAGGAGCCCGATTCCCAGCGCCGCCATCAGGCCGTAGATCGAAAAACGCATGGCAGGGGAGGTGCGGTGGGTGATCGGGTTAGCGGCGGTCGTGGTTGAAGCGGGTGAGGTTGCCCTCGGTGGCGGGGTTGAAGTCCCGCGAGACGAGCGCGTCGTCACGGAGGTTGACCACGACGAAGCGGATGCGGTTGACCTCGCGTGCGGCGTCGTTGACGTCGTAGAGGTCGAACTGGAGGCAGCGCGAGCCGGGGCCGCACGGGTGGCCGTCCTCGCGGGAGAGCACGAAGCCGCCGGAGAGCACCGGGTTCGTGGCGGCCTCGTAGAGCGCGCGGAGCTCGGGGTCGGCGAGGATGAGGGCGCGGGCGCGCTCGATCTCGGCCTCGTTGGGGGCGGCGATGGGATACGGCGTCACGAGCCGGTCGACGACGGCGCCGCTCGCATCGACGGCGGTGCGGGCGTACTCGCCGGTCGTGGCGTTGTAGGTGAGGGTGACGGTCCAGGTCGTGACCGAGCCGTCGTCGAGCTTGACCTCATCAATCCAGGATCGGATGACCTGGTCGCCCGAGGCCTGCTGCGCGAAGGCGGTGGGGGCGGCGAGGGCGGCGGCGAGGAGGGCCGGCAGCAGCGTCCGCCGTAGCGAAAGGGAGGAGGGCATGGGGATCGCGTTCGGACGGGGAGGAACGCCGGAAAAGGTCGTACCGGAACGTCCTGCGTGCAAGCCGACGGCGAAATGCGTGCAGGCCGACGGCGAAAATGGAGCGCCGCCGGGCCGCGGGCGATCAGCACCCCACGCCGAGGGCGACGAGCGCGGCCGGGGCGATCAACCACAGCAGCCCTTTGATCAGGAAGAACAGGAACCCGGCCACGCCGAAGCGCGCCAGGAGCCGCCGAAGCCGTCCGTTCGAAGGCGCCGCCGAAGACGGGGGCGGAGAGGGGGGCTTCCTGGGGGAGGCAGTCGGTTTCACCGGATCCGGGCAGCGGAGGGGGGGCGAGGGCGGGTTATATTGACCGGGCAGCGGCGAGGGTTTCCACCCCCCCCTCTTTTCTCCCGCCGTGCGCCGTGCCTTCACGACCCCGATGGAGCCCGACGATGCCTGATTCCTTCCTGGAGAACGACGCCCCCCTGCACGACGAGCAGGGCGGCTACACCACCAACGAGCTCATCGCGCCCGAGGACGGCGGCGACGGCGCCCAGGTCCCCGCCGGTACGTCCGCCGACGCGCCCGCCCCGGCCGGCCTCGCCGGTTATGAGGGCGACCTCGACGTGACGCCCGTGGGGCCCGAGGACTTCGAGCCGGAGACGCTCAAGGCCGCGCTCCGCACGATGATGACCTCGCGGAAGCTCGACGAGAAGATGCTCGTGCTGCTCAAGCAGGGCAAGGGCTACTTCCACATCGGCGCCTCCGGCCACGAGGCGGCCCAAGTCGGCCTCGGCTTCCACCTCCGCGGCGGCTACGACTGGTTCTGCCTCTACTACCGTGACCTCGCCCTCGCCCTCTCGGTCGGCTACACGGCCGAGAACGCGCTCCAGGCGCACTTCGCCAAGGCGGGCGACCCCAACGGCGCGGGGCGCCAGATGCCCGAGCACTTCGGCCACCGCGAGCTCAACATCATGACGACGTCTTCCTCGGTGGGCGCGCAGTGGGTGCCGGGCGTGGGCTTCGGGCTGGCCGAGCTGCGCGACCCGGAGTCCGACGCCGTCGTCTACGTCTCCGGCGGCGAGGGCGCGACGAGCCAGGGCGCCTTCCACGAGGCGCTCAACTGGGCCGCCCGCGCGCAGGCCCCGTGCCTCTTCCACGTGCAGGACAACGGGTACGCCATCTCGGTGCCCGTCCGCGAGCAGACCGCCGGCGGCTCGATCTACCCCATGCTCGGCGGCTACCCCGGCCTCACCCGCGCCCGCTACGACGGCACCGACTTCTTCACCGTCTTCGCCGTCGGCAAGGCGGCCGTGGAGCACCTCCGCGCGGGCAAGGGCCCGGTGGCGCTCCTCGCCGGCGTCGAGCGGCTCCTCCCGCACTCCTCCTCCGACGACCACACCAAGTACCGCGAGGCCGACGACATCGCGGCGATGCAGCAGCGCGACCCCATCGCGAAGTTCGCCGCCCGCCTCGTCGAGGCCGGCGTGATGACGGCCGACGAGGTCGAGGCGCTCCGCGCCGAGGTCGCCCGCGAGATCGACGACCTCGCCAAGGAGGTCGAGCAGCAGCCCGATCCCACCGAGGCCACGAGCCACGTCTACTACGAAGGGCCCGACGAGAACGAGTACGAGAAGGACGGCCCCGAAGGCGACCTCGTCGTGATGGTGGACGCCATCAACCACGCGCTCGACGAGGAGATGGCGCGCGACGAGCGCGTGCTCGTCTACGGCGAGGACGTCGGCGGCGGCAAGGGCGGCGTGTTCACGGCCACGCGCGGGCTCACGGCCAAGCACGGCGCCGATCGCTGCTTCAACTCCCCGCTGGCCGAGCACTCCATCATCGGCTCGGCCGTCGGGCTGGCCGCGGCCGGCTACAAGCCCGTCGTCGAGATCCAGTTCGGCGACTACATCTGGCCGGGGATGCAGCAGCTCCGCAACCAGGTCTCCTCGTTCCGCTACCGCTCGAACGGGACGTGGGCCTGCCCGATGGTCATCCGCGTGCCCGTCGGCGGCTACATCCACGGCGGCCTCTGCCACAGCCAGAACATCGAGGCCATCTTCGGCCACATGCCGGGCTTCCGCATCGTGCTCCCCAGCAACGCGGCCGACGCGAAGGGCCTCCTCAAGACGGCCATCCGCAGCCAGGACCCCGTGCTCTTCCTGGAGCACAAGGCGCTCTACCGCCAGGGCCCGGCCCGCAGCCCCGAGCCGCACGCCGACTACCTCGTGCCCTTCGGGAAGGCCCGCCTCGCCCGCGAGGGCGCCGACCTCACCATCGTCACCTGGGGCGCCATCGTCTACAAGGCGCTCAACGTGGCCAAGACGCTGGAGCGCGAGGGCGTCTCCGTCGAGGTCGTAGACATCCGCTCGATCCTCCCGCTCGATTCCGAGACCATCCTCGAATCGGTCCGCAAGACGAACCGCGTGCTCGTGGCCTACGAGGACTACGAGTTCATGGGCTTCGGCGCCGAGATCGCCGCGCAGGTGGCCGACGCCACCTTCGAGCACCTCGACGCGCCCGTCAAGCGCGTCGCCGGGACCTTCAACCCGACGCCGTACGCGGACCCGCTGGAGAAGATCGCCCTGCCGCAGGACGAGGACGTGCTCCGCGCCGCCCGCGAGGTGCTGGCGTACTGACCCAATCCGCTCTCCCTATGGAGGACCGCATCGACCGCTCCGTCGTGACCCGGCTTCGCCAGGGCGAGGCGGGGAGCGACGCGGCGTACTGGCGCTCCCGGCCGCCCGAGGAGCGGCTGCGGATGGTCGAGACGATCCGCCGGGAGTATCACCAGTGGCGCTACGGTGCTGAGCCCCGACTTCAGCGAGTTTGCCGCGTTGTTGAACGCGCATGAGGTTCGCTACCTGGTGGTAGGCGGCTATGCCGTGGCCTTCCACGGCCATCCGCGCTACACCAAGGATTTCGACGTGTGGGTGGATCGATCCCCGGAGAATGTGGAACGGCTGCTCACCGCACTTCGCGCGTTCGGGTTTGGTTCTGTCGGACTCGTTTCGGCCGACTTTACAACGCCAGATCGGGTCGTCCAGCTAGGCGTCCCGCCTCAGCGCATCGACCTGCTCACCAGCCTGGAAGGGGCGGAGTTCGAGGCGGCCTACGCCGATCATGTCGAGGTGGAACTGGAGGAGGTGACCCTGCCCGTCATCGGGCTGGAGGCGCTGAAAGCCAACAAGCGCACGTTGGGCCGGCATCAGGATCTCGCCGACCTTGAAAAGCTGGAGTAGCGGACCAGGACGTGCTCCGCGCCGCCCGCGAGGTGCTGGCGTACTGAGGCTACCGCCGGACGGTGACGATGGCCGACCGGCTCCCCGCCCGCACGACGTACACGCCCACCGGCA
>CAZOJJ010000051.1:0-19173 GCA_964580105.1 uncultured Rhodothermales bacterium | reverse complement strand
GCAATCGCACTGCAGAGGTCAGCGGTTCGAATCCGCTTAGCTCCACATCGTTGAACCGGCCTTCACGCTACCGCGCGGGCCGGTTCCCCTTTCGGCTCCGTCCGCTCCACGTCGAGCCGGTGAGAGGCCCACCCTCGGCGAGCCCTTCGGCTCGCGGTGCGAGCACGGTTCAGGGGGTCCTGGAGCCGGTGGAGTTCTCCCACATCACGGCGCACGACCCGAATGTGCGCCCGAGCCCGTGCAACGGGCAGGGGCCCGACGCACAGCAAGCGCATCGGGCCCCGCGTATGGCCGGGCAATCGGCTCAGATCGTCAGCGCGAAGAGCACCATCACGAGGACGCTGAGCACGACGGCGCCCATGAAGTAGTAGAAGGCGAAGCGCTCGGTGCGCGTACCGGCGCCACCGGCCGGATCGGAGTCGAGGGCCTTCCTCTCCGAGGAGGCCGGGGGAAGCGTAGTCATGGGGTCGGATAGCAGCAAACACGAAGGGCCGCCCCTGCCGCCTCGGTCCCGCCGCCGAGGCGGCCGAACCGGAGCGGCACGACGGGGCACGAGAGGATGCGCAGCGGGGGCAGCGCTGCCCCCGCCCCTCTCACAGCCGATACGTGCAGAGCCACCGGCACCGGACGATGCCGGTGCCACCCCCGAAACCAACCCGACCCGGCCCGTGCCGGTCGGCGGCTTCCTTGGCGAACCACGAACGACTCCCCGCCTCACTCGTGGCGGGAGGCACGGCCGGACCTCGTCGGTCGCCCGCCTCTTCGGCCGGCGGGATCTCCGGGCGCACGCCCGGCACCTCCGCGATGAGCGGCTGGACGAGGCGTCCGTCGGGTGCCCGGAGATCCCGCCCTACGGCGTCGCCCTGTACGCGGATGCCGAAAGGCGTCCAGGCGGCATCCGGCGCCATGTTCACGCCGGCCACGACGCCCGCCCACACCACCACGACGGCGGCGAACGGACCCTGGAGCAGGAGGCGAAGACGGCGCACGGCAGCAGGACTCGGGGAGCGCCTGCCTTCCATCCGGGCAGGCGGGCTCCAGACCCCGCCTCCCCCCCTCTCGTTCCGCGTGCGCGGAAAAATCCCCGGCGACGCCGCCCCCGGCGGCGGCGCCCCGGCGGTCAATGCGCCCCCTCCCCCACCGGCAGCACGATGGTGACGCGGGTGCCGCTGCCCGGCCCGGAGATCACGTCGAGCTCGCCGCCGAGCAGTTCCAGCCGCTCCCGGATGCTCGCCAGCCCGAACCCCGACGGCCGCTGGCCCATCCGCTCCACGTCGAACCCGGCCCCCTCGTCCTCCACGACGACGCGGAGGCGCTGGTCGTCTTCGGCGATGTGCACGCGCGCCTCCGAGACCTGGGCGTGCTTGATGCTGTTGATGAGGAGCTCGCGGACGAACTGGAGCAGGAGCACGCGGACGTCGCGGGGCACGGCGAGCCCGTGCGCCTCGGCCTGGACGTGGACGGTGAACCGGTAGAGCTGGGCCATGTGCTGGGCCACCCACCGCATGGCTTCTCCCAGCGCCTCCTCCTCCAGCACCGGCGGCGTGAGCTCGACGGCCAGCTCGCGCGTGGCCTGCAGGGCGTCCTGCAGGATCGAGGCCACCCGCTCCGCCACCTCCTCCCGCTCGTCGGGCGGGACCGTGGTGAGCATGCGGAGGTGGAGCTTGGCGCCGAGGATGAGCTGCTGGACGTGGTCGTGGAGGAGCTCCGAGATGCGCCGTCGTTCCTCCTGCTCGGCGAGGGTGAGGGCGGAGGCGAGCGCGCGGATCTCGCGGTTCCGCTCCCGCAGCGCCGCCGCCTGCCGGGCGAGGGCCTCCTGCTGCTCGGCGAGCGTCCGCTGCATGGCCGCCTTCTCGACGGCGTTGTTGATGGCCCGGCTGAGCACCTCCGGCGAGAGCGTGCTCTTGACGAGGTAGTCCTGCGCGCCGCGTTGCATCGCGTGGACGATGACCTCCGGCGCCTCGATCTCCGTGAGCATGACGACGGGCACGTGGCGCTCGGCGAAGAGCGGCACGAGGTCCACGCCGTCCACGTCGGGGAGGCGGTTGTCGAGGAGGGCGAGGTCCGGCACCGCCTCGGCCAGGCAGGCGCGGGCCTCCTTCGCCGTGGCCGCCTCGCGGATGGAGCCGGCGGCGGGAAGCAGGCGGCGGACGAGCATCCGGTCGAGCCGGTTGTCGTCCACGAGAAGGATGTGGAGGCCCTTGATCACGACCGCAGCGCCTTGCTCTCGTACCCGTCGCCGTTGGGCGGGAACTCGATGATGCGCCAGTAAGCGCGGAGCATCTGCACCACCTTCAGGAAGTCCTCGCCGGCCCGGCTCTTGACGATGTACCCGGCGACGTGGTTCTCGTAGGCCGCCAGCTTGTCCGACTCCTCCTCCGAGGTCGTCAGCACGAACACGATGCTGCGGTGGAGTTCGGGGTCGGCGCGGAGGGCGCGGAGGAACTCCACGCCGTTCATCCGCGGCATGTTGATGTCGAGGAGGATGAGGTAGGGCGCCTCCACCTCGGGCGCGCCGGGCTCGCCCCGCAGCGCACGCAGCGCCGCCTCGCCGTCGGGCACGACGACGAAGGGGTTAGCGATCTTCTGCTGCTTGAACGCTCGCTGGATGGCCTCCGCATCCACGCGGTCGTCCTCGACGAGCAGCAGGGTGACTCCGTTGACTTCCATATCCGGCCCCATGTGGTGGCTATCTCGTAGCGGTTCGGTTAGACGGTGCGCGGCCACGTGAAGGTGAACGTGGCCCCCTCGCCCTCGGCGGACGCGACGCGGATCGTGCCGCCGAGGCTTTCGACGGTCTTCTTCACGACGGACAGCCCCATCCCGCTCCCCTCCACGTCGTCGCGCGGGTGGAGGGTCTGGAAGAGCCCGAAGATCCGCTGGTGGTACTGCGGCGGGATGCCCGGCCCGTCGTCGGCCACCGAGAAGGCGAGGAAGCCCTCGCCCGCCTCGTGCACGGCGACGCGCACGCGGCCGGCGGGCCTGCCGTGCTTCACGGTGTTGCCGATGAGGTTGCGGAAGACGAGCTCCAGCGGCGCGCGGTAGGTCACGAGCGTGGGCATCGCGTCGTCCACCTCGACGGTGAAGGTGTCCGGCGGGTCGAGCAGCCGCACCACGTCCTCGACGAGCTCGGCCGTGTCCACCGGCTCGGCCAGGCCGACGTGGCGGCCGGCGCGGGAGTACGTGAGGAGGCTGTCGAGGAGGGCCTCCATGCGTCGGACGCGCCCCTGGAGGAGGTCGAGGTGCTCCTGCGACGCCGCCGGCAGCACGGGCCGGGCGTCTTCGGCGATCCACGCGGCGAGGTTGTCGATGGCGCGGAGCGGGGCCTTGAGGTCGTGGCTGGCGACGTAGGCGAACTGGTCGAGCTCGCGGTTGCTCCGCTCCAGCTCGGCGGTGCGGGCGGCCACGCGCTCGGCCAGTTCGGCCTCGGCGGCCTTCTGGGCGTGGATGTCCGTGCTCGTGCCGAACCAGCGGAGGACGCGGCCCGCGGCGTCCGTGACGGGCACGAGGCGGGTGAGGAACCAGCGGTACTGCCCGTCGTGGCGGCGGAGGCGGATCTCCATCTCGACGAGGGCGCCGGTCTCGCTGGCCTCCGCCCACATGGCTCGCACGCGCGGCTCGTCGTCCGGGTGGACGACGCCGGGCGCGGCGTCGGCGTAGCTCGTCCCTTCCGGCATCCCGGTGTACTCGTACCACCGGGGGTTGAGGTACTCCGTGTCCCCGGTGCGGACGGCGGGGAGGATGTAGACGATCTGAGGCAGGGCCTCGGCGATGTGCCGGAACCGGCGCTCGCTCTCGCGGAGGGCCTCCTCGGCCTCCTTCTGCTCGGTGATGTCCTGCACGGCCCCGACCACGCGCACGACGCGGCCGTCCTCGCCGAACTCGGGGCGGGCGTAGTCCCGCACCCAGCGCACGGCGCCGTCTTTGGTGACGAGGCGGTGCTCGCTCACGCCGGGCTTCCCCGCCCGCAGCTCCTCGTTGCGGCGCAGCCCGATGTCGAGGTCGTCCGGGTGGACCAGCTCGCGCCAGGGCTCGCGCACGCCGACCTCCTCGGGGGTGTAGCCGGTGATGTGGCGGTAGGCGCCGCTCACCCACTCCCGCTCGAACACGCCGTCGTCGCCCAGGCGCGCAGCGTAGGCGAAGTCCGAGGTGAGCTCGGAGATGGCGCGGAAGCGCGCCTCGCTCTCGCGGAGGGCGGCCTCGGCCTCCTTCTGCGGCGTGAGGTCGAAGGAGACGCCGACGACGCCGACGAGCGCGCCGGCCTCGTCGTAGACGGGGGAGTCGACGACGAAGGCGGGGAACGTGGTGCCGTCCCGGCGACGGAGCTGCATCTCGCCGCTCCAGCTCCGGCCCGCGCTCAGCTCCTCCATGATGGCGGCGGCCTCGCCGTAGGCTTCCTCGGTGGGCGTTACGTCGAGGATCGAGCGACCGACGGCCTCCTCGGCGGTCCAGCCGTAGAGCGTCTCGGCAAACCGGTTCCAGTAGACGATCCGCCCCTCCACGTCGGTGGCGATGACGGCCTGCTCCACGGTTTCGAGGAGGTGCGCCTGGAACCGGATCAGCCGCTCGGCCGCCTTCCGCTCGCTGATGTCGCGGACGAGGCCGGTGAAGATCCGGCGGCCGTCGAGGAGGGTCTCGCTCACGGCCAGCTCCATCGGGAACGTGGAGCCGTCCTTGCGGCGGCCCTCCACCTCGCGGCCGATCCCGATGATGCGGCGCTCGCCCGTGCGGAGGTACCGCGCGATGTAGCCGTCGTGCTCGCTGTGGTACGGCTCCGGCATGAGGATCCGCACGTTCTGCCCGACGACCTCCTCGGGCGCGTACCCGAAGATCCGCTCCACCGCCGGGTTGGCCGACTCGACGACGCCGCGCTCGTCGATGGTGAGGATGCCGTCCACGGCCGTGTCGATGACGGCGCGGAGGCGCTCGGCGTTCTCGCGGACGGCGGCGTGGAGGCGGGCCATCTCCAGGGCGGCTCCGGCGCGGCGGCCCACCTCCTCGGCCGCCGCGAGGTCGGCCTCGTCGAAGTGCCGGCCGGACTCGGTGTTGGCGTACGTGATGGCCCCGACGACCTCTTCCCCGACGCGGATCGGGACGACGATCACGGAGCTGTAGCCGATCTCGCGGATGAGGCGGCGCTCCTCCTCGGTCTCGGCGACGGTCTCGATCAGCGCGGCCGGGAGGGCCGGGTAGAGCTCGGCCTGCCCCGTGCGGATCACGTTCGGCGCCCCGGTGGGCGCGTCGGGGTCCACGGGGTACTGCTCGCGGAGCGCCCACCCCCACCGCACCTTGTCGGGGTCGGCGTGGGCGATGGCGGCGGCCTCGATGGAGCCGTCCTCCCGCACCATGTCAATGGCGCACCAGTCGGCGAAGGCGGGGACGGCGAGGTGGGCGAGGCGCTCCAGCAGGGCCTCGGCGTCGAGCATCTGCTCGACGAGGGCGCCGGACTGGGCGAGGAACCGCGCCTGCGTCTCGGCCCGTCGCTTGTCGTGGATGTCGATGTTGACGCCGACCCAGCGGAGGATGCGGCCGGCGCGGTCGCACACGGGCTGGGCGCGCGTGAGGAACCACCGGTAGGTGCCGTCGGCGCCGCGGAGCGGGAACTCCATTTCGAACGACTCGCCGGTGTCGAGGGAGCGCTGCCAGCGCTCGGTGACCTCGGGCAAAAACGGCGGGTCGAGCAGCTGCGTCCATCCCTCGTCCTCCATCTCCTCCGGCGTCGTGCCGGTGTATTCGAACCACCGCCGGTTGTAGAAGTCGATGCGGCCGTCCGGCCGGGCCCACCAGGCCAGCTCGGGGAGGTGGTCGATGATGGAGCGGATCTGGCGCTCGGCCTCCTCGGCGCGGCGGCGCGCGTCGGCGAGGACGTACTCGCTCCGCTTCCGCTCGTGGATGTCGAAGCAGACGCCGACGTAGCCGAGAAACGCCCCGTCGGCCGTGAAGCGAGGGACGCCGTAGTCGTGGACCCAGCGGTAGGTGCCGTCGTGGTGGCGGAGGCGGAACTCCAGGCGAAACTCCTCGCGCGCGTCGAAGTGGCGCCGGCACGTCTCCACGGCGCGCTCGCGGTCGTCCGGGTGGATGCCCTCGACCCAGCCGAGGCCGCGCTCCCGTTCCGCCGTGCGGCCGGTGAACTCGGTCCAGCGGCGGTTGAAGTAGGTCCCGCGGTTCTCGGTATCGGAGACCCAGATGAGCACCGGCGCGCTGTCGGCGAGGGCGCGGAAGCGGAGCTCGCTCTCGTGGAGGGCGGCCTCGGCACGCTTCCGCTCGGTGATGTCCCGCGCGATCTTCGAGGCCCCGACGATCCGGCCGGCCTCGTCCCGCACGGGCGAGATCATGAGCGAGACGTGGAGGCGCCGGCCGTCCTTCCGCACGCGCACCGTCTCGAAGTGCTCGACGCGCTCGCCCCGGCCGATCCGGTCGAGGATGTGGTCTTCCTCCTCCAGCCGCTCCGGCGGGATCAGCCGCCGCACCGTCATCCCGACGGCCTCCTCGGCGGTGTACTCGAAGAGCCGCTCCGCCCCCGCGTTCCAGGAGGTGATCGTCCCGTCGAGCGTCTTGCTCACGATGGCGTCGGCGGACGACTCCACGATGGCCGCCAGCAGCGCGCGGTCCCGCCCGGCCTGCTTCTGGGGCGTGACGTCCACCAGCACGTTGACGGCGCCGATGAGTTCGCCCGCGGCGTCGAAGAGCGGCTGCGGCGCGGGGAGCACGTGCGCGCGCGCGCCGCCCGGCCGCTCGACGATGATCTCCTCGCCGTGGACCGGCCGCCGCTCCCGCAGGGCGACGGCCATCGGGCACGCGTCGTGGGGCATCGGGGAGCCGTCGGGGTGGAAGATGCGCCACGAGCCGCACCAGAGGTCCTTCCCGATCACCGGACGGCGGCCCCACAGCTCGGCGGCCCGGTCGTTGTAGTGGGTGATCCGCCCCTGGGCGTCGGTGGTGTAGACGGCGGCGGGGAGGGTGAGGAGCAGCCGCCGCGCCCACTCCTCACTGGCCCGGAGCGCCGCCTCGGTCTCCTTCCGCTCGGCGATCTCGCGCTGGGCCGCCTCGTAGAGCCGCGCGTTGTCGATGCCGACGGCCGCCTGCGCGGCGACGCCCACGGCGAGCGCCTCGGCCTGTTCCGTGAACACGCCCACGTCCTCGTGCCCGAGGAAGAGCCCGCCGTGCACTTCGCCCGAGCGCGAGACGACGGGGACGGCGAGGTAGCTCCGCACGGGGAGGTGCCCTTCGGGCATCCCGTGATACGGGGCGTTGTGCCCGAAGCGCGGGTCCTGCGTAATGTCGTCGGAGCGGACGACGCCCTCGCCCCGGAACGTGGGCCCGAACACCCCCGTGTTGCGCGGCATCGGGAACCGCTCGAACGCCTCGCGCGGTGCGCCGGAAAGGGTGTAGAGCGTGTAGGCCTCGCCGCGCTCGTCCACCCGGTTGTAGAAGAAGGCCCCGAACTGGGCGCCCGTCAGCTCCGTCGCCGCGTCCGTGGCGGCCTGGAGGATCTCCTGGAGGTCGAGCTTCCCGGCCAGCTGGACGTTGATCCGGTTGAGCGTGGCCAGGGCGCGCGCGTGTGCCTGCAGCGCCGCATCGAGGGCGACCGGGTCGGCGGCACGGCCGTTGACCGAGGGCCCGCCTTCCAGCGGCACGGGACCCGCCGAAGGGCCCGTGAAGGCGCCCGATTGCGAACGATCAGTAGGCATTACGCCGAGAGGAGCGGCAACACCGGGCCTGAGAGCCCGGCCGCGCACGAGAGGAGCGCGGCCAATATAGCGTCCGAGTGCGCGGCCTTGTGTGGATTCTGCCGCCGTGGCCCGGCCGGCCGCTACCCTGCCGCGACGCCCTCGTACTGCCCGGCGATTTCCAGCGCCAGCTCGCGGTGACGCACCCGGAGCGCCTCCGGCTCGGCGACCTCCACGTCGGTGCCGTAGCGCAAGAGCCAGCGGGCCACGTAGTCCGGGTTCTCGAAGTAGAACGTGACCTCGGTGCGGCCGTCGCCCAGCGTGCGCTCGGCCTCGACGTCGGCCGGGAGCGTGCGGCGGGCCCACTGCCACACGCGCGCCTCGAAGCGGAGCACCATGCGGACGTTGCGGGGGCTCTCGCCGCGCTCGCGGAGGAACGCCTTGAGGTCGAAGTCCTCCGGCGGCGTGAACGTCTCGAAGCGCGTGCGCAGCTTGCGGATGCGGTCGAGGCGGAAGTTGCGGATGTCGTCGCGGAGGTGGTCGTACCCGATGAGGTTCCAGTGGTCGGCGTAGTAGACGAGGCCGAGGGGGTCCACGAGGCGGACGGTCTCCTCGTCGCGGCTCTCCGTGTAGTAGGTCATCTTCACGCGACGGTTGCGGGCGACGGCCTCGGAGAGCTCGAACCAGAGTCCCTCCTCCTCGCTCGCCTGCGCGCGCCCCTGCACCTCGTTGTAGGGCGAGAGCACGGTCCGCTCCTGGAGCCGGTCGATGTAGTCGCGGACGGGCTCGGGGAGGACCGAGCGGATCTTCATCCCGACGGCGTCGGCGTCGGCGCGGAGGGAGGGGTCCGGCTGCAGCTTGGTGAACTCGGTGCCGACGAGGACGGTGGCGGCCTCGCGGGCGGTGAGCATCAGCGGCGGGAGCTGGTAGCCGTCGAGGATCTCGTAGCCGCCCTCCTCGGCGTACGTGAGCGGGACGCCGCTCTCGGAGAGGGTGCGGAGGTCGCGGAAGATGGTGCGCCGGCTGACGCCGAAGTGCTCGGCGAGGTCGCGGCTGGTGAGGTTGGGCTTGTTCTGGAGGAGGAGGACGAGCGCGAAGAGGCGTTCGGTCTTGTTGAGCGAGCGGTCCGGGCGGGGCATGAGCGGGGGGTGATGGAGGCGGGCCAAGATCCGAGGGGTGACAACAAAACGTCAACCCCTTTCCTCGGGCGCGGTTCACGACTTCCGCACCTTTCAGGTCGCGCGCCCGCGAAACATGAAGCGGGTGCTGGCTTTGAAGCCGCGCCGCCCCGCCCCGGCGAGCGCCGGCTCTCCTGTCCCGTCCCCCCCCATCCACCACCCTCCCATGAAACGCTTCCTCCTTCCCGCCCTCCTCCTGCTCGCCGCCTCCCTCACGACCGCCGAGGCGCAGGTCCACTTCGGCGTCAAAGCCGGCCTCAACATGTCCGACTTCCTCGGCGACGACGAAGTCCTCGAAGGGACCGAGCCCCGCCTCGGCCTCGTGGCCGGCGCCTTCGCCCAGTTCCCCCTCTCGCCGTCCTTCGCCATCCAGCCCGAGGTGCTCTACAGCATGAAGGGCATCACCAGCGAAGCGTCGGCCGAGGAGGTGAACCTCGAAGGCAAGATCGCCGTCAACTACATCGAGATTCCGGTCCTGGCCAAGTTCCTGGTCCCCCTGCAGAGCGGCCTGAACCTGAGCGCCTACGCCGGCCCGGCCGTCGCGTTCAAGGTGAGCGAGGAAGTTGAGCTCGCCGGCGAGGGCGGGTCGATCCGCTTCGACACCGACGTGTTCAAGAGCACGGACTTCGGCGCCGCCTTCGGAGGCACCGTCGGGGCCGGTGCGTTCGACGTCGACCTCCGCTACACCCTCGGCCTCGTGAACATCGTAGCCGAGCAGTCCGACGCGGAGGACTTCCTCGATGACACGCTCCGCAACGGCGTCTTCTCCGTGAGTGCCAGCTGGACGTTCGGCCGTTAAGGGGTCGCGCTGAACCCAGGCCCACCGGCTCCGGCCGGTGGGCCTTTTTTCGTGCCCCAGGGCTGCACCCTCGGGCTTCGCCCTATCCTGTACCGGCCCCTTCCCTCTGGCCCCTTCCCTCTCCCTGCTCATGCGCCTGCTCGTCGCCCTCGCCCTCTTCACGCTGGCCCTCCCCACCCGCGCTCAGGTCCGCTACGCCGCCCGCGCGGGCGTCACCGCCGCTACGGTGGCGGGCACCTTCCGGATCGCCGACGCCTACGAGACGCGCATGGGCTTCGCGGCGGGCGGGGTGGGCCGGATGCCCCTGCGCGGGCCGGTGGCCTTCCAGGCCGAGGTGCTCTACACCCAGGCCGGCGGCCGCATCGCCGGGGCCACGGCCGTCACGCTGGGTGATTCGGTAGCCGTGGACCGCACGGTGGAGCTGACGTACTTCGAGGTTCCGCTGCTGTTCGTGCTGGACGAGGTCGGCTTCGGCGGCGTCCGCTTCCGGCCGCACGCGGGGGCGTCGGTCGGCGTCGAGTACGGCGAGGTGGTGCAGGTGGAGGGGCCCGCCCAGCGCGAGAGAACCGACCAGTTCACGTCTCCGAACGTCAGCCTCGCCGTCGGCGCGGACGTGGAGGTGCCGCTCGCCGGGCAGCGCGCCTTCGTCGGTGCCCGGTACACGCACGGCCTGACGGACCTCGCCGGGGGCGCCGCCACGACGGCCGAGGGCGCGCCTGCCTCGGCGCACTCGCGCGTGTGGCTGTTCTCGGCGGGCGTGTTCTTCTGAGCTACGCCGGCCGCACCTCGACGAGCGCCTTCCCGGCGAAGTACGCGCGCCCGAGAAGCGGCTCCAGCGGCGTCGCCTCGACGGCGAGGCCGGAAAACGCCGCGTGCAGCGCCGCGATCTCGTCCGCGAGGTCGCCGCCCTTGAGCGCGAGGAGGCCGGGCGTCCAGGCCCCTTCCGGCGCGCCCGTGAGCGGCCGGCGGACGCGGTCGAACCAGCCCCAGAGGTCGGCGAGCGGGGCCGTTGCGCGGGAGACGGCGTAGTGCGCCTCGCCGGGCCAGTCCTCCGCCCGCCCGTTCCACACGTCGAGGTTGCCGAGCCCGAGCCGCCGGGCGAAGAGGCGCACGGCCTCGGTCTTCTTCCGCACGGCATCCACGGCCACGAAGCGCACGTCGGGGAAGCGAACGGCGAGGGGCACGGCGGGCAGCCCGCCGCCGGTGCCGAAGTCCACGACCGTCGCGCCGGCCGGGAAATCCTTCCGGGCGAGCGCGAGGCTGTGGACGAGGTGCCGCTCCTCCACCTCGGGGACGGTGGCGGGCGAGACGAGGTTGACCTGCCGGTTCACGCGCGCCAGTTCCCCGGCGAAGGCCCCGAGGCGGGCGCGCTGGTCCGACGTGAGGTCGTCGAGCGGGTTCCACATGTCAGAGGACGGGGGACGGAAGGGGTTGAGGGGCGTCGTCCACCGTCTACGGTCCACCGTCCACCGAGGCCGGCTGGCGACGCTTGAGCAGGACCATCAGCGCAGACACGTCGGCCGGGCTGACGCCGGAGATGCGGGAGGCCTGCCCGAGCGTGTCGGGCCGGATCTTCGCCAGCTTCTCGCGGGCCTCCATCGTGATGCTCGTGACCGAGGCGAAGTCGAAGCCGTCGGGGACGCGGTAGCGCTCCAGGCTCTGCATCATCTCGACCATCTCGCGCTCGCGCGCCAGGTAGCCCTCGTACTTGAGCTCGATCTCGGCCAGCTCCTCGACCGGCTCCATGCCCGGGACGGGCACGGCGAGATCCCGCATCCCGGCCGCGTCGAGCAGGTCCGCCAGCGTCACCTCCGGGCGGAGGGCGACTTTGGCGATCCGCGTAGGCCGCTCGATGGGCGCGGTGCCGACGGATTCGAGGTAGCCGTTGACGGCCTCGGGCGCGACGGCGGTGGAGCGGAGGCGGTCGAGCGTCTCGCCGAGCGCGGCCTCCTTCGCGTCGAGGCGGCCCAGGCGCTCGCCGGTGGCCAGGCCGAGGGCGTGGCCGAGGCGGGTGAGGCGGCGGTCGGCGGTGTCCTGGCGGAGGAGCAGGCGGTGCTCGGCGCGGGAGGTGAACATGCGGTAGGGCTCGTCGGTCCCCTTCGCCACGAGGTCGTCGATGAGCACGCCGATGTAGGCCTGGTCGCGGCCGAGGACGAGGGGCTCGGCGCCCCGGAGCTTGAGCGCGGCGTTGATGCCGGCCACGAGGCCCTGCGCGGCAGCCTCTTCGTAGCCCGTCGTGCCGTTGATCTGCCCGGCGAAGAACAGCCCGTCCACGGCCTTCGTCTCCAGCGAGTAGCGCACCTGGTACGGCGGGAAGTAGTCGTACTCGATGGCGTAGCCCGGACGCAGGAGGTGGATGCCTTCCAGCCCCGGCACCTGCCGGAGCGCGGCCAGCTGGACCTCCTCGGGGAGGCTCGTCGAGAAGCCGTTGACGTAGACCTCGTAGGTGTCCCGCCCTTCGGGCTCCAGAAAGAGCTGGTGCTGCGGCTTGTCCGCGAAGCGGTCGATCTTGTCCTCGATGGACGGGCAGTAGCGCGGCCCGCGGCCCCGGATGCGGCCGGCGAACATCGGGCTGCGGTCGAAGCCGGTGCGGAGCGTGTCGTGGACGGCGGGCGAGGTGTAGGTCAGCCAGCAGGAGATCTGCGCCCCCGGCAGCGCGTCCGTGAGGAAGGAGAACGGGCGCGGGTCGTCGTCGCCCGGCTGCTCCCGGCACCGCGCGTAGTCGATGGTGCGGCCGTCGATGCGGGGCGGCGTGCCGGTCTTGAGGCGGCCCACCTCGAAGCCGAGGCGCTCCAGGCTCGCCGTGAGGCCGACGGCCGCGCGTTCGCCTGCGCGTCCGCCGCCGTACGTCCGCTGCCCGATGTGGATGGTGCCGTTGAGGAACGTCCCGCTCGTGAGGACGACGCACGGCGCGCGGAACGTCTGCTCCGTCTGCGTGCGGATGCCCGTGATGCGCGGGCGGCCGTCCGCGCCCGCCTCGGTGAGCACGTCGGTGGCCATGTCCTGGCGGAAGAACAGGGTTGGCAGCGCCTCGAGTTCGGCGCGGACGGCGGCGGCGTAGGCCATGCGGTCGCTCTGGGCGCGGGGGCTCCAGACGGCCGGGCCCTTGCGCCGGTTGAGCGTGCGGAACTGGAGGCCGGTGCGGTCGGTGACGCGGCCCATGAGCCCGCCGAGGGCGTCGATCTCGCGGACGATCTGCCCCTTGCCGATGCCGCCGATGGCCGGGTTGCACGACATCTGCCCGATGGCCTGCAGGCTCATCGTGACGAGGAGCGTCTTCGCGCCCATGCGCGCCGCCGCGTGGGCCGCTTCGGCGCCCGCGTGGCCGCCGCCGACGACGATGACGTCGAAGCGGTCGGGGGACGAGAGGAGGGGGACGTTCGGGCTCATGCCGACAGGATAGGCCCGCTAGCCCACCAACGGCGTCGGATTCTGCGCGAACTGTGCTCCGCGTCGGCTACGCGTCCGCCCACCGCGGAAGCCGACCAAACGGCCGGGATCGGCCACGCACTATTTGCCGATGCAGAACCGGGAGAAGATCGCGCCGAGCACGTCCTCGGTGGTGATGGCCCCCGTGACGGCTCCCAGCTCGTGGAGCGCCGCGCGGAGGTCGAGGGCGAGGGTATCGCCGCCGGTGCCGAGGCGGACCGCCTCGCGGGCGCGACGGACCGCCTCGCGGGCCGCGCCGAGGTGCCGCCGCTGCCGCTCGTTGACGACGAGGACGGAGGCCTCGGCATCCGCCAGGTCTGCCGCGACGGCCTCGCGGAGCGCCCGGCGGAGCGCGTCGAGCGTCGTGGGGTCGGCGAGGGCCGCTCTGGCGGAGAGGGCAAACGCACCCTCCGGCACCCCCGTATCGTCCGGCAGCAGGCCCGGCAGCAGGTCCGTCTTGTTGGCGACGGGGAGGACGGGCAGCCCGGGCCGCTCCGCCGCCAGGCGGTCGAGGAAGGCCGCTTCCTCGGCGTCGAGCCCGGCGGTGGCGTCGAACACGTAGAGGAGCGCGTCGGCGCGCTCGATGGCGCGGCGGGTGCGGCGGACGCCCTCGGCCTCGACGGCGTCGGCGGTGTCGCGCAGGCCGGCCGTATCCACGAACCGGAACAGCAGCCCGTCGATGTGCGCCTCGGCCTCGACCTCGTCGCGCGTGGTGCCGGGCGTGGCCGAGACGATGGCGCGGTCGCGCTCGACGAGCGCGTTGAGCAGCGTGGACTTCCCCGCATTGGGCCGCCCGCCGATGACGACGCGGACGCCGTCGCGCACGAGCGCGCCGAGGCGGTAGGAGTCGAGCAGCTCCGTCAGCAGCCGGTCCGCCTCGGTGAGCAGGTCGGCCAGCTGCGTACGGTCGGCGAACTCGACGTCCTCTTCGGAAAAATCCAGCTCCAGCTCCACGAGCGCCGTCGTCTGCACGAGCGCCTCGCGGACGGCCCCGACGGCCTCGGCCACGCGGCCTTCGAGCCGGCCGAGGGCGGCGCGATGCGCCAGGCCCGACTGCGCGTGGATGAGGTCGGCCACGGCCTCGGCCTGCGTGAGGTCGAGCTTGCCGTTGAGGAAGGCGCGCTGCGTGAACTCGCCGGGCTCGGCCAGGCGCGCGCCCGCGTCGAGGAGGCTGCGGAGGACGAGCTGCGGCGCGAGGTCGCCGCCGTGCGTGGTCACCTCGACGACGTCCTCGCCCGTCGCCGAGCGCGGCGCGCGGAAGAGGGTCACGACGACCTGGTCGAGCCGCTCGCCGTCCGCCCCGAGCAGGTACCCGAGGTGGGCGGTGTGGCTCGGCGCCTCGGCCAGCCCCCCGCCCGAGAAGCGGGACGCCACGATCCGCACGGCGTCCGGCCCGGAGAGGCGGACGATGGCGAGGGCGGCCTGCCCGCGCGCCGTCGCCAGGGCGATGATGGTGTCGGGGGCGGTCATCGGGGGTTCTCAGAAACTGTTTGGTGACGTGCTCTCCCCTCGGTTTCGTGTCATCCCGGCCTCCGGGCCGGGATCTCCAGGAAAACCTGCGGCGCCCTGTCATCTGGAGATCCCGGATCACGTCCGGGATGACACGCTGGAAGGGTAAAGGCAACTCCCGTGAATGCCCCAAACGGTTTCGAAAACGACGTAGGGGCGCACGGCCGTGCGCCCCTACCGCTTCACCGGCCTGGATTCGCTGTTCACCGCTTCGCTTTCACACGCGGCTTCGTCTGCCCGTTGGACGACGCCCGCCCGTTGCTCTTCACCCCGCCCTTCGGCTTCGCCTCAGCGGGGTCCTTGTCGTGGAGGTGCTTGTTGATCCAGCGCTGCTGGAACACCGTGAAGATGTTGAAGGCGAGGTAGTAGAGGCTGAGGCCGGAGGGGAAGCGGTTGAAGAAGAGGAAGAAGAAGGCCGGGAGGGCGTACATGAGGACCTTCTGCTGCCCCGTCACCGCCGTGCCCGAGGGGCTGGCGAACTTGATCTGCGCGATCATCGAGATCCCCATCAGCAGCGTGAAGCCCGCCACGAAGTCGCCGTAGAGCGGGATCGAGAACGGCAGGTGGAGGATGGGGTCCGGCGCCGAGAGGTCGTGCGCCCAGAGGAACGACTCCTGCCGGAGCACGAGCGTGCTCTGGAAGAAGCGCCACATCGCGATCAGGATGGGGTACTGGAGGAGCATCGGGAGGCAGCCGCCGAGGGGGTTGACCCCCTTCTCGCGGTAGAGCCGCATCATGGCCTCCTGCTGCTTCTGCGGGTCGTCGCCGTACTTCTCCTTGATCGCCTCCATCTCGGGCTGCACCTCGCGCATCTTCGCCATCGAGGTGTAGCTCGACTTCGTCAGCGGGTAGAGCACCAGCTTGACGAGGAAGGCGAAGAGGATGATGACGAGGCCGTAGTTCGGCAGGAACGTCGAGAGCAGCGCGAAGGCCGGCGCGATGATGAACTGCGCGATGGGCCGGATCATCCACCCGATCCACGCGCCGAAATCGACCATCTCGTAGAGGCCGAGGTCGTAGGCGGCGAGGCGGGTGAGCTGCATCGGGCCGAGGTAGAGCCGGAAGGCGTCGGCCTCGCCCGGCGCCGGGCTGGGCATCTCCAGCCGCGCGGTGTAGTCCTGCGCGAAGCTGTCCGGCGCGTCGGTCGTGCCGATCTGGCTGCCCTCGAGGACGGCCCCCTCGGTCTCCCCCTCCGGGATGACGACGGCGGCGAAGAACTTGGTCTTGACGGCCACCCACTCGACGGCGCCCGTGGCCGTGACGGCCTCGGCCTCGCCCGGCTCCGAGAGCCGGAGCACGTCGGTGTCTCCGCCCCAGTGGACGAAGGCGCCCGACTGCTGGACTTCCTCCTGCGCGTTGCTCTCAGCGCGGGGGATGGCGCCGTCCCAGACGACCTCGTAGCCGCCCGAGCGCGCCAGCACGTCCGTGCCCACGGCCTCGACGCGGAAGGTGACCTCGTAGGAGTCCGGCATGAAGCCGTAGACGAGGCGGAGCGCGCCGCCGCCGATGGGCGCCTCGAAGGCGAGCTCGACGGGCTCCTCGGCCTCCTCGGGGACGTGGAGGGTGTCGCCCGGCAGCGCGCCCCCGCCGACGGACGGCTCGAAGTAGAGCGCCCGCGTGTCCACGAGGCGGCCCTGCGGCGGGGCGAAGACGACGGCCAGCGCGCCGGCCTCGCTCGACACCAGCTCGACGGGGTCGTCGCTCTCGGCGTGCGTGTAGCTGAGCAGCTGCATCGAGTGCAGCGTGCCGCCGTGCGTGGAGAACGTGGCGCGGTAGCGGTCGGAGACGACGACGACGTCACGCGCGGTGCCGGTCAGGGCGGCGGCGAAGGCGGAGTCGGTGGGGGCCGAGAGGGCGCTCTCGTCGTCGGGCGCGGTGATCGCCTCGGGGGCCTGGGCCGCGGCGGGGTCCTCGGGCTGGACCTCGGTCACGGGCTGCGGCGCCAGGAAGACCATCCAGAGGCCGAGGATGAGCGAGATCAGGACGATCCCGATGAGGGTGTTGCGGTCAGGGCCTTGTTCCACGTCGCTCGGGCAGGTTCGCGGCGGACGGTACGGGTGCGGGCGTGATCCGGTTCAGCCCGGGCGAAGAAGTTTACGCGGGGTCGGCCGGGCGGAGGCGGTCTTCCAGGCGGCGGAGCGCCTCGGGGAGGTCGCGGCGGAGGTCGTCGGCGGCCGTCGCCTCGGCGCCCCGGAAGACGACGAAGGCGGTGAGGGTCTCGGGGCGGCCTTCGAAGAGGGCGGCGAGGCCGTGCGGGTGCGTGCGGTAGACCTCGCGCATGAGGCGGCGGAGCCGGTTGCGCCCGACCTTGGTGCGGGCCTTGCGTCCGGGAGCGAACCCGATTTGCATCGGTACGTCGGCGCCGGTGTCGGCGCGGGGGACGACGCGGTAGCGGATCTGGACCACCCCTTCGGTGACGCGCCCCACGTCCCCGCGCGTGCGGTCGAAGAGGGGGCGGATGAGGCGCTGCCGCTTGAGGCGGGCGGCGCGGGGGAAGCGGTGGGAAGCGCCCACGACGGGCCGGCGCCGCGCCGGCTCCGGCAGCCGGGCCGCCGAGGCCGGGCCGCCGAGGCCGGGCTACTTGCCGGGCTTGGTGTCGCTGACGGTCAGGGCGTGGCGGCCCTTGGCGCGGCGGCGCGCGAGCACCTTGCGGCCGTTCTTGGAGGCCATGCGGGCGCGGTAGCCGTGCTTGTTGGCGCGCTTGCGGCGGCTGGGCTGGTAGGTACGCTTCATCGTCGGAGGGGAGTTGGGGGCCGAAATCGGGGGTGCGCCGGCCGTCGGCAGGAGCGCCGGGGGCTGAGCCGCGCAGAGCGGAGTAAGATACGGCGAAGGGGGTCCGGGATCGTGAACTCACCTTGACTTCGGATTCGGGCCTCGCGTAGATTGGGCGTCCCTTCCGAGGGGTTCTCAGGCGGGAATAGCTCAGTTGGTAGAGCATCAGCTTCCCAAGCTGAGGGTCGCGGGTTCGAGTCCCGTTTCCCGCTCCACGAGGCCGGTCGTTCGCACCGGCCTCGGTCGTTTCGGGCGGTTAGCTCAGTCGGTTCAGAGCACCTCGCTTACACCGAGGGGGCCGGGGGTTCGAGTCCCTCACCGCCCACAGCGCCGTGTCCACAAAGCCCTCTCAAACAAGGGCTTACGGATACAAGACCGATTACCGGGTACTACGGCCTCGCTGGAACGGTCGTGCCCAAGGCTTCCTTTCCAGCGCCGTCGTCATCCCGGCCCCCGAGCCGGGATCCCCCCATCGTAGCGTGCCGCGGGCTTCCTCGGAGATCCCGAAGGCGAAGCATCCCGAAGGAATCAAGCCCGGGGTGACACTTCGGGAATGCACGGTCCTTTCGGAGATCCGATACAAGGGTTGAGCCAAGGGGTTTTCCTTGACGGATCCGAGATGCCGAAGGGTCGGCTCGTAGGGCCGGCGACCGAGGGTCCGGTACCCCTCAGCGGTTGCCTTTGGCCCGGTTGTGCGTGACGCAGAGCATCTGGCAGTTCTCGGCCGAGCTGGCGCCGCCCCTGCTCCACGCGGAGACGTGGTCGGCGTCCATCTCGTTGAACTGGTAGATCCTGCTCTTGTTGGCGTTCTCGCCGAGGGCGCACAGGGGGCAGTTGGAGGTCCCGCTGGCCTTCGCGGCGCTCGTCTGCTCCTGATACACGGCGTGCCTGGTAGCCTCGTCGAACACGCGCACGTCCAGGAGCTTCGTGTCCTGCTTGCCGCCGAGGATGAACTCGAACACCCCGCGCTTCTTCTTGACGTAGGGATCGGCGTAGAGCCGGTTCACGTCGGCAGACACCGCCTCCGGATCGTATGACCGGGCGTGGTATCGCTCGTAGAGCGCCCCCCATTCGAGCCCCTGCATCTCCTTCTTGACGTCCGTGAACACGGTCGAGACCCAGTCAATCACGGCGTTGAAGTAGGTCTTCAGCTCGTTGATGTTCGTATCGTGGCGGTGGGCGCTCATGTAGCCGCCGATGTCGCCACGGCTCACCCAGTCGAGCGCCCGCTCCAGGAAGTCCTGCCGGTTGGCGTTGCCCCTGACGTAGGCGCTCCACTTCTGGATGTTGGCGTTCTGGCTGTTGCTGAACTCGGCCTTGGCGAGCGTGACGAAGGGGCCGGAGTAGACGGCGTTGAGCAGCTCCTGATCATTCAGCGGCACGCCGGCGATGTTGATCGTCTTGAACCACTCCTTGATCTCGGTCTCCGTCCCCTCGCACTCGTAGATGAGCAGCTTCGACTCCGTGATCCGCTTCTGCTGGTCGGCGGGGAGGCTGTCGAAGTACTGCGGGTTGCCGCCGTCCATGATCGCGAACTTGTTCGTGACGAACCGCCCGATGCTGGTGATGCGCTGCTGGCCGTCGAGCACCTCGAACCGGTCCGCCGCGACCTTGTTGAAGTAGATCAGCCCGAGCGGATACCCCTTGAGCAGCGAGTGAATGACGGCCTGCTCGCGCTTGCCGCCGCCCTCGGCGTAGATGTAGTTCCGCTGGTACTCCGGCTGAATGGTGAGCGTGCCGCCGAGGCCGAAGAGGCCCTTGCCTTCGAGCTGGTTGTAGACGAAGCCGTTGCAGATGTCGGCGACGGTGAGGTCGG
>CAZOJJ010000050.1:19354-19418 GCA_964580105.1 uncultured Rhodothermales bacterium | reverse complement strand
GCACCTCGATCTTGGTAGGAAGGTCGGGGTGTCCACCAGACCGGGGCAAGCTCACACACGGCCG
>CAZOJJ010000050.1:11636-19254 GCA_964580105.1 uncultured Rhodothermales bacterium | reverse complement strand
CTACCTGAATGGGTGCTACCTGAATGGGTGCTACCTGAATGGGTGCTACCTGAATGGGTGCTACCTGAATAGGGAAACCCCCGAAGAGAAAAACGGTGGCGCACCCCTAGGTTTCATCCCAGCGTCTGAGCGCATGCCCCTCGCGGCTCAGACTCCCGCCCCTCCGGCTCCCTCCGCCCATCCAGAGCCATGCCGCGCCCGGCGCCTCCTCGGAGGTGCCGGGCGCTGCGTCTTCAGGCCACCCGGCTCACGCCGGCTCGTCGAGCGACTCGACCCAGAGCGTGGCCTGCTGGACGACCTCGTTGGCGTGCTCCAGCCCCAACTTGCGCTTGATGTTGGCCCGGTGGGTCTCGACCGTCTTGGGGCTGATGAACAGGGCGTCGGCCGTCTGCGTCGTGGAGTACCCCCGCCCGAAGTACTCGAACACCTCCAGCTCCCGGTCGCTCAGGACGGTGAGGGGCGAGGGGGGCATCCCCTTCTGGCTGGGAGGGCGGGAGGCCAGCCGGTCCCGGAGCGCCGGGCTGAGGTAGCGCTCGCCGCGGAGCACCTGCCGCACGGCTTCGAGCACCTCGGTGGGCGGGGCGTCTTTCATCAGGAAGCCGCGCGCCCCCGCGCGGAGCGCACGCTCGGCGTAGAGCGCCTCGCTGTGGGCGGTCACCACCAGCGTGGGCACCTTCGGCATCGTGGCGCGGAGCTGCTTGACCACCTCCAGCCCGCTCATCTCCGGGATGGAGAGGTCGACGACGACGAGGTCAGGGTGGGTGGCAGGAATGGCGTTGAGGGCTTCGCGGCCGCTGGCGGCCTGCCCGCAGACGAAGAGGTCCGGCTCCCGGGAGAGCAGGTGGACGTACCCCTCGCGCATGACGGGGTGATCTTCGACGAGGAAAATTCGGTGGGGCATAGGGGCGGATCAGGTAGCGGCCGGAGGGGGCGGAGAGAAGAAGGGAGGTATTGGAAGCGACAGGGTAACGCGGGTTCCGGTGCCGGGGCTCGACACGATGTCCATCCGGCCTCCGAAGAGGGCAAGGCGCTCGCGAATGTTCTTCAGGCCGAACCCGCCCTGCCCGGCCAACCGCTTGCGCTCCAGCTGCGACGAATCGAACCCGACCCCCTCGTCCTCAACGGTGAGGAGGATTCGGCCGTCGCCTAGCAGGACGGTCACGTCGGTGCGGCGGGTGGCGGCGTGCTTGACGACGTTGAAGAGCAACTCGCGGACGATCTGGACCAGCAGCGCGTGGAGGTCCGCGTCCCGCAGCGGGACGGGAGCGTCGCGATGAAGACGGACCTCGAGGCCGTGCGTCTGGCGCATGAGCTCGGCCAGCCACGCGAGCGAGGCATCGAGGCCTTCCTGGGCCAGGACCGGCGGCGTGAGATCGAGCGTGAGCGTCCGGGTCACCGTGAGGGCCCGCGCGGCGAGCGCGTCGATGCCGTCGAAGGTGCGGGCCACGTCTGCCTCGGCGCAGACGCCGAGCTCCCGGCGGAGGGCACCGAGGCGGAGACGGAGCCCGTAGAGTACCTGCTGAAGGTCGTCGTGGAGCACCTGCGCGATCCGTGCACGCTCCTGCGCGCGTGCTCTCTCCTCGGCCAGCCCGGTCGCTTCGAGGGCCCGCTGTGCCCGGAGGAGCGACGAGACGTCCTGCACGACCACGCTGATCCCCTCGACCTCCCCCGCCTCCCCGGTCTGAGGGGCGGCGCTGACGAGGTAGGTTTGGTCGCCGCCGGGCGCGCGGCCCGGCACCGAGACGGGGTGTTCGAGGAGCGACATGCCCGTCTCAACGACCCGGCGCAGGAGCGACTCGATGGCGGCTCCGGGTTCCGGAGCGACCTCCCCCGGCGTCCGGCCGAGGTGGGCGCAGGCCGGGCATCCGTTCGTCGCCGCCAGCCACGCGTTGACGTGGACGAACCGGAGGTCGCGGTCGAGGACGGCGAGACCGACGGGAGCCGTGGCGTAGAGGGCGTCGAGCGCCTCGGGCGGCGGGCGCGTCGCCACCTCGCCCGGGTCGCCGCGAAGCATGAGGTCTGAAGAAGGAGACAGCGGCACGTCGGAGCCGAAGACGAGGAGAAGGGCGTGGGAAAGCAGCCGGAGCTCCTGTCACGAGGCCGGACCGGACTCCATCGTTCTGCGAAGCGACCTGTCCCCGCTCGTTGCGAAAGGCGAAACCGCCCCTCGTGGAATCCCGCAGCACACAGTATAGACTCATACGTTCATTTTCGCAATGGGGTACCGCCGCTCCACCGCTCCTCGACGCCGCCGGTGGAATCCACAATGGATGCGCAGCGTTGGCCGTTTCGGTAGCCCGCCGTCCTCCCTCCCGTCGTCTTCATGCGCGTCCGCCGGCTTCACCGACTGCTCGCCGTGCTGGTGCTGCTCGGGGCCGCCGCTCCGGCCGGCCTCGCCCAGCCCGCCTCGCTCCTCGAAGACCCGATTTTCGAGGAGCAGGCCAAACGGGGCCTCGGCTTCCTCTACAACATGCAGTTCACCGAGGCGGAGAACGTCTTCGACGGCCTCGCGGCGCAGCACCCGGACCACCCTGCCGCCGCCTTCCTCCGCGCCCTCGTCCCCTGGTGGCGCATCCTCGCCGACCTCTCGGACACGTCCCACGACGAGGCCTTCTACGACGCCATGACGGTCGTCGTCCGGCGCGCCGACCGCCGCCTCCGCCGGGACCGCACCGACCCCGACGCCCTCTTCTTCAAGGGCGCCGCCCTCGCCTTCCGCGCCCGCCTCCGCGCCAACCGCCGCGACTACCTCCGCGCCGCCTTCGATGCCAGCGCCGCCAAGGACTACGTCCTCGACGTGGCCCGCCGCGACCCCGACAACGCGGACTACCAGTTCGGCAAGGGCGTCTACGACTACTACGCCGCCACCCTCCGCGAGGACCACCCCCGCTTCCGCCCGCTGCTGAGCCTCTTCGCCCGCGGCGACCGCGAGCGCGGCCTCCGGCTCCTCGAGCACACCTTCCAGGAGGGCACCTACCTCCAGGCCGAGGCCGCCTACCAGCTCGCCCTCCTCCACTACCTCCACGAGCGGGACTACGACGCCGCCCTCCGCTACACCCACTGGCTCCGCTACTACTACCCGGACAACGCGTTCTTCCACGCCCTCGAAGGCCGCATCCAGGCCCACTTCGGCCACTACGACGAGGCCGACGCCATCTTCCGCGCCGTCCTCCTCCGCCACGCCCTCCGCCGCTCCGGCTACAACGACGCCACCGCCGAGCAGGCGCTCTACTTCCTCGCCCGCAACGCCATGATCCGCCGCGACTACGACGGCGCGCTGGCTCACCTCTACCGCCTCCAGCAGATCGCCGAGCGCCGCGAGGAGGTCTCGGCGTTCCAGGTGCTCGGCCGGCTCCGCCAGGGCATGGCTTTCGACGCCCGCGGCGAGCGCGAGGCGGCCGTCCGCCGCTACGAGCAGGTGCTGGCGCTGCCCGACCGCTCCGGCGCCCACGACCGCGCCCGCCGGTACCTCCAGACGCCGTACCGAGGGTGAGCGCGTAGGAACGGCGCGCGCGGGTGGAGGTAAGGCGTGCTGCGCACGGCATGAGAGTGCCTTGACGCGGCACCCAACACGCCATAGACCGCCCCATGCGCTTCCGCTACGCGGAGTGGGACGACGCCCGCCACGGCCGCACCCGCTCCACCTTCGACACCCTCTTCGACCTCTTCCAGCAGCTCCTCTACCACACGGGCGGGGACGCGGCCGAGGCGCTCCGCTGGCTCACCCAGCTCGACAACGAGTACGGCATCACCGGCGAGGGCCTCGGCCTCGGCGACTTCATCGAGGAGCTCCAGAACCGGGGCTACCTCGAACGCGACGAGGAGACCGGCGTCGTCCAGATCACGGCGAAGGCGGAGCGCGGCCTCCGCGAGCGCTCGCTGGAGGAGATCTTCGCGCACCTGCGCAAGAGCGGGCGCGGCGCCCACAAGACGCCCTTCACCGGCGCGGGCGACGAGCGCCAGCCCGAGACGCGGCCCTACGCCTTCGGCGACGACGTCCACAACCTCGACGTGACCGGCACGCTCTCCAACGCCTTCCGGCGCGGCCTCGGCGACTTCGCGCTCCACGAAGACGACTTCCAGGTCTTCGAGACGGACTACCACACCTCCGTGGCGACGGTCCTCATGATCGACCTCAGCCACTCGATGATCCTCTACGGCGAGGACCGCATCACGCCTGCCCGCAAGACGGCCCTCGCGCTGGCCGAGCTCATCACCACGCGCTACCCCAAGGACACGCTCGACATCGTGGCCTTCGGCGACGACGCCTGGGAGGTCGAGATGAAGGACCTCCCCTACCTGCAAGTCGGCCCCTACCACACCAACACGCGCGCCGGGCTGGAGCGCGCCCGCGACATCCTCCGCCGCCGGAAGAACCGCAACAAGCAGATCTTCCTCATCACCGACGGCAAGCCGAGCGCGCAGTTCGAGAACGGCCGGCTCTACAAGAACGCCTACGGCCTCGACCGCCGCATCGTCAACAAGGTGCTCGACGAGGCCGCCATCTGCCGCCGCGAGCGCATCACGATCACGACGTTCATGATCGCGCGGGACCCGTACCTCCAGGCGTTCGTCCGCCAGCTCACCGAGGTCAACCAGGGCCGCGCCTACTACGCCGGCCTCGACGACCTCGGCGGGTTCCTGTTCGAGGATTACGTCCGCAACCGGCGCAAGCGGACGCGGTGAGGGCGCCGCTCACGGTTCACGGAGACCCACCGTCGCCATCGTGTCGCGCAGCATCGCGGAGAAGGCTGCGGCCCCGGCGTCGTTGAGGTGGTCCGCGTTGAGGAACAGCACGAGGTCGTCCGACAGCGCCGAGGTGCTCGCGTCGAGGTAGAACACGTGCGCATACGCCCCGGCCAGGCGGGCAGCGACGGGCCGGAGGTCGCACGTGGCGGGCGGGCCGACGACAGCCTCGTAGTAGGCGCGCGGGTACGGCGGCGTGTAGAGCACGAGGCGGAGGCCGACGCTCTCCTCGACGAGTGTTTCGAGGAGGCGCCCGAGGTCGGCGCAGAGGCCAGGGTACGCCTCTTCCGAGCGACGGGCCAGATCCCCGTGGTACGCAGCGCGCCTAGGCCCCTCCGACTTGATGGCCTCGAAGGACCGCTGCGGTCGCTCGTTGAGCAGCGCCCCGTCCGGCCCGAAGGCCGGCTTGTCCCCGCTGCCGGAAAAGACCGCCGCCCAATGATCGTCGCGGGCGAGTGGGGAGAGCGGGCTCGTCAGCGCAAGCCGCCAGTCCCCGCTCATCGGGCGGTAGTCGCCCGTCTGGACGTAGACCGACCGGCGGCGCCCGTGCCGCTCCGGGAACGCGCTGTTGACAACCTGCCGGGGCGAGACGACGACGTAGGCCTCCCGGAGCGCCGGGAGGCGGCGGCGCGCGTGCCGGAAGAGGCGCACCGCCTCGAAGAGGTCGGAACCACCGAGCGAGAAATGGAAGCCGCGCACGCCGAGGGCGTCGAAGTCGATGGCGCGGGCGTGCGAGTTGCCGAGCGAAGCCGCCTCGACCCGGGGGGCGACGCGGTCGAGCACCGCCTCCCGCCCCTGCACGTCCGGATGCACCGGCGCGAGGCGCTGGCTCACCGTCCAGGCGGCGGCGCCACCCAGCGCCACGAACAGCACCGTGAGCCCGGCCGTGCGGAAGGGACGACGGGAGGGAGGCTCAACCATCAGAACTGGAAATAGATGAACGGGCGCTCCCCGTACTCGCCGAAGAGCACGATGGCGAGGACGAGGGCGGCGTAGAGGGCGGCCCGAAGAGACCGAGGCCAGCGCGCCACGACGGTCAGCATCCGCTCACGCCGCTCGACCAGGTCCACGACCAGCACGAGGAGCACGCTCAGCGCAGCGATCACGACCTCGTGCCGGCCGACTTCGCCCACGAGCGCCCCGAGACCGGCTCCGGGCGTGATCGTCTGGCGGAGCAGCGTTACGGCGTGCCCGAGGTCGTGCGCGCGGAACAGGTAGCCCGGCAGCACGAACGCGTGGAACGTGACGATCACGCCGAAGACCAGGCGCCACGGCACCGCACGCCACGGCGCACCCGCCGTATGGACGGGCTCCGCCTCCATCGGGCGGCGGTCATGGCGCGCCCAGAACCGGTCGCGCCACGGCAGGGTGACCTCTTCGAGCAGGAGGTAGAGTCCGTTGTAGGCCCCCCACAGCACGAACGTCCACCCCGCCCCGTGCCATAGCCCCGTCGCCGCGAACACGATGAAGAGGCTGCCCCGGCGCCACGGCCGCGAGCGCCGCTCCCGGACGAGCGGGGCGTAGAGGTAGTCCCGAAACCACGTCGTGAGGCTGACGTGCCAGCGCCGCCACAGCTCGGCCATCGTCGGCGCGAGGAACGGCTGGCGGAAGTTGTCCATGAGCCGGAAGCCCATCACACGCGCCGCACCGATGGCGATCAGGCTATACCCGGCGAAGTCGCCGTAGATCTGGAACGCGAACGCGTACACGGCCGCGAGCACGGCCGCCCCGTGATACGCGCCGGGCTGATCGAAGACGGCCGAAACGATGAGGGCCAGCCGGTCGGCCACGACGACCTTCAGGAAGAACCCCCACGCCATCAACTTGAGCCCGTCGGCCGCCAGCGCGGCGTCGAACCGGTGCCGCTCGCGGAACTGCGGGAGCAGCCGCCGCGCCCGCTCGATGGGCCCCGCCACGAGCTGCGGCCAGAAGCTGACGTAGAGCGCGAAGATCCCGAGGTGCCGCTCCGGTTCGACTCGCCCCCGGTACACGTCGATGGAGTACGCCAGCGTCTGGAACGTGTAGAACGAGATGCCGACGGGCAACAGCACGTCCAGCGTACCAACGGCCGGGTCCCGATCTACCAGCGCGAGAAACGTGTTGACCGTCTCGCCGAAGAAGCCGACGTACTTGAAGGCGAAGAGCAGGCCGAGGTTGGCCGCCAGCGAGAACCCCAGCCACGGCCGCCGGGCCTCCTTCGTCGGGAGCGCACCCATCCTTCGGGCCGCGACGTAGTCGACCAGCGTCGAGACGGCGATGAGGGCGAGGTAGTCGACGCGCCACCAGGCGTAGAACCCGTAGCTCGCCGCGAGGAGCCACGCCCAGCGCCACCGGTGCGGCAGGGCGAAGTAGAGCCCGACCGCGAGCGGGAAGAAGAGGACGAAGTCGACCGAGTTGAACAGCATCCGTCTACCCCCGTCACCGCCCCGCGACATCGGCGCGCCACGGCGCCCGCTCCGTGCGCCACCGCTCCGCGAGGCGGACGAGGGCGAGGTCCGCCGCGTGGTCGGCGTTCAGCCGCTCACGCAGGGCGTTGTCCAGCGTGACGTAGCGGCGCAGGGCGTCGTGCGCCCTCGGGTGTCCGGGCACGCCGAGCAGGCGATGGCCGGACCCGACCCGGCGGTAGTCGTCCCAGGTGGTCGGGACCCCCATCGCGGCGAACAGGTGCGGCAGGTCGTCGTCGAGGTGCGCCGTGACGCCGACGAACCAGCAGCGGCGCAGCAACGCCACGGCCGAGAAGTAGGCCTGCGTGAGATCCCGCTCCGAATCGGTCCCGGCATAGCGATCAGCCAGGAAGCGGACCTGGGGATTTCGGGCGTGCTCCGACCCGAAGCGCTCGGCGTACCACGCCTCGAACGGCAGCGACGTCCGC
>CAZOJJ010000050.1:0-11536 GCA_964580105.1 uncultured Rhodothermales bacterium | reverse complement strand
ACGAACGTGTCGTCGAAGGCGAGGTGCCGGCTGAGGTGGCCGTTGATGGTCGTGCCGCCCGTTTTGGGAACGTGCAGGTACAGCCAGAGGACGTCGGGATCACTCACGGCTCTCGGAGGGCGTAGCCGAACGCCGCAAGCACGTCCTGCTTCGGGCGGAACACCTCGTTGAGGGCACGAAGGTCGTCGGCCGAGAGGCGGGCGATCTGGTCCGCGTTCATGTCACGCAGCCGCTCGTCGTAGATCCCCTTCACGGCCACGCGCTGGTCGAGGTCGAGGTCGCCGAGCGCGGGCACGAGGCGCCGGATCTGCGCCCCCACGCCCGCCGGATCGGCGCACATCGCCTCGTAGGTGAAGAACACGCCCCGGTCGGCGAAGGCGGCGACGTTGGCTCGCTGCCGCTCGAAGCAGGCGACGAGGTGGCGGGCCGCCCGCCGCAGCACGTCCGCACGCGAGGCGTCCGACTGCCGTTCGCGCCGCCGTACGATCCCTTCGGCCGTCGCGTACGGGTCGCGGACGAGGAACAGGAAGCGGGCCTCGCGGAACGCCTCGGCCAGCTGGTCCACGACGAGCAGGAACGGCGGCGCCTTCGTCACGAACACGCTCGCCTCGGGCGAGCGGGCGAACGCCTGGAAGTACCACGCCCGCCGCGTCGCGGCCCAGTCGTACGCCGCCGGGTCGGCGAAGTGGGCGATCCACGCCGGCTCCGAGGCCCAGACGAGCGGCACCTCCGTCCCCCGCGTCGCCGGCCCTACGAAGCCGAAGGTGTGCTGCCCCTCGCGCCGGAGGTTCCAGGTGTGGCGGGACTTCGCCAGGACGGCACTCAGGAACGTCGTGCCGCTGTTGTTCGGGCCGATCACGAACAGGTGCGTCCGGACGAGCCGCTCCAGGTCGCACGTCGCCCCGGCGAGGCGGGCGTCTTCGTCAGCCATGGGTGCGCACGAGTTCAGGTAGCCGGGTGCGGGCGCACCGCGCCTGCACGGCGTCGAAGTAGGCGTCCATCCAGAGCCGCCAGGTGACGGGCGCGGTGGCGTCGCGCGCCGCGCGATCGGGCAGGCGCTCGACGTGCCAGGGCTTCCAGGGGTGGTTGTAGTGGAGCGCGCGGGCGTCGGCGAAGGAGGCGCCGGTCCGGTCCAGGATCACGCGGCGATGGGCGAGCAGGTAGTTATCGGCAGGCGGCAGGAACGTGACTCGCCCCTCGAAGTGGAGGTTGAGCACGCGCTGGTCGGTCTGCCCTGCCGTCACGGCGCCCCACCCGGCGGGGTCGAGGCGGGCCAGGAGGGCGTCGTAGGTGTCCGACGGGAGCGCGGCCGGGGCGATCCGCAGGAGCCCGGCGTTGAACGAGGAGCGGAGGGCGTCCGGCGTCATCACCTCCGGCGGCAACCGCTCGAACGTCCGTCGGTCACGCCCGCCGCCCTCGTAGTAGGGCCGGTCGCCGGCCGCGAGGAGCGGCTCGTCCCGCTCGAAGAGGTCGGCGAGCGGCGCCCGCACGAGCACGTCGCTGTCGGCGAAGAGGACGCGGTCGTAGTCGAGGCGGAACACCTCCAGCGAGAGGAAGCGCGCACGCCGGTCGGCGAGGCCGGGCCGGGCTGCCATGAGGCGGTCGAGGCGGGCCGTGAGGGTTGCAGAGACTTCGACGACCCGGACGCCGTCGAAGGCCGCCGCCAGCGTGGCCCGCCCGGCCTCGGTGAGGCCGTCGTCGTGGACGACGACGAGGTCGCCGCCCCAGCCGGGGTGGTGCGCCAGGAACGAGTGCAGGAGCACGATCGCCCCCGGCAGGAACCGGTCCGACGTAACGGTGGCGAGGCAGGTCCGGTCGCGGCTCATCGCGCAGGCGCCCCCCGTCGTGGCAGAAGGCTCACGCCGCCGTCTCGAAGACCTCGAAGATGAAGTGGATGCGGTCCTCCGTTCCCCGGTTCACCACCGCATGCGGGGCCACGTTGTTGACCTCGTACGCCTGCCCCACTTCGAGGTGGAACGGCTCGCCGTTCACGTAGAAGAGGGCGTCCGGGTTGGTCACGACCGGGACGTGGATTTTGTGCGTGAGCAGGTTCGAGCCCGCGCCGTCTACGTGCTGGTCGATCTCGTGGCCTGCCTCCAGCCGCGCGAACATCGCTTTGGGGAAGCCTGGCTTTTCGAAGCCGTACGGCTCGATAACGCGCTGCATGATCGGCAGGAGGACGGGGGCGAACACGTCCCACGCCGGACTGGCGTAGTGGTCGCGCGGGTCGCGGTTGCCGCGCGTGAAGCGGAGGACGACGTGGCGGGTGTGGTGGAAGCAGAAGAAGTCGTTCTCCTTCCGCTCGTCCTCCTGGACCCACATCCGCTCGGAGAAGCGCTCGACGAGTGCCTTCAGCGGCGCCGCGTCGACGGGGCCGAGCGGGCGGACGGTGTCCGGCTTGACGACGGGGGCAGGGGCAGCTACGGTATGCACAGGCTCAGCGGCAACGATGTAAAGACCCGCCCTTCGTAGAAACCGATTGGGGAACCCATGGGATTTGCCGTCCCCCTTCCAGCGTGTCATCCCGGACGTGATTCCTTCGGGACGCTTCGCTTTCGGGATCTCCAAACAGGGCTACCTGGCACGTGGAGATTTCCGTCGGGACGCTTGCGCTTCCGACTCGGAGGCCGGGATGACACCCAATCGAGGTGAGGGCGCTTCCCCAAACAGTCTCTTAAACGGCGCGACGCCGACCGTGGGGTCGGCGCCACGAAGCGGCCGGAGGGTGTTACGATCAGCGGGACGCGGCACCGTCAGGATATGGGGGTGTACGCGACGGTCTCGCCGCCCGTAGTGGGATCGGCCCCCTGGGTGTGCTGGCTCACGTCGAGGACGAGGAGCTCGGGGGCCTCCCAGAGCTGACGGGACATAGTGTCTGGCGTACGAGGATCGGTAGACTCGGTCATGGAACCAGGGGGCGGGGGTGAACGGGGCGACGTCTGAGATGAGCGGAAGATACGCTGCTCGACCAGCCGTCGAGGATTCGTCCCTAGAGCGTGTTATGGACCTGATGTCGCGGCGAGGGCCAGAGCGGGCTCAGAACGGCCGATCTCGACCGAGCAGGCTCCCTGAGTGAGGCTCGGGTACGAGAGGCCGGCACCGGAATTGGCTCGCACAGCCCAGTATCGCAGATCCAAGTTCATAACACCCTCTAGATCAGGAGATCCCCCGTTCGAGAACCCCCTGCCCCCCTCAGGATGGGGTGTACCCGAAGGTCTCACCGCCCACGTAGGGGTCGGCGCCCTGCGTCTGCTGGCTCACGTCGATGACGGTAAGCTCGGGAGCCTCCCAGGGCCGGCGCTGCTCGTCGACCACCGGGGGCGCCGAGGATTCGTACGAAGACGAGGATTCGGACATGACGAAAGGTGTTAGCGAGAAGGTGAACGCGTGAGGTTAATCCCGTCGCGAGGGGAGGTCAAACGGTTGCGAGTCCAAAATACGACGAGCCCGGTTTACGGCAATCCGCCTTGACGGAATGCCCCCACCGGCACGGCGTCGAGGCCGAGGTGGACGACGGCGTGGGCGAGCCGGGCGTACCGGCGCCGCTCGGCCAGCGCCCCGGGCGTGAGCGCTGCCTCCACCCGATTCGCGTCGAACCACGAGAAATGAGCGGGAGAATGCGAACCCACCCGCAGTTCGTCCCCGAGGCGGCTCAGTGCCTCGCACAGCACTGCTTCGGTGGGCTCCAGCCGGGCCGGCTCCTTCTTGCTCGTATGCCGCCGGATCCGCTCGGACACCCGCCCGGCCAGCGCGCGGCGCATCAGCCAGCGCCGCTCCCCCTCGTACGGCAGAAACACCTCCGGCGGCAACCCGAAAACGAAGTCCAGCAGGCGTCGGTCCAGCAGCGGGTAGCGGTAGCGGAGGCCGAGCGCGGCGCCGGACACGGCCCAGGCCACCGTCCTGAAGGCGAGGTGCCCGTCCGTGAGCAGGCTGCACATGAAGGCCGCCGGGCTTCGTCCGTCCTCCGGCACGAGCGCGGGGAGCCGGGCCTGCCGCAGTCTGTCCAGGTCCACGTACGTTTCGTAGGCCCCGCGCAGGGCGTCGCGTCGGATGGCCTCGATGGGGCGAGCGCGGGAGCGGCGCGGGGCGAGCGAGGCCAGCAGCAGCTTCCACCCGGCGCGGCCCCGACCGGGCGCCGACCTCCACACGGGCGTCCACCGCCCCCGCCGGGCGAGGTGGTGCTCGGCGGTCATGCGCCCGCTGAACGTGACCGCCTCGTCACCGCCCCAGCCGGAGAGGATCACGCGGACGCCGCGGTCGGACGCCGCCTGCTGGACGACGTGCTCGTGGAGGAGCGTCGAGGCGTAGGGATCGCGCGTGGCGTCGCGGCGGAGGAAGGCCACCGTGTTCGCCACCGTCATCGGCGCGTGGACGAGCGGCATGCCCGCCTCGGCGGCGACGAGGGCCGTGCGCTCGTGCTCGTCGCTCGGCGGGTCGCCGGGCGGCGTCAGCCAGCTGAATCCGACGGGCGGGGGCGCTCCCCACTCCTTCCGCAGCCGACTGGCGAGGGCTACACAGAGCGACGAGTCCAGCCCGCCGGTGACGTGGACGCCGAGCGGCTCCTCGGGCGGGACGTATTCCGCGACCACCTCGTCCAGCAACGCCCGGAACGCCTCGACGTAGGCATCCATCGACGAGAACCGCACGGACGGGACGTCCTCGGGGTGCCAGTAGCGGGCAGTGCGGACGCCTTCGGCGTCGAACCGGAGCGTGTGGCCGGGCGGCAGCGCGCGCACGTCGCGGAGGCACGTCCGCCCGTGCGGCTCCCCGTTGAAGCGCGGCGTCAGCAGCGTGGCGACGAACACGTCCGCATCCAGTGCGTCGCCCACGCCGTCCACCTCCAGCAGCCGTCGGACGTCGCCGCCGACGGCGAGGCGGCCGGGCAGCGCGGCGTAGCGGAGTGGCGCGATTCCGACGGGATCGCGGGCGCCGAAGCAGACCCGCCGGGCGCCGTCCCACAGGAGGAAGGCGAAGGCGCCGCAGAGCCGGTCGGCGCAGCCCTCGCCCCAGCGCGCGTAGGCGCGGAGAATCAGATCTGCGTCCGCGTGCGGCCCCGGCGGCAGGCCGAGCGCGCGGCGAAGCCCGTCGCGGTCGGCGAGGTCGGCGTCGAGATAGAGGAGGCGGGCGGACGGATCGTCCGGCATCCGCCCCAGGTCGGCGACGGCGACGCCGAGGGGGCCGTCTTGCATCGGAACCTCACCCCCCGGCGCGAACGAGGACGCCGCGATCGAGGAGGTCCCGGACGAACGCCGTCACCGTCCGCTCGCACTCGTCGGGCTCCACCTCGTACTCGGCGAGGAGCCGGTCGCACAGGCTCCGGACGGAGGCCGGCTGCTCCAGCAGCGCCCAGATGCGCGCGCCGACCCGGTTGAGGCCGTAGTAGTTGCCCTTTTCGAGGTCCATCATCACCGTCTTCTCGCCGAGGTCGGTGTGCATGATGGGCTCGGCGCGGCGGAGAAGGGTGTCGGGTGCGAGGTCGGCCATGAGACGTGCGAACGCGTTCGATTCAGGAGGCCGAAAGATACGGCCGCGTCCGGGCCTCGACCTCCTCGACGAGCGCGTCGTAGCCGAGCCGCCGCATGACCGTTCCGTGCTGCGCGACGACCTGCGCGGCTTCTTCGGGTGCGAGGGCCTCCCGCCAACCACCGGCCCGCCCGCTCCGGAAGAACGCCGAGGCCGTCCGGGGCCGCTCACGGAAGCCGTGCTGCGCCTCCTCGGCGCGGAGCCGGTCGAACCGCGCCCGCTCCACGGCCGCCTCGATGCGCGCGCCGTCCACCTCGTAGCCGACGAACCGCACGACGCGCTCGAACGTGGCCGCCGTGTCGTCGAGGAGGTCTTCGTAGCGCACGAGGAGCACGCGATAGCCCGGCGCGTCGAGCCAGCTCTCGACGTGGCCACTCCACGTGAGCAGCGGTTCCGGGATGAGCGTGCCCCGCCGGGTCGGGCCGTCGGCGTTGAGGACGTAGTCGGGGTTGCCGAGGGTGTTCACGACACGGCGGGTGGTCCAGCCGAAGAACGGCGCGAGCGAGGCCGCCACGTCGAGCGGGTTGCGCACGACGTAGACCACGCCGGCCGTGGCCTCGGGCGGGAAGGCGTACCGGCCGCCGGCGCCCTTCCGGAGCGCGGCGTGGACCTTGACGACGTACGGCTCCTCCCCCACGTCGTCGGCGAGCTGCTCGCAGGCGCGCGGGTGGAGCCGTTCGAACTCGCCCGGGTAGAGGTCGGCCGTAGGCACCCCGAGCAGGTCGTCCACCAGGCTCCGCCGGGCGAGGTCCGAGTGGACGACGAGCGCGTCGAGGCCGGGGGGAGCATCCGGCCGGAGGTAGGCGCTCAGCAGCACGCGCATCCACGTGTTGCCGGACTTCGGGTAGGACGCGAGCCAGTAGACGCCCATCGGTCAGGGGAGCCCCACCGCGGCCTCGACGGCCTCGACCAACGCGCCGACCGTGTCCTCCCCGTGGGGCCGGGCCACCTGAAACACCGGCACGACCGCCGCGAGGGCGGAGACGCGCCGGAAGTGCGCCTCGCGCATCCCGAACCCCGCCACCAGCCGGTTCCGGTAGGTGCTGCGGTAGACGGCCTGGAACGCCTCCACCCCCTCCATCCGCTCGACCTGGACCTCGGACACGGAGCGCGCGTCGAGACAGAAGAGGGCGCGGAGCGGCGACGGCTCCGCGCGGATCTCGTCGGCGCGGAAGAGGTACTTCTCGAGGTCGGCGCGAAGGCGTGGGAGGGCGTCGGCGGGGGCGCCCATCCGGTCGAGCGCGTCGCGCCAGAGGCGGACGGTGGGGTAGCCCGGCACTACCATCGGGCGGCCGTCCTCCTGGATCACGGCCACCTTGTCGTCGGCGAGGAGGATGTGGCCCCGCTCCAGCAGGCGCGCCAGCGTCGTGGACTTCCCCGCGCCCGACTTGCCCGCCACGGCCACGGCGCCGGCCGGCGTGTGGACGGCGCTGGCGTGGAGCACGAGGAGCCCGCGCTGGTGCAGCAGCGCCCCCCAGGTGGACGAGAACAGAAACGCCCGCACGTCGGCCTCGTCGCCTTCGGGCTCGACGCGGATTTCGCACCCGTCGCGGACGTAGTAGCGGCCGACGCCTTCGAACTCCAGGAGCCACTCGCCGGGCCGGGCCGTCCACAGCGCGCGCCGCGCGAGGGGGGCGTCGAGCGCCTCCGGAACGCCGCCGAGGTGGACGCGCACGTCGGGCCGGGCCGACGGCCGGGGCGTCAGCTCCGGCAGCGGGATCTCGGAATGGATGGCCAGCCCGTAGGCGATATATTCGTGCATTGGACTCGGTCGGCGGGGGACGCACCTCGGACCGGAAAGATCGCTGCATCCGCGCGCATGATCCACCGCCTTCGGACCCTGCTCACGCTCGACCCGGCTACGCGCGGCCGGCTGCTGGAGGCCACCGTGCTGTTCCACCTCGCCCGGGGGGCGCTCCGCGTGGTGCCGTTCCGCCGCCTCGCCCCGCTCCTCGGCCGGACCGACGGTGCGCCGGCCACGGCCCAGGATACCGCGACGGCGCACGCCGTCCGCCGCGCCGTCTGCGTGGCGGCAAAGCGATACCCGGAGACGTGCTTCGCCCGCGCCCTCGCGGGGCGCGTCATGCTCCGCCGGCGCGGGCTCGGCTCGTCGCTCCACTTCGGCGTGTGCGCCGGGGAGGACGGCGCGCTGAAGTTCCACGCCTGGCTCTGCCACGGCGACGTGGTGGTGACGGGCCGGGAGGGCCACCGCCGCTACACCGTCCTGACGACGTTCCACGACGCGCGCGGGGCCGCGCCGACGCGGGCGGCCGTCCCCGCCTGAGCGCCCATGCCCTCCTCGCCTTCCCCGTCCGGCTCGGCCCTGGCCAGCCTGCGCGCGCTCACGGGCGCGCTGCTGCGGCGCGAGCGCGGCGGCGTCGCGGCCTATGCCGGGCTGCTCGTGGCGCAGAGCGCGCTCCAGGGCGTGGGCCTGCTGCTGCTCGTGCCACTCCTGGCCCTCGTCGGCGTGGCCGGGGGCGAGGGGCGGGCGGAGCCGATCACCCGGTTCTTCTTCGAGACGCTGGGCCTGCCGCCGAGCCTGCCGCTCGTGCTCGGCCTCTTCGTCGGCCTCGTGGCATTGCGCGAGGGGGTCGGCTACGCCGTGGCCGTGCAGAACGCGCGGCTGCGGCTGGCCTTCGTGCGGACCCTCCGGGCCGACCTCTTCCGGGCCGTCACGTGGGCGTCGTGGGCGTTCGTGGCGGGCGTGCGCGTGGCGGACGTGCAGCACGTCCTCCACCAGGAGCTCGGACGCGTGGGGGCGAGCGTGCTCCACCTCGCCCGGCTGGCGACGACCGCCGCGGGCGTGGTGGTCTACGCCGTGCTGGCCGTGGTCGTCGCGCCCGTCGTGGCGGCAGTGGCAGGGGTGGCGGCGCTCGTGCTGCTGGCGACCGTGTGGCCCCTCATCCGCCGCGCCCGCGCCTCGGGCCGCGCCGTCGTGCGGACGGGCCGGCGCACGAGCGCGCTCGTCTACGACCACCTCGCCAGTCTGAAGGAGGTCAAGAGCTTCGGCGCCGAGGCCCGCGCCGTGGACGGGTTCGAGGTCGCGCTCGACGACGCCGTCCGCGACGAGCAGACGTTCGCCGAGATGCAGGCGGCATCGAAGGCGCGGATGGGTGTGGGGGCGGCCGTGCTGGCGGCCGCGCTCGTCTGGTTCGGCGTGGCCGGGGCCGGGCTCCCGCCCGCCTCGCTGCTCGTCGTCGTGTTCCTGCTCTCGCGGCTCGTGCCGCAGGTGGCCTCCGTCACGCAGATCGTCCAGCAGCTCCTGCACGTGGCCCCGGCCTACGACGCGGCGATGGGGCTCTACGCCGAGGCCCTCGCCGCCCGCGAACCCACCGAGGCGGCCCCGGCCGACGCCCCGCGCCTCCGCGAATCCCTCACCCTCGACGGCGTCTCGTTCCGCTACGCCGACGGCGCCCCGCTCGTCCTCGACGACGTCTCGCTGACGCTCCCGGCGGGCTCCGTCACGCTCGTCGCCGGGCCGTCGGGCGCGGGCAAGAGCACGCTGGCCGACCTCCTCCTCGGTCTCCTCCTTCCCACCGGCGGACGGATCCTCGCGGACGGCGAGGCGCTCACGCCGGAGCGCCTCCACGGGTGGCGACGGCGCGTGGCCTACGTCCCCCAGCGGACGGTCCTCCTCCATGGCTCCGTCCGCGACAACCTCCGCTGGGTAGCGCCCGAGGCCGACGACGACGCGCTCTGGGCCGCCCTCGACGCGGCGGCCGCCGGCGACGTCGTCCGTGCCCTCCCCCTCGGCCTCGACGCGCCGCTGGGCGACCACGGCCACGGCCTCTCCGGCGGCGAGCGCCAGCGGATCGCCCTCGCCCGGGCCCTCCTCCGCAAGCCCGACCTCCTCCTCCTCGACGAGGCCACCTCTGCGCTCGACCGTGCCACCGAGGCGCGCGTGCTCGACGCACTCACGGCGCTCCGCGGCCGGACGACGCTGCTCGTCATATCCCACCGGCCGCCGTCCTCGGACTGGGCCGACCAGACGGTACGCCTCCGCTACGGCCGCGTGAGCGTGTCCACCCGCGAGCCCACCGAGGCGGCCTGAGCGCGCGCCCTCCTCCCCGGCTCGGGCACCGGCATGGAAAAAGTGGCGCCCCGGCTTGGAGCCAAGCGGCACGCGGACGTAACGTTAGCGTGTGTGTGCGAGCGCGCGCGTGAAGGGCGAGGGGCGCGTGCAGACGCAGCACCTCACGTTGCTGAAGTAGACGCGTACACAGGCATCGGACGCCCGTGGATTCGGATCGCAGACACTCTCTCTCTTCACGGCTCGACAGCTGCCAAACCGCCACACGCTCATGCCGATTGCCTCTCTCCCCCGCCTTGCGCCGACGCTCGCCCTCCTCACGTTCCTCTGCGGAGCGAGCCCCTTCTTCTCTTCTACCGCCCACGCCGCCCCACGCGCCGGCTCCGCCCCCTCCGGGGCGCTGGCCGTCCTCACCGTGACCACCCCGACCGACGAGGCCGACGGCAGCTGCGCCGACGGCGACTGCTCGCTGCGCGACGCCGTCGCCCTGGCGGCCAGCGGCGATACCATTGACTTCGCGGGGGCGCTCAGCGGCCAGACGCTTACGCTCACGCTCGGCGAGATCACCATCGACGAGAACCTCACCATCGACGGCTCGTCGCTCCCGTCGCCGGTCACCGTCAGCGGCGGCGGAACGTCGCGGGTGTTCGTGGTCAACGCCGGCGTCACGGTAGCCATCACCGGCCTGACGATCACGGACGGCGCGGCGCCCGGCAGCGGCACCGACTACGAAACCTACGGTGGGGCCATCCTCAACTTCGGCACGCTCTCGCTCGCCGACTGCACCGTCTCGAACAGCGACGCGCCCGAGGCGGACGGCGGGGGGATCTTCAGCGTGGGCCCGCTGACCGTAACCCGCTGCACCATCACGGGCAACCACGCCAGATTCTACGGGGGCGGCATCGCCCTCGAAGGCGAGGCCACCATCCGAAACAGCACGATCTCCGGAAACGCGTCACAGCAGGGCGGTGGCATCCTCTCGTTTGTGGGCCCCCTCCACATAGACAACAGCACCCTCTCGGGCAACACCGTCGACTTCGCGGCTACCGGTAGTGCCGTCATGGTCGAGGACGGGACCGTGACCATCCGGAACAGCACCCTCTTCGGGACGGAGAGCCGGCTTCTCACGGTCCGGACCGCCACGCTCAACATGCACAACACCCTCATCTACCGGCCCGGCCCCGGGGCATCGGAGCCGTGTTTCCTGGTGGAAGCCACGCTGGGGGCGCATGCGAACAACCTCATCTACGGCGGCACCTCCAGCCCGCTGTGCCAGCCCGAGTTCACGACCGACCCGAACCTCGGCCCCCTCGCCGACCACGGTGGCCCGACGCTCACCCACCTCCCGGCCTTCCCCTCCGATCTCATCGACAACGGCGACCCCACGACCTGCGCCGCCCTCCCCGGCGGCGACCTCGACCAGCGCGGCGAGCCGCGCGTCGGCGCGTGCGACATCGGGGCCGTCGAGTTCAGCGGCGCCCGCCCGTCTGGCCTCGTGCCTACCGACGGCCCGACCACCGGCGGCACCGTCGTGACGATCACCGGCACGGGCTTCACCGGCGCCACCGGTGTCACCTTCGGCGGCGTGGCCGGCATCAGCTTCAGCGTCGACAGCCCGACCCAGATCACCGCCACGACGCCGGCCGGCAGCCCCGGAACGGTCGATGTGGTCGTGCAACACGCCGGGGGCGAGGGCGCACTGGCGGACGGCTTCACGTACGTGGTACCCGCCCTGAGCGTCGGCCCCGTAGACGGCGACGGCAACCCCCTCCCCGTGCCCGTGGCCGTTCCCGCCGGGCAGACGGAGGTGTTCTACGCCGGAACCATCGTGAACACCACGGCCGGTCCGCTCACGATCGACGGGTGGCCGGTGATCACGATGCCGGACCTCTCGCAGATCGTCCGCCGCCGCCCGACGGTCTACACGATCCCGGCCGGGTCGAGCGTGGACTACTCGGGCGCGTTCAACATGCTCGACACGTT
>CAZOJJ010000049.1:7944-19462 GCA_964580105.1 uncultured Rhodothermales bacterium | reverse complement strand
CGCCGCACTCCGGTAGACAGAGAGTAGAGAACGCCAAGCACAAACGCAACCCGACGTAGGGATTACCGGTAGGCACAAACGCATCCCCTAACTCTGCCTCGGTAGATCGGGGCACGCTGCGGCCGACATCGCGGAGCACGCCCCTCCCCCCGCACCCAGGACGGCGGCGTCATCAACGGGGCTTCCCGGACCCGCAGCCTCCATAGACCGCTGTAGGGCGCGAGCCCAGCCCCCCGGCCGAGCCCGCGGAGAATCAACACGCCACGTACGAGAGGGGAAAGGACGCCGAGGCGGGCCGATTCGCCGGTTCTTCCCGGCTAATACCGCCGGGCGCGGCTCCGGGCGTTGGCGAAGCCCGCGTCGTCGGTGCGCAGGCCGCTCCGGTTGACCGACCGTGCGGCAGCGCGCACGTTGGCGATGCGCTCCTCCGTCGTCGGGTGCGTGGAGAAGAACGGGATGCCCCCTCCGCCGCCCCCCTCGGCCATGAGACGCTGGAACATCCGGGCCATGCCCTCGGGGTCCCAGCCCGCGCCCGCCATGTAGCGCACGCCGAGGTCGTCGGCCTCGCGCTCGGCCCCGCGCGAGTAGCGCGCGATGGCCCCGGTGGCCACGATCTGCGCAGCGATCTGCTCGACGAGGCCGGGGTCCTGCCCCAGCACGAGCCCCGCCACGATGCTGATGCCGTACTGCGTCGTCAGCCGCTCGGTCCCGTGCCGGGCGATGCCGTGGGAGATCTCGTGGGCGAGCACGCCCGCCAGCTCGGACGCGCTGCCGGCCCGGGCGATCAGCCCCGTGTTGACGTACACGACGCCGCCGGGGATGTTGAACGCGTTGATGGCGTCGTCCTGGACGACGTGGAACCGCCACGGCAGTTGCCGCAGCTCGGTCTGCGCCACGATCTGCTGTCCCATTTGCTCGACGTACCGTTCGAGCGCGGCGTCGTTGACGAGGCGGACCTGCCGGTTCACGTCGGCTTCGAGTTGGCGGCCCAGCTGCCACTCTTCGTCGAGGGAGACGAGGTTGAAATCGCCCGCGTTGACGCCGGTAGTGGCACATCCGGCCAGCGACGGCCCGAGGACGAGCAGAAAAGCGAGGAGGAAGGGCCAGCGGGGAGAGAAGCGGGGGGGCATCGGTCTTTACGGCAGGTGGTGGAAAACTCCCCCCTCCCTGCAAACCCCCTGCCGACTCGCCTTACTGGCGGATACGGTACGCCTCCGGCGCACACCCGACGGCCAGCGTGAACACCGCCCGGAAGCGCGCCGCGTGCATCCCGAGGCAGGCGGCCACCACGTCGGTGGGCAGCTGTGTCTCCTTCAGGAGCCGCTTGGCTTCGCGGAGCCGCAGGCGCACGAGGTACTCGTGGGGCATCACGCCGGCCACGCGGCGGAACGCCTGCATGAAGTAGAGCCGGTCCATCTCGGCCACCCCGGCGAGGAGGTCGAGGCCGAGGTCCGCGCGGGCCAGGTTGGCTCGGATGAAGTCCATCACGACGCGCATCCGCGCCGTCTCGTCGCCCGGCCGCTTGAGCTGGGCGCCGGGGGTGCGGTCGCTGTAGTAGCGGACGAGGTGGACGGCCACCATCATCTGGAGGGCGTCGGTCCAGAGCCCGTCGGCCTGTTCTGCCGGCGCCCCTTCGGCGAGGAGCTGGCGGCCGAGCCGTTCCAGGCGCGCGTCCGGCACGGCCGAGTGCGGGATGAGTCGGACGCGGTCGGGGTTGGGCAGGCGCAGCTCCGCCGCCGCCGCGCGGATCCGCCCGGGGTCCACGTAGAACGAGAGGAACTCGCCGCCGCTCATCAGCACGGCCGGCTCGGGGCTGCCCGCCGGGCGGATGCACAGCTCGCCGGCCGTGAGTTCGCCCTCGTAGTGCCGCTCCCCGGCCACGGTGCGCCGCACGCGGGCCGTCCCCCACAGCGGCATGTAGAGCACCTCGGCGGGGTGGCAGTATTCCGCCGTCTCGTACGGCTCCAGGCTGTACCGCCCCACGAAGACGCCGGGCGTCTCGGCCGTCCCGCGGGTCACGCCGGGCAGGCCGCCCACGAGGGCGCCTCGGGCAAGCTGGGGCAGCGGCAGGGTATCGGCGGCGGAGGCGGCGCTCATGGCGGCGAAACGTGATCGGGGACACACCCCTTCCCTCAACCGTAGGGCCGGAACTCGGACCCGTTTCTTTGGCCCGCCATCTCGCGATCTCCCTGTCCCTTTTTCCCGTAGTGAACCTCACGGAGCGGCCGGGCGCGGCGTGCGAACCGCGCCGCCCCGGCACCTTCCTGCCAGAGATCGTACGAGAGGTATCGACGTGAATGCGCCGGGTGCCTGCGTTGCAGTTCCGCCCTATCCGTGGAGGGCCGCCTGCGCCGCCGCCAAGCGCGCCACCGGAACCCGGAACGGCGAGCACGAGACGTAATCGAGCCCGACCTCGTGGAAGAACGCCACGGATGCCGGATCGCCGCCGTGCTCGCCGCAGATACCGACCTTCAAATCCGGTTTCGCGGCCCGCCCGCGTTCGGTCGCAAGGCGGACGAGCTGGCCGACGCCCTCAACGTCCAGCGTCTGGAACGGGTCGTCCGAGAGGAGGCCGCGCATCACGTAATGCGGGAGGAATTTGCCCGCGTCGTCGCGGCTGAACCCGAAGGCCATCTGCGTGAGGTCGTTCGTGCCGAACGAGAAGAACGCGGCCTCGGCGGCGATCGCGCCCGCGACGAGCGCGGCGCGCGGCACCTCGATCATCGTCCCGACGAGGTACGGCACGTGCCGGCCTCGCTCGGCGAACACCTCCTCGGCCACCTTTTCGATGACGGCCCGCTGGTCGGCCAGCTCGGCCGGCGTCCCGACGAGCGGCACCATCACCTCCGGCCGCACCTCGGTGCCTTCGGCGGCCACCTCGACGGCGGCCTCGAAGATCGCCCGCGCCTGCATCGCCGTGATTTCGGGGAAGACGACGCCGAGGCGGCAGCCCCGGTGCCCGAGCATCGGGTTGAACTCGGCCAGGCTCTCGACGCGGCGGCGCACCGTCTCGACGGGCTGGCGCTCCCGGCGGGCGAGGGCTTCGATGCCCTCCTCGTCGTGCGGGAGGAACTCGTGGAGCGGCGGGTCGAGCAGGCGGATAGTGACGGGCCGCCCGCCCATCGCGCGGAAGATGCCGGCGAAGTCGGCGCGCTGGTGTGGGAGCAGCTCGCCGAGGGCGGCGGCCCGCTCGTGGAGGTCGGACGCGAGGATCATGCGGCGGACGGCGTGGATGCGGTCCCCCTCGAAGAACATGTGCTCCGTCCGGCACAGCCCGATCCCCTCGGCGCCGAAGGCGACGGCCTGCGCGGCGTCGCCGGGCGTGTCGGCGTTGGTGCGGACCTGGAGCCGGCGGAACCGGTCGGCCCAGCCGAGGAACGTCTCGACGTCGCCGCCGATGGACGGGTCCACGAGCGCTTCCTCGCCCTGGATGACCTCGCCGGTGGTGCCGTTGAGCGAGAGCCAGTCGCCCTCACGGACGGTGACCTCGCCGTTGGTGAAGGAGCGCGCGGCGTAGTCGATGGCGATGTCACCGCAGCCGGCCACGCACGGCTTGCCCCACCCGCGCGCCACGACGGCGGCGTGGCTGGTCATCCCGCCGCGCGCCGTGAGGATGCCCTCGGCGGCGTGCATCCCGCCCACGTCCTCCGGGCTCGTTTCGACGCGCACGAGCACGACGCGCTCGCCGCGCGCCTTCCACGCTTCGGCCTCCTCGGCCGAGAACACGGCGCGCCCGACGGCGGCGCCGGGCGAGGCGGGCAGCCCCTTACCGATGACGCGGTCGCGGTACCCCTCTTCGTCGGCGAAGCGCGGGTGCAGCAGCGTCTCGACGTGGCGCGGCTCGACGAGGTCGCGCACGGCCTCCTTCTCGCTCACGAGCCCCTCGCGCACGAGGTCCACGGCCACCCTCACGGCGGCGGGCCCGGTGCGCTTGCCGTCGCGCGTCTGGAGCAGGAAGAGCTCACCGTTCTGGACGGTGAACTCGATGTCCTGCATGTTGCGGTAGTGCCGCTCCAGCTGCGCCGCCGTCTCGACGAGGCGCCGGTACGCGTCGGGAAACACCTCCTCCATCTCGGCGATGGGGAGCGGCGTGCGGATGCCGGCCACGACGTCCTCGCCCTGCGCGTTGGGGAGGAACTCGCCGTAGAGCTGCTTCTCGCCCGTGGACGGGTTGCGCGTGAAGCAGACGCCCGTGCCGCTGGTCGGGCCGAGGTTGCCGTAGACCATCGCCTGCACGTTGACGGCGGTGCCGAGGAGGCCGGTGATGCCGTTGATGCGGCGGTATTTCACGGCGCGGTCGCTGTTCCAGGACCCGAAGACGGCGTCGATGGCGCGGCGGAGTTGCTCCTTGGGATCCTCGGGGAACGGGGCGCCCGCGTGCTGCTCGTACACCGCTTTGTAGCGCGCGACGAGCGTGCGGAGCGCCCCGGCGTCGAGGTCCACGTCGTTCTCGACGCCGCGCTCGGCCTTGAGGGCGGCGAGGGCCGCCTCGAAGTGCTCGTGGTGGACGCCCACGACGACGTCGCCGAACATGTCGAGGAAGCGGCGGTAGGCGTCGAGGGCGAACCGCTCGTTGCCCGTCTGCCGCGCCAGCCCGGCGGCGACGGCGTCGTTGAGGCCGAGGTTCAACACGGTGTCCATCATGCCCGGCATCGAGCGGGCCGCGCCGCTGCGGACGGAGACGAGCAGGGGGCGCTCGGGGTCGCCGAGGCGGAGGCCCAGCGCCGCCTCGATGTGGCGGACGCCGGCCTCGACCTCCTCGGCGAGCCCGTCGGGCCACGCACCGTCGCGGTCCAGGACGGTCCGGCACGTCTCGGTGGTGATGGTGAAGCCGGGCGGGACGGGGAGCCCGGCCGAGGCCATCTCGGCCAGGTTGGCGCCCTTCCCGCCGAGGAGGGCCTTCATGGACGCGTTGCCGTCGGTGACGCCGTTGCCGAATCGGTAGACGAACTGGAACATGGTCGGAGGCGTGGGAGGATGAGACGCCGCTGAGTATACCCCCGGCGCGGTATCCCGGGAGGCGCGTCAGCCCTTCCTCCGATGCCTGATCCCGCTGCCGGGGATGCCCTTACCGCCCGGCGTCCTCGCACGGCCCGCTGAGGCGGCCAGGGTCAGCGGATGACCACCACGGGGCGGGCGGCGCGGAAGGTCTCACCGCGCACCTGCAGCGCATAGCGGCCGGCCGGCAGCCGTCCCCGCTCGATCGGCAGCGTGCGCGTCTGGTGCGCGCTCAGCGCGCCCTCGAAGACGGTCACCAGACGCCGCCCCAGTCCATCGACCAGCACTACCTCGACGTGCTGGGAACGGGCCACCGCCAGGCTGATGCGCGCCGAATGGGCCAGCGGATGCGGATGCACGTCCGTGAGCCAGTAACCCGACGCGCCCGGCTCCGGTAGAGCCACGACCGCTTCGACGGCCTCGGAGTACTCGAACCCGCCGTCGTAGTCGATCTGCTTGAGGCGGAAGGCGTAGCGCCCGGGGGACAGGCCGGGGACGGTGAACTGGTACGCCTGTGCCTCGGTCGTCGTGCCGTGCCCCGGGACGAAGCCGCGCGCCGACCACGCGGCCTCCTCAACCGCGCGCACCTGCACCTCGAAGCCCGCGTTGTTGGTCTCGCTCGCCGTGCCCCACCGCAGCGTCACGCTCGACCCATCCGCGAGGGCATCGAAGTGGGTCAGCTCCACCGGCACGATGACTCCGCCGATCAGCACGTCGTCCAGGTAGAGCGCCCCGTCCGGCGTGCCCCCGGCCGCTTCCACCAGGAAGAAGGCTCCTACACCCCCACCACCGGAAGGCCACGACACGAAGGACGGCGTCTCGCCCACCGCCACCTCCAGGGTGTCGTAGGCCGTCCCGCCGGGCCCCCATGTCCTCAGGATGCGCACCGAGGTCGGCCCATCCGAAGATCGCCACAGGCTCAGCGACAGGTCTGCCTGGTCGATGTAGTGAATCAGGATGCAGTTGCAGACGACGCCGAACGTGAGGCGCCGCTCGTCGTCGTAGCTCGCCCCGAAGCCGGTCGTACCGAAGGCGTCGTCCACCGCGTCGTCGCAGCCGAGCGCCGCAGTGCGCTCGACCGGGAAGGCCTCGAGACCGGCGCCCGGCGGATAGTCCGTATCCACCACGGGGTCCGGGTTCTCGTTGGCGCCGCAGTCTGTCGGCCCCGCCGTCGTGAAGGCGTAGGTCGCCGTGAAGGGTTCCATGAATCCGCCCTGAGCGGCGGCTCCGGACAGGGCCAGCAAGCCACTCCAGATCAGGCAAGTAGCAACGGTGCGCATCGTTCCCGGGGTCGGATTGTACCCCGAAGATAGGCGAACCGCCCGAACCATCACCCCGGATGGCCCCGGTCGCCCAGCGCCGCCTCGGCGTGCCGGCGGTCCTCGCGGAGCTGCGCCACGAGCGCGTCGAGGCCGTCGAACCGGCGCTCGTCGCGGAGCCGCTCGACGACGTGGACGCGGAGCGGGAGGCCGTAGAGGTCGCCCTCGAAGCCGAACAGGTGCACCTCCGCCTTGAGCGCGCCGTCCTCCTCGAAGGTCGGCCGCCGGCCCACGTTCATCATGCCGTCGAAGCGGCCGGCCGGCGCCTCGGCACGGACGGCGTAGACGCCGGGCTTCGGGATCAATTTGCGCGGGTGCTCGGGGTGGACGTTGGCCGTCGGGAAGCCCAGCTCCCGCCCGCGCTGGTCGCCGCGCATGACGGTCCCGGCGAAGCTGTAGGGCCGGCCGAGGAGGGCCGCGGCCCGGCGCGCGTCACCGTCCTCGGCCAGCGCGTGGCGGATCTGCGTCGAAGACACCGTGACGCCGGTGACGATCTGCTCGGGGATGACGTCCACGGTGAAGCCGCGCTCGGCGCCCATTGCTTCCAGGAGCGCCCGGTCGCCGCGCCGGTTGCGCCCGAAGCGGTGGTCGTACCCGATCACGATCTCCCGCATCCCGACGGCCCCGCGCAGCACCTTGTCCACGTACGCCTCGGGCTCCATCAGCGAGAGGTCGCGCGTGAAGGGGAGGACGACGAAGCGGTCGAGGCCGAGGGCTTCGAGGAGGTCGGCCCGCTCGGGCAACGTCGTCAGCAGCGGCACCGGGCTCCCGCCCAGGACGGCGCGCGGGTGGGGGTCGAACGTGACGACGGTGGCCTTTCCCCCCGCCGCGCGGGCGCGCTCGACGAGGTAGCGGAGGATGGCCTGGTGCCCGAGGTGGACGCCGTCGAACGTGCCGGTGGTGAGCACCGAGCGGTCGTCGCGGACGATCTGGTCGAAGCCGTGCTCGCGGGTCATGACTGAGAATGGGAGAAAGGGCGAAGGGGGGCAAGGGAGAGGAAGTGCCGGGGATGGAACGACCTATCCCCCTTTCACCCGCTCTCCCTCTCCCCCTTTCTCCTCCGTGAGCGCGTCCAGCGCAAACGCCTCCGCCACGCGGTACGGCCCGATGGCCTCGCGGCGGAGCGCCGTCAGGTGCGCACCGACGCCGAGCGCCTGGCCGACGTCGTGGGCGAGGGAGCGAATGTAGGTGCCTTTGGAGCAATGCACGAGGAAGTCCACGTCGTCGCCTCGCCGGCCGGTCCACTCGAGGCGGTCGATGGTCACCGTCCGCGCCTTCACCGCCACGTCCTCGCCGCGCCGGGCCTTCCTGTAGAGCCGCTCGCCGCCGACCTTGACGGCGGAATACACCGGCGGGCGCTGCTCGATCGGACCGAGGAACCGCGTGCGGACGGCCTCCAGGTCGGCCTCGGTGACGTGATCGGCCGGGCAGCGCTGCTCCACCGGCGTTTCGGCGTCGTAGCTGGCCGTCGTCTCACCGAGGCGGAGGGTGCCGGTGTAGACCTTCGGAAGCCCCATGAACGCGTCCTGCAACCGTGTCGCCGCGCGACCGACGAGCACGACGAGCAGCCCCGTCGCCATCGGGTCGAGCGTGCCGGCGTGGCCGATCTTCCGGACGCCGAGGGCGCGGCGGAGGCGCCGGACGACGCCGAACGAGGTGAGCCCCTTCGGCTTGTCCACCAGCAGCGCGTAGCCTTCCCCCGCCGGGATCGCATCGTGCCGCGTGACGATAGGGAGCATGTCGGCGGAAGCGGGCATGGATCAGTACGGCAGCGGGGCGCTGCGCCCCCGCTCCTGCATCGGTACCGTGCGATCAGTCGTCGCCGCGCGGCGCGTCCTCGTCCGCCTCGGGGTCCTCGCCGGTGCGCTCGGCGCGCTCGGCCTGGATCTGCGCGAAGAGGGCGTCCATGTGGGCGGCCTGCTGCTGGCTCTCGTCGAGGAAGAAGCGGAGCTCGGGCATCCGGCGCATCTGGTGGCGGATGCGCGCCGCGAGGGCCTGGCGGATCTGCGGCGTGAGCGCCTCGAGCCGCTTGAAGGCGGCCTGCCGCTGCGGCGCGGTGTCCCCGAGGACGCTCACGTCCACGTAGGCAATGCCGAGGTCCTTCGTCACGCGCGCGCCGGTCACGGTCAGGAGCGACTGGCTGGCCTCGTGGAACTCGCCCTGCAGGAGGTCGGCCACCTCCCGCTGGATCATCTTGGCGACGCGCTCGGTGCGGATGGACATGGGGCCAGGTGGGCAGATGGGGAGGTGGCCGGATAGGATGACCACGACCGGGCCACCTGCCTACCCGGCCACCCGGCTCAAACGGTAAGCTGCCGCTTCGTCTCGACGACCACGAAGCTCTCGATGTGGTCGCCGACCTTGATGTCGTTGTAGCCCTGGATCGAGATGCCGCACTCGTAACCGGCGGCGACCTCGCGGACGTCGTCCTTGAAGCGGCGGAGCGACGAGATCGCGCCGGTGTAGATCACGACGCCGTCGCGGATGAGGCGGACGCGGTCGTTGCGGTGGACCTTGCCCTCGACGACGTAGCAGCCGGCGATGGTGCCCGCCTTCGGCACGCGGAACGTCTCGCGCACCTCGACGGTGGCCGTGACGTTCTCGGTCTGCTCCGGGGCGAGGAGCCCTTCGAGCGCGTCGCGCACCTGCTCGATGGCGTCGTAGATGACCGAGTAGAGGCGGATGTCGATCTCCTCCTGCTCGGCGATGGCCCGCACGCCCGGCACCGGACGCACCTGGAAGCCGATGACGATGGCGTCCGAGGCGGCGGCCAGCATCACGTCGCTCTCGTTGATGGCGCCGACGCCGGAGTGGACGATGTTGACGGCCACCTCGTCGTTGGAGAGCTTGAGCAGCGCGTCGGAGAGGGCCTCGACGGAGCCGCCCACGTCGCCCTTGACGACGAGGTTGAGGTTGTTGAGTTCGCCGAGGGCGAGGCGCCGCGAGATGTCGTCCAGGGAGACGTGCTTGCGGGCGTGCATGGTCTGCTGGCGCTGGAGCTGCTGCCGCTTGGCCGCGATGTCGCGCGCCTCGCGCTCGTCGTCGAGAACGACGAGGCGGTCGCCCACGTCGGGCGAGCCGGAGAAGCCGAGGATGGCGACGGGCTGGCTCGGGCCGGCCTCGGTGACGCGGTTGTCGCGCTCGTCGAACATGGCGCGGACGCGGCCGGACTCCGTGCCGGCCACGAACACGTCGCCGACGCGGAGGGTGCCGGTCTCGACCAGCACGGTGGCAACGACGCCGCGCCCCTTGTCGAGCCGCGCCTCGATGACGGTTCCGACGGCGTTGCGGTCGGGGTTGGCCGTCAGTTCGAGCAGTTCGGACTCGATGAGCACCTTCTCCAGCAGGCTGTCGACGTTCATCCCGGTCTTGGCCGAGATCAGCTCGGCCTGCACCTTTCCGCCGTACTGCTCCACGAGCACGCCGTGCTCGGAGAGCTGCTGCATGACGCGGTCGGGGTTGGCCTCAGGCCGGTCCATCTTGTTGATGGCCACGACGATCGGCACCTCGGCGGCGCGGGCGTGGTTGATGGCCTCGACGGTCTGCGGCATCACCTGGTCGTCCGCGGCGACGACGACGATGACGAGGTCGGTGACCTGGGCGCCGCGGGCGCGCATGGCCGTGAAGGCCTCGTGGCCCGGCGTGTCGAGGAAGGTGATCTGGCGGTCGTCCGGGAGCTGCACGGCGTAGGCGCCGATGTGCTGCGTGATGCCGCCGGCCTCGCCCGCCACGACGTTCGCCTGCCGGATGTAGTCCAGCAGCGAGGTCTTGCCGTGGTCGACGTGGCCCATGATGGTGACGACGGGGCTGCGCGGCCGGAGGTCCTCCGGCGCGTCCTCCTCGATGAGGTCGAGCTCCTCGTCGGCGTCGGTCATGAACTCGACGTCGAAGCCGAACTCGTCGGCGAGCACCGTGATGGTGTCGGCGTCGAGGCGCTGGTTGATGGAGACCATCATGCCGAGGCCGAACCCCTTCTGGATGACCTCGGAGACGGGCACGCGCATGGCGTCGGCCAGTTCGCCGGTCGAGATGAACTCCATCACGCGGAGGATGGAGGCCATCTCTTCGAGCCGCTGCATCTCCTGCTCGCGCTCGGCGGCGCGCTCTTCGCGGCGCTCGCGGCGGCGCTTCTGGCGGGCGCGGCTGGCGCTCTGGCCCATCTGAGCGAGCGTCTGCTGCACGTTCGCCTCGACCTCGGCCTGGTCCACCTTCTTCTTGCCCTTCTTGCCCCGGCGGCCGGCGGCGGCGGGCGCGGCCTCGAGGTCGGGCTCGGCGGCGGCCGGTTCGGGCGCCCCCTTCTTCCGCTTCCGCTTCCGCTTCTTGCCCGTCTCGAGGCTCGACAGGTCGATCTTGCCGACGACGGTGGGGCCGGTGAGGCTGTAGCGGTCGCCGCGGAGGACGCCGTCGCCCTCCTCGTCCTCCGGCTCGGCCAGCTCCTCGGGCTCGGGCTCCTCGGCGGCTTCGGGCTCCGGCGCTTCCGCGACGGGCTCCGGCTCGGGCGCCGAGGCGGGCATCTCGGCTTCGGGCACCTCCGCTTCGGGCACCTCCGCTTCGGGCACCTCGGCCTCGGACGCCTCGGCCTCGGGTACGCTGAGGACGGGCTCGGCGGGCGCCACCGGCTCCTCCTCGGGCTCGGGGGCCTCGATCACCGGCTCGGCCGGGGCCACCGGCTCCTCCTCGACGACCGGCTCGGGGTCGGGCGCCGGTTCCGGCTCCGGCTCCGGCGCGGCGGCCTTCGCGGGCTTCTTCGGCGGCTCGGGCTCCCCTTCGGCCTCACGACGCTCGGCCTCGAGCTGCGCGCGCAGCTCCTCCACCCGCGCCTTCGCCTCGGCGTCGGTCGCGAAGGCTTCGAGCACCGAGGCGTACATCTCGGGCTCGAGCTTCGCGTTGAGGTCGCCGGCCGCGAGCTTCGCGTCGAGCTTGAAGCCCTTCTGGCGGAGCGTGTCCACGATGGTCTCCGCCGCTACGTTGAGCTCGCGGAGCACCTTGAACAGCTGCACGCTCTTGGGCTTGTTCGACGACCGGGGTTTCCGGGAAATCGGGGGCATACGGGAGGGTGTGGGTGGGGAAGCGGCGGGAGCTCGGCCCGCTACAGGATACGGACGCGGCGGGGTCAGGCGTCGGCGTGGGTCTCGTCGGCTTCGGGTTCGGGCGCCGCCTCGGGCGCCGCCTCGGGCGCCGCCTCGGGCGCCGCCTCGGGC
>CAZOJJ010000049.1:3606-7844 GCA_964580105.1 uncultured Rhodothermales bacterium | reverse complement strand
TTCGGGCGCCGCCTCGGGCGCCGCCTCGGGCGCCGCCTCGGGCGCCGCCTCGGGCTCGGCGGCTGCGTCAGACGCCGGAGCCTCGGCGGACGTTTCGGACGTGTCGGCGGCCTCGCCGTCCGAAGCGGGCGCACCGATCTCGTCCTCGCCGATGACGAGGGTGCGTCCGCTGGGGAGTTCGATCTCCTCGCCCTCCTCGGCGAACTCGGCCTCCATGAGGACGATGATCTTCTCGGCCGTCTCCTTGGGCAACTCGGTGCGGCGGGCGAGTTCGTCGGCGGAGAGTTCGAGGACGGCCTTGGCGGAGTCGCACCCGATGTTCTTGAGGCGGCGGATGATTTCCGCCGGGATGGCGTCGGCGAACTCCTCGATGTCCACGTCCTCCTCGTCCTCGCGGATGTCGCGGTAGACGTCGAGTTCGTAGCCGGTGAGCTTGGAGGCGAGGCGGATGTTCTGGCCGCCGCGGCCGATGGCCATCGAGACCTCCTCGGCCGGGACCGTCACGCGGGCGCGCGGCGGGTCGAGCTCGTCGTGGAGTTCGACGGCGATGGGCTTGGCCGGCGCCAGCGAGCGCTTGATGAACTCGACGGGGTCCGGCGTCCACGGGATCACGTCGATGTTCTCGTTGCCGAGCTCGCGGACGACGGCGTGGATGCGGCTGCCCTTGACGCCGACGCAGGCACCGACGGGGTCCACGCGGTCGTCGTGGCTGATGACGGCCACCTTGGCGCGGTCGCCCGGCTCGCGGACGACCTTCTTGATCTCGACGATGCCGTCGTAGATCTCGGGCACCTCCAGCTCGAAGAGCCGCTCGATGAACACCGGCGCCGTGCGGGAGATCACGACCTGCGGGCTCGTCCCGGCGTCGCGGACGACCTCCTTGACGACGGCCCGGATCATGTCGCCCTTGCGGTAGCGGTCCTTGTAGATCTGCTCGCTCTTGGGCAGGATGAGCTCCACCTTGTTGTGGATCACGAGCACCTCGCGGCGCCGCGTCTGGTAGATCTCGCCGACGACGATCTCGCCGATGAGCTCGGAGTAGTCCCGGTGGATGTTCTCCTTCTCGATGTCGCGGATCTTCTGGCGGAACGTCTGGAGCGCGGTCTGCACGGCGCGGCGGCCGAAGTCGTCCACGGCGATGGACTCGGCCACCTCGTCGCCGACCTCGTAGTCCTCGTCGATCTGGAGCGCGTCGCTCTCCTCGATCTGCGTGACGGGGTCTTCGAGGTCGTAGTCCTCCACGACCTCGCGGATGTGCATGATCTGGATGTCCCCGTTGTCGGGGTTGAGGATGATCTCGAAGTTGTCGTCGGCGCCGTAGCGCTTCTTGATCATCGCGCGGAAGACGTCCTCGATGATCACCTGGAGGGTGTCACGGTCGATGTCCTTCTCGCGCGCGATCTCGGCGAAGGAGGAGACGAGGACGGAGCTTTGCATAGGTCGTGGAGGGCGAGTCAGGGCGGTCGGCCGCGCTACCAGGGCAGGAGCACGCGGGCTTCGCGGATGGCGTCGTAGGGGATCGTGGTCGGTGCGTCCTGGCCGGAGACCTCCAGCGTGACGGCGTCGCCGCCGGCCGCCTGGAGCGTCCCGCGCACCGAGACGACCTCGTCGCCGTCGGCGTAGGTCACTTCCAGGTCGCGGCCGACGTGCTTGGGGTACTGGCGCGGGAGCACGAGGGGGCGGTCGGAGCCGGGCGAGGACACGTTGAGGCGGTAGCGCCCCTTGACGAGGTCTTCGGTATCGAGGAGGAAGCCGAGGCGGTGGGAGACGCCGGCCATGTCGTCGAGGCCGGCCCCCTCGTCGCCATCGACGTAGACCTCGATGGTCCGGCTGCCCGGCGCGCCCTTGACCGCCACGTCGACGACGTAGAGGTCGGCGTCGGCCACGGCCTCCTCGGCGAGGGCGCGGACGCGGGCGGCGAGGGCGACGTTATCGGACGGGAGCGGAGTCATATGGAAAACGCCCGTCGGGGGGACAGGCGTCGTCGTGGCGCCGGGGCGCCGAAACAACAAGAGGCGGGGGGCCCGCCTCGATACCGCCCCCTAGGGAGCGTGGAAAGATACGGCGTCCCCCGCGCGCCATGCAATCCATCAGACGCCGCCGCTCGGCCCCGGATCCCTCCCGCGACGGCCAGAAACCTGGGATCGGGGGCCTTCACCGAGAATGCTTCCGGGGCGCTGGCCGGTTGCGCTCGCGCCGGGCCGGACGCAGGTGCCCAACGCCAAGCGTTCGACGCCAAGCGTTCGACGCCAAGCGTTCGACGCCAAGCGTTCGACGCCTACAGCCCGATCACCGTGTCGTGCGCCTGGGCGGGGTCCGTCTCCGGGAAGTCGGCCATGAAGTGGAGACCGCGGCTCTCGGTGCGCCGCCGCGCGCTCGCCACGATCAGGTGGGCCACGGCGATGAGGTTGCGCAGCTCGCACAGCTGCGAGGACACGCGCGTGCGCTGGTAGAACTCTTCCGTCTCGTCGTGGAGGAGCCGGATGCGCCGGGCCGCGCGCTCCAGGCGGAGCTTGGAGCGAACGATGCCGACGTAGTCGCTCATCACGCGGCGGACCTCGCCGAGGTTGTGCTGGACGAGCACCCACTCGGTCGCGTTCTCCGTCCCGCCCGCGTCCCACGCCGGCACGCGCGTTTCCCAGTCGTGCGCCGCGGCATAAGCGAGGGCCGGCTCAACGGCGCGGTGCGCGAAGACGAGCGCTTCGAGGAGCGAGTTGGAGGCGAGGCGGTTGGCGCCGTGGAGGCCCGAGCACGTCACCTCGCCGCAGGCGAAGAGCCCGGCGATGGACGTGCGGGCGTACGCGTCCACCTTCACGCCGCCGCAGGTGTAGTGCGCGGCCGGGACGACCGGGATCGGCCCCCGCGTCAGGTCGAGGCCGTGGCGGAGCAGCGTCTCCTGGATGTTGGGGAAGTGGCGGAGGACCGCCTCGGCGGGCTTGTGGGAGATGTCGAGCCAGACGTGCGGCTCGCCGCGCCGCTTCATCTGGTCGTCGATGGCGCGGGCGACGACGTCGCGGGGGGCGAGTTCGGCGCGGTCGTCGTAGGCGGGCATGAAGCGCTCGCCGCCGAGGTTGTAGAGGAGGCCGCCGTCGCCGCGGACCGCCTCGGTGATGAGGAAGGCGCGCCCGCCGAAGTCCACGCCCGGGAGGTAGAGGCTCGTCGGATGGAACTGGATGAACTCCATGTTGGCGACGACGGCCTTCGCCCGATACGCCATCGCGATGCCGTCGCCGGTGGCGACGGCGGGGTTGGTGGTGTGGAGGTAGACCTGCCCGGCCCCACCGGTTGCCAGCAGCGTCGCCTTCGCCAGCACGGTGTCGATGCGCCCGGTCTCCTCGTCGAGCACGTAGGCGCCGAAGCAGTGGAGGTCGGGCCAGAGGGCCTCCACGTTCTGCCCGAGGTGGTGCTCGGTGATGAGGTCCACCACGAAGTGGTACTCGAAGAGACGAACGTTGGGATGCGACCGCGCGCGCGCCAGCAGCGTCTTCTCGATCTCCTGCCCCGTCATGTCGGCCGCGTGGACGATGCGATGGGCGGAGTGCCCGCCCTCGCGCCCGAGGTGGAGGCCCCCGCCGGCCTCCCGGTCGAACTCGGCCCCGAGGGCGATCAGCTCGCGGACGCGCTCGGGGCCCTCGGTCACGACGAGGCGGACGACGGCCTCGTCGCACAGCCCGGCCCCGGCGACGAGCGTGTCGTGCACGTGCGCCTCGACGTCGTCGGCCGGGTCCATCACGGCGGCGATGCCGCCCTGGGCGTAGTTCGTGTTCGACTCGGCCGACGCCTTCTTCGTCACCACGGCGACGGCGCCGTGCTCGGCCGCCTTGAGCGCGAAGGTGAGCCCGGCGACGCCGCTCCCGATGACGAGGAAGTCGTACCGCTCCGTCATCAGGGCGTGCGGGTCACGCAGCGGCCGTCTTCGAGCGCGACCTCCGGCGGCGCCACGTACTCGCACGTCGAGACGAGCTCGAAGCGCTCGTTCATCTCGGCGTTCCGCGCGTTGTAGGCCGCGACGAGTTCGAGGACCCGGCCCGGCTCGCCGTCGGTCGTGGAGAAGACGCGGTACTCCCACGGCCCGCCGCACGGCCGAGCGCCGACCTCCACCAATCGGCACGCGCTCACGTCGTCCGCGCGGGCCTCGCCGATGGCGGCGGCGATCTGCTGTGAGATCGCCTGGAGCTCCGACTCGTACTCGGCCTGGGTCTGCGGGCCGTCCGCGGGCGGCGGATCCGCGGGCGGCG
>CAZOJJ010000049.1:0-3506 GCA_964580105.1 uncultured Rhodothermales bacterium | reverse complement strand
TCCGCGGGCGGCGGATCCGCGGGCGGCGCGGAGGCGGTGCATCCGGCGAGGACGACCGCGAGGAGGAACGAGCGCATGGCGAATAGGGGCGGGCGGACGGGCCGCGTTTACTCCGCCGCGCCGCTGCCCGTTTCCTGAAGCAGGTACGCCTTGATGAACGGCTCCAGGTCGCCGTCCATGACGCCCTGCACGTCGGTCACCTTGAGGTCCGTCCGGAGGTCGTTGACCATCGTGTAGGGCTGGAACACGTAGGAGCGGATCTGGCTGCCCCACTCGATCTTCTTCTTGGTGCCCTCGACGGCGTTCTTGGCCGCCTCGCGGAGCTGCTGCTCCATCCCGTAGATCCGGCTCTTGAGCAGCGACATGGCGCGCTCGCGGTTCTGGAGCTGGCTCCGCTCCTCGGTGGACTCGGCCGCGACGCGGACCTCCTCGCCGTTGGAGAGCTTGCCCGTCCAGACGTAGCGCACGCCGGTCTCGACCTTGTTCACGTTCTGGCCGCCCTTGCCGCCGGAGTGGAACCGCTGCAGCTCCAGCTCCCCGCTGGCCAGGTCCACCTCGATGGCATCGTCAATCTCGGGATAGACGAACACCGACGAGAACGAGGTGTGGCGGCGGCCGGAGGAGTCGAACGGCGAGATGCGGACGAGGCGGTGGACGCCGCTCTCGGCCTTGAGGTAGCCGTAGGCGAACGGCCCGGCGATGCGGAGCGTGGCGCTCTTGATGCCGGCACCCTCGCCCTCCTGCCGCTCCACCAGCTCGACGTCCCACCCCTGGCGCTCGGCGTAGCGGGTGTACATCCGGAGCAGCATCTCGGACCAGTCCTGCGCCTCGGTGCCGCCCGCGCCCGAGTTGATGTTGAGGATGGCGTCGCGGTGGTCGTCCTCGCCCGAGAGCATGCCGCGCAGCTCCAGCGCCTCGACCTCCTTTTCGAGCGCGGCGCGCTCCCGCTCGATCTCCTCGGCGAGGTCGGCGTCGTCCTCTTCCTCGGCCAACTCTTCGAGCGTGGCGACGTCGTCGCGGCGGCGTTCGAGGGCGTCGAAGGCGTCCACCCACGACTTCAGCGCGGCGATCTCCTTCTCGGTCTCGCGGGCGGCGTCGGGGTCGTTCCAGAAGTCGGGGTCGAGCCGCTTCTCTTCGAGGGCGCCGAGGCGGGCGCGGCGGCCGGGGATGTCGAGGTAGGACCCGAGCGCGCCGACGCGCTGGAGGAGGTCGTCCATGTGGGGGCAGCAAAGCAACGTGGTTGGCCTCCAAGATACCGAGCGGGCGCGGAGCGTACACCAGAGGTCCAGCGCCGGCATCTGGAAGGCGCGCAGGAGGTGCATCGGGCGACGTTTGCGTTTCTCCCCCGTTTGTCCGTTCTTACGCAAGGCATCCGTTCACCCACTCTTCAACCACTGGATTATGCCATGAACAAAGCTACTCTTCCCCGCACACATTCGTCCTCGCCGTGGCACTCGCCGCCCTCGTGACGCTCTCCGCCTCCCCGGCACGAGCCCAGATCGAGACGACCGACGCCACCGGCGGCAACGTCGGCGTCGGCGTCGCCCCGCAGAACGGCACCCGGCTCCGCGTCCAGAACGCCTCCGTCTCGGGCTTCGCCACGACCGGCATCGAGACCGGGGCCACGGGCGGCACCGCGGCACGCGGCCTCTACGGCGCCGCCTCGGGGGCCAGCACGAACATCGGCGTCTACGGCACGGCCACGGTGAACGCGGGCCAGACGGCCTACGGCGTCTACGGCACCACGGACGGATCTGCAGGCGTGGGCACCTCCGCCTACGCGGGCTACTTCGCGGGCAACGTCTACGTGACCGGTACCGTGACCGAGCTCTCCGACGCGCGCTTCAAGGTGAACGTGCGCCCACTCGGGAGCATTGAGGGACCCGAGGGCGAGACGATCCTCGACCGCGTGCTGGCGCTTCAGCCTCGGGCGTACGCGTTCACCAATGAGGCGACCTACGCGCACCTCAACTTCTCGGAGGGCGAGCAGTACGGCTTCCTGGCGCAGGAAGTGGATGATGTGTTCCCGGACCTGGTGCGGGAGGGGGTGCATCCGCCGGCCGAGGCGGGCGGGGAGCCGCTCGTGTACCAGGCGGTGAACTACGTGCACCTCGTACCGGTGCTCGTGCAGGCGATGCAGGAGCAGCAGGCGGAGATCGACGCGCTCGAGGCGCGGCTCGATCAACTGGAGGGCGGCGGAGAATAAGGTCAGATCGCCGCTCCTCGCTACGTCTCCAATATCCGGTTCCCCGTCATGCGCCTGCTCCCCCACATCCTGTGCGGCCTTGCTGCCCTATTCGCTCTCTCAGCCTCTGTTCAGGCCCAAACCATCTACGAGAACCTCCAGTCTCATTACGGTGAGGCGGACACATGCCAGGTGAATGTAGCGTGTACCGTTGGCAGGCCTTGGTTCAGTGAGATCGGTAGCGTATTCCGCTATGTCACTGAAACTGACGGGACCGGCAAAGGGAATACCGGCACGCTCATCAACACGACCGGCGAGAATGTGCTGCAACCCTACGCCTTGGTCACGGCCCACGGATCTGGTGCCAGCATAGGAGACTCCCGCTGGGCGTGGTTCCAGTTCAACTGGCAAACCCCCACCTGCACCAACCCTCCAAACCCGCCGGATTTTGAATATGATTTGATCAATTACGAAGTCGTCCTCAGAAGCACTGGGCATAGCACCACAGAAGATTTTATGCTGTACAGTCTAGTCAACAATAACCTTAGCGAATTCAACATACACTATGCTGGGTGGTCCATTGAAGACACCCAGCCCAATACCGGGACGATGATCGGGCACCCACAGGGAGACGTGAAGAAGATCGTGATCGACGACGACCCAATCACGTGGAACAGCACGACGTGGCAGACCCAGCCTGATATAGGGAGGCTCGAAGATAGACAATCAGGCTCCCCTCTCCTTAACGAAGCGCGCCAGGTCGTAGGGCTCGTACGGTCGGGAACTCTCTGCTCACCGACGGGCCCGAACAATCCAAATCCCAAGCTGGCCCATATGTGGGACATTCAGTACCAGATTTCCCCTGGCGTCACAAAGTCTATCTCTGACTTCCTCGACCCCGGTGGATCAGCGATGAGCATGCCGTCCATCGCCAACTACGACCTCGTCGTCTCCGGCGAGACGTTCGCCGACTCGACCGCGGACTTCGCAATGGGCTTCTTCCGCACGGCCGCGTCCATCGACGTCTCCGACGTCGCCATCGAGAGTGGCGGGGGTCGTCTCCACCTCCGCGCCCGGGAGAGCATCTCGATCACGGGCGACTTCCTCGCCGAGGCGGGCAGCGACTTCCTCGCTCGGATCGAGCCAGCTCCTGGCGGAGGTGGCTCCAGCAATGCGCGGTTCCACGAGGTAGCAGAAGAGCCGGTACCAGCTTTGCCGCAGTTGGAACAGAATCACCCCAACCCGTTCCAGGACCGCACAACGTTCCGGTTCTCGGTCCCCGAAACTGCCCGCGTCACGCTGACAATCTATGACCTGCTTG
>CAZOJJ010000048.1:13891-20798 GCA_964580105.1 uncultured Rhodothermales bacterium | reverse complement strand
CCGGGATGACATGCTGGACCGGGATGACATGCTGGACCGGGATGACATGCTGGACCGGGATGACATGCTGGAAGGGGGAAGGCAACGCCCATGGATGCCCCAAACGGTTTCTCAGACCGACACCGAGGCCGCCTGCTGCTCGGGGAGGCGGCCCTGCGCCTCGAGCTCGGCACGGATCCAGGCGTAGGTCGGCTTGAGGCCTTCCTCCAGCGGGATCGACGGCTCCCAGCCGAGCACCTCGCGGAGCTTCGCGTTGTCCGAGTTCCGGCCGCGCACGCCCTGAGGCTTCGACAGGTCGTGCGCCTTGTGGATCGTCTTGCCGGCCACCTTCGCCACGATGTCCACCAGCTCGTTGATGGTGACCATCCGGTCGCGCCCGAGGTTGAGCGGCTCGCGGAAGTCCGACTGCATGAGGCGGTAGATGCCCTCGGTGCAGTCGTCGACGTGCATGAACGAGCGGGTCTGCTCGCCGTCGCCCCAGACCTCGATGGTGCCGCCGTCCGGGGTGAGGGCCACCTTGCGGCAGATCGCAGCGGGCGCCTTCTCCTTGCCGCCCTCGTAGGTGCCTTCTTCGCCGTAGACGTTGTGGAAGCGGACGACGCGCGTCTCCAACCCGTAGTCGCCCGTGTAGTACTCGCAGAGCTTCTCCATGAAGAGCTTCTCGAGGCCGTAGCCCGGCTCGGGGTCGGCGGGCCAGGCGTCTTCCTCGCGGAGCGGCGTCACGTCGGCGGCCGTCTGGAGGTGCTGCGGGTAGACGCAGGCCGAGGAGGAGAAGAGGAAGCGGGCGACGCCGTTGAGGCGGGCGGCCTCCAGCATGTGCACGTTGATCATGGTGTCGTTCCGGGCGATGGCCGCGTGGAACGCCGTGATGTAGCCGATGCCGCCCATGTCGGCCGCGAGGTGGTAGACCTCCTCCACGCCGCGCGTGGCGACGAGGCAGTTGTCGTACTTGCGGAGGTCGAGGAGCTCGAACTCGTCGGCCGCGCTCTCGCCGTACTCGAACGCCTTCACGTCCACGCCGCGGACCCAGTAGCCCTTGCGCTTGAGGTACTTGACGAGGTGGTGGCCGATGAAGCCGCCCGCGCCGGTGACGAGGGCGCGCTTCGGGGTGCCGTTGGCAGTCATGCGTCAGTCGCTTGGTGGGGCGAGGAAGGTACGAAGAGGGGGGAGGGTTGGAGCGAGAGGAGGGGTGAGGGAGGGACCTCACTCGGTCTTCCCTCCCTCCCTTCCAGGCTTTCCACGCCCTCCACCTCGGCCACGGAGGATGCCCTCGAACCGATCGGCGATGCGCTCGATGTCGAACGCCGCTTCGGCGTAGGCGCGGGCGTTGCGGGCCGCCTCGGCGCGGCGCTCGGGGTGGTCGAGAAGCCGGGCGGCTTCGTGGACGAACGCCGTCGGCGCCGTGGGCGGGACGACGACGCCCGCGCCCTGGCGCTGGACGATCCGCGCGGCGAGGTTCTCCGGCGGCACCGCGAGGAGGAGGGCCCGGCCGGCGCAGAGGTAGGTGAGCACCTTGCTCGGCACCGAGAACACGCCGGCGTCCGGCTCCAGGATGGCCAGGAGCACGTCGGCCGCCGCCAGCACGTCGGGCAGCTCGTTGAAGGGCTGGTAGGGAAGGAGGAGGAGGTTGTCGAGCCCCTCGTCCTGCTTCTTCTTCCGCAGCCAGTCGATGCCGGGGCCCTCGGAGATGACCACGACGCGGGCGGAGTCGTCGCCCTTCCAGTGGGCGGCGAGTCCGCGCAGCAAGTCGGGGTTGTGCTTCATCCCGAGCGTGCCCGAGTAGAGCAGGACGCGCTTGTCCGTGAGGTCGAACGCCTCGCTCCACGGGTTCTGCTTCGGCCGCTGCGGCACCTCCTCCAGCGGCGCCCAGTTCTCGACGACGTGCAGGCGCCCGGGCTCGACGCCCCAGCCGGCCAGGATGGGCCGGAAGTCCTCGGTGATCATGACGACGGCGTCGCTGCGGCGGAGCAGCCGCTGCTCGACACCGAGGTAGTAGCGTCCGGCGAGGTGGCCCACGCCGGGCAGCTTCCGCCGGAGCAGCCGCGCGGCGGCCAGCGAGATCAGATCCTGGAGCCAGTTGACGAACCGCACATCGTGCGCGCGGCACCACGCCTGCAGCGGGTCGAGCGCGTCGAGCGGGGTGTTGGCGGCGAGGACCACCTCGGGCTCGAAGCGGGCCACATGCTCGATGAGCCGCCGGCCGTACTCCGCCTCGCCCCGACGGCGCGCCCAGAAGCCCTTGAGCGACGAACGGTACTTGGCGATGGGCTCGTCGAGGGCGATGGGGTCGGGCTCGAACCCCTCGGGGTCGTCGGGGCGGCGGGCGAGGGCGCCCTGCGGCGTCTGGTTGGTGGAGGAGTAGCCGTGGCGGACGGTGTGCCCCCGCGCCGCAAGCGCGCGCGCGAGCTGCACCTGGAAGGGGTGGCCGGCGTAGTCGTGGAGGTAGATCCGCATCGGGAGGAGGCCGACGGGAGGAGGCCGACGGGCAAAAAAAATCGCGCCCCGCGAGAGGCGCGATGGGTGGCGCGGGAGGGACTTGAACCCTCGACCTCCGGGTTATGAATCCGACGCTCTAACCAGCTGAGCTACCGCGCCGAGCGAGCGCGCATGTTACACGTTGCGGCGCGGAACGGGCAAGGGAAGGTTTTGGGAAGGACGCGGCTTCGTGTAGCGCGACACGTGGTTTGGCGCGATTGGACACGTGGTTTGTCACAGCGCGAAATCCCCGGTCGAGCTGTGAGAGACAGTTCGAGAACACACGGTCCGGCGCGGAGACCGTGACGCCGCCGGCAGGCAGCACGGCCGTGCCCTCGCCGTCGAGCCCGAGGCCGGCCTTGCCGTCCTGGACGCGCTCCAGGAACCGGAGCGCAGCCCGGTAGCGCTCGCGCGCGCCGTCGGTGGGGTTGTCCGGGTCGAGGTACCAGTACGCGATGTTGCAGGCGTGGACGGCCAGCACCTCGGGCACGCTCGCCAGCGGGAGCGCGACGGTCCCCTGGAGGAAGCCGTTGACCTCGGCCTCGGCCGCGTTCATCGCCGCGTTCAGCTTCGCGTCGACGATGACGTCCGAGTCCCCGGTGAGCAGCGCGAGGTTCTGCTCCCCGAAGAGGTCGATCATGCGGGCCTTCGTCGCGTACATCGCGGGGGTGGAAGGGGGGCGGTGGGGCGGGTTATTCGCCGCTCTTCTTGCGGCGCGTGCGCTTCGGCTTCTCGGCCGGCGGCTCGGGAGCCTTCGGCGGCGCTGGCGGCGGGGGCGGAGGAGGAGCGGGGGCCGGCTCCTCGACCAGCTCGATGGCGCCACTCGACAGCGGCGCGGCAGCCTCGTCGTCGGTGAGACGGATCGTGCCCTCGGTGCGGCGCTTGTGCTTGATCCGGATGGGCGACTTGACAGCGTAGAGCTTCGTGGGGCTGGCCATGGGCGGCGGGGCTGAGTGAAAGCGAGCGATCATGTAGCGCGAGACGGATTGCCGACCTCAGGGTTATGGGCCCTGCGAGCTGACCGCTGCTCTATCGCGCTGGGTGCTGCCGCTCGTCTCTCCGAGCCGTCAAGCCTTCGATTTGGGGGCTTTCCCTGCGATCAGGTCACCCATGGCAGCGTGGGGTGCCGGACTTCACCCTCCGGAGGGCCGGGCGCTCTTTGCCTTCACCGCCGCGTGTGGCCACACCGACGGCTACCGCGCCCCTCGCGGCATCTCGTTACCCGGCGGCCGGGGCGCCGGCGTTCTGGATGAGGAAGCCCGCGGCCATGCCCGAGAGCACGGCGACGCGCTCGTGGGAGACCGGGTAGATCCAGCTCCGCGTGTTGTTGTCGTAGTAGGGCTGCTCGGCGGCCGGGTGCCCCTCCATCGTGTAGGTGTACCCGTAGCTCGGCTGCTCGCGGTCGCCCTCGGAGCCGGGCGCGTAGGTCTGGCCGTCGGACCCGGTCGGGACGTAGGCCAGGACGGCGTCGTCCTGCCAGATGTCCGTGAAGGCGGCGTCCTCGTTGGCGGCGTCCTCGTTGGCGGCGTAGACGCCGCGCCCGACGACGACCCGCTCCAGGTCGAAGAGCTGGGCGAGGATCGCCTCCGTGATGGAGTCGCGCGAGGTGTACTTGATCTTCTCGACCAGCGCCGGGTGGTCCTTGAGGTTCTTGAACGCCAGCGCGGAGAGCAGGAGCGTGTTCGGCTCCATGCCGATCTGGCTGCGGATCGTCTCCTTGTAGTCGTTGATCTGCGTGATCGGGCTGCTGTCCGGGTCCGCCCACAGGTCGTTGCCCGCAAGGGCCTCCTTGTGGTCGTCGCCGTAGTTGGCCGGGTTCAGCGCGATCTCGGCCTGGCTGATCTCCAGCTCCAGCGCGGTCACGCGCATGGCCATGTTGAGCGCCCGGCGGCCGAGGTCGATGCCCGGCACGCGGCCGGCGTCGCGCTGGTCCTCGCGGGCCACCTGGCCCTCGACGGCGTGGTTCTCCAGCGCGAATGGGGCTCCCTCGTAGCCGAACCGGACGCGCCGCGTGGCGCCGCCGCGGGCACGCCGCGTGTTGTAGCGCTGGAACGACTCCTTGCCGAACTCGATGACCTGGCCGCCGGCCACGGTGACCGGGACGACCGGGAAGAGGTGGTTCCCGACGAACGTCGCGTTGCGGTAGCCGCGGACGACGTTGGTCAGGATCGGGTCGATGACGCGCGTCTGCGCGGGGTTGAGTGGGCCAGCCATGGCGTGGGGGGTAGAGGGTGGGGGCGAGGCCTCCGCCTCGGGGCTGGTGACCACGAGGGCCAGGAAGCAGACGAAGAGGAGGCGTGCGATGGATTTCATCGGCGTCGGGGGGGGGCCTTCCACCCCCCCCCCGCCGAGCGGGGGGTCAGTTGGGGATGAGGAGAACCTCGACGATGTCGCCGGCGCCCGAGGCGGCCTCGAGCGCCCGCGCCACGGTAGGCAGGGCCGGGCGGCGGTACACCACGAGGAGCGTGTCGCCGGCCGAGCTCGTGCCGCCCTCGTTGTTGATCGTGTCGTCATCGGCGACCTCGAACTCGGCCGTGAGGTCGGTCTGGACGCCGCTCTCGGCGTCCTCGACGAACACGGCCACGAGCTCGTCGGTGGCGAGGATGCCCTCGACGACGACGTCGCCGGCGGCGGCACCGGCCACCATCACGGTGACCTCGACGGGCTGCGTCCGCTCGTTGAGGACGGCGCGGCCCAGGGCGTCGGGCGTGAGAGGGGCGCCCGCGGCGAACTGGCCGCCGGCCTCGACCTCGGTCGTGCCCAGGTTGTCGACGGGCAGCTCCTCACCGCTGGCCGCCGTGTAGCGGGAGACGCCGAGCGTGTGGGCGCCGGTGCCGGCCTGGGCGCCGGCCACGGTGACGAAGCGGCGCTTCGTGACGGCGCCGGAGGCGACGACGGGGAGGGTCTGAGCGGGGATGGACTGGGCCATGAGCGTGGGGGCTGGGAAGGATGGAGGGACGGATGGAGGCTGGGGGCTCGACTCAGATCAGCCGCCGACGGCCTTGACGGCCGCGACGTAGTCGACGCCTTCGTGGGCCTGCTGGTAGGCGACCGCCTTCCGGTGGATCTCCAGCTGGTGCTTGTCGACGTCGTAGCCCGACGGCGCGGCGAACTCGACCGTGTCGCCGGCGACGCGGGACGCTTCGGGCGCGGAACGCTCGGCGAAGTCCACGTGCTGCGGCAGCTCGCCCAGCATCCGGCGCAGCGCCTCGGCCGGGGCCACCTGCTCGGCGTCCTCGCCCTCGCCGAACGCGACGGTGGCCTCGGCCTCGGAGACGCCCGCGAGCTGGTCGAGCACGGCGGCCACGATGGGCACGTGGCGGGGGAGGATGCGTGCGCCGTCGTCGGCGAGGCCCTCCGCGAAGGCCATGTGCTCCTTGCGGAGGGCCTCGGCCTCCTGCTCCTTGAGCTTCTGCTCGCGAGCCAGGAGCTCCTGCTCCCTGGCGGTCAGCTGGGTCTCGCGCTCGGCGAGCTCGGCGGTCTTGTCCTGGTCGGCCATCGGATCGGGGGTCGGGTGGGTAGGGGGCGCCGGAGGAGCCGGGGCGTCCTCGGCGAAGTGGGGGTCGGCTTTCCGGCGGCGCTCGAAGTGGGCGCCCTCCTCGCGGGCGAGGTCTTCGAGCGCGTAGTCGAGCTCGGACTCGGGCAGCACGCGCTCGGCGATTTCCTCGCCGTCCGTGCTGGCGATGTGAGAGCGGAGCCGGCGGAGGAGCCTGACGAGGCCGCGCACCGTCCACGCCGGCGCGTCGGGCGGCCCGTCGTCCTCGCCCAGCTCGACGACGGCCACGCCGTCGTCGTCCTCGCCGAACTCGACCTGCTTGAGGCCCTTCACCGCGGGCGCGTGCGCGCCGAGAAAGCCGACGTGCTTGAGGTAGGGGTACTCGGCCTTCGGGCCGAGGGGGTGCGCCTTCGAGCCGGGGAGGTAGAAGGCCGCGCTGATCTTCTTGAAGCGGCCGGCCTCGACCATCTCCGCGAACTGGGCCTCGACCTGGCGCGGCTCGGCCGTGAGCTCTGCGCCCTGGGCCGAGAGCGTGCCCACCCAGCCGTAGGCGGGGGCGTCAATCTTGGGGTGGCCGACGACGATCGGCGCCTCGTGGACGGCCGCGTCGTAGGTGGAGGCGATGCCGGCGACGGTGGCCTCGCTGAACTCGATCTCGGTGCCGCCCAGGGCGACGTGGCGGCCGGCGCGGAAGACGTGGAGCTGCTTCAATGCGAAATCGCGGGGTGGAGGCGGAGGGCTGGTTTGGTTTAAACCGGCTTTAAATCCCTCTGTGCTGCGCGAACGTCGCGTCCCCGTCCACGTGGGCGTTCGAGGAGGAGATCGTGCGTCACAGGGGCACACAGCGGCTCGGGCGGAACCGCCGGGGTGGCCCAGGGCGTGTCGTACCGGATCACGCCCCCAGGCCCCCGGCGCTCATCACAACCACCATGAGGA
>CAZOJJ010000048.1:5999-13791 GCA_964580105.1 uncultured Rhodothermales bacterium | reverse complement strand
GCCGCAGGCTACAGGGAGGAGCCGCAGGCTACAGGGAGGAGCCGCAGGCTACAGGGAGGAGCCGCAGGCTACAGGTCCCCCTCCGGCCCGGCTAAAACAGAAATGCAAAAACATCTGCGTGAGATCGCGGGTCGGGGTTCTGCCTGGCCCTCAGCCCCCGACCTGCTCCTCGATCCACCGCCGGATGATCCCGCCGATCACCAGCTCGTCGTCGTCCGACACGCCGACGTACGGGCGCGCCGGGATCCGGATGGACCGCCCGCGCCCGGCCTCGCCGCCGAGCTGGTGGATGCGCCCGTAGACCTTGTTCGTGCCGATGCGCACGAAGCCGTCGCCGGGCTGGTAGACGATGCCGTCCAGGAGGCCGCCCCGGCGGCCCTGCTCCTGGAGGATCTTCTTGTTTGCGACGTAGCGCGCGAAGCCGGCCGTCATCTCGATGTTGCCCCGGCCGGAGCGGGCGCCTCGGCCGGTCAGCTTGAACGCGCGGTTCGCCTTTGCCCGCTTCTGGTAGCCGGAGATGAGCGTGGCGGGCGAGAGCGGCGCCCACGGCGCGCCGTCGGGCGCGCGCTCGGCCTCGAACCGCTCGCCCGTCGCGTTGACCAGGTGCTCGCCGATGTCGGCGTGGAGGTCCGTCGTGTCGCGCTCGTCGAAGAGCGCGCCGAACGCCGCGCCCGCCGACTCCGGCTCGATGAACGCCTCTACGGCCTGGAAGGTGATGCTGTAGCCGGCCACGGGAACAGGCGTTCACGGGTGTTGTACAAGAGAATGCTATCGTGCGCTGAGGCCGCAAGTCGCCGTCATAGGACGCACGGGCAAACCCCGGTGGACCGCGCGCCGGGGTTTTTTCATGGCCGCCGGTAGAGGCGCACGCCGACGCGCTGGCGCTCGATGTAGCGCAGGTTCGACTGGAAGGTGGTAAGGCCCGTCCACAGATAGCGGCTCCACTCGAAGCTCACCAGGGCAGGCGCGTCGCTGCCGGCAACCTTCCACCATGCCAGATAGCGGCGCACGAGACGATAGCGCCGAACCGGATCGGGGATCGGTTCGAGCCTGACCCACACCTCATCGGGTTCGAGAAGGGTGCGGGCGAGGAGTCGCATGAAGACGTGGCGGCCCTGCTTCCGGATCTTCGACACGCCGTCGCGCGCCTGAAATAGCGCCGAGGAGACGGGAAGCGGCTCCTCCATGACATCGAAGACGACGGTTCCCTCCTCGTCGGCCCCGAGCTCCGAAAAGAAAGCCTGCCGGTAGGCATCGTCGTCGAGGTCGTCAGGCAGGAGATAGTCTGCGGGCAGCGTGCGAGGATCGGGAGCAGCCACCGGGCCCGATCCGAAGACAGGTGCTACGGGAATCGTCTCCGCACCTGTGGGCCACGAATCCGTGTACGACGGCGTGAACGAGTGTACCCATGAGCGACCGGGCGCATAGTCCCAGCCGAAGTCGATCCCCTTCGGGACGTCAAACACCTCGCCCGTCTGGCGGTCCACGTGCTCGTACGTCTCGACCTTCGGAGCCTTGCCGACCTTCAGCCCCTTCCGGTCGAGGTCGGCCTGCGAGAGGGTCTCGACGTAGCAACTGCAGCCCCAGCCGTTGGGCGGGTAATGCGTCTCCCACCAGGGATCGTCGCCGCGCAGCACGAGCCCGTTGAAACCCTTGGGCGGCGCCGTCACGTGCTGCTCGCGCGGCTCCTGGCTGCCGCCGTGGCGGTAGCGCCAGAACGGGCGCCGCCGCTTCACCGCGTCGCTCGTCATCTGGCGGTAGCGCCCGGCGGCGAACTCCGAGACGGCCTGGTCTACGTCTTCCGCGGTCCTGGCGGCATCCAGATCAAGCGCCTCTACGTCGAGCCCCAGCACATCCACATCTGGTCAGACAACCCCGACGCCCCACGCTACCGCGTCTCGCACACGATGTGGGAGCAGGAATACACGCCCCTCGCCATCGCCCTCGAAACCTCGACCAGGCTGTGAACCGGCTCCGGCTCCTGCTCCTCATCGACTTCCTCGCCTTCAGCACGCCCGCGTTCGCTCAGGATTACCGTGCCGCTCGGTGGGGCGCTTCCCCCGAGGAGATCTACCAGGCCGAGACCGCCCAGCTGGCCCTCAGTCGTGATTCCGTCCTCACCTATCGGATCCCCCTGAGTGACTCTACACTCACCGCCGGCGTCTCGTACCACTTCGATGAAGACGGCCTGTTCAGGGTCGTCGAAATGCTGGAGGCCCCTGGCGACGACGAGAGCCGGCACATCATTCAGTTCCTCGTCGCTGAGCAGGAGATGATCAGCCGCTACGGCTCCCCCCTCACTCCTACGACGTGGGACCAGGTCGAAGCCTTCGGCACCGGCCCTGAAGCCATCGAAGCCATTAACGCCGGCAGCCTCCAACTCAACTCCCGCTGGGAGGTCCCGGGCACCCTGATCCTGCTGCGCCTGATGCGCGCGGAGAATGGTCCGGCCGTCTTCACGATCTACGAGCGGCGCTAGCTCATGCGGGCGCGCTCGGGGCTGACGCCGTACTCGGATGTCGAAGGCTGACCACGACAAACCATCTGTCGCGGCCGTCTCCTCGAAGGGGCTTTATGCCAAACCACGTGTCGCAGAGCCTTTCCGGGACCCCGCCTTCGGGCCTCCCCAAGCCCACCTCTAAATCGGCGTTAACGGGGGCGAAAAGGCCGTTCTCATCCCACCACGTCCCGGTTCATCTCGGATAGTCCCGGTTGGGGCGTTTGTGCCAGACCACCTGTCGTCTCACACGACCCCATTCAGCTTCGCAACCAGCGCCGGGTGCTCACCCAGAGCCCGAGGCCGAGCACGATCCCGACTCCGTCCGCCACGAGATCCCGCGTCTGGGCACCGCGCCCGAGCGCCGTGAATGCCATCTGCAGCGTCTCCGTCCCGAGGGCCAGGACGACCATGGCGGCCACGACGGCGAGGGCGGCGCGGGGAAAGGCGCGCAGCCACAGCCACGTCGAGCCCGCGAAGAGCACGACGTGCCCCGTCGTCTGCCCGACCCGGCGCACCAGGCCCTCGACGACGTGGAAGGGGAGGAGCAGTGCGACGGCGATGCCGAGCGTCCAAAGCACCGCCCGCCACACGGAAGGATGGCGTTTCAGGAGGGGCCTCGCTGGTGGGGCGTGCAGAACGGGGCGGGCGCCGCGGGGATCCGGCCGACCCCGAACGCTCCGTGGATTCCCCCGCCTCGGCGGCGCCGAGGCCGAGGCGCCCGTAGTTTCTCCGCTCGTACCGTCTCCCTCATCCCTCGCCTCCCGTGGGCTGGAACCGCGTCATCGGCCAGGAGCGCCTCACCGACGCCCTCGGCCGCGCTCTGGACTCGGAGCGCGTCGCGCAGGCGTACCTGTTCTACGGGCCCGACGGCACCGGCAAGCGCGCGGCTGCCCTCGCGTTCGCCCAGGCGCTCCAGTGCGAGCAGCGCGGGCGCGGCGCCCCGGCGGGCGATGCCTGCGGTCGTTGCCTCGCCTGCACCAAGGCAACGCGCGGGTTGCACCCGGACGTCCACGTCTACCTGCCGCAGCCATCGGACGCAAAGACCGACGAGGTCGTCCAGCGGCTCCAGCGGCTCCACGCCGATCCCTACGAGGCCGTCGATTTCCAGCGGCGCCCGTCGCTGGAGGACTCGGGCAAGACGTCGTCCAGGCAGGTCATCTACTCGGCCGAGCGCATCCGGCAGATCATGCACGACCTGCACTACGTCCCGGCCGAGGGGCGCTACACCGTCGGCATCCTCCTCGACGCCGACCGGATGAACACGGCCTCGGCCAACGCCTTCCTCAAGATGCTGGAGGAGCCGGGGCCGCAGACCGTCCTCGTCCTCACCGCCGAGCGCGCCGACCGCCTGCTGCCGACGATCCTCTCGCGTTGCCAGCGCCTCCGCTTCGACCCGCTCCCCGCCGAGGCCATCGAGGAGGCCCTGGTCGAGCGGCGGCGGATCGAGCCCGGCCGGGCGGCCTTCCTCGCCCGCATGGCCGACGGCTCGTACACGCGGGCCCTCGCGCTGACCGAGAGCGAGGAACTGGCCGGGCGCCGCGAGCTGGCCCTGACGTTCGTCCGCCTGGCCTACACGCAGGACCCGATGAAGCTGCCCGCGCTCATCGAGCAGGTCGCCAGGATGGGGCGGGAGCCGGTCAAGGGACTGCTCGAACTGATGCTCGGCTGGATCCGCGACCTCGTGCTCTACCGGGCTGCCGGAGACGCCGCGCCGCTCGTCAACGTGGACCAGGCCGAGGCCGTCCGCAAGTTCGTCGGCGCGCTGCCGGACGCCCGCCTCGAGGCGATGGCCGGCCTGGTGGAGCAGGCGGCCGACCTCCTCGACCGGAACGTCCACACCGGGCTCGTGCTCACGGTGCTGTCCCAGGCGCTCTACGCCGCCATGCGCGGCAAGGACCGGGCGCGGCTCTACGCCCCGCTGGCCGAGCCGGTGTAGAGGAGGGAGAGGGATCGCAGGCTGGGGACATTGGCGTACTGAACCCCTCGCTCCACCCCTTCCGTACCCTTCGACCCCGCCACACCGACCCGACCCGTGCCTTACTCCGCCGAGATCTCCCGCGCTGCGCCCGCCGCGTTCCTCTTCCTCCTCGACCAGTCGGCCTCGATGAAGGACCCCTTCGGCGGGGCCGAGGAACAGGGCGACGCCGCCCCGAGCAAGGCGCGCGTACTGACCGACACCGTCAACCGGCTGCTCCAGAACCTCGTCCTCCGCTGCGCCAAGGAGGACGGTGTGCGCGACTACTTCCACGTCGGTCTCGTGGGCTACGGCGAGCGCGTCGAGCCGCTCATCCGGCGGGTGGACGAGGACGGAACGCCGACGGCGGCGACGGACCTCGTGCCGATCTCGGCACTGGCCGAGCGCCCGCTCCGCCTCGAAGAGCGCGTCCGGCAACGGCCGGACGGGGAGGCGCGGCGCGTCCGCGTGCCCGTCTGGTTCGACCCCGAGGCCCGCAACGGCACGCCGATGTGCCAGGCGCTCGACTTCGCCACGCAGGTCGTCCGCCGCTGGATCGACGCCCACCCGCGCACGTTCCCGCCCATCGTGCTCAACGTCACCGACGGCGAGGCCACCGACGGCGACCCGCTCCGCTTCGCCCGCGAGCTGACGGCCTACGGCACCGAGGACGGCGAGGTGCTCCTGTTCAACGTCCACCTCTCGTCGTCCACCGAGCCCGCCGTCGAGTTGCCGGACACCGTCGAGGGGCTGCCGGACGCCCACGCGCGGGCGCTCTTCCAGATGTCGAGCGAGCTGCCGTTCCCGATGCGCCGCGCCGCCGAGGCCGAGGGGTTCGTCACCTCGCTCGACACGCGCGGGTTCGTCTTCAACGCCGACCCCGCCGCGCTCGTGCGCTTCCTGGAGATCGGCACGCGGCCGAGCACGCTGGTCTGATGGCGCGCGTCCCGGCCGAGGCGCAGGCGTTCGCGCTGCCCAAAGCGGGGCACGCGGCCTCCGAGTACGAAGACGCGCACGCCGGGCCGGTGTGGGACGCGGCCGGGGCGGTCCGCCTCGCCGTGGCCGACGGCGCGACGGAGTCGGCGTTCGCGGGGGCCTGGGCGCGGGCGCTCACGCACGCCTGGACGACCGCCGGCGGCGGTGACCTGCGCGGCCGTGCCCGCCAGGCGTTCGAGGCCGAGGTCGGCCGGCGCGTCGAGGCGCTGCCCTGGTACGCCCAGGCAAAGGCCGAGGAGGGCGCCTTCGCCACGTTCCTCGGCCTGTCCGTCGCCCCGGACGGCACCTGGCAGGCCGAGGCCGTCGGCGACGCCGTGCTGTTTCATCTCCGCGACGGCGCGCTCGCCCACGTCTGGCCCGTCCTCGACCCGGCCGAGTTCGGCAACGTCCCCGCCCTCCTCGGCAGCCGGGCGGGCCGGTCCGAGCCCGAGGGGCACCGCCTCGGGGCAACGTGGCAACCGGGCGACGCCTTCGCCCTCACCACCGATGCCCTCGCCGCCTACCTCCTCCAGACCGCCCCCGCCGCCGTCCTGGACGTGAACGACGCCGACGCCTTCGCCCGGTTCGTCGAGACCGCCCGTGCGGGCGGCATGCGCAACGACGACGTGACCCTCCTCGTCCTCCGCCTCCGCTGACGTGGCCTACCCGACGCCCGGTGACTACCAGGACGCCCTCCAGTTCCCCGACGAGGCGTTCACCGATCCCGTCCTCGCGGCCGGGACCGTCGAGGCCGGGCCGCTCGGTCTGCCGCAGCCGATCACCGGCGCCTTCGCTGCCGTCTTCCCGGCCGAGACGGCCGAAGGCCGCGTGGCCGTGCGGTGCTTGCTGACGGAGGTGCCCGCGCAGCAGCGGCGCTACCGAGAGGTCGCGAAGGCGCTCCGCGAAGCCGCGTTGCCCTACACCGTCGGTTTCGACTACCAGCCGCGCGGCGTGCGCGTCGGCGGCACGGCGTACCCGCTCGTCGTGATGGACTGGGCCGAGGGCGAGACGCTCGGCCGCTACGTAGCCCGGCATTACGCCGAGGCGGACCGGATGGCGGCGCTGGCCGAGGCCTGGCGCCGGATGCTCGCCGATCTCGAGGCGCACGGATTCGCCCACGGCGACCTCCAGCACGGCAACGTGCTCGTTCGCGAAGCCGACGGCCGGCCGCGTCTCACCCTCGTCGATTACGACGCCTTCGTCGTGCCCGCGCTCTACGGCACGCCCGCGCCGGAGGTCGGCCACCGCAACTACCAGCACCCCGACCGCACCGAGCGCGACGCGGGGCCGCACCTCGACCGCTTTCCCGGACTCGTCGTCTACACCGCGCTTCGGGCCCTCGCCGCCGAGCCCGTGCTCTGGGACCGCTACGCGACGGGCGAGAACCTCCTGTTTACCTCCGACGACTTCTTCGCGCCGGACGAGGCGCCGCTGTTCGCGGACCTGCGCCGGATCGAGTCCGCCCGTCCGCTGGCCGAAGCGCTCCGCACGGCCTGCTTCCTGCCGCTGGAGCGGGTGCCGCCGCTCGACGCGGTCCTGGCAGGCCGGGTGCCCGAGGCAAAGCCGCGCACGCGGGCACCGCGCGGCGAGCCGCTCCGTGCCCAGCGGACGGCGTTCGAGCGGGCGTTTCTTCCGGCCGCCCTCGCCGGCTTCGGGGTCGTGCTTAGCCTGGTGCTGGCCGGGAGGCCCGCCCTCGCCTTCGGGGTGGGAGCGGCACTGGCCGGAGCCGCCGGGTTCGCCGTAGACGGGGCCTACCGCCGCCTCTCGGTGGTGCGCCGCCGGCGCCGGCTGGCGAGCGAGGCCGCCGCCCTGGCCCGCTGGGCCGACGAGCTGGACGCCGAGGCAGGCCACCTCGGGGACGAGAAGCGGCGCCTCCACGAGGGTGCCGAAGACGCCCGCGCCGCCCGCCTCGCCGAGCTGCGCGAGGAGGCCCTCGGCCGGCACCTCCAGCGCCACTTCGTCGGGGAGATGGACGCGGTCGAGGACGTCGGCCACCGGGTCGTCGTGCGGCTCAAGGCCGCCGGCGTCCGCGACGCCCGGATGGCTACGCCCGAGCGGGTGGCCGAGGCGAAAGGCGTCTCGTCGGTCAGCCGCGCCGCCGTGGATGCCTGGCGCGCCGCGCTCGTGGCGCGCTACGCCGACGCCGCGCCCGGGGCGCTCTCGCCCGCCGAGGAGCAGCGGCTCCGCCGCCACCTCCAGCGCCAGAGCGACGCGCTCGACCGCGAGGCCGCGCGGCTCCGCACGCGGGCCGCCGTGCAGCGCGAGGAGTGCACGCGCGTGCTCGCCCGGCTCGACGCACTTCCGGCCTTCGGTCGGCTCCGCTACCTCCGCTACCTCCTCCGCCTCGGCACCCTGCCGACGCC
>CAZOJJ010000048.1:0-5899 GCA_964580105.1 uncultured Rhodothermales bacterium | reverse complement strand
GCGGTCGGTGCCGCGGTCGGTGCCGCGGTCGGTGCCGCGGTCGGTGCCGCGGTCGGTGCCGCGGTCGCGCCCGGCCGGTCGTGAGGCGGGGCGTCCGGAAGCGCGCACCGGCGCGTGGTGGGAGGACGTGTGAGGCGGACCGGCCGGGCCTACCCGATCCCCACCAACTCCAGGTCGAAGATGAGGTCCTTCCCGGCCAGCGGGTGGTTGGCGTCGAGCGTCACGGCGTCGCCCTCGACGGCGGCCACGACGACCTGCACGGTCTGGCCGTCCGAGAGGCCCAGCTGGAGGGACTGGCCGACCTCCGGCTCCATCCCCTCGGGGAACTGGTCCCGTCCCACCGTGAGCGTCATCTCTTCGCGGTGCTCGCCGTAGGCCTCGGCGGCCGGGATCTCGATGGTCTTCGTCTCGCCGACCTCCATTCCCGCCACGCCCCGGTCGAAGCCGGCGATGACCTCGCCCGAGCCGACGGTGAACGAGAGCGGCTCGCGGCCGTCGGAGGAGTCGAACACGGTGCCGTCGCCGAGGCGGCCGGTGTAGTGGATGCGGACGGTGTCGCCGGACTGCGCTGCGGGCATGGGTCTGCGGGTGGATGAGAAAACGAACCTACCCGCCCGAAGGCGAGGGGTTCTGGCAGGGCGAGGGTTGCACCGAATCTGCACCGGCTCCCTCCGCCTCGGAGTCGCCGAGGCGGGGGCGCTCAGGAAGCGACGGGCTCTCGGTGCGGTCGAGGCTGCGCACGAGGAAGGCGAGGAGGCCGGCGGCGAGGAGGAGGGCCACGCCGCCGGCGAGCCAGCGCCCGAAGAGGAGCCAGCCCGTCCCGAACAGCGCGGCGTAGACGAGCGCCACGCCGAGCGCCCAGCGCAGCGCCTGTCGGCCGAGCGCCTCGGTCGGCCGCACCTCCGGGTGGCTCGCCGCCACGCGTCGCCAGCCGGGCCCGGCGGGGCGGACGCGCGTGTAGAACGCGTCGAGCGTGGCCGGGTCGGTGGGCCGCGTGAGCAGCGTGACGAGCACCCACGCCGCCGTCGTGACGGCGACGATGCCGTAGAGGTTGACGGGGAAGGCGGCCGTCAGGAACGGCACCTCGACGCCGAGCAGCTGGAGCCCGACGAGCCCCAGGGGAACGAGCGTCGCGGTCAGCTCGCTCCAGGCGTTGATGCGCCACCAGTACCAGCGGAGGATGAGCACGAGGCCGAGGCCGGCCGAGGCGCTCAGCACGAGCCCCCACGCCTCGGTGATCGTGTCGAGCTGCGTCGCCACGAGGACGCCGACGACGGCGAGGCCGACCGTGACCAGCCGCGAGACGAGGACGTAGTGCCGCTCGGATCGCTCGGGCGCCACGAACCGCGCGTAGAGGTCGTGCACGAGGTAGCTCGTGCCCCAGTTGAGCTGCGTCGAGATCGTGCTCATGAACGCGGCCAGGAACGCCGCGAAGAGCAGGCCGAGGATGCCCGGCGGCAGCGCCTCGCGCATCATCAGGACGTACCCCTCGCGCGGGTTCTCCAACCCGGGGAAGAGCACGAGCGCGCAGAGGGCGACGAGGATCCACGGCCACGGCCGCACGCAGTAGTGGGCGACGGTGAACCAGAGCACGGCCAGCGCCGAGTCCCGCTCGCCCCGCGCCGCGAGCATCCGCTGGGCCACGTAGCCGCCGCCGCCGGGCTCCTGCCCGGGGTACCAGCTCGCCCACCACTGCACGCCGAAGTAGGCCACGAAGGCGAGGCCGGAGAGCGCGAACACGGCCGCGCCCTCGGCCACGTCGGCCCCGACGACGGGGAAGAAGCGGAGCGTCGTATCGGGTACGTTGTCGATCAACCCGCCGAGGCCGCCGATCTCGGGCAGGCCGAGCGCGTAGACGGCGAGGAGGACGGAGCCGAGCATCGCCAGGGCGAACTGGAACGCGTCGGTCACGGCGATGCCCCACAGGCCGGAGAGGAGGGCGTATGCCGCCACGAGCAGCGTCAGCAGGCCGACCGTCGCCATCGGCGCGCCGAGCTCCAGGCCGAGGACGGAGAACGACTCGCGCCCGAAGAGGCGCATCTCGGGAAAGAGCACCGAGAGCACCGTCTCCATCGCCAGCGCCACCCACCCGACGATGGCGGCGTTCATGAAGAGCCCGAAGTAGACCGCTTTGACGCCGCGCAGGGCCGCCGCCGGCCGGCCGCTGTAGCGGAGCTCGACGAACTCGACGTCGGTCAGCACGCCGCTCCTCCGCCACAGCCGCGCGAAGAAGAACACCGTCAGCACGCCGCCGAGCGCGCCGCACCACCAGATCCAGTTGCCCGAGATGCCGTCGGCCGCAACGACCTCGGTGATGAGGAGCGGGGTGTCGGCGGCGAAGGTCGTCGCCACCATGCTCGTGCCGGCGAGCCACCACGGCATCGCACGGCCGGAGGCGAAGAACTCGGTCGTGCTCCGCGAGGCCCGCCGCGCGTAGAACGCCGCGATGCCGAGGGTGAGGGCGAGGTAGAGGGCGACGAGGAGCCAGTCGAGCAGGGTCATCCGGGCGAGGGCGGGTGCGGCCGGAGTCTACGACGCCGCGGAGAATGGGCCACCCGCATCCCGAGGCAGCCCCCCAAACGGAGAGCGCGGCCCTCCGGCGTCCGAAGGGCCGCGCTCTCGCGGCAGGGCTGGGTCGCGTGTCAGAACTGGAACACGGCAAGAACGCCGAGCCCGACCAGGACCGCCGCAGCGGTCATGACGGAGATGAGGCGGTGCATGGGAGCGGGGGGTTAGGGACAAGTACGGATGAGGGTCCCTCAGGGAATGGCCGGAGGCCACGTGCAAGGTAAACGCCGCTATTGCAAAGTGCAACACCCGGGTTAGAGGGGCGAAATCGCAGGGGCTACGCATGAGCATGATGCGTAGGAGAGGACTCGCTCTCTCCCTACGCCCATGCCCCTGCTCGGAGGCCACTTCGACCTCATCCCCGACCCACGTCGTGACCGGAGCACCCGGCACGCCCTCGCCGACATCTTTGGGCTCGCCCTCTGCGCCACCGTCGCGGGCGCCGACAGCTTCCTCGCCATCGAGGCCTTCGGGAAGGCCCGCCTCGACTGGCTCCGACGCTTCCTCCCCCTCGAGAACGGCGTCCCCTCCCACGACACCATCCGCCGTGTCTTCGCTCTCATCGACCGACGCCACTTCGAGGCCTCCTTCGCCGCTTGGGCACAGGACGCCTTCCGACGCACAGACGGCCGCGTCGTCGCCGTCGATGGCAAGCGGCTCCGGCGAGCGCGAGACGCAGGCGAGCCGATGCTGACCGTCGTCTCGGCGTGGGCCACCGAGGCGGGGGCCGCCCTCGGGCAGGTGGCCGCCGGCGAGGGGGAGGGCGAGGCCTCGGCCATCCCGCGGCTGCTGGCGCTCCTGGACCTCTCGGGCTGCATCGTGACCATCGACGCGGCGGGCTGCCAGTCGGACATCGCCCGGCAGATCCTCGACGGCGGGGGCAGCTACGTCTTCGCGCTCAAGGGCAATCAGGCCGGGCTGCGGGACGACGCGCAGGGGTGGCTCTTCGAGGCCACGCTCACAGGCGAGGTGGACGCCTTCGAGACCTCGGAGCGGGGGCACGGGCGCGAGGAGACCCGGCGGTACTGGTCGGCGCCGGTGCCGGAGCGGGCCTCCCGTGCGCTGCTCTGGCCAGGTCTCCAGAGCGTGGGGATGGTCGAGGCGACGCGGACGGTGCGCGGCGCGGCGACGACGATGCAGCGGCACTTCGTCAGCAGCCTCGCCCCGGACGCGGAGGCGTTGGCGCGGGCCGTACGGGGCCACTGGGGCATCGAGAACGGGCTGCACTGGAGCCTCGACGTGTCGTTCGGGGAGGACCAGAGCCGGGCACGGGCCGACCATGCAGCGGCGAATCTGGCGGTCGCGCGCCGCGTGGCACTGACGCTTCTGCGGGCGGAGACGACGGCGGAGGGGGGGCGCCGACGAAGCGGATGCGTGCGGCATGGGACGCCGACTACCTCGCGAAGGTGCTCCAGCTAGACTGATGCGTAGCCCCTGGGCGAAATCGTGCCCGATGACGAAGCCATCCGAGGCCGGGCGTAGCTTCGAACGAACGCTAGCCGCTCGTCCGATGCCCCGCCTCCTCGTCCTGTTCGTCGCCTTCCTGCTCGTCCCGTCGGTGGCCTGCCAGCAGGCCGCGCCGCCCGCCTCGGGGGAAGGGCCGCCCGCCCCGGTGCAGGCCGCGCACGCGATGGTCGTAGCAGGGCAGGGGGACGCCGCCCGCGTCGGCCTCGATGTGCTCCGGGACGGCGGCAACGCCATCGACGCGGCCGTGGCGACGGGCTTCGCGCTGGCCGTGACGCTCCCGAACGCGGGCAACGTGGGCGGCGGCGGCTTCCTGCTCGTCCGATTCGCCGACGGCACGGCGACCTCGCTCGACTTCCGCGAGGTCGCCCCGATGGCCGCCACCGCCGCGATGTTCCGGGACTCCACCGGCGCCATGGTGCCCGGCCGCAGCACGAAGGGCCACCTCGCGTCCGGGGTGCCGGGGACCGTGGCCGGGCTGCTGGAGGCGCACGCCCGCTGGGGCTCGCTCCCCCTCGCGCGGCTCCTCGACCCTGCCATCGCACTCGCCGAGGAGGGCTTCTTCCTGGCCGAGCGGCAGGCGAACCTCTTCAACCGCTACCGCCCCGACTTCGCCGAGTACGCGAGCACGCGCCGCTATTTCGTCAAGGAAGACGGCGCGGCGTTCGTGCCCGGCGAGCGGTTCGTCCAGCGCGACCTCGCCGCCGTCCTCCGCCGCATCCGGGACCACGGCCGCGACGGCTTCTACAAGGGCGAGACGGCCGACCTCATCGTGGCGGAGATGGAGCGCGGCGGGGGGCTCATCACCCACGCCGACCTCGAAGCGTACCGGCCCGTCGAGCGCGAGCCGCTCTACGGCACCTACCGGGATCATCGGGTGATCGCGATGGGGCCGCCGGCCTCGGGGGGGATGGCGCTGGTGCAGATGCTCCGGGCCGTCGAACCGTATCCGTTCGGGACCTGGGGCCGGCACTCGGCCGAGCACCTCCACCTCTTCGGCGAGGCCATGCGCCGCGCCTACGCCGACCGCAGCCACTGGCTCGGCGACCCCGCGTTCGTGGACGTGCCCGCCTCGGCACTCATGGACGCCGGCTACGTCCGCCGACGGATGGCCACATTCGACCCCACGCGGGCGACGCCCAGCCCGGCGGTCGGTCACGGCACGCCGCCGGGTCTGCCCGCCGAGGGGACCGAGACGACGCACTACTCCATCGTGGACGCCGAAGGCAACGCCGTCGCCGTGACGTACACCATCAACGACCTCTACGGCTCGAAGGTCGTCGTGGACGGGGCGGGGTTCTTCCTCAACGACGAGATGGACGACTTCACGGCGGCGCCGGGTGAGCCGAACCTGTGGGGGCTCGTCCAGGGCGAGCGCAACGCCGTGCGCCCCGGTGCGCGGCCCGTCTCGTCCATGACGCCGACCATCGTGGAAGACCCCGAGGGCCGGCTCTTCATGGTGCTCGGCTCGCCCGGCGGCGCGCGCATCATCACGACCGTCTTCCAGGTGCTCACGAACGTGATGGACTTCGGGATGGACGTGCAGGCGGCCGTGGCCGCGCCGCGCTTCCACCACCAGTGGCTGCCGGACGAGATGCAGGTCGAGCGCGGCTTCCCCGAGTTCCGCCTCGACACGCTCCGCGCGATGGGCTGGGAGATCGACTACGTCTCCACCTTCGGCGCCGCCGACGCCATCCACGTCACGTACGACGAAGCCGGGAACCGCACGCTCCACGGCGGGGCCGATCCGCGCCGCCAGACGGATACCGCCGTCGGGTACTGAGTCGATCCGGCCACGGAAGGCGGGCGTTCCACCGTCTCGATGCGGCGTAGGGACACGATGCGGCGTAGGGACACGATGCGGCGT
>CAZOJJ010000047.1:0-22495 GCA_964580105.1 uncultured Rhodothermales bacterium | reverse complement strand
CATCGGTAATGGGGGAGAAGGGAGAGCGGAAGGGCACCCCAACTATGCCTCTGTAGGGAGGTGTAAGAGGAGAACGGGGAAACTGTAACAAATCGAGGGAGGCGCTGAGTCTGTGTGAGCGCGAACGAAGCTCATCAGGGCACTCAAACGACGGACTCAGACACGCGGCGCGCGCGGAACGTGTCGTCGGAGATAGGCTTGAGGCGGTGGAAACAGAGCGCGGTGGCCACGACGTCGGCCTCGCAGTATCGGACGACGCGATCCAGGCCCGCCGGACGCGACGGTCTCAGTGACCTTGGAGCCGTCGAGGTCTGACTTGGGCGTCGGCACGCCGAGCAGCTCGCAGACGTCGGCCAGGCCCATGCGGTTGGAGCGCCAGAGATTCAGCAGGTCCGCGTGCGGGCGGTGGGCGTAGGGGTTGCGGGCGAGGATGTCGCAGCGGGACGGGGTGAGGCCGTGCGCTACGGTCCGCGTCATCAGCCACTCGCAGTCGAAGCGCTTGCCGTTGCAGGTGACCCACTGCACACGGGCGGGCATCCGGCCGAGGGTGTCCCAGAGGCAGCGCAGCATGGCTCGCTCGGCGTCGGGATCGGCAGCCGAGAAGGAACGCGGCTCGGCGGTGGTGCCGTCGTCCTGGAGGCGGACGAACGACGCGCAGCAGATCCAGCCGAGGGCCGGATGGAGGCTCCTGACTCTCCGGCTGGCATCCTCCTCCTCGGCGCCGGCGGCGGCACGGTCGAGCTCGGCTTTCAGCAGCGACTCGTACCGGCGCAGCTGTCGCGGGCCGAGGGTCTCCACCGGCAGCGGGCAAGTCTCTATGTCCCACGCGATGATGATCATCGTGCCGGACTTAGAAGTTGATGTCGAGCTCGTCGAGCTCGTCGCCGCTCAGAGGCAACTGGTCCCAGTACAGTCTGTAGTCGTCCTGGGTGATCGCCCTTGCATACGTCAGACCGAGGAGGTAGCCATAGAGGGCAAGGGCCTGCTCATGGGTGGGCTCGCCGATCTCCTTAAAGAGGGCGTCGAGGTCGTTAAGGAAGCTGGTTCGATCCATCGCTGTAGGGGCCTTCGAGTCGGTTCTGATCGTAGAGGTGCAAGATCCACACCTCCTTGTTCGGGTTGTTGGTCAGCATCGCCACCCTCGGGGCGGGACGGGTGCCGCACCTCAGGCGCGGACGAGCCGCCGGAGCACGTCCACCAGCACGCCCGGGAGGTGCTCCGGGTGGTGGAGCGCGGCGTACCCGCCGGCCCCGAAGATGCGCGGCATGTAGGCCGGCGCGTGGCGGTCTACCGTCACGCAGAACGGGTGGAGGCCCTGCAACCGCGCCTCGACCACGGCCTGCCGGGCGTCCTCGACGCCGTAGCGGCCCTCGTAGTGGTCCACGTCGTTGGGTTTGCCGTCCGAGAGGACCAGGAGGAGGCGGTGTCGGGCCGGTTTCTGCATCAGGAGCGCCGTCGCGTGCCGGAGGGCGGCCCCGAGGCGGGTGTAGCGGTCGGGCTCGAGCGCGGCGATGCGGCGGCGGACGTTCGCGCCGCTGCGCTCATCGAAGCCTTTGAGCGGTAGGATCGAGACGTGCTCCGGCCCTTCGCCCGAGAAGGCGAGGATGGTGTAGGGATCGCCGAGCGCGTCGAGCGCGTCGCAGACGACGAGGAGCGCCTCCTTTTCGACGTCGATCACGCGGAGGGTGCCGGCCACCCAGCTGTCGGTGGAGCCGCTCACGTCCACCAGCAGCGCGAGGGCGACGTCGCGGCGGGCCGGGCGGACGGCCTCGTAGAGGCGGTCGTCCCCCGCCCGTCCGGCGCGGCGGTCGGCGTAGGCGGCGACGTAGGCGGCGAGGTCCACCTCGGGTCCGTCGCGCTGGCGGCCGAGGCGGAGGCGGCGCGGGCGGAGGCGCTCGAACCGGCGGCGGACTTCGTGCAGCAGCGCGGCGCGCCGGGCGAGCACGCGCTCGGCCCAGGCCGGGTCGCCCAGCGGCGGCGTGCGGACGCGGACGACGGCGCCGTGCTCGTGGTAGGCGCCGGCGCGGTAGTCCCACTCGGGATAGACGAACCCGGCGGGCGGCCCACCCCGCAACGGCTCGGCGACGCCCGTCGGTGGCGGGTCGTCGCTGGCGAGGACCTCGCGGGCCCGGCCCGGTGCGGCGACCAGCCGCGCCTCGGGCAGTTCCGAGAGCGAGTCGGCCAGGTCGTCGGGGTCCACCTCCTCGTCGCGGTCGGCGGGGCGCTGGAGGCCCATCGGATCCTCGACGTGTTCCTGCGGGTCGTCGAGCTGAACCATCCACAGGCCTACGTGGTCGTCGTCCTCGTCCTCGGGGGCCTGGCGGACGTTCGGGCGGCGGGGCATCACGCTCACCCGGCGGCGTACGGCTTCTTCGGTCTCTTCGGGTGGCCCTGTCGAGGCGCGGCGGGCGGGTTCGGGCGGAGGCGCCACCACCGTCCCCCAGAGTACGACGGCGGGGAGCCCGCGATAGGGCCCCTCGTCCGCACGAATGCGCTCGGCCGTTTCCGTCGCCCAGGCGAGTGAGGCTTCAGGATCGGCCGGGGCGTCGCCGTTGCGCGGGTCGTCGCCGAGCACGGCGCGGAGCTCGACCTCGACGGCGGCCTCCTGCGGCGTGAGCCGCCCGGGATCGGGGCGCGCGGTGCGGTCGGTGGCGCGTGCGGCGCGGAGGCCGGGCAGCAGGCCGGGTAGTTCGTCAGCCAGGATCCGGTCCACGGCAGCGGCCTCGCGGAGGAGGAAGAGGTCGCGTACGAGCGGGTCGGGGGGGAGGTGGCGCGGGGTGCCGCGGGCGGCACGGGCGGCCTGCTCGGCGGCGAGGAGGCGGTAGCGCGCCCGTGCGCCTTCGGCGTCGGGCTCGGCGGGGAGCGAACGCGGAAGGCGGAGCCGCTCGCCGTCGGTGGAGGCGAGCGTGCGGCGCTCGACCAGGTGGCGCGGAATCCGTTTCCCCAGCCGCGCGAACCACGACGGCCGCGGCGGCGGTTCGGCCACGCCGATCACCAGTGGTACGCCGAAGGCCGCGCGTACGAACAGCTCCAGCCGGCCGCGGACCTCGACGAGGCGGACCGCCTCGGGCCGGGCGTCCGACGAGCGGCGGCGCCAGAGCCGCTGCGCCAAGAGCGCGGCGTGGTGCGCCCCATCGAGGAGTACGTCTTCGGGTTCGGACATCGGCGGGCCGCCTCAGCCGGCCATCGAGAGATCCACGAGGTCGTGCATCGCCGCCACGAGGTCGGCGTCGTCGGAGAGCGGGGCGACGAGGCCGACGCGGCAGGCCGTCGTGGGCGCAATGCCACCGGCGATGAGGCGGGCCGTCGCTACGAGGAGCCGCGTGCTCGGCAGCTCCGCCAGCCCGCGGTCGCGGAGATGGCGCAGCCGGCTGCCGAGGCCGACGAGCTGGTGGGCCGTCGCACGGTCCACGCCACTCTCGTGCTGGACGATGGCGACCTCACGCTCCGGTGGCGGGAAGCCGAAATCCAGGGCCACGAAGCGCTGGCGCGTGCTCGGCTTGAGGTCCTTGAGCACGTGCTGGTAGCCGGGGTTGTAGGAAACGACGAGCTGGAACCCTTCGGCCGCCTCGACAAGCTCGCCCGTCTTTTCGACCGGGAGCCGCCGCCGGTGGTCCGTCAGCGGGTGGATCACGACGACGGTGTCCTGGCGCGCCTCGACGACCTCGTCGAGGTAGCAGATCGCGCCGAGGCGGGCGGCGAGCGTCAGCGGGCCGTCCTGCCAGACCGTCTCGCCGCCGCGGACGAGGTAGCGGCCCGTGAGGTCGCTTGCCGAGAGGTCGTCGTGGCAGGCCACGGTCACGAGCGGGCGGCCGAGCCGCCATGCCATGTGCTCCACGAACCGCGTCTTGCCACAGCCCGTCGGCCCCTTGAGCATCACCGCCAGCCGGCGGGCGTGGCACTGCTCGAAGACGGCCACCTCGTCGCCGGCGGGGAGGTAGTAGGGCTCGGCATCGGGGTAGCGGACGCCCTCGTGGGCGACGCCGTTCGTGGTGGATTCGGTCATGGCACACTCACGCGGCGACGGCAGCCGTCTCGGGCGGCTCCGTCAGCGGGTCTGCGGCCGGCGGTGCGAAGCGTGGGCGGTGGCGGAAGAAGTCGTACACGAACAGCCCCACGCCGACGGTGAACAGGATGCCCGTCGCCGTCAGCATGAGCATGTGGACCTGGATCTTGAGCTGGGTTTCGAGGTAGCCCAGGCCCATGATCCGCTCGAGGTAGGTCTGCGAGATGCCGGCCGTGCCGAAGGCGAGCGTCATCCCGAACATGCCGGCGGCCATGAGCCAGAAGGCCCAGAAGCCGAGCTTCTGCTCCTCGCCCTCGCGCCGGTTCGTCAGGGCCGGCATCGCGAAGGTGATGACGGCGAGGTTGATCATCACGTAGGCCCCGAAGAAGGCCGAGTGCCCGTGCATCGGGGTGATGAGCGTGCCGTGCGTCCACTTGTTGACGGCGGGCCACGTGTGGGCCAGCCCGAGGAGCCCCGCGCCGAAGGCGGTGAACACCGCGCTGCCGACGGTCCAGTGAAGCGCGAGGGAGTTCGGGTGCTGCAGCCCCGAGCGGCGCATGGCGACGTAGGCGTAGGCCACCATCACGAAGAGCGCCAGCGGCTCGAGCGCGCTGAAGAAGCCGCCGATGGGGAGCCAGTAGCGCGGCACGCCGACCCAGTAGTAGTGGTGCGCCGTGCCGAGGATGCCCGCGATGAAGACGAGCCCGACGATCACGTAGAGCCACTTCTCCATCACCTCGCGGTCGGCGCCGGAGAGGCGGATCAGCAGGTAGGCCAGCAGCCCGGCCTGCACCATCTCCCAGACGCCCTCCACCCAGAGGTGGATCGTCCACCAGCGGTAGAAGATGCTGATGGTGTAGTTGTCGTACGAGACGAGGGCGGGGAGGTAGAGCAGCGCCGCCAGCCCGAGGCCGGCCACGAGCACGCCCTCCGTCGTCGTCCAGCGTCCGGCCTTGCGGATCGTCATGAGGATGTTGTAGAGGAACATCAGCATCACGACGACGATGCCGAGCTTGACGACGTAGGGCTGCTCCAGCAGCTTGTTGCCCTCGGTCCACCCGAAGAGGTAGCCCACCACGGCCGTCACCCCGCCGACGACCCACAGGCCGAGCTGCCAGAAGGCCAACGTCGGGCTGTAGATCTCCGCGCGCGACTCCTCCGGCACCACGTAGTACGTGGCCCCCATGAACCCCGTCAGCACCCACACGATGAGCAGGTTGGTGTGGACCGCCTTGACGCGGTCGAACGGGAAGAGGTCGATGAGCGGGTCCGGGCCGAGGTACTTCACGACGGCGAGCAGGCCGAAGACCATCTGCAGCCCGAACAGGCACACCGCGACGGCGAAGTACCAGTACGAGATGGCCTGGGAGCGGTAGCGCATGGCGGCGTCAGCGGAAGGTCATGAGGTAGGCGACGAGGTGGGCGATCTGCTCGTCGGAGAGGCGCTCGCCGTAGTCCGCGGGCATGAGGGAGAGGCCGTCGACGGGGGCGGTGGCGAAGTTGGCGCCCGGCACGAGGTGGGCACTCGGGCTCACGATGGACTCGCGGAGGTAGCCTTCGGCGTCGGTGGCCGCCCCGGCGTAGTCCGGGTGTGCCACCGTCTCGGCGGCGCGGGCGGCGACACCGGCCAGGCTGGGCCCGGCGAGGGTCACGCCGGGCTGCGTGGCATGGCAGGCCACGCAGGCCAACTCGGGCTGGTTGAAGAGGGCCTCGCCGAGGGCCACCGGCTCGTTGGAGGCGGGCGCGGTCGGCACCGGGCCTCCGGCACCGGCTGCGGCGCCGGGCATGCCGCCCGAAACGAGGATCGGGCGCGGCGGCCATCCCTGGTTGTCCACCTCGGCGACCCAGTCGAGGAAGGCGATGACCTGCGCGATCTCGGCGTCGGTGAGGTCGGGGTCGGGCATGAGGCGGCGGTGCGTCTCTTCCGAGTAGAACTGCGAGGGGTCGCGGAGGAACGCCGTCAGGTAGGCTTCGCCGCGCTGCTTGGTGATCTTCGTGAGGTCGGGCGCGTAATAGGCCCCTTCGCCGAAGAGCGTATGGCAGTTGATGCAGTTGTTGCGGTGCCAGACGTGCTTGCCCTCGACGACCTCCTCGGTGATGTTCTCCGCGTTGGTGAGGGCTCCGAACTGCCGGTGGCTGTCGATGGTCAGCCCGAGGAAGATGAGAGCGAAGAGCAGCGTCCCTCCGATGAAGAACAGCCGCGTGTGGCGCTTCGTCATGACGACGGTGGGCTAGGGCGCGAAAGAGCGGGCGGCCGGAGCGGCGGCTAGACCCGGATGCTTCCCCAGTTCTCGACGGCGATCCAACCGGCGTAGGCGACGGAGGCGAGCATCAGCGCAAGCACGAGCCAGCCGAGGGACTTGAGCACGGCAAAGGCGGCAGGCGCCGGAGAACGACCATCCATGGCTAGGAAGCAGAGGAGGAAGAGGGGCAGGGGAGAATAGGGAGGGGGCCGTTAACTCGCAAGCACGGTGAAGAAACGGCCAGGGCGTACCGTTCTCTCGCCCGGCGGCCTGCTCCTCGGATGCCGCTAGCGGTCCTCTCCGGGGGCGTCTTCCAGGAGCCGCTCGGCGGCGGGGAATGCCCCCCGTTCCTCGAACCGGATGTGCGCCGTCAGCACGTCGGCAACGTCGCCGAGGCGGCCGTTCCAGTCCGCGCGCTCCGCCTCGACGGCGGCCACGAGGGCCTCGATGGCGCGGTGCTCCGCGCGGATTCGCTCGGCCAGCGGCGGGGCCCCCGCCAGGAGCACGGGGATCACGAGCGCCTCCTCCTCGGCGAAGTGGGGGACGAGGTGGTCGCGCCAGAACGCGCCGACGGTTTCCGCCCAGCCGGCGGGGTCCTCGCCGGCCCGGCGGGCCCGACGGAGCCGGGCGGCGAGCTGGAGGCCCTCGTAGTGGTCGTGCGAGAGCGGCCGGAGCACCTCGGAGCGCTTCACGGCTCCGCTTCGTCGAGCGTGCGCCAGAGGCCGAGCTTGACCTGAAAGACGCCCGCGATCTGCTCGGCCCGCGCCTTCATCCGCTCGGCGTTCGCGCCCGCGAAATGGGCGTCGACGGTCCGCCGGAAGCGGCCGACCCAGTGGTCGAAGTGCATCCGGTCGAGGCCGGGCATCCGCGCATGGGGGTCGAACGGGCGGCCGCGGTACCGGCCCGTCTGGAACACGATGGAGGCCCAGAAATCGACCATCCGGGGGAGGTGGGCGTCCCAATCGAGGCCGGCGAAGTAGCGGCCCAGCACGGGATCGGCCTCCATGCCCCGGTAGAAGGCATAGACGACGGTGCGAACGTCCGCCTCGGTCAGGACGTCGGGGCGGTCGGAGAGAGCGGGGGACATGGGGCGGGCGGGTACGGAAAGCGCGGGCCGCCTGGTACCGGCGGCCCGCGCATCACGGGGGGACGGGCCGTTACGCGGCGACGTGCATCGTCCCCTGCATCGTCATGTAGTGACCCGGAAACGTGCAGACGTAGGTGTAGTCCCCGGCGGCCGGCGCGGTGAACTCGACCGTGACGGTTTCGCCCGGCGCGGCCAGCTCGGTGTGGGCGATGATCTGGCTCTCGTGGGAGGCCGGGATATAGTCGGTATCGGCCGCGCGCATGGCGGCCTGGCCGATCTCGTTGACGTTGGCGTTCTGCTGGAGCACCACGACGTTGTGGCTCATGGCCGGGCTCGTGGCCGTGTTCTCGAACGTGATGCGGACGGTCTGGCCGGGCTGCACGGTGAACTCGGTCTGCTCGAACCGCATCTCGTTGCCGACGGGCGTCATCGTGATCTCGAAGGCGGGGCCGTCGAAGGCGGGCGGGGCCTCGGCCGGGGCTTCGGTCGGGGCCGCCGGGGCTTCGGCCGGCGTCTCGGCCGGCGTCTCGGCCGGCGCCTCGGTCGTGGGCGCATCGTCACCGCCGCAGGCCGTGAGGGCGACGAGGCTGACGGCGAGGACGAGGAGGGAGAGAAGTCGCGTGGTCATGATAGAGGGTGGGTGAGGGTTAACGGGTGGGCCTTGTGGCTGCGAGAAGGGCCGCCACCGCCGGGGCGGGGTCGGCCCCGAGGCCCTCCTGCTGCGCGGCGACGTCGCCGCCGGCGTCGAGGAGGGTGATGAGGTTGGAGTGGGCGATGGTGCCGTCCGCGTCGGCACGGTAGCGCACGCCGAGGAGGGCGGCGAGGGTCTGGATGGCGTCGTCGGAGCCCCGGAGGAGGGTCCAGTCGGTGCCCAGCTCGTGCATCTGGCGGAAGCGGCGGAGGTGCTCGGGCGTATCGCGCTCGGGGTCGAGCGTGACGAGGACGTGCCGGAGGGGTACGCCGCCCACCTGTTCCGCGATCCGTTTCATATCGTGAATGATCATCGGACAGGCGGTGCCGCAGTCCGCGTAGACCATCGCGAGGAGGACCGGGCGGCCCCGGAGGTCGGCCAGCTTCATCGGCGTCTCGGCGTCCGTCTGCCACGTCGCGTCGTAGTGGTAGAGCGAGGTGGGCGAGAGCGGGGCGCCGAGATCCACCGCGGCGAGGTCGGCGGAGGGGGCCGGGTCGCATGCGGCGACGAGGGCGGGGATCCCCAGGAAAAGGGCGAGGCGGAGGAAGCGGGGCATGGCAGTCAGGAGGTCGGGGCGTCGAGGGCGGTGCGGAAGCCGAGGTTGGGGACGGTGTAGTGGGCCTCAAGGCCACCCCGGAAGCCGAAGCGGAGGAAGGCCGCGTAGTCCTCGAAGTCGGAGGCGCCGACGGCGCCGGCGGCGCAGAAGGCGCGGCTGTTGGCGTCGCGGTTGGCGCGGGAGTCGGCCGTGATGAGGGCGCTGGTGAAATCGCCCACCCACTCCCAGACGAGGCCGTGCATGTCGTAGACGCCCCAGTAGTTGGCGGGCGTCGAGCGGACGGGCGGCATGGAGCGGGGCATGGGGCGGCCGTACCAGGCGAGGAGGCGGCGCGTGTAGCCCTCCTCGCGGCGGCCGTCGGGCCGCGTCTCGCTGGCGGAGGCGGCGTACTCCCACTCGTCGGTCGTCGGGAGGCGGCGGCCGATCCAGGCGGCGTAGGCCCGCGCGGCGAACCACGAGACGTAGACGACGGGCTGGTCCGGCCGCGCCCGGCCGAGGTCGAGGTCGCCGGCCCAGTGGCGGAGGTAGCCGCCGTCGGCGAAGAGCGGCCGCACGTTCGAGCGCCGCCACTCGGGGTTGGCACGGACGAAGGCGAGGTACTCTGCGTTCGTGACGGCCGTCTCGCTGAGATAGAAGGCGGCCACGGCCACCTCGGCGCTGCCGGTGGCGCTCTGGTAGAGCGGCCGGTAGGTGCCGCCGCGGACGAGCACCATCCCGTCGGGTTGCGCGAGGGCTGCGCCCGTGCCGAGCGCGAAGACGGCGGTCAGGACGAGGAGGCGAGGCATGGCTTCGTCGGCTGGAGGTAGGGACCCCCTGCAGGGGGTCCCCACGGATGGCGAGTCCCTACGGATGGCGAGCCGTCAGCGGCCGGCGCGAGCGATCTCGCCCGAGCCCATCCGTTCGTTGAAGATCTCCGGGTGCTCGTCGCCGGTGACCTCGAGGATGCCCACGGCGCCCTTGTTGAAGGCACGGAAGAGGGCGTGGTCCACGAGCGTGTAGCGGCCGGGCACGTCGAGCGTGAACTCGACCATCGTCGAGCCGCCGGCCGGGATGCCGGTCGTCTGCACGTTGGCCTGGTTGACGGCCGTGCCGCCCTCGCCGTAGACGCGGTCGAAGATCTCGCCGATGACGTGGAAGCTGGAGGTCAGGTTGGGACCGCCGTTGCCCATGAAGAGGCGGACGGTCTCGCCGACGGACGCCTTCAGCGCGTTCTCGCCCGTGAGCGAGCCCACGCGTCCGTTGAAGACGACGTACTCGGGCTCCTCGTCCACGGCCTTGTCGAGGTCGAAGGCCTGGAGGCCCGGCTCGCCCATCGCGCCGGCCGTGTAGAACTCGCTCTGCATGACGTAGAACTCCTTGTCCACCGGCGGCAGGCCCTCGGCGGGCTCGACGAGGATCAGCCCGTACATGCCGTTGGCGACGTGGAGGCCGACCGGCGCCGTGGCGCAGTGGTAGACGTAGAGGCCGGGCTTGAGGGCGCGGAACTCGAACGCCGTCGCGTGGCCGGGCACGACCATCGAGATCTCGGCGCCGCCGCCGGGGCCGGTCACGGCGTGGAGGTCGATGTTGTGGGGGACCGTGCTCGTCTCGGCGTTCGTGAGGTGGAACTCGACGAGGTCGCCCTCGCGGACGCGGATGAACGGGCCTGGAGTGTCGCCCCCGAAGGTCCAGAACGTGTACTCGACGCCCGGCGCGAGCTCCTTGACGAGCTCGACGGTCTCCATCTCGACGATCACGCGCGTGGCGTAGTCGCGTGTAATGGGGGGCGGGACGTTCGGGGCCTGCGTGAGCACGGCGCGCTCCTCGCCCCGGATGGGCGGGAGGGTCACCTCGGCGTCGGCGATCAGCACGGCGGGCGGGCCGTCCGCCGAGACGCGCCCGCCGCGGCAGGCGGAGAGGGTCAGGGCGCCGGCCAGGGCGACCAGGGCAGCGAGGAGGAAGAGGCGGGAACGGGTCATGGCTCCGGGGGGCTGGGTGTGATTTTCGGACACATTACTCTTAAATAGGGGTGCGCGAAGGCGGGGCGAGGCGTCCGTCTGTGTAAGGGAAAGCCTGAAGCCCCGGCCTGCATGACGTCTGTGCGATCGTGGCGAGGAAGGGAGGGGGGAGGCCCGGCGCTGCACTCACCTCGCGCACGGCGAGGTACGAGGACGACCGAGAGCCGCTGCCGCCGCCACGTAGGGCAGCGCGGATGGCCTTCTCGCAGCGCTTGGGCAGCAGCACGGGTTTATTAGGATTCATTTGTCCGAAACGTAGAGCGAAGCCCGCCCTCCCGCAAGGCGGGCGGGTCCGTCCGGCGGGACTTCACGCAAGCTGCCCGGTTCGTGCGAGAGAACTCCACGGTCGCAACCGGGACGTGCCTGCACGGAAGAGGGCGGCGTCCGTGGACGGAGCTCGATCACGCTGTCTGTCTCCCACAGGACCGAGAGCGTAGGGAAACCCCCGTCACGCCTGTGCGGACTTGCCTCCTACACGAAGCCTTCACGGACGACGATACTGGAGAACCCCGCTCCTGTCCCTGCCCATGATCGCCATCCTCGCCGTCGAGTTCGAGCCCGACGTGGAGCCGCACCTCGCCGTCAACGCGCTGCGCCAGCCCCGGCTCGTCGTGACGGCGCTGGACGTCGGGCGCCGCGAGGTGGTGGCGACCGTCGAGGTGGACGACACGGAAGCCCTGGTGGCCGCCGCCGCCGCGGTGCGGTGCTGCCGGGGCATTCGGTCCAGCACGGCGTTCGCGGCCGACGCCTGAGCGGGTACTACGGAAGCGTGCTCAGCATGCCCGCATTTCGGTGCGTTGCGTACGGCATGAGCGTCTCGTTGCTCCGGCCGTCGTCTCGCACGACATCCCGGCGATCTCTCGCAGCCGATGCAGAGCAGCCACCCTCCTGGCCGTTTCGCCGTCCTCACGCGCGAGACCATGCACTACAGCAGGTGTCATGACATTTGATCGCCCAATATGATGTGTTTTGTCCACCGTTGTACCGCGCGGAGTAGAGGCAGCCACCCCGGAGGTCTTCAAAGCAGACTCGAGGCAAGGTAGTCACTTGCAACGGGAATGAGAGGCCCGCTGCCAGCAACAGGCCCAGGGAGAACTTGCGGAAGATAGCCATAAGATTGTATTGTCATTTGTTGGTTATGTTACATAACAGAGGGATCGGCTAAAAAAGTGTAATAAGTGCAGTCAAAACAGCTTGACCTCGATTGTAAGGGACTCCCCCACACACTGCTACGGCGCCCCCTCACGCGGGGGGCGGGGGACCCGCCGTCGCAGCGGGCGGCGGCGGCGCGGTTGTTTGGGCGCGTTCGTTTCGCAGCCCTCTCCCCCCATGCCCACGACCCTCTCCGCCTCGGCGGGCACGAGCGCCGCCGCGGTCGGTTCGGACCGCTTCGAGGTCTTCCACTACGACGACCGGATCGTCCGCCACTTCACGCTGGCGACGATCCTGTGGGGCTTCGTCGGGATGCTCGTCGGTGCGCTGATCGCCCTGCAGCTTCCGTTCCCGGAGGCCAACCTCGGCCCGTACCTCACCTTCGGCCGGCTCCGCCCGCTCCACACCAACGCGGTCATCTTCGCGTTCGCGGGCAACGCCATCTTCGCGGCCATCTACTACTCGACGCAGCGGCTCTGCAAGGCCCGGATGTTCTCGGACTGGATGAGCCGCTTCCACTTCTGGGGGTGGCAGGCCATCATCGTGGCGGCGGCCATCACGCTCCCGCTGGGCCTGACGACCTCGAAGGAATACGCCGAGCTGGAGTGGCCCATCGACGTGGCGATCACGGTCGTCTGGGTCGTCTTCGCCGTCAACTTCTTCGGGACGCTCTGGCGACGTCGCGAGAAGCACATGTACGTGGCGCTGTGGTTCTACATCGCCACCATCGTGACCGTCGCGGTGCTCCACCTCGGCAACTCGATGGAGATCCCCGCCGGGTGGTTCAAGAGCTACCCGATCTACCGGGGGGTGCAGGACGCGCTCGTGCAGTGGTGGTACGGCCACAACGCCGTCGCCTTCTTCCTGACGACGCCCTTCCTGGGGCTGATGTACTACTTCCTCCCGAAGGCGGCCGAGCGCCCGGTGTTCTCCTATCGGCTCTCCATCGTCCACTTCTGGAGCCTCGTGTTCATCTACATCTGGGCCGGCCCGCACCACCTCCAGTACACCGCCGTGCCGGAGTGGGCCGCCACGCTCGGTATGATCTTCAGCGTGATGCTGTGGATGCCGAGCTGGGGCGGCATGATCAACGGCCTGTTCACGCTGCGCGGCGCCTGGCACAAGCTGCGCGACTCGGTCGTGCTCAAGATGTTCGTCGTCGGCATCACGTTCTACGGCATGGCCACGTTCGAGGGGCCGATGCTCTCGGTCAAGTCGGTCAACGCGCTGAGCCACTACACCGACTGGACCATCGGGCACGTCCACGCCGGGGCGCTGGGGTGGAACGGGTTCATGACCTTCGGGATGATCTACTGGCTCGTCCCGCGCCTGTGGAAGCGCGCGCTGTGGAGCCCGAAGATGGCCAACGCCCACTTCTGGATCGGCACCGTCGGCATCCTGCTCTACGTGCTGGCGATGTACACCTCCGGCATCACGCAGGGGCTCATGTGGCGCGCCTTCGACGAGGCCGGCCGGCTCCTCTACCCCGACTTCATGGAGACCGTCGTCCAGATCCGACCGATGTACTGGGTGCGCCTCATCGGCGGGACGATGTACCTCTCCGGCGTCGTGCTCCTGATGGTCAACGTCTGGCAGACCGTTCGCCGCGCGCCGAAGGCGCTGCCGGACCCGGCCGTGGTCGTGCCCGCCCTCGGTGCCACGCCCGCCAAGCAACTCGCCACCGCCTGACGCCCAGCCCCGATCCCCATGTTCAACCGATTCATCAAGCCGAACGGGCGGCACCGGCGCCTCGAAGGCTGGCCCCTCGTCTTCACCGTTCTGACGACGCTGGCCATCCTCGTCGGCACCGTCATCGAGTTCGCGCCGATGTTCCTCGCCGACCGGAGCATGACGCCGGCGCCCGGCGTGGAGCCCTGGACGCCGCTGGAGCTGGCCGGCCGCGACCTCTACATCCGTGAGGGCTGCAACAACTGCCACAGCCAGATGGTGCGCCCCTTCCGCGACGAGATCGAGCGCTACGGCCCGTTCTCGACCGCCGCCGAGACGGCCTACGAGACGCCGTTCCTCTGGGGCTCCAAGCGCACCGGCCCCGACCTCGCCCGCCTCGGCGGGAAGTACCCGCACCTGTGGCACGTCCGCCACATGGAGGACCCGCGCTCGACGAGCCCGAACTCCATCATGCCGCGCTACCCGTGGCTGCTCACGCAGCGGCTCGACCTCGACGACCTCGCGCGCCGGATGCGGACGGTTCGCGCCATCGGCCTGCCCTACGCCGACGCCCAGATCGAGCGCGCCGTCGCCGACGCCCGCGCCCAGGCCGCCGCCATCGCCGCCGAGGTGGCCGAGCAGGGCGGCCCCGAGCACCTCGAAGACAGGGAGATCGTCGCGCTCGTGGCGTACCTCCAGCGCCTCGGCACGATGCACGCGCCGCCGGCGGAGGGCGCCCCGGCCGAGCGCGACCTCGAAACGCACGAGGGGGAGGAAGCCCTCGGAACGATGCAGGGCGAGCAGCCCGGTGACGCGCCATGATGAAAGAAGCCGTCCGCGCCCTGGAAACGGGCGCCCTCGCCGAGATCGGCCTCGTCGCCTTCGTCGTCGCCTTCCTGCTGGTGCTGGTTTACGCCCTCACCCTCTCGAAGCCGCGCCGCGAGGAGGCCAAGCGCCTTCCCCTCGACGACGCCGAGGAGGCCTTCCCCGCCGCCACCCGCAACGGAGCCCACGCATGAACCCGCACGACCCGCTTCCCTCCGCCGCGCCGCGCCGCCGGCCGGCCGGCCCGACGCTCCCCGAGCCCGCCGTGGGCGAGACCGAGGACCGCCTCATGCAGGGCCACACGTACGACGGCATCCGGGAGTACGACAACCCCATGCCCGGCTGGTGGACCTGGATCTTCGTCGTCACCATCGTCTTCTCGCCGATCTACCTCCTCGGCGTCCACGTCTTCGGCTGGATCGACGACTACGGCGACGACCTTGCCGAGGCGCAGGCGGAGCTGGCCGCGATCCGCGAGGTCTACGCCGCCTCCGGCCCGGCCTTCAAGACCGACCCCGCCGCCCTCGCCGCCTACGCGGCCGACCCCGCCTACGCCGAGGCCGGCGCGGCCGTCTACCAGACCGTCTGCGCCGCCTGCCACGGCGACCAGGGCCAGGGCCTCATCGGCCCCAACCTGACGGACGCCTACTGGCTCCACGGCAACGCGCCCGAGGACGTCTACCGCGTCATCCACGAGGGCGTCCCGGCCAACGGGATGCCGCCCTGGAGCGGGATGCTCTCCGAGGAGGAGCAGGCGCAGGCGATGGCCTTCGTCCTCTCCCTCCAGGGCACCGACCCGCCGAACGCCAAGGCACCCCAGGGCGAGCGCATGGAGTGAAGGGGGAGGGCCTGAAGGGCTGAGGGCTTGTAGAAGGGCTGAGGGCTTGTAAAGGCCACCATCGCTCCTGCCATCCTCGCTCCTCCAGGACTGGAGTCCTCCGTGGGGTGGGAGCCCGGCGCGCCGAGCGAACCGTCACCGCCCCGCCTCGGCGTGTAGGGACGGCCCCCACACGGCGCGGCGCGGCGAGCCTACGACGAGGGGCGCGGCGGTCCGGACGCGGCCGGGCGCAGGGGCGCGTTTCTTCCGACTGGATTTGCTCCTCATGGAACTGCTCTCCCCTTCCATGTCCGGTTTCGTCCCCGTCTCCGACGTCGCCGTCCTCGAATCGCCCGAGGAGGTGCTGACCACGCTCACGCGCGACGGCAAGCGCAAGTGGCTCTACCCGACCCCGAGCGAGGGCCGCTTCCAGCGCCGCCGCCGGGTGCTCGGCTGGGGCCTCATCGTCCTGTTCGTGGCGCTGCCGCTGGTCCGCATCGGCGGGAAGCCGGCCGTGCTGCTCGACGTGGTCCACCGCGAGTTCACCTTCTTCGGCTTCACGTTCTACCCGACGGACACCTTCCTGCTGCTACTCTTCGGCATCGGCGTACTGCTCTCGGTCGTCCTGCTGACGGCGCTGCTCGGGCGCGTGTGGTGCGGTTGGGGCTGCCCGCAGACGGTCTACATGGAGTTCGTCTACCGGCCCATCGAGCGGTGGATCGAGGGAAAGGAGCACGTCCGCAAGCGCCGCGACGCGGGGCCGTGGACGTTCGACAAGGCCTGGAGGAAGAGCGCGAAGTGGGCGATCTATGCCGTCCTCTCCGTCGCCATCGCGCACGTCTTCGTGGCGTACTTCGTCGGGTGGGACGCGCTGCTCCGGTGGATGCAGGGCTCGCCGCTGGACCACTGGGGCTTCTTCGTGCTCATGGCCGGCACCAGCGCGCTCGTGCTGTTCGACTTCGGCGTCTTCCGCGAGCAGATGTGCACCATCGCGTGCCCGTACGCCCGCTTCCAGTCCGTGCTGATGGACGAGGACTCGATGATCGTGTCCTACGACTTCAACCGGGGCGAGCCGCGCGGCAAGGGGAAGCAGCGCAACGGCCTCGGCGACTGCGTGGACTGCTTCGCGTGCGTGCGCACCTGTCCCACCGGCATCGACATCCGCGACGGCCTCCAGATGGAGTGCATCGCCTGCACCCAGTGCATCGACGCCTGTGACGCGATCATGCTGAAGGTAGGCCAGGCGCCGGGCCTCATCCGCTACACCTCCGAGCACGCTCTCGACGGCGCAAAGACGCGCGTCGTGCGCCCTCGCACGGTCATCTACACGCTCCTCCTCCTCGCCGTCGTGTCGGTCTTCACCGTCGCCGTGACGACGCGGCAGGCTTACGACGTGAACGTGGGCCGGAGCGCGGGCGCGCCGTTCATGGAGCTGCCGGACGGGACCGTCGCCAACCGCCTCCGCTTCCGCGTGCGCAACCAGACGGCCGCCCCGGTCACGTTCGAGATCGAGGCCGCCGAGCCCGCCTCGGCGACGCTGCGCGTCGTGGGTGCGCAGCCGGTCGCGCTGGCGCCGCAGGAAATGACGCGCGTCGAGACGTGGGTGGTCGTGCCGCGCGAGGCGTTCGCCGGGCGGACCCAGCAGGAGGCCACCTTCCGCCTCATCTTCAGCGACGGGCAGGTGGAGACGGTCGCGTTCCCGCTGCTCGGGCCGAGCCCGGGAGATTGAAGGATGGAGGGAGCGCAGGGAGGAAGGCCTCCGCGCCCTCGCTTTGTAGCGCGCCGCAACCCGGCCGCCCCTCTAATTCTCGCCGAACCCCCCGCCGCGGCGGGCACAGCACCGGGGCGGGGGCGTAGCATGCGCCACGCCTTCACGAGCTTCTCCTTCGCATGGCCCGGCAGTTCGACGTCCCCACGTTCTACCGCAGCCCCATCATCGCTACGGTCAAGGAGGCCCGCCGCGTGACGGACCCGCGCAAGCGCGACCTCGCCCCGTCGGTGCTCGACTTCGGGCCCGTCCGCTTCAAGCTCGGCCGCCACTTCGGGTTCTGCTACGGCGTCGAGCACGCCATCGAGGTGGCCTACCGCGCCCTCGACGAGCACCCGGACAAGGCCGCCGCGGGCCGGATCTTCCTCCTCTCGGAGATGATCCACAACCCCCACGTCAACGCGGACCTGGAAAAGCGCGGCATCCGGTTCCTCCGCACCACCTCGGGCGAGCAGCTCATCCCCTTCGACGCACTCCGCGAGGACGACGTGGTCATCGTCCCGGCCTTCGGCACCACGCGCGAGATCATGGCCGAGCTGGAGCGGCGCGGCATCGAGCCGGAGCGCTACAACACGACGTGCCCGTTCGTCGAGAAGGTGTGGAAGAAGAGTGCCCAGATCGGGAAGCAGGCCTACACCGTCGTCGTCCACGGCAAGCGCTACCACGAGGAGACGCGCGCCACGTTCAGCCACGCCCAGGCCGCCGCCCCCGTCGTCGTGGTGCGCGACATGGCCGAGACGGAGGACCTCGTGCGCGTGATCCTCGGCGAGCGCGACGCCGCCTTCTTCTACGCGCGCTTCGCCGACCGCTACTCCGACGGCTTCGACCCGGCGCGCGACCTCCGCCGCATCGGCGTCGTCAACCAGACGACCATGCTGGCCACCGAGACGGCCGCCATCGCCGCCCGCCTCCGCGACGCGATGCGCGCCCGCTTCCCCGACGACCCGCTGGAGGCCCACTTCGCCGACACCTCGGACACCCTCTGCTACGCCACGAAGGAGAACCAGGACGCCACACTCGCCCTCATCGCCGACGGCGCCGACCTCGCCCTCGTCGTCGGCGGCTACAACTCCTCGAACACGAGCCACCTCGTGGACCTCTGCGAGGCGGCCATGCCGACGTACTTCGTCGCCGGGGCCGACTGCCTCACGGACCCGGACGCGATCCGCCACTTCATCTGGCACACCAAGGAGGAGGTCGTCACCCGAGGCTGGCTGCCGGCCGGCCTCGGCCGCCCGCTCGACGTGCTCCTCACCGCCGGGGCTTCCTGCCCGGACGCCCTCCTCGACGAGGTCATCCGCCGGGTGCTCGCGTGGTTCCCCGAGGCGCGCTCGGTCGAGGACGCCCTCGCCCCTTTCGAAGCCGAGGCCGCCTGAGCCGATGCCGCGCCGCCGCGACGCCTTCAGCACGCACGCCCTCCGCCGCCTCATCCTGCGCGACTACCTCGCCGTCGAGCGGACGCGGCTGGCCAACGAGCGCACGATCCTCGCCTATCTGCGCACCACGCTGGCGATGGCCGCCGGGGCCGTCACCCTCCTCCACTTCTTCGACGCCCCCGCCGCGCGGCTGACGGGCTGGCTGCTGCTCCCCTTCTCGCTTCTGATCCTCGCCTTCGGCGTCGCCCGCTACCTCGCCGTCCGCCGCCGCGTGGCGGACTACGCCGCCAGGCCCAGGCGGGAAGGGCCGGAGGAGTGAAGGAGGGGAGGGACGACGGCTACCTTCCCGCCGGCACCCCATCGGCCCTCCACTCCCTGCCCATGCCCTGGTACGAGGACTGGTTCGACTCCGACGCCTACGAGCTCGTCTACGAGCAGCACGACCTCGACGAGGCCGAGCGCCTCGCCGACCTCATCGAGCGTGTCGCCCGCCCCGCGCCCGGCGCCGACGTGCTGGACGTGGGGACGGGGCGGGGGCGCCACGCCCGCGTCCTCGCCCGGCGCGGCTACCGCGTGACCGGCCTCGACCTTTCCGAGAACGCCGTCGCCACGGCGCAGCGGCGCGCGGCGCGCGAAGGGCTCTCGCCCGCGCAGGTCGTCTTCGTCCAGGGCGACATGCGCCTGCCCCACTTCCAGGAGCGCTTCGAGGGCGTCGTCAACCTGTTCACCTCGTTCGGCTTCTTCGAGGACGAGGCCGACCACGGCCGCGCCGTCCGGGCGATGGCCGCCGCGCTCAAGCCGGGCGGCTGGCTCGTCCAGGATTTCCTCAACGCGCCGTACGTCCGCGCCCATCTCCCTCCGCCCGACGAGCGCGTGGTGGACGGCGTGCGCGTCCGCCAGGAGCGCTGGATCGAGGGCGGCCGCGTCAACAAGCGGATCACGCTCACGCCGGAGGACGACCGCGAGCCGCACGCCTACGTCGAGTCCGTGCGCCTCCTCACCTGCGACGACCTCGCCCGGCTCTACGCCGAGGCCGGCCTCGTCCTCCTAGGCACCTACGGCGACTACGACGGTGCGCCCTACGGTCCGGAGAGCCCCCGGCTTATTTTGCACGCCCAGAAGCCCACGGACTGACCTTTCCCCGACCACCCCTCCGCTCATGAACCAGGCCCTCGACTACGCCCGCCAGCACGCCGACGACTTCGTCGGCCAGCTCAAAGACTGGCTCCGCATCCCCTCCATCTCCACCGACCCGGACTACGCCGCCGACACCCGCCGCGCCGCCGACTGGCTCGCCGACGACCTCCGCCGCATCGGCGTCCAGACCGTCGAGGTCATGGAGACGGGCGGCCACCCCATCGTCTACGCCGAGCACCACGTCGGCGACGACCGGCCCACCGTCCTCGTCTACGGCCACTACGACGTCCAGCCGCCGGACCCGCTCGACCTCTGGGAGAGCCCGCCCTTCGAGCCCGTCGAGAAGGACGGCCACCTCGTCGCCCGCGGCTCGGCCGACGACAAGGGCCAGGCGTTCATGCACGTCAAGGCCGCCGAAGCCTACCTCCAGAGCGGCGCCGACCTCCCGGTCAACCTCAAGCTGATGATCGAGGGCGAGGAGGAGAGCGGGAGCACCCACCTCGCTCCGTTCATCGAGCAGCACAAAGACCGCCTCGCTGCCGACGTCGTGCTCGTCTCGGACACCGCGCTCTTCGCGCCGGGCGTGCCGAGCATCACCTACGGCCTGCGCGGCCTCGCCTACGTCGAGGTCACCCTCACCGGCCCCGCGCGCGACCTCCACTCGGGCGTCTACGGCGGCGGCGTCGAGAACCCGGTCAATGCGCTCTGCCGCCTGATCGCCGGCCTCCACGACGCCGACCACCGCGTCACCGTCGAGGGCTTCTACGACAACGTCCGCGACCTCACCGAGGCCGAGCGCGAGGCCTACCGCGCCCTCCCCTTCGACCTCGACCGCTGGATGGAGGAAGCCGGCGTCAAGGCGACCAAGTCCGAGAAGGGCTACACCGTCCTCGAAGGCACCACCGGCCGCCCCACCCTCGACGTCAACGGCATCTGGGGCGGCTACACCGGCAAGGGCGCCAAGACCGTCCTGCCGTCGAAGGCGCACGCCAAGATTTCCTGCCGCCTCGTCCCGGACCAGACGCCCGACGAGATCACCGCCAAGCTCCGCCGCCACTTCGAGGCCCACACGCCGGACACGATGACGCTGGAGTTCCGCGACCTCCACGGCGGCCACGGCGCCGTCGTGGACACCACGGCCCCGGCCATGCGGGCGGCGGCCGAGGCCCTCGAAGGCGTCTTCGGCCAAACGCCCCACTTCACGCGCGAGGGCGGCTCCATCCCCGTCGTGGCCGACTTCAAGCGGATCCTCGGCCTCGACACCGTGCTCATGGGCTTCGGCCTCGACTCCGACGCCATCCACTCGCCCAACGAGAAGTTCGGGCTCGACCGGTTCCACCAGGGCATCGAGGCGAGCATCCGCTTCTTCGACGCCTACGGCCGGATGGGCACCGGCCATGCGGACTAACGCGCTCGCTCGCCCGAGTCGGTTCGTCGCGGCCTGCGCCGGGCCCGCCCCGAATGCACCCGGGGCGGGCTCGCCCGCCGACGCCCTCCGCGACCTGGAGCGGCGCCTCGCCGAGGCCGAGCACGTCGCCTGCCGCGCCACCGTCATTCAGCGCACGCCCCAGGAGGACTGGGCCGGGAGGACTGGGTGACGCAGTTCCGGGCGGAGGTCTCTTCCTCGGGCCGGGGAGCCGGGCGCGCGTCGACAGCACGGGCGAGGCCAGCGGCCTCGGCGCCGCCCCGGGCTTCCTCGCCGCCCCGGGCTTCCTCGCCGACGGCGGGCGGCTGTCTGCCGCCGTAGATGCGGGGTGTGCATCGTTGCACTCTCCGGACGCCGGGTTCGCCGCACGTCGGCATTCGGTCCGCCTCGGTGCTCGGGCCCACCGAGGCCGGCGTGGCACCTGGAGCCGGAGCGCGCGTGTAAGGCCCCGCCTCTCCCCGAGCCTCGTCTCCCCATGCCTGTCCTGCTGCGCGCCGCGCTCCGCTGCGTGGCCCCCCTCGCCCTCCTCGTCCTGGTAGTCGCGGCCTGCCGCATCGAACCTCGGACGGACGAGACGGCCGACGGCGACACCCTGGGCGTCACGGTTCCGGGTCGCTACGAGCAGTTCACCGAGGCCGACCTGGACGCCGGCCGCTACCGCCGCCGCTACCTCGGCATCGCCCGGGTTGACACCGTCCTGGCCGACTCCGCCGCCGCCTCGAACCCCGAGCGGCTGGAGGACATCAACGAGACGGAGGTCGACACCGCCCGCATCCACCTCCCCCTCGGCGGCGACGTGGCCGGGCCGAGTGTGCTCCACGCCCAGATCCTCCTCGACCGTGCCGGCTTCTCCCCCGGCGTCATCGACGGCCGCTGGGGCGACAACGCCGAGAAGGCCGTGTACTGGTTCCAGGAGGCGTTCGGCCTCCGCCCTACCGGCGTCATCGACTCACTCACCTACCGGCGGCTCCGCCGCGAGGCCGCCCGGCCCGACACGCTCGTGCTCACCTACCGCGTCACCGAGGCCGACGTGGCCGGCCCCTTCCAGCGCCTCCCGCGCGACATCTACGCCAAGGCCGCAATGGACACGCTCGGTTACGAGTCGCTCTCGGAGAAGCTCGCCGAGATGTTCCACACCACGCCCGAACTGCTCCGCCGCCTCAACCCCGGCATCAACCTCGACCGGCTGACGGTGGACGACCCCGTCCGCGTTCCCAACGTGCGCGGGGTGCGCGCAGAACGGGGGCCGGTGGAGCGCCTCGTGGTCTCGGCCGGGGGCGAATACCTCCACGGCCTCGGCCGCGATGGACGCATTCTCTACCACGTCCCGGTGACCGTCGGGTCGAGCTACGACCCCTCTCCGCGCGGCGACTACCGCATCACGTCCATCACGCGCGACCCGTGGTGGCACTACCAGCCCGCCCTCCTGGCCGACGTGCCGGACGACGAGGAGGACGCCCGCATCCCACCCGGTCCGAACAACGCCGTCGGCCTCGTGTGGATGGCGCTCTCCGAGCCGCACTACGGCATCCACGGCACGAGCGCGCCGGAGACCATCGGCTACGCCTCCTCGGCCGGCTGCGTGCGGCTGACCAACTGGGACGTCCTCTTCCTCGCCGACCGCGTCGAGGTGGGCACCGAGGTGGAGTTCCGCGACGTTCCCACGCGCGACGCGGCCTCGACCGCTTCGGTGCGCGTGCAGTCGGTGCGCATGCAGACGGACTCGGTGCGGCGGGCGGCGTCCGG
>CAZOJJ010000046.1:20123-22523 GCA_964580105.1 uncultured Rhodothermales bacterium | reverse complement strand
TGCGCGTGCAGTCGGTGCGCATGCAGACGGACTCGGTGCGGCGGGCGGCGTCCGGTCCGCGAACGCCGTGACGCAGGCGGTGCAGAGAGAGCCGGCCTTTCTCGGACCGCCTTTTCCTGCGTTACACATGGCGCTCTCTGTTTCCCCCCGCGACATCGCCGCTGCGATGCAGAGCACGGAGTGTAACGCAGACCCCGGTTTCGCGCGCCTCCGCTTGTGTTACATGGGTATTATGAGGCTTCTTGCCCGGGCTCCTACCGTCCGAGTGCGCTCACCCCCATTGGCAACCCACGATGCTCAGGAAAGTCAAGGCGTTTGTCTTCCGGAACTTCTTGGAAACGAACCACCAGGCGCTCAATCTGGCCCGTTTCATTCAATTCCGCCTGTGGAAGGCGAAGATGGCGCTGCGGGGCCGGGCGGGTTCGGAGAACGGCGCCGCGCACGAGCCACTCTACGTCGACCCCTCCCTCATCAACGGATATATCGGCAACCTCCCCTGGAACCGCTTCGATATGCGGGGGCTCGTCAAGGGCGGAGACTGGGACCTCGGCGCCACACCATTCGAGGGGTGGGATCTCTGCGGTGCCATGCGCGCGCACTTCGAGGAGGGACTGGCCTGGGAGGAGACGGATTTCTACAAACGCGTGACCTCGGAGTTGGAGGCGGGGAAGTCGAAGTGGGGATGCACTACCCCCGCGGCTTTCCAGGAGCGGCTCGCGGGGATTGACCGCCTCTACCACACCATCGCCACGGAGGGCTACAAGACCAAAGCGGAGCTGGCCCAGGAGGGCGACGCCGCCTTGAGCTGGGAGCCCGACTCTCCCTTTGATCCTTACGACGATGTCGTCGTATGCATCGACCGGAACGGACGGTTCCTGCTCCGGGACGGGAAACACCGGCTGATGATTGCGAAGCTCCTGGGCCTGAAGCGGATCCCGGTCGTCGTGGGTCTGCGCCACGCAGACTGGGTCGCCTTCAAGCGGGAGGTGCGACTGTGGGTCAAGAAGCGGGGGGGCACCTCTTACCAGCCTTTCACCCACCCCGATCTCCACTTCAAGTCTCTGCATGACGAGCGGCGCGCCGGGCTGCTTTGTGATCATCTTCCTGCCGACACCGAGAAGGTGCTTGATATCGGCGCTTTTTTTGGCTATTTCTGTCATATTCTAGAGCAGAGGGGGAAGCAGTGCACCGCTGTGGAATTCCACCCCGAGAACGTGTACTTTCTGCGGAAGCTCCGCGAGGCCGAGGGGCGCACGTTCGAGGTATTTGCCGGCTCCATCTTTGATTTTGGTCGTGTTGGTGATTATGATACCATCCTGGCACTAAACATCTTTCATCACTTTATCAAGACGCCCGGTCTTTTGGATAATCTGCGAGTGCTCCTGCGCGATGTGAAAGCGAAGTACATGTTCTTTGAACCTCATTTGCAGAGCGACCTCGTCATGCAAAATGCGTTCTACAACCCCGCCCCCGATGAGTTCGCCGACTTCGTCATGGAGAACGCCGGCTTCACGAAGAAGGAGTTCCTTGCTACGGTGGACCGGGGGCGCAGCCTCTACCTGCTGAGCCGATAGCCCGAAGCAGCACGGGGCCTTCGCGCTGGAAGTGGTGCCGATCGTGCTCAGCGCGCTTCTGGCGCTGGCCTCAACACTTGGCGTCCTCAACGCCTGGCGTGCGGCCGGCGGGCGGCATCCGGCCCGCGAACGCCGTGACGCAGGCGGTTGCGAACCCATTCCCGGCCCGCCTCGATGCCACGCTGGATCGCTAGCCTCGTCCTCCTGCTCCTCACCGGCTGCGCCGGGAGCCGTCCCGAGGCGGGCGCCCCGCCCCTCGCCTTCCAGCCCGTGCGCGGGGAAGCGCTCCTCGACCTCGGCGCTTTCCGGGGCCGCGTCGTTCTCGTCAACCTGTGGGCCACGTGGTGTGCGCCGTGCGTGGCCGAGATGCCCGCGCTCGCGCGCCTCCAGGAGGTCCATCCGGCCGACCTCGCCGTCGTCTTTCTCTCCGACGAGCCGCCCGCGCTCGTGCGCGCCTTCCTGGCCGACCGCCCCTTTGCCGGCACGTTCGGCACCGTCGAGGCGGGGCGGCTGGAAGAGCCCTACGCACTGGCTCGCCTGATGCGCCCGGTCACGTTCGTTCTCGACCGCGACGGGCGGCTGGTCGAGACCGTCCGGGGCGCGCGGGACGAGGCGTTCTTCGCCGAGCGGCTGGCGGCGTACCGCTGAGAAACCGCTTGGAGCATCCCTGGGAGTTGCCTTCACCCTTCCCGCGTGTCATCCCGGACTTGAAGCGTGTCATCCCGGACTTGAAGCGTGTCATCCCGGACGTGATGCCTTCGGGACGCTTGCGCCTTCGGGACGCTTGCGCCTTCGGGACGCTTGCGCCTTCGGGACGCTTGCGCCT
>CAZOJJ010000046.1:0-20023 GCA_964580105.1 uncultured Rhodothermales bacterium | reverse complement strand
ACGGCGTCCGTTCACGGCGTCCGTTCACGGCGTCCGTTCACGGCGTCCGTTCACGGCGTCCGTTCACGCGGTGGGCCGAGATTGGTCCTCAGCCGAAGTGCTCGAACCCGCGCGCCTCCAGCGGAATGACCTCGCCCTCGGGGAGCCGGAGCGTGATCCCTTCCTCAGGCTCCACCACCTGGCCGACGACGGCGAACGTGTTCTCCGGGAGCTTGGCTACGTCGGCCTCGGGCATGGCGAAGAGGAGCTCGTAGTCCTCGCCGCCGTAGAGCGCGAGCGAGAGCGGGGCCTCCGCGAATCGCTCGGCCGCCTTGAAGGTCTGCACGTGGATGGGCAGCAGCCCGGCCTCGACGACGGCGCCGACGCCGGAGGCGCGGGCCAGGTGGTGGACCTCGCTGGCGAGCCCGTCGGAGATGTCGATCAGCGCCGTCGGGCGGACGCCGGCCTCGGCCCACTGCGCGGTGCGGTCGAGGCGGGCCTGCGGGTAGAGCTGCCGCTCGATGGCGTAGGCGAAGTCGCGGAGGTCGGGCGGCGTCTCCATCCCGTCGCCGCCGGCCTCGAACGACTGCTTGCCGGCGAGGAGCACCTTGAGCCCGGCCGCCGCGCTGCCGAGGTCGCCCGTGACGCAGAGGAGGTCGCCCGGCCGGGCGCCGCGCCGGTAGACGACGGCCTCCTCGGCGGCCTCGCCGATGACGGTGACGGCGAGGGTCAGCCGCGCCGCCGCCGCCACGTCGCCGCCGACGACGGCGAGGCCGTAGCGCTCGCACGCCTCGGCCATCCCGCCGTAGAGCGCCTCGGCCTGCTCGACGGACACGTTGTTCGGGAGCGCGAGGGCGACGGTCGCGTAGCGCGGCCGGGCGTTCATCGCCGCCACGTCGCTCACGTTCGCCGCGAGGGCCTTCCAGCCGAGGTAGCGCATCGGCATGAACGTGCGGTCGAAGTGGACGCCCTCGACGAGCGCGTCGGTCGTGACGACGTGGACGCGGGCGGCCCCGTCGTTTGCCACGCGGTACACGGCCGCGTCGTCGCCGATGCCCTGGAGGAGGCCGTCCGGGGCCGTCTCGGGCGTGAGGCCGAGCGTGTCGCGGAGGCGGTCGATGAGGCCGAACTCGCCGACCTGGTGGATGGGGGTGAAATCCATGAGGGAGAGAGAAAGGGAACGGGTGAACGGCGCGTCCGCGCGAGCGGATTCGCCGGCTGCGCCCGCCTCGGCGCCGAGGTGGGCGCTCAGAGAGGTGGGGGCTCAGAGTCGCTGGCTCACGCGCGGCAGCCACTCCCGCCGCCACGCGGCGAAGCGGCCGTCGAGGATCGCCGCGCGCATGGCGTCCACCAGCCAGCGGTAGAAGGCGAGGTTCTGGAGCGAGGCGATCTCCATGAACAGCGGCTCGTTGGCGAGCGTGAGGTGCCGGAGGTAGCCCTTCGTGAACGTCTGCGCCGCGTAGTGGTCGAGGCCGGGGTCCACGGGCTCCCAGCACGTCTTCCACTTGGCGTTCTTGATGTTGACGATGCCCTCGGTGGTGAAGAGCATCCCGTTGCGCGCGTTCCGCGTCGGCATCACGCAGTCGAACAGGTCGATCCCGCGCGCCACGTTCTCGATGAGGTTGGCCGGCGTGCCGACGCCCATGAGGTAGCGCGGCTTCGTGCGCGGGAGCACCCCGTCGCACACCTCGACGATCTCGTACATGGTCTCGGCCGCCTCGCCGACGGAGAGCCCGCCGATGGCGTAGCCCGGCATGTCGAGCGCCGCCAGCGCTTCGGCGGATTCGCGGCGGACGGCCGGGTAGACGGCGCCCTGCACGATGGGGAAGAGCGCCTGCCGGTGGCCGTACCGCGGCTCGGTTTCGTGGAAGCGCCGCACGCACCGCTCGGCCCAGCGGACGGTCATCGCGTTGGACGTCCGCGCGTAGGTTTCGGATACGTCGGCCGGCGGGCACTCGTCGAGCACCATCATGACGTCCGAGCCGATGTCACGCTGCGTGTCGATGACCGATTCCGGCGTGAAGGTGTGGGTGCTCCCGTCGAGGTGGCTCTGGAAGCGGACGCCCTCCTCGTTGAGCGTGCGGAGCTCGGCGAGGGAGAAGACCTGGAAGCCGCCCGAGTCGGTCAGGATGGGGCCGTTCCACGCCATGAAGCGGTGGAGGCCGCCCGCGCTGCGGAGCACCTCGCGGCCGGGGCGGAGGTAGAGGTGGTACGTGTTGCCGAGGATGATCTGCGCGCGAACGTCCTCTTTCAGCGCGCGCGGCGAGACGGCCTTGACGGAGCCGAGCGTGCCGACGGGCATGAAGCGCGGCGTCTCGACGGGGCCGTGGTCGGTGTGGAAGACGCCCGCGCGGGCGCGCGTCTCGGCGTCTTCAGCGAGGAGGTCGAAGCGGAAGGGGGCGGCGGCGGGCATGAGGGCGGGCAGGGCTCGGTCCCGCCTACCCCGGCCTCGGGCGCGGGCTCCCCGAGGCGGGGGGCTTCGCGGGTTTTCCTTCGGAGCGCGGGTTTTCCTTCGGAGAGCACGCCTCGGCTCACTTTTTCACCACGAGGTCCGACTCCTTCTCGAATTCCAGCACGAACGCGTCCCGGTACGCCTGGTAGAGCCCCACCAGCAGCGCCGTCGCGGGCACGGCGATGAGCAGGCCGAGGAAGCCGAGGAACGCGCTGAACACGAACAGCGAGAGGATGATGAGCACCGGGTGCAGCCCCACCGACTGCCCCATGATGTTCGGCGTGAGCACGCTCTGCTCCAGGAACGACTGCCCCACGAGCACGGCCATCACGATGACGAGGTCGGCGACGGACCCGAACGCCAGCATGAGCAGCCCGCCGATGACGTAGGTCAGGATGGCGCCGAGGTTGGGGATCATGTTGAGCAGCCCGGCCAGCAGCCCGATCAGCAGGGCGAAGGGCACCCGGAACAGCAGCAGCGGGATCGTCACGATGATGGCGCCGAGCAGCGAGATCGTGAGCTGCCCCCGGAGGTAGTTGCCGACGACCTTGCTCGTCCGGTAGAGGTAGTCGCGGTTGCCGCGGAAGCGGGGGAAGAGCTGGACGACGGCGTCGCGGATGAGCAGGTAGTCCTTGAGCACGTAGAACAGCAGCACCGGCACGAGGGCGATCGTCGTGATCAGCCCGATGAGGGTGCCCACCGACCGCGAGAGGCCGGCCATCGCCGCCGGGATCTGCCCGGCGAGGGCGTTGATCTGGCTCGGCAGGAACGTGCCGAGCTGGCGCACGAGCTCCTCGCGCTCGACGAGGCCGGCCTCCTCCAGCAGGTCGAGCGCCTCCGCCTCGGCCACCCACCGGGGCAGGCCGGAGACCAGTTCGATGGCCTGCGCCGCCAGCACCTGGATCTGCCCGGCCAGGCTCGGCACGATCAGCAGCACGAACAGCACGAGCAGCCCCACGAACGCCAGCGTCAGCACGAGCGTGGAGGCCCAGCGCGGCACCCGCCACCGTGCCTCCGCCCACGTCACCGCCGGGTTGAGCAGGTACGCGAGGATGCCGACGACGACGAACGGGGCGAGCACGCCGCCGAGCGTGCGCAGCAGCCAGAGTGCGAGGAGGAAGCCGCCCGCCAGCAGCAGCGCCCGCACCGCCCGGTACTCGCGGAGCGGCCAGAGCAGGATGCCGGCGGCCGAGGCGATGATGAGCGGGTTGGGGTCCTCGCCGTAGGCCAGCAGCAGGAGCAGGAACGCCGCCAGCCCGCCGAGCACGAGCAACCCCTGGAACACCACCGACTGCGTCCACTCCGGGCGGAGCGGCCGGCCGGGTCCGTTCTCCTCCGGCGGCGTGATGGGCGAGGTCGGCATCGAGGCGGGCGGGCTAGCGGGCGCCCGCCGGCAGCGGCAGCGGGCCGGCCCCGACGGTCGGCGTCGGCGGCAGCTCGATGCCGCGCGCCTCGAGGTCGGCGCGGATGCGCTCGATCTCCTGCTGCTGCTGGTAGAGCCGCCGCTCCCACTCCTGCAGCGCGTCGTACGTCTCCGAGAGCGCCTGCTCGCGGATCTCGAACGGCGCCATCTCCAGGTAGCCCCGGTCCTCGAAGTACGACTTGAACAGGAAGTTGTGCTTGAGCGCCTCCATGTTCTCCGCGAAGCGGAACGCCCCCACGGCCGTCCAGCCCGCCGCCGTCTCGAACCGCTCGGTGATGGCCTGGAGGTCGTCCGAGATGGTCGAGAACTGGTCCGAGGCCTGGAGGAGCGCCACGTAGACGGAGTCCTCGTTGAGGATGCGGGCGAGCGCGCCCTCGCCGGAGTTCACCTTCTGGATGATGTCGTCGACGCCCTGCGAGGCGTTGGCGGCGATGGCCACCAGCGCGTCGGCCCGCTGGGTGAGCGCGTTGAGCGAGGCGCGGAACTCCTGCGTCGTCAGGATGGACTCCTCGTAGAGGCGGTCGTCGTAGAGGAACTGGCCGAGCGAGCCCTCCCCCGAGCGCACGTCCTGCATCATGTTCGTGAGCGTGACCGTGACGGAGTCGAACCGGGAGACCGACGTGAACACGCGGTCGGAGACCTGGGTGAGGTCGAGCGGGTTGACACCCTCGATGCGCCCGTTCTCGGCCACGATGGGCCGGCCGGGCGAGCCGCCCTTGAGCGAGACGATGGTGTTGCCGACGAGGCCGTCGGTCTGGATGGCCGCGCGGCTGTCCTCGCGGACGAGGTCCCGCGCCTCGTCCTTGATCCGCATATAGACGGTGATGGGCAGGCCCGGCGCCGCCGGCAGCGACACGCGCTCGACGCGGCCCACCGAGATGCCCTGGTAGAACACCGTCGCGCCGGGCTGGAGGCCGGCCACGCGGTCGAACTCGGCCCGGATGGAGTACGTGTCCGAGAGGAGGAACGTCCGGTTCGCGAGGATGAACAGGGCGACGATGAAGAAGAAGACGCCGGCGAGGACGACGAGGCCGAGGCGGGCTTGGCGCGACATGGCGCGGGGGATCAGGGTTGCGGAACGATAGCCTGTTTCGAGGGAGGGCGCAAGGAAGAACGGGCGGGCGGGGAGGATCGGGGCTCCCGATTTCTCAAGCCGTGCCGTACGCCTCCGTCCCCTTGAAGAACTCCCGGAGCGCGGGGTGGTCGCTCCGGCGCACCTCCTCCAACGGGCCGCTGGCGACGATCTTACCCTCGAAGAGGAAGTGGGCGCGGTCCGTGATGATCTGGGCCGCCAGCAGGTCGTGCGTGATGGAGATGGAGGAGATGCCGCGCTCGTCGCGGAGCTGCACGATGAGGTCGGCGACGACGCGGACGGAGACGGGGTCGAGGCCGGTGGTGGGCTCGTCGTAGAGGATGATCTCGGGCTTGAGCACGAGCGCGCGGGCCAGCCCGATCCGCTTCTTCTGGCCGCCGGAGAGCTCGGCCGGGAACTGGTCGCGCGTATGGGGGAGGTTGACGGCCTCGAGCATCTCCATGATGCGGTCGTCCTTCTCCCCCTTCGGCATCCGCGTGTGGCGGTCGAGGTAGAAGCGCATGTTCTCGTAGACCGTCATGGAGTCGAAGAGGGCGCCGCCCTGGAAGAGGTAGCCCGTAGCCAGGCGCTTGCGGTCGAGCGCGTCGCCGGTGAGGAGGTCGAGGCGGTCGCCCTTGACCCAGACCTCGCCCCGGTCGGGCTTGAGGAGGCCGACGACGTGCTTGGTGAGCACGCTCTTGCCCGAGCCGGAGCCGCCGAGGACGACGGCGCTCGTGCCCCGCTCGACGGCGAGGCTGACGCCGCGCAGCACGTGCTTGTCGCCGAACGACTTGTGGATGCCGCGCATCTCGATGATCACGTCGTCCGGCGGCGGCGTTGCGCCGCCGGTGACGCGCTCGGCGGGGGCGTGAGGGTCGATCATGGGGGATCGGGCAGGTGAGCGGGTACCGCTCTGTTGAAACGCTCGGAGCCTCTTCCTCCGTCATTCCCGCGAAGGCGGGCATCCAGGCGCGGCCCCTCGTTCGTCCGGATCCCCGGTCGGGGTCGGGGAGGGCGGAGTTGAGGCTGCTCAACCGAGCAAGCGGTCATCGGAAACGTAGAACCGGCGTCCATGGCTTCTCCGCGGCTTCGGAACGGCGCGTGTGCCACCCTACCCCCCCGAAACGTCGCCGAAGAGGAGGAGCGAGATGCGGACGATGACGACGTCGGCCACGAGGATGAGCAGGCTCGAGAGCACCACCGCCTGCATGGCGGCCTGGCCCACCTCGCGCGTGCCGCCGCGCACGCTGTAGCCGAGGAAGCAGCTCACGATGCCGACGATGAACCCGAACACCGAGGTCTTGAGCGTGTCCACGACCACGTCCGCGAACCGCATCGAGTCGAACGCCGTGGCGATGAAGACGCGGTAGTCCATGTCGGCCGAGAGGTTGGACTCGATGAACCCGCCCGAGAGGGCGATCACGTCGGTCAGCATCGTCATCAGCGGGAACATCACCACGCAGGCGACGACGCGCGTGACGACGAGGTAGTGGAACGGCTTGAGCGCCGCCACCTCCAGCGCGTCGATCTGCTCGGTCACCTTCATCGAGCCCAGCTCGGCGGCGATGCCGGCGCCGAGGCGGCCGGCCAGCACGAGGCTGGTGATCACCGGGCCGATCTCCTTGAACACCGAGAGCGCCAGCATCGAGGGCAGGAAGCTCTCGGCGCCGAAGCGGGCCAGCGTGCCCCGGCTCTGCATGGCGAGGACGACGCCGATGGAGAGGCCGACGATGGAGGTGAGCAGGAAGCTCTTCGAGCCCACCTCGTCCATCTGGTTGATCGTCTCGCGGACCTCGAAGGGCCGCCGCCAGAACCGCGCGAAGAACGCGCCGACGAAGGCGAAGAGGGCGCCGGCCTGGTCGAGAAAGGCGTAGAGCACGCTCTGCCCGTAGCGGATCCGGTCCATCGTCCGCTGGGCAAAGCTTTTCTCCTGGAGGATCTTCTCCTCCTGGCGCGCCTTGCGGGCCTCGGCCGTGCGCCGGGCGAGGGAGCCGGGCGGCGGTGGTGCGTCGGGGTCGAGGGGGCGGGGCTCCATGCGGGGAAGATAGCCCAGCGGCGTCGGGCCACGCGTGGAGCCGGGGAGAGGCGGCGGCCGTGCGCGGGTCGCCACCTCGGCGCCGAGGCGGGGGCGCCCGCGGCGGCGTGCCCCTACCGCCGGGCCTCGGCCGCGCGCCGCGCCACGGACACCCCGAAGCCGGCCAGCAGCACGAGCGTGCCGAGCCAGAGCACCGAGATGAACGGCTTCTCGTAGGCCTGCACCACCACCCACTCTTCCGGCTCCACCGACGCGCCCTCGACGAACAGCCGGATCGCGTTCTGCTCCACCTCCATCCCGCCGAACGTGAGGGTCACGCCCCAGTCCGGCACGCGGGCCTGGACGAACTCCGTGCGGCGGTCCGGGCGGACCATGTAGACCGGGCGGAGGGTGCGCGTCTCGTTCGTCCGCGCGTTCGTGAGCGAGAGCCTCGCGCCCACGAGGAGGTCCACGGAGTCGGCCGGAACGTCGAATGCGGCGGGGTCGAGGTCGAGGTCGTAGTCGTCGAAGCGGACGAGGAAGGCGCCGTCGCCGAGGCGGCGCTCCTGGCCGCGCTGGAGGAGGAGCTCGCCGCCGCGGGGGTCGGCGGGCTGCGTGCTCATCGCGCTCGGGAAGGCGGCCACGTAGAGGTCGCGCATGGGCCGCTCGATGACGTGGGGGTGCTGGATCCACTGGCCGCGGCCGTCCTGGTAGACCACGTTGCGCGTCTGGAAGCGGTTGCCGCGCGGGCCCGTCCAGTCCATCACGTAGACGGGGCGGCCCTCCTCATTCGTCTCGACGCCGGTGTAGGTGACGGTGTAGCCGTCCACCTCGACGGTCTGCCCGGCCGGGACGACGAAGTTGTCGCGGCTGCCGCGGAGGTTCGTCCCGGTCCCGTCCGAGACGGGGTCGTTGAAGACGGACGAGGCGAAGATGCCCAGAAGGACGAGGCTGAAGCCGACGTGGGTGAGCGAGCCGCCGGCCAGCTTCGGGTTGCCCCGCGCGATGCGCCAGAGCACGAAGCCGTTGCCGTAGAGCGCAAAGAACGAGCAGAACACGAGCAGCAGGAGCAGCAGGCTCGTCCCGTGTGTGGCGAAGAACGTCTCGACGGGTGCGGGGAGGAGGCCCGCCTCGGTGGCGGTCTGGGCCGGGAAGGCCGGGGCGGGGCGGACGGTCTCCTGCACGAACGGCGTCAGCATCAGCACGGCGGCCGTCGAGGCGACGGTGAGCGCGAGTGGCTTGAGGACGACGCGGTTGACGTCCTCCACGCGCATCTTCCGCCACCAGAACAGCTGCCCGAGGCCGGCGAGGAAGGCGATGCCGACGGCCAGGGGGAGCGTCCACGCGTCGTAGAACGCGACGGGGACGGCGCTGGGGTTGTCGCGGAAGAGGCGGCCGAAGATGGGCGCGCTCGTGCCGAGGATGATGACGAGCCCCGTCAGCGCCAGCAGCAGCGCGCCGGTGAAGATGAGGCTCTCGCGCGAGAGCGTGGCCGGTGGAGCCGGGGGCCGAGGCAGCTCGCGGTAGCGCGCGGCGAAGAGGCCGAAGCCGAGCACGCCGATGGCCGTGATCCAGATCAGCAGCTGGTTGTAGAGGCCGAGGTCCACGAAGGAGTGGACGGAGGTCTCGCCGAGGATGCCGCTCCGCGTCAGGAACGTCGAGTAGATCACGAACTGGAAGGCGACCACGCTCAGCAGCAGGGCCGCCTTGTGGCCCGCGCTCGTCTTCTTCTGCACGATCATCGCGTGGAGCGCCGCCACGCCGAAGATCCACGGCACCAGCGACGAGTTCTCGACGGGGTCCCACGCCCACCAGCCGCCGAAGGAGAGCGTCACGTAGGCCCAGTATCCGCCCAGCATGATGCCGAGGCCGAGCACGGCGGTCCCGGCCAGCGCCCACGGCAGCGCCGGCTTGACCCACTGCGTGTACTGCCGCTTCCAGAGCCCGGCCACGGCGAAGGCGAACGGCACCATCATCAGCGTGAAGCCGACGAAGAGCGTCGGCGGGTGGATGGTCATCCACGGGTTCTGGAGCAGGTCGTTGAGCCCCTGCCCGTCGGCGGGGATGCCGCCGGCCTGCACGAACGGCGCGTCGGGGAACTTCTCGATGAGCGTCTGGAACGGCGAGGCGCCGATGGCCAGCGGCCCCAGCTTGAGGCCGACGATCATCGAGAGCAGGAACGCCTGGCACAGCGCTACGACGGCCATGACGGGCGGCTCGAAGAACCGCCGCTGGCGGAGGGCCGTCCCGGTGAGCCCCCTCGTCCGGCTGGACCACCACAGCAGGGCGCAGCCGACGGCGGCCGTCATGACGATCCAGAGCAGGAAGGAGCCCTCCTGGCCCGCCCAGAACGCCGAGAACGTGTACCGCCACGGCATTGCGTGGGAGGTGTGCTGGAACGGGTAGCTGTAGGAGAAGTCACGCCCGAAGAGGAGGGCCCACAGTCCCGCGGCGGCGACGGCCACGCCGGCCGTCATGACCAGCCACGCGAGGCGGCCGTAACGGCGCCAGGCCTCCGCGTCCGGGCGCTCCTTCGCCGCCTTGAAGAACGAGACGCCCGCCGCGATGGCGGCCACGAAGGCCGTCAGTAGGGCGAGGGAGCCGAGGGTGCCGAGCATGATTCGTCCGCAGGGTGGGGGAGGGCCGGTCCGCGCCGCGCCCGTCCCGGTTGCATCGCTCCTACTATACGCGAAGACCGCGCCGTTCGCGTCCGTTCACGGCAATTTGGGGGGCGGGCACGCGGTTCAGGTGCAGCCGCGTGCCTGAACCCCGGGCTCGCTATCGCCCCGCCTCCTCGCGTAGGAGGGCCTGCATCTGGCGGGTGTGCTTGGGCAGCGAGAGGAGTGCGAAGGCGGCCGTCGCCAGGAAGGCGTCGAGGCCGTAGACGGCGTAGCCGACGAGGGGCGCAAGGGCCGTGGCGAGGACGTTGCCGGGAATGACGTCGTGGAGGCCCCGCCAGCGGGCGAAGGCCCATCGCCCCAGCAGGAACAGGAGGCCCCAGACGGGGAGGAGCCACGGCGTCAGCAGCCCGAAGCCGCCCGCCGCCGTCGCGAACCCCTTGCCGCCGACGACCTTCCGGGCGCGGAGCGAGAGCCACGGGTTGACGTTGTGCCCGAGGAGGGCGCCGAGGAGGGCCGCCGCGCCCATCCACCAGGCGGGCCCGCCCGCCTCGGGGAGCGCGCCCCCAAGGCCGGCGGGGGGCACCAGCATCCGGCCGGTGAGCACGGCCAGCACACCCTTGAGCAGATCCAGCACGAGGACGGCCGCGCCGAGCGCCTTCGAACCCGACGTGCGCAGCGCGTTCGAGGCGCCCACGTTGGTCGAGCCGGCCGTGTGGAGGTCCACGCCGCGCTGCCAGCGCACGAGCAGGTACGCGAAGGGCACCGAGCCGATGAGGAGGCCGAGGAGGGCGGCGGCGAGGTAGGGCACGGCGTTCGAGGTCGAAAGGGGTGGAGAGGATGGAGGCCGGAGAGGAGGGGTGCTCTACCTCGTTCCTCTTTCATTCCGGTCCCTCCATCCCATACACTCGCCCCTACACTACCGCGCGTAGGCGACCGCCCGCACCTCGCGGATCACGTTCACCTTGATCTGGCCGGGGTACTCCATCTCCCGCTCGATGCGCCGCGCGATGTCCGCCGCGAGCGACTCGGCCACGGCGTCGTTCACCTTGGCGTGGTCCACGATGACGCGGATCTCGCGGCCGGCCTGGATGGCGAACACGCGCTCGACGCCGTCGAAGCTCGCCGCCAGCGTTTCGAGGTGCTGGAGCCGCTCGATGTAGCGCTCCAGGGCCTCGCGCCGGGCGCCGGGCCGCGCGCCGCTGATGGCGTCCGCGGCCTGGACGAGCGGGGCGATGGGCGTGGCCATCGGGACCTCGTCGTGGTGCGCGCCGACGGCGTTGCACACGTCCGGGTGCTCCTTGTAGCGGCGGCACAGCTCCATGCCGACGATGGCGTGGGGGCTCTCGAGGTCCTCCTCGGCCACCTTGCCGATGTCGTGCAGGAGCCCGGCGCGGCGGGCCTTACGCGCGTCGAGGCCGAGCTCGGCGGCCATCAGGCTCGCCAGCTTGGCCACCTCGATGGAGTGGGCGAGGAGGTTCTGCCCGAAGGAGGAGCGGAACTTCATCCGCCCCACGATGCGGATCAGCTCGGGGTGGAGGCCGTGAAGCTCGAGTTCGAGGGCGGCGCTCTCGCCCGCCTCGACGATCTCCTCGTCGATCTCCTCGCGCGTCTTCTCGACGACCTCCTCGATGCGCGCCGGATGGATGCGGCCGTCGGCGAGGAGTTTCTCCATCGAGAGGCGGGCGACCTCGCGGCGGATGGGGTCGAAGCCGGAGACGAGCACGGCCTCGGGCGTGTCGTCCACGATGACTTCGATGCCGGTGGCGGCCTCGAAGGCGCGGATGTTCCGCCCCTCGCGCCCGATCACGCGCCCCTTCATGTCGTCGCTCTTGAGGGCGACGACGGAGACGGTGTTCTCGATGGTGGTCTGCGCGGCGGTGCGCTGGATGGCCTTGAGGACGACCTTCTGCGCCTCGCGCTCGGCCGTCCGTTTGGCCTCGTCGCGGGCGTCCTTGACGGCGGCGGCGGCCTCCAGCTTGGCCTCGCGCGTCATCTCGGCCACGAGCCGCTGCACGGCCTCGTCGCGGCTCATCCCGGCCGTGCGTTCGAGTTTCTGGAGGTGCTCGGCGACGAGCCGTTCGAGCCGGCCGCGCTCCTCTTCCAGCCGGTCGGTGAGTGCCTCGGCGTCCTTCTCGCGTGCGGCCAGCTCCTGCTGCCGGCGGCCGACGGTGCCGGCGAGGGCCTGGACCTGAGCGCGGAGCGCCTCGGCCTCGGCGCGCCGTCCCTCGGCCTCGGCCGCAAGGGCCTCGACGGCGTCGAGCCCCTGCGTCAGGGCGGCCTCGCGCTCGGCGAGGGCGCGGGCGCGGGCGTCGAGCCGGGCTCGGCGCGCGTCGAGCTTCTGGCGGAGGCGCTGGTGCTTCTCTTTGGCCTCGGCCGCCTTCTGCTCCAGCCGCTGGCGGCGCTTCTGGAGCTCCTCGCGGCCCTTGACGACGTGCTCGCGGTGGAATCGCTCCGCCTCGGCCTGGGTGTGCGCGGCGACGGCTTCGGCCTCGGCGACGGCCGCCTCGAGGTTGCGCTGCGTGGCGCCGAGGCGGAGGAGCCGTCCGGCCGCGAACCCCACGCCCCCGGCCAGCAGGCATCCGGCGACGAACAGGGCGAGGAAGAGCGGGTCCATCGGGGGCGGCGCGCGGTACGGTTCGGGCCGAAGAATACGCACGGCGCGCGGCCGGTGCAGCAGGCGCGGCCACCCCAAACGCAGCGCCCCGGCGACCGCTCGGGCGCCGGGGCGAAGGGGTGCGCAGAGCGCCCGAAAAGGGACACCAGCCTGCGGTGGTGTTCAGCGAACCCTCGCTAAAACACAGTGGGAGCGGCCCGGACCCTCTCGCCTTCCACGGTCCGGCAGACGGGAGGCCCGTCGGCGCCGGTGACCCCGCCGGGGCGGGGCGTGGCCTGGTAGTCAGGTCCTGAGGCGGTCGGCTCCCAACAGGAGCATTGTCAGGGTCGCATTACGAGACCGCAGACCGGTGGTGCGACGCGGCGGGCGCCCGAGGGCTGCCGCCGCGTGCTCGCCGTATAGGCACCGGGGCCGGATCGGGTTCCGTGGAGATCCCGTGGGGCGGACGGATGGGGCGGACGGATGGGGCGGACGGATGGGGCGGACGGATGGGGCGGACGGATGGGGCGGACGGAAGCCGGAAGTCGGCGGAATTCACCCGGAAAGGTTGCGCTCGTGAAGTCGAGCCCCCACCTTCTCGGCCCTTTGCCCTTCAGCCTTCCGGTGGCTCGGGCTCTCCGGCGAGGCCGTCGCCGCCGGCGGGAGGGGCGGCCAGCACGGCGTCGAGGCGGGCGGTGAGTTCCTTGGCGTCGAGTTCGACCTGGGCGCGGAGCCGGTCGATTTCGGCGCGGGCGGCGTAGAGCTCCTCGGCCATCTCCAGCGCTCCGACGACGGCGTGCGTGAGGTCGGGCTGGTTGGGAATGGCCGCACGGATGCGCTGGAAGCGTTCGTCCACGAGCGCGGCGAGGTGCTGCGTGTAGCCCTCGTCGGCCGGGGCCACGCGGAGCGGGTACTCCCGGTCGAGGATGCGCACCCGGATGGGCTTGGTGGCCTGGGGATCGGGTGGGTCCGTAGCCATCGGGGTCAGGCGTCGCGGCGGGCGGGTGCGTCGTCGGTCGGGTTGATGACCTGGTCGATGGCGGCGATGAAGCCCTGGATGCGAGCCTTGAGGGCCTCTACGTCCTCGCCCTCGGCCACGAGCGCGCGGAAGGCGTCCCCCTCGCCGGAGCCGGCCGTCGTCTGGAGCTCGGCCACGCGGGCCGCCAGGGCGGCGTTCTCCGCGCGGAGCCGCTCGATCTCGCGAGCCGCCGCCTCGACGCGGTCGCGGAGCACCGTCAGGGCGCGGAGCTCCTGCCGGGCCGGCGGCTCGGGGCGGGGCGCGTCAGAGCGGAAGGGCTCCATCGGAGGGCGAGCTGAACCAGGGAAAGATAGGGCGAGGCGGAGTCTCCGTTATTCCACGTTGCGCTATCGTAAGGTAAAGCCTGAATTCGTTGCCGCGCATACGGTGGCGTCATCGGCGCAGCTCGGCGTCGTGCCCGCGCGCCAGCGCCTTCACGATCTTCTTCACGCGGCCGTCCACCTCCTCGTCGCGGAGCGTGCGGTCGGCGGAGAAGCGGAGGGCGAAGGCGACGCTCTTGCGCCCGGCGGCGATGCGCTCGCCCCGGTAGAGGTCGAACACGCGCACGTCCTGGAGGAGCGGCCCTGCGGCCCGGCGGATCGTCCGCAGCATCGGCCCGACCGGCTCTGCCTCGGCGACGAGCACGGCGAGGTCGCGCTCGACGGCGGGGAAGCGGCTGATCGGTTCGTAGCGCGCGGGCCCGTCCGTCCGCGCCAGCGCCGCCAGCAGATCGGCGTCGAGCTCGGCGAAGTAGACGGGCGCCCGGAGGTCGTACGCGTCGGCGAGGGCGTCGGCCACACGGCCGAGGACGCCGAGGCGGCGGCCGTCTTTCTCCAGGAAGAGGCGGTAGGCCGTGAGCGCGCCGGGTTCGGTGGAGGCGACCTCCTCCACCTCGGTCACACCGAGGGCGTCGAGGACGTGCGTGAGCGCGCCCTTGAGGTCGTAGACGTCCGCTGCGCGCTCGGCGGCGTCCCACCCCTGGGTCTGGGCCGGGCCGCTGAGGCCGAGGATGAGGCTCTGGTACTCGGTGTAGCCCGGCACGGGCGCATCGGGGTCGTCTCCCTGGGCGTAGACGTGGCCGAGTTCCAGGAAGCGGAGGGCCTCGGCGCCGCGTGCCTGGTTGTAGGCCATCGCCCCGAGGAGGCCCGGGAGCAGGCTCGGCCGCAGCGCCGCCATCTCCTGCGAGATGGGGTTGAGCGTCTCGACGTAGCGGACCTCGGCGCCGGTCAGCTCCGGCGTCGCGAACCGCTCGGCGACGGCCTTCGGCACGAGCGAGTTGGTGTAGAGCTCGTGGAAGCCGAGGCCGACGAGGCGGGCGCGGAGGTGGTCGAGCAGGGCCGCCTCGGGCGCGTCGCCGGCGGGGACGAGCGGGACGGGCGTCACCGCCGGGTCCTCGATGCGGTCGAAGCCCCACAGGCGGGCGATCTCCTCGATGACGTCGATCTCGCGCTCGACGTCCGGGCGGAAGGGCGGAACGGTGACGGTGAGGCCGGCCTCGGCGGCCTGCCGGGCGGCCGTGTCGAGGCTCTCGCTCCGCATGACCTCCTCGGCGAAGGCGTCCATCTCGTTCGCCTCGGCCTCCTGCACCTCGAACCCGATGGCGGTCAGCAGGCGGATCATCTCGTCTTCGGGGATCTCGGTGCCGAGGACGTGGGCCACGCGGCTCGGGCGGAGCGTGACCGTGCGCGCCTCGTACGGGCGCGGGTTCGCGTCCACCAGCGCCACGATGTCGCCCCCGGCGACGTCCCGGATGAGCGCGGCGGCGCGGGCGGCGGCACGGGCCTGGGCCGTCGGGTCCACGCCGCGCTCGAAGCGGTAGGAGGCGTCGGTCTGCATGCCGAGCGCCTTGGCGGCGGTGCGGATCGCGACGGGGTCGAAGTAGGCGCTCTCCAGCAGCACGTTCGTGGTGCCGGCGTGGACCTCGGAGTTGGCCCCGCCCATCACGCCCGCGATGGCGACGGGCTTCTCGGCGTCGCAGATGAGCAGCGTGCCCTCGGGCAGCGCGCGCTCCTGGCCGTCGAGCGTGGTGATCCGCTCGCCCGGCGTGCTGCGGCGGACGCGGATGGCCGGGCCTTCGAGGAGGTCGTAGTCGAAGGCGTGGAGCGGCTGGCCCTGCTCGTGGAGCACGTAGTTCGTCACGTCCACGACGTTGTTGATGGGCCGGAGGCCGACGGCGCGGAGGCGGTCCGCCAGCCAGTCGGGCGAGGGGCCGACGGTGACGCCGCGGACGAGGAGGCCGACGTAGCGCGGGCAGCCGGCTTCGGCCTCGATCGTCACGCCGAAGGGGGCGGCGTCGGTGGGCTCGGGGATCTCCACCTCGGGCGCGAGGAGGGGGAGGTCGGTGAGCGCGGCCACGTCCCGCGCGACGCCGAGGTGGCTCGTGGCGTCGGGCCGGTTCGGCGTCACGGCGAGGTCGAGCACGGCGTCGCCCACGGCGCGGCCCTTGCGCGCCAGGTAGGCGGCGAAGGGCTGGCCGACCTCGGCGTCGTCGTCGAGGACGAGGATGCCGTCGTGGCTCTCGCCGAGGCCGAGCTCGTCCTCGGCGCAGATCATCCCGTGTGAGACCTCGCCGCGGATCTTGGATTTGCGGATCTCGACGGGCGTGGGCGCGCCCGTCTCGCGGTCCGGCAGCCTCAGCGTCGTGCCGACGGTGGCAACGGGCACCTTCTGCCCGGCCGCCACGTTCGGCGCGCCGCAGACGATCTGGACGGGCTCGCCCGCGCCGAGGTCCACGTCGCAGAGCGTGAGGCGGTCGGCGCCCGGGTGCGGGCGCGTGGCGAGCACGCGGCCGACGATGACGCCGTCGAGGCTGGGGCCGAGGCGCTCGATCTCCTCGAGTTCGAGGCCGGACATCGTGAGCAGGTCGCCGAGGGCCTCGGCCGAGAGGTCGGTCTCGACGTAGTCGCGGAGCCAGGTGAGGGAGACTTTCATCGGAGAATGGGTGATGGCGGATGGAGGATGGAGAGCAGCCCGTTCCGCCCTCTGCCCTCATCCCTCTGCCCTCTAAAATTGCCGGAGGAAGCGGACGTCGTTCTCGTAGAGGAGCCGGATGTCGGGGATGCCGTGGCGGAGCATGGCCTGCCGCTCGACGCCCATGCCGAAGGCGTAGCCGGTGTACCGCTCCGGGTCGATGCCGACGTTCTGGAGCACGTTGGGGTCCACCATGCCGCAGCCCATGATCTCCATCCAGCGGCCCCCGCCGGGCAGGCTGTCGTCCGCCCACCAGATGTCGACCTCGGCCGAGGGCTCGGTGAAGGGGAAGTAGCTCGGGCGGAAGCGCATCCGCACGCCCGCGCCGTAGAAGGCCCGCGCGAAGGCGTGGATCATCGCCTTGAGGTCGGCGAAGGTGACGCCCTCGTCCACGACGAGGCCCTCGACCTGGTGGAAGAGGCAGTAGCTCTTGTACGAGATGGCCTCGTTGCGGAAGACGCGCCCCGGCGCGATGAGCCGGAAGGGCGGCTGCCGGCCCTCCATCGCGCGGATCTGGACGGGCGAGGTGTGCGTGCGCAGGACAATGCCCCGGCCTTCGGGCGGCGGCGGTTCCAGGAAGAACGTGTCCTGCATGTCCCGCGCCGGGTGCTCGGGCGGGAAGTTGAGGGCGGTGAAGTTGTGCCAGTCGTCCTCGATCTCCGGCCCGTGGGCGACCGAGAAGCCGAAGCCGCGGAAGAGGGCCTCGATGGCGCGGAGCGTCTGCGTGAGCGGGTGGAGCGTGCCCGGCTCGGCGGGGGCGGGCACGCGGCCGGGCAGCGTGAGGTCGAGGTCGGCACCCGGGCCGGCCTCGGGGGCGGCGAGGGCGGCCTCGGCCTCGTCGAGGCGGGCCTGGGCGCGCGCCTTGAGCGCGTTGAGGCGCTGGCCGAGCGCGCGGCGCTGCTCGGGCGGGGCCTGGCCCATCCGGCCGAAGAGGTCGGTCACGGCGCCGCTCTTGCGGCCGAGGAAGCGGATGCGGAAGGCCTCGGCCTCGTCGGGCGTCGTCAGCGGGGCCGCCTCGATCTCGGCGGCGACGGCGTCGATCTGCGGGTCGAGCGGGGTGGCGTCGGTGGAGGTAGACATGGCGGAGACGGGCTGGAGCGTCCGGTGAGGGACCGGTGAATCGATGTCCCGTTGATCCGATCCCCGATACGAAAAATCCCGCCGAGCCGGGGCCGGGCGGGATCGTGGTCGAGCGGGAGCGGTGAGCCGGAGGCTCAGGCCGTGGCCTGCTCGACCACCGCCGTAAAGGCGTTTGCGTCGTGGACGGCGAGGTCGGCGAGCACCTTCCGGTTGAGCGGGATGCCGGCCTTCTTGAGGCCGGCGATCAGGCGCGAGTACGTCGTGCCGTTCTGGCGCGCGCCCGCGTTGATGCGGGCGATCCAGAGGCGGCGGAAGTGCCGCTTCCGCTGGCGGCGGTCGCGGTACTGGTACTGCAGCGCCTTCTCGACGGAGTGCTTGGCAACGGTGTAGACGTTGCCACGACGACCCCAGTAGCCTTTCGCCATGGCAAGGATCTTGCGGCGACGGCGACGGGAAGCCACGAGGTTTTTCGCGCGCGGCATTTTAGGTCTCCGTGGTTGAGCGTGAAAGAGGGTGGGAGGGGAGCAGCGGCCGGGGCGGTCGTCAGGGCGTTCAGCCGCTGATCATCCGCTTGGCCCGCTTCTCGTCGGCGGCGTCCACGAGGCCGGTCTCGCGGAGGTTGCGCTTGCGCTTGGGGGACTTCTTCGTCAGGATGTGGCTGGCGTACGCCTTCTTCCGCTTGACGCGGCCCGTCCCCGTCAGCGAGAACCGCTTCTTGGCGCCGCTGTTGGACTTCATCTTGGGCATGAGAGGCTCCGTAATTGAGCGCAGGTGCCGAATTTCGGCAGAACCCCGAAGATAGGCGCACCCCGGAAGCGGCTGCAACGCGCCGTCCGGGGTGCGGGGATTCTTCACCGGGTCTGGGCTTTCGGCGCCGGACCGCGGGCGCTTGCACCGGCGACCCGAGGCGGGCCGCGTGCCCGGTGCCTACTTCTTTCTGTCGGGAGCGAGCATGATGGTCATGCGGCGGCCCTCCATCGTGGGCGCCTGGTCCACCTTCGCGATGTCGCTGAGGTCCTCGATGAACTTCGAGAGCATCGCTGCGCCGCGGTCCTTGTAGATGATGTCGCGGCCGCGGAACTGGACCCACGCCTTGACCTTGTTGCCCTGTTCGAGGAATTCGCGGGCGTGCTTGGTCTTGAACTCGTAGTCGTGGTCGTCCGTGTTGGGCCGGAAGCGGACCTCCTTGAGCTCGCCCTGGCGCGCCTGCTTCTTGCGCTGCTCCTTCTCCTTCTTCTGCTGCTCGTAGCGGTACTTCCCGAAGTCCATGATCTTGACCACGGGCGGGTCCGCGTTGGGGGCGATCTCGACGAGGTCGAGGTTCCGCTGCTGCGCCATGGCCAGCGCCTGGTCGATCGGCATGATGCCGTGCTGGCCTTCGTCGGTGACGACGCGCACCTGGCTGGCGCGGATGTTCTCGTTGATGGGGGTCTGGGGCTCGCGGCGAGGGGCCGGGCGAGTGGATCGGCGGGCTATGGTGTACCTCTCGGGATGGTGCGGGAAAACAACGGGCGATGCCCTGGGGGCACGCGACGGAAACGCTATACGCGGGACCGGCCGGTGGGTTCACGGGGGGCGTGCCGGAAGGTACGGCGCGGGGGAAGGGCGCCGCCTCGGGGTGCCGGCCTCGCCGGGCGACCTCCTCCTCGCCAACCGCGATTTCGTCCGGCCGCTTCTACACCTGGGACATTCCCTGCCTGACGAGGACGACCAGCCGCGCCTTCTGGCGCGTGACGCTCGCACAACTGCCGCCTTTCCCCGGCAGAGGATGTTCCTCAAAAGGACGGAGGTGGCGCGGGACGACGTGGGCGGCGGCGTTAACGCCAACGTGCTGCTCTGGCTCGCTGACCGGGCTCCCAGGCGCTGACGACGGGGCCGGCCGTGGAGGCCCTCGCCCGCTACCGCCGACGCGTCGGAGCGTGAGCGTGGAAATCGTACGGTAGGCATCAGCGGGGTGCGAGGGTACGGAATACGGGGCGCTATGACTTGCGAGAGAGCGGGCGTGTGTTTATGATTCTAGGGACATTTGCGGCGATGAAGCTGGCTCCACTCACCCTCTTCTTCGTTGGCCTCGCCGCCTGCGACTCGGCCGAGCCCGGCATCACAATCCCCCTGGTGCCGGATTCGACGGTCTTCATCGTCTCCACGCTCGAATACTCCCCCGATACGTCGTTCTACCATCCGCAGGTCTACGTGGGCCGGATCACCGATCCGCTCGACCGCCGCTACGACCTCTTCCTTGATGCCGAGCACAAGCCGAACGAGGAGTTGTGGATGCCGATCCAGTGGGCGCAGGTCGGGATGAAGCTGCGCGACCTCAGGCTGCGCCCGCACCCGGACGAGACGGCCGAGGTGACGGTAACGGGGCCCCTCGGCAGGACCGAGGAGCGAACGGTGGTCTTTCAGCATGAGCGCCGGGGCGCTTACGGCGACCTCGGGCGCGATCTCGTCGTGCTTCCCCACGAGGGGTACCGGCTCGATGTCCGCCTGGCCGACGGCCGTCGGTACACCGCCGAGACCCGACTACCGGGCACGGCCGATTGGGTTATTCCAGACACCATCCGATTCGCGCTCCAGCTACGTCCTCTGCCCGAAGGAGGCTACGTGGAGGAGTATGGTCCTCATCTCATTGAATGGACGCCGGCTGCCGGGGCTCCGTTGACCGTTTATGGGGGGACAAGCTCGCTAGAGCATGATCGTATCCGTGTCTGGGGTTTAGATAATGATGAAAATTTCCCCTACGAAGATCGCGGCGACTACTTGCGTATGGGGGGGGTACTATTTCGTATTTACGAATGGGT
>CAZOJJ010000045.1:16285-24296 GCA_964580105.1 uncultured Rhodothermales bacterium | reverse complement strand
GTTAGCACGCTCCCCCGAAACCAAGCGGCCGGCACGGCGTCATAGCGTCAAGACGCTACCCCAACGCCATGCCCGCGACCAAGTCCAAGCGCGCCACGGTCTACTTCGACCCCGCCCTCCACAAGGCCCTCCGGCTCAAGGCCGCCGCCACCGAGCGCTCCCTCTCCGACGTCGTCGACGAGGCCGTTCGCGTCCTCCTCGCCGAGGATGCCGAGGACCTCGCGGCCATCGAGGGGCGCGCCGCTGAGCCCACGATCTCGTTCGAGGCCTTCGTCCAAGAGCTGAGGCGAGACGGCGTGCTCTGATGCCGTACCGGATCGAGGTCAAGCGGAGCGCGGCGAAGGAGATCCGAGCGATCACCCGAAAGCAGGACCGGGAGCGGGTAGTCGAGCAGATCGCCGCGCTGGCCGAGGACCCGCGCCCGCCGGGGTGCACCAAGCTGTCGGGGCGAGAGGCGTACCGCGTGCGCCAGGGGGAGTACCGGATCGTGTACACGGTCGAGGACGACGCGCTCGTGGTGGAGGTGGTGAAGGTGGGGCACCGGCGCGACGTGTACCGCTGACAGCGGTAGAGCCTCAAGGGAGCGCGCTAACCCGCACTTCGGCTCCGGCCGTATGCTCTACCGCCTTGCCCCGTATGTCCCTCCTCGCCTACACTTCCTCGCCCATCCGCCGTGCCACGTGCGGCGGGTGAGGCGCAGTCGTTCCACCTCGTATTCAGCCTCCTCGTCGGCAAGGACGACTGCCCGCGTTCCAACGGCGGGCGCGGCCGGCGGGGAAAGGCCGCTGAGGCGTCCGCCTCGGCATCGCGCCCGAGGCGGGCACGGCCCCGCCGGCGGAGAGGATGGCGGCGCCCGGTTGGGCCGCATCCTCCCGCCCTCAGCGCTTCTGCGTCGCCGTGCCTGACATCGTCCTCGTGGGCCTCCTGCCGGCCGGCCTCGTCGAGCGGATCGATCAACGGCACCCAGGGCGACCACGACTGAGCCCGCTCAGCGGAGCAGCGTGATCGTTTTCGTCGCGACCGGGCCGCCGGCGGCGAGGGAGGCGCGGACGACGTACGTCCCGCTCGCCATGCCGTCGAGGCGGAGGGCGATCTCGGCCGTCCCCGGCGCCTCCGGGCGCAGTGCCCATTCCCGCACGCGCCGCCCGAGCACGTCGTAGACCTCGATGCGGTAGAGGCCGGGCCGATCCACTGCCAGCCGCACCGTCGTGGCCGGGTTGAACGGGTTGGGGTACACCCTTTCGATGGCGAACGGCGGCCCGTCCGGCGGCGCGGCGGGCGCGGGCGGGTCCGGGTCGAAGACGCCGGTCGGGCGCACGTCGGTGAAGCGGGCGCGGGCGGAGAGGCCGTCCCCCTCGTAGTCGGTGGCGGCGACGGGCAGGCCGAGGAGCGCGTCCGCGCCGAGGTCGAGGCCGGCGGTGCCGACCGTCTCCCAGGCCCGGCCGTCGGCCGAGGCGAAGGCGGTGACGAGCCCGCCGAGGCGCTGGACGCGGAGCCAGACGGGCAGGGGCAGGTCTGCGCTGCCGAGCCACGCCGTCTCCGCCCCGGCCTCGGGGCGGGCCTGGAGGTGGACGCCGTGGCCGGGCGTGCCGACGAGCATGGCGTGGGCCGCCTCGGGGTCGAGCGAGGCGCGGACCATCACGCCCGCCTTGGCCCAGTCGTGGGCGGCGGCGAGGCTCTCGAGGCGGACGGTCAGGCTGCCGTCGCCGTGGAGCGGGAGGTAGGCGAAGTGGAAGCGGTCGGCGCGGCCCCAGAGGTCGCCCCCGCCCTCGACGGTGAACGCGCGGCCCTCCCGCACGAACGCGCCCGGCGCCTCCACCGCGCCCACGTCGGCGCTCGTCCACTCGGGCGGCGGCGGCTCGTGGAGGGCCCACGCGCGCAGCTCGCCGACGGAGACGAAGCGGGCCGTGCCGCCCGGCGTCCCGATCAGCCGGATCGCGTCGCCCTCGGTGGCACCGAAGACGAGCTCGTAGGTGTCGTAGTTGACGCCGTCGGCGCCCCGGTAGTCGGGGAAGACGGTGAGGAACGGGACGGTCGTCCACACGCCGTCCCGGCGGACCTCTACGCGGAGGTCCTCGAACCAGCCGCCGTCGTCGAAGTGGCAGCCCTCCTGGAACGTGAGGCGGGCGAAGGTGTGCGTCTCGCCGAAGGCGTAGCCGATCCAGTCCTCCTCGCGGTCGCCGCCGGCCTCGGTGAAGGTGTCGTACTGGAAGGCGGGGTCGGGGAAGCCGGGCGCGGGCGTGATGCCGTCGCGGAGGGTTTCGAGGTCGTAGCTGCCGCCGCCCTCCGGCTCGGTCACGAGCGCGATGGGGGCCGTGGCGTAGTCGGTGACGTCGGTCTCGGCGTCGTTCGCCACGCGGAGGGCGATGCGGTCGGAGCCCTCGTAGCCGGCGTCGTCGGTGACGGCGAGGCGGACGCGGTAGAAGACGACGTCGCCCTCGTCGCCGTGGTCGGGGACGGTGAAGGAGGCGGTCGGGCCCGTGGCGTCGAGGACCTCCGTGTGCTGGTGGTCGTCGTGGACCTGCGTGACCTCCCAGCGATAGGCCAGCGTCGAGGCGGGCTGCTCCGGGTCGCTGGCCTCGGCGGTGAGCGCGAGCACGTCGCCCGGCCGCACCGCCGCGCCGTCGGTCGGCGTCGTGATGGCGACGGTGGGCCCGCTGCCCGGCGTGACGACGACGGCGAGCTGCGTCTCGCCCGTCGCACCGAAGGGGTCGGTGACGGTGAGGCGGACGGAATAGCTGCCGACCGCATCGAACGTGAAGGTCGGATTGGTGAGCGTGGAGCCCGCGCCGCCGCCGAAGTCCCAGGCGAAGGAGAGGGCGTCGCCGTCGGGGTCCATGGACGCGCTGCCGTCGAAGCGGGCCGTGCGGGGGGCCGGGCCGAGCGTCGCGGTGGCAATGGCGACGGGCGCGTGGTTCGGGCCGGGGTCGGCGTAGCGGAGGCGGGAGACGGCCCCTCCCGCGATGTCAACGAGGAGGAGCTCCTCGCGGACGGGGTCGTAGGCCACCTGCACCAGGAACGGGACCTGGTCGGTGAGGACGGTGTGGCTGAGGAGGCGGCCGTCGTCGTCGAGGCGGGCGAAGGCCAGCCACGTGTCGCCGAATTCGGCGTAGAAGAGCACGTTTCGGTAGGGCTCGGGGTAGAGGGTGCCCTCGTAGACCGCCCCCCCCAGGATGGTGCGGCCGACGAGCCCGTCGGGCAACGAGGCCCCGGCCTCGGTGTGGTGCCAGTAGAAGGTCGGCGCCACGGGATCCGGCACGGTGCCGCATCCGTCGGTGGCGGGGTGGGCGCTCTGGTAGTCGTTCTGCGGGTTCGGCCCCTCGAAGCAGGGCCAGCCGAAGTACTCGCCGCCTCGGGCGGGTTGCAGCTCCTCCCACACGTTCCAGCCCACGTCGCCCACGTAGAGCGTGCCGGGGCGGCCGTCGGCGGGGTCGAGGCTGCCGTCGGCGCGGATCGCTACGCGGAACGGATTGCGGAGGCCGTAGGCCCAGACCTTCGAGGCCGAGTCGTCCGGGTTACCGGTGTAGAACGGGTTGGAGGGGAGGCCGCGTCCGGTCTCGGGGTCGATCCGCAGTACCTTGCCCGCGAGGCTCTCCAGCCGCCCCGCCCGAAACGCCCCGACGTCCTCGCTGGCGTCGAACCGGCCGGGGCCGAAGCAGTCGGGGTAGAGGTTGCCCGCGTCCACCTCGGCGTAGGAGGCGCCGTCGCCGGTGGTGAGGAGGAGCGTGCCGTCCGAGCCGAAGGCGAGGGTGCCGCCGTTGTGGGAGTAGTGGCACGCCGGTACGCCGGTGGCGAACGTCTCGCCGACGAGGACGTGCCGCGAGGCGGGGTCGGCCACGTTGGGGTCGGCGGCGCTGGCGGTGAAGCGCGTGAGCCGGGCGAAGACGTCGTGGCGCTCGCGGTCGCCGGTGCCGTCGTGATCGACGGTGTAGTAGAGGTAGACGCGGCCGTTGGCGGCGAAGCCGGGGTCGAGGGCGAGGCCGAGGAGGCCGCGGTCGCCGTGGTCGAGCACCTCGGCCTCGATGTCGAGGAACGGCGTGTCGCGCTTGATCCCGTCCTCGACGACGTAGACGCGCCCGCGCTTCTCCGCCACGAACAGGCGGCCGTCCGGCGCGGCGGCCACGGCCGTCGGCACGTTGAAGGTGGCGCCGGACGCGGCGTTTTCGAGGAAGAACCCGGCCGGGAGCCCGCCGCCGAACGACGCCGGGGCCGCGCTCGGGTAGCGGAGGAGGTCGCCCGGCTGGGCGTGCAGCCCGATCGGCAGCAGGAGGAGGAGGGTCAGGGCGCAGGTGCGGGCAGGCATGGCAGAAGTCGGGCAGAGACGGCGGCGCTGGTTTCGTCACCGGAAGGGGTGAGTTTAAGGAAGCGAATCCCGCGCGCCCGTCGTGCGCACCGGGGCCGTCCGGCTGACCCGCCACCGCATCGGCGCGCTGCCCGTCGTGGCGGCCGGCCGGGTCGTCGGCCTCTTCGGCGAGCGCGAGCTGACGGCGGCCCCGTGGCCGAATACGGCAACGCCGCCCACGTGCTGCCCGTCCGCGCCGTGATGGTGCGCGACGGGCCGGCGTGCACGCCGCGTCCTTGCGCCGCGTCATGGCCACGATGACGACGCGGCGCCTCCGGCACCCGCCCGTCCTGGAGAACGGCGCCCTCGTCGGCCTCGTCTCCATCGGCGACGTGGTCAAGCACCGGCTCGAGACGATGGAGACCGAGGCGGGGGTGCTGCGCGACTCCTTCACGATGCTCCACCCGGCGGCGGCCCTCCCGGTGCGGGCGGCCTGAGGAGGCACCGGCGCTGTGGGGGGGCGGAGGCCCGGGGGACGGAAACCTCGGACGGCCGTACGGCTTTCGCACGGGGTTCCACTCCTCTCCTCCGTCCCCATCCTATGAACCGCACCGCAACCGCCGTCTGGACCGGCACCGGCGCCGACGGCTCCGGCCACCTCACCACCCCCAGCGGCGCCCTCGACGCCCAGCCCTACTCCGCCTACGCCCGCTTCGAGAGCGAGGACGGCCGTGCCGCGACGAACCCCGAGGAGCTCATCGCCGCCGCCCACGCGGGCTGCTTCTCGATGGCCCTCGCCTTCCAGCTCGCCAACGCGGGGTTCCCGCCCGAGGAGCTGCGCACCCGCGCCGACCTCACGATGGAGAAGGAGGAGATCGGGTGGACCATCAAGGCCATCGCGCTCCACCTGGAGGCCCGCGTGCCCGGCATCGAACCGGCCCGGTTCGAGGAGCTGGCGCAGAAGGCGAAGGCCGGCTGCCCCGTCTCCCGCCTCCTCAACGCCGACATCACGCTCGACGCCACGCTGGCCTGAACCGGTCCCTTCCGTTCCCCGCCCGAGGCCGGGAGGCCCGGCCCGGGCGGCCGTATCTTGCGCCGAACGCACCCCGCTCGGTAGACGGATACGGAACGCATGGCCGGACACAACAAGTGGTCGAAGATCAAGCGGAAGAAGGGCGTCGCCGACGCCCGCCGCTCGAAGGTCTGGGCCCGCATCACGCGCGACATCATGGTGGCCGCCCGCGACGGCGGCGGCGACCCCGGCATGAACGCCCGCCTCGCCCTCGCCGTGGACAAGGCGAAGGCGGAGAACATGCCGAAGGACAACATCGAGCGCGCCATCAAGCGCGGCACCGGCGAGATCGCCGGGGCGGACTACGAGGAGGTCGCCTACGAGGGCTACGCGCCCGGCGGCATCGCCGTCTTCGTCGAGGCGCTCACCGACAACACCAACCGCACCGTGGCCGACCTCCGCTCGCTCTTCACCAAGGCGGGCGGCAACCTCGGCACCGCCGGCTCCGTCGCCTTCCTCTTCGATCAGAAGGCCGTCTTCGAGATCCCCGCCGAGGGGCGCACCGAGGACGACCTCGTCCTCCTCGCCGCCGAGGCGGGCGCGGAGGACCTCCGCCGCGAAGACGACGCCTTCGTCGTCGAGGCGCCCGTCGAGGCCTTCGGCGCCGTGCAGGCCGCGCTCCAGGAGGCCGGCATCGAGCCCACCGAGGCCGGCCTCCAGCGCCTCCCCACCACGACCACCCGCCTCAGCCCCGACGAGGCCGCCCGCGTCCTCCGCCTCCTCGACGCCCTCGACGAGCACCCCGACGTCCAGGCCGTCTACTCCACGCTGGAACTGGACGAGGAAACCCTCGCATCACCCGGCTGCCCTCCATCCTTCCCATGATCGTCCTCGGCATCGACCCCGGCACGCGGCACACCGGCTACGGCGTCGTCGCCCTCGACGGCCGGGCGGAGACGGTGCGGGATTACGGCGTGATCGACCTCGGGGGCGACCTCGACCACGCGCTGCGCCTGGAGACGATCTACGAGCGGATCGTCGCCGTCATCGACGCGCACCACCCGGACGAGTGCGCCGTCGAGATGCCGGTCTACGGGCAGAACCCGCAGTCCATGCTCAAGCTTGGGCGGGCGCAGGCGGCCGTGATGCTGGCGGCCGTCCACCGCCAGCTCCCGGTGACGCAGTACACCCCCAAGGAGATCAAGAAGGCCGTCGTCGGCAACGGCAACGCGGCGAAGGAGCAGGTGTGGTTCATGCTCCGCGCCCAGCTCGGCCTGACCGAGAGCCGCGGCCTCGACGCCTCGGACGCCCTCGCCGTCGCGCTCTGCCACCTCCACCGCGTCGAGCGCGGGCCGGCGGGGACGTTCAAGGACTGGAAGGGCTTCGTCGCCGCCAACCCCGGGCGCGTCCAGTAGCCGCCCGAGGCGGGCTCACTCGTAGACGAGTCCGCGCTCCTCGTCGCGCACGCGGACGACGCCGGCCACCTCGTCGGCGTCGAGGAGGCCCTCGCTCAGCTGCACGATGAGCTCGGCGATCTGGCGGTCCTTGTTCGGCGCCTGGCTCCACTCCGGGTGCGCCGTCTCGACGAGCGAGACGAGGATGCGGAGGTACGGATAGCGCCGCTCGGCGTCCTCCAGGTCGGCGATGGAGCGGGCAAAGAGCTGGGCATTGCGCCCGACCTGGCGGTCGTAGATCTTCGTGTCGTACGTCATGACGGGGAGCCGGGAGAAGTGCGGGCGAGGACGGGATGCGCGTATACTACGGCGTCCGCGCCGGAGTTCAGCGCGTGCGGACACACCGCCGTCACCCGCCTGCCCGACCTTTCCCGCTCCCCGCCGCCGTGTCGTTTCCTGCGTCCATGAAGACGGAGCCCGACATCGAGAACTTCCCCAACCCCCGGCCGCGCTTCCGGCTGGAGTTGCTGCCCGTCGTGCCGCCGTTCTACCGGCGAGCGCGCCACGGTGAGGTCCGCCCGGGCGAGCTGGTCTACTACGGCCCGGCGCCGTCTTACTACGGCATCGGCGAGGTGATCGGGCAGACGGACCGCCACCTGGTCGTGGACTTCCGGGGGACGGGCCAGTTCGGCGTGCACGAGGAAACCATCGAGCGGCACTACGTGCTGCCCATCCCCGCCGAGCAGCGCGCGCTGCTGTAGGCGGATGCGCCCCCGGCTCCGCGTGCTCCTCGTTCCCGTCGCCGCGTTGCTGCTCGCAGGCGGCAGCCCGCACGCCCGGCCGGCTCCGGAGGCCGCCGCGGCCACCCTGAGCGTGGCCACCCCGAACCCCACGAGCGGCCGCGTGACCCTTCGCCTCACCCTGCCCCGGCAGGGCACCGTCCGACTGCTCGCGTTCGACGGGCTCGGTCGGCAGGTGGCGACGCTGATCGACGGCGTGGAGCCGGCGGGCCGGCGCCGCGTCGTGTTCGACGGGTCGCGGCTGCCGAGTGGGACGTACGTCCTGCGTCTGGAGACGCCCTCCGGCCTCCTCACGCGCAGGGTGACGATCCTGTGACGCCGAGGCGAACGGGTCACCGCACTGCTCCACGAGGGAGGCAGAACCGGAAGCCGTCCCATCGCCGCGTCCTCGCACTGCCGGCCGATCGGTAAGGCGCCGCCTTGTGCTTGTGCCGTATCCTTCCGGACGCTCGTTTCCGATAGCATCCCTCCGATAGCATCCCTCCGATAGCATCCCTCCGATAGCATCCCTCCGATAGCATCC
>CAZOJJ010000045.1:0-16185 GCA_964580105.1 uncultured Rhodothermales bacterium | reverse complement strand
GCGGCTGAGCCGCCGGACGGAGGCGCCGGACGGAGGCGCCGGACGGAGGCGCCGGGTCAGTCGAAGTCGAAGTCGATGTCGAGGCCGCGGAGCGTGGCGGCGCTCATGAAGCGGGCCTCGAAGGTGCCGTCCACGGAGGCGGTGATGAACCGGCCGGTGTCGGGGAGGGCGAGGCCGGTGCCGTCGAAGCGGAAGGAGCCGGTCAGGAAGCCGGCCGGGTCGACGTGGGTGAGCGTGAGGACGCCGCCGGTGGCCGTCAGGACGAACCCCTCGGCGTCCGGCTCGTCGGCCTCGACGAGGTCGGCGAAGGAGCCGGCGAACGCCTCGCCCGACGGCTCGTCGCTGCCGATGGGGTAGACGCCCACGCCGGGGCGGGTGCCGGCCCGGTGGAGCGCCACGTAGGCGTACTCCTCGCGGTCGTTGTCGAACACGTCGTCCCGGAAGAAGAGGAGCGCGAAGCGCGGGCCGCGCGCCGTGTCGAAGACGGTGTAGACGGCCTCGCCGCTGAGGGCCGCCGCCACGTCGCCCGTCACGCTGGCGACGAACTCGCCGTCGAGGTCGAGGCCGTTGGGGTCCTCGTCGCAGCCGGAGAGGGCGGGCAGGGCAAGGGCGGCGAGGAGCGGGAGCAGGGAGCGGAAGCGCATGACGATCAAGGAGCTGAAGGGGCGCCCTGCCTACTACCAGCGCCGGGCCGGAGTTGCCGCCGCGCCGTTCAACCCGGCCGCCGCGTCACGCCACCCGCCCGCGCGTTCGCCCGAAAGCGCGGGGCGGTGCATCGCGCTAGCTTCCGTCATTTCCCCCCGCTCCCGTCCGTATGCCCGTTCTCGTCGTCGACCGCGTCACCAAGCGCTACGGCCAGGGCCGCGCGGCCGTCACGGCCGTGGACGCCGTCTCGTTCACGGCCGAGCCGGGCCGGATCTTCGGCCTCCTCGGCCCCAACGGCGCCGGGAAGACCTCGCTGATCCGGATGATCGCCTACATCACCACGCCGGACGCCGGGACGATCCGCTTCGGGGAGCAGGCCGTGGGGCCGGCCACGCAGCGGGTCATGGGCTACCTCCCCGAGGAGCGCGGGCTCTACCGGAAGCTGAAGGTCGGCGAGCAGCTCGTCTACCTCGCCCGGCTCAAGGGCATGCAGGCCGCTCCCGCCGAGGCCGCCGCGCGCCGCTGGCTCGACCGCTTCGGCGGCGGCGCGTGGTGGAACAGGAAGGTCGAGGAGCTGAGCAAGGGGATGCAGCAGAAGGTGCAGTTCATCGCCACGGTGCTCCACGACCCCGAGCTGGTCATCCTCGACGAGCCCTTCAGCGGGCTCGACCCGATCAACGCCGAGTTGCTCCAGGACGTGATCGCCGAGCTGCGCGCGGCGGGGCGGACGATCCTCTTCGCGAGCCACCGCATGGAGCAGGTCGAGCAGCTCTGCGACGACCTCTGCCTCATCGCCGAAGGCCGCGTCGTCCTCGGCGGCGCCCTCCGCGAGGTCAAGCGGCGGTACGGCCACGACACGGTCACCCTCGCCTTCGACGGCGACGACGCCTGGCTCGACCCGCTCGCCGAGGCGGGCGCGGTCCACGTCCTCAGCCGCACGGTCGGTCACGCCACCGTCCGCCTCGACGAGGGCACGCCGCCGCGCCGGCTCCTCGAAGCCGCCCTGGCCGGGACGCGGGAGATCCACCACTTCGAGGTCCACGAGCCGCCGCTGACCGAGATCTTCCGGATGGCCGTCCGGGCATCGGGCCCTCGGGCGAGCGGGCCCTCGGGCAATCCGATTGCGGCGCCCCCGCCGTCTGCCTGAGCGACCTATTGCCGGCTTGCCGAATTGCCCGATGCACAAGATCCTCCTCATCACCCGGAGCGAGTACCTCCGCCGCGTCCGCTCCAGGACGTTCATCCTGACGACGCTGCTGGCGCCGCTGCTCGCGCTCGGCGTGGTGGTCCTGCCGGTGGCCATCGCCGAGCTCTCGGCCGGGGACGCCGGGCCGCGCCGGATTGCCGTGGTGGACCGGACGGAGCGCCTGGCGGGGGCGCTCGCGGCGGCCCTCCCCGAGAGCTACGCCGTCGAGACGGCCGAGGCCGCGTTCGACTCGCTCCGCGCCCGCGTCCTCGACGGCCGCCTCGACGGCTACTTCGTGCTCCCCGAGGGGCTCCTCACCGGGACCGAGGGGGCCACCTTCTACTCGCGCGGGGGCGGCGGGCTGGCGCAGTCGGGCACGCTGCGCTCGGCGCTCCGGGAGGTCGTGAGGCGGGCGCGCGTCCGGGAGGCCGGGGCGTCCGAGACGGTGATGGCGCTGATGAACGAGAGCGCCCGCCTCGACATGGTCACGCTCACCGACGAGGGCGAGGCGGCCGGGACCGTCATCGCCTCGTCCATCGTGGCCTACGTGCTGGGGCTGCTGATCTACATCGCCGTGCTCATCTACGGCGTGATGGTGATGCGCGGGGTGATCGAGGAGAAGTCGAACCGGATCATGGAGGTGATCGCGTCGAGCGCGCGGCCGTTCGAGCTGATGATGGGGAAGGTGCTCGGCATCGGAGCGGTGGGGCTGACGCAGCTCGCGGGGTGGAGCCTGCTCATGGCCGCGGCGACGGCGGCGGCCGGGCCCGTCCTCGGCGTCTTCCTCGCCCCCGAGCTGGCGGGCTCGCCCGGCGCGAGCCTCCCCGAAGGCACCGAGGCGGCCGACCTCCCGTTCGACCCCGCCGAGCTGCCGGCGCTGCTGGGCAGCCTGCTCTCGCCGGGGCTGCTGCTCGCGTTCGTCGGGTTCTTCCTCGGCGGCTACCTCCTGTTCTCGTCGCTCTTCGCGGCGGTGGGCTCGGCCGTCGAGCAGGAGTCCGACGCGCAGACGCTCCAGATGCCGGTGATGCTGCCCATCATCCTGCCGGTGTTCTTCCTGCCCGGCGTGCTGGCCGCGCCGGACGCCCCGCTCTCGGTGTTCCTCTCGCTCTTCCCGTTCTCCTCGCCCATCATGATGGTCGTCCGCATGGCGGCCACGGACGTGCCGGCGTGGCAGGTGCTCCTCGCCTTCGCGCTGCTGATCGCGGCGTTCGTCGGCATGATCGCGCTCGCGGCGCGGGTCTACCGCGTGGGCATCCTGATGTACGGCAAGAAGGCCACGCTGCGCGACCTCTGGCGCTGGGTGCGGACGGCGTGAGAAGTTGGAAGTGAGCAGTGAGGAAATCGAGTTGCGACCCCTGCTTCCTTTCCCCTTCTCGCTTCTTCCTTCCCCCTTCTGACTTCCCCCTTCTGACTTCCCCCTTCTGACTTCCCGGTTACCTTCCGCGTGCGCCGGGCGGTTCGGCGGTTCCCTCTCCCAACGGCTTCCCCGATGCGTTTCCTCCTCCTGCTCGGCGTCCTGCTCTTCGTGCTGCCCGCCTCGGCGCAGGACCGCGCCGACCTCCGCCGCGTCGTCCTCGTCAACGGCGACGTTTACGTCGGCACCGTCGCCGACGAGGAGGCCGACCCCGTCGTGGTCGTGACGACCGACGGCATCGAGCGCCAGTTCCGCCGCGAGCAGGTGGCCCTCGTCGCCCCGCTCATCCGGGGCCGGTTCTACCGGACGGACCCGGTCAAGACGCGGCTCTTCTTCTCGCCCACCGCCCGCACGCTAGGCGGCGGCGAGTTCCGGGGCGACCTCGCGTACGTCTTCCCGTCGGTTACGGCCGGGCTGAGCGCCCGCGTCGACCTCCTCGGTTCCGGCTTCGTCACCTTCGGTGACGGCGCCCTCGCCACGCCGCTCGTGGGCCTTAAGGGTCAGGTCTACGACGGAGAGTCGGCGAAGGTCGCCCTGGGCACCAGCGCGCTCTTCACCTTCGGCGGTGAGATCGACGGCCTCAACGGCGGGTTCGTCGCCGTGCCCTACGGCGTCGCCACGCTGGGCGACGAGACGCGGGCCGTCTCGTTCGGCGTCGGCGGCATCCTCGGCGGGAGCCTCGGGACGGGGGACGTCGAGATCGCCGACGGCGTCATCGTCGGGTTCGGTGCCGAGACGCAGCTCAACAACGGTGTGAAGCTGTTCGTCGAATCCCTCCTCGGGCTTTCGGCGGGGGATGACGGCCTCCTCATCCTCCCGGGGGTTCGGTTCTTCGGCAACCGGTTCGCCTTCGACCTCATCGGTTTCATTGCGACGGACTTCCACACGGTCGTCGGCTTTGCGCCCATCGGCGCGCGGGTCTCGTATTCGTTCTGAAGCGGCGGCTGGCTCTGGGCACGTGGCCCCTGGCATTGGGCCCTTGCATCCGCTCGGGGGGAGAGCCGCGTGCCCGGTACCCTCCGATCCGCCTTGCGCCCCGGGCCGGGCGGCACTAACGTGCGGGTCCGCTCGTTCCGACCGTGATGCCGCGTCGCGTTTCCCATCCGGCCCTCGTCCTCCTCGGCGTTCTCGTGGGGGTGCTCGGCGTGGCCCCGGCCCGGGCGCAGTACTTCGGCTTCGGGAAGAACCGCGTGCAGTACGAGGCGCTCGACTGGCGCTACATCCAGTCCGCGCACTTCGACGTCTACTTCTACGAGCGCGAGGGGACCGCGCCGGGCGGGCGCGTCCTGGCCGACTTCACCGCCCGCGCCGCCGAGGCCGCCTACGCCGACGTGGTGGACCTCTTCCGGTACGAGATCCGCGACCGCGTCCCGATCCTCGTCTACCAGAGCCACAACGACTTCGCCGTCAACAACGCCGCGCCGCTGCCGGTCCACGCCGAGGGCATCGGCGGCGTCACCGAGCTGTTCAAGAACCGCATCGCCGTCCCGTTCACGGGCGACTGGCGGGACTTCCGGCGCGTCATCCACCACGAGCTCGTCCACGCCGTCATCAACGACATCTTCTACGGCGGCTCGATCCAGTCCATCCTCCAGAACAACCTCCGCCTCCAGATCCCGGGCTGGTTCAACGAGGGGCTCGCCGAGTACAGCGCGCAGGGTTGGGACACCCAGTCGGACATGTACCTCCGCGAGGCGGTGCTGGAGGACGACCTCGCCGACATCCCCCGCCTCGGCGGCTACTTCGCCTACCGCGGCGGGCAGGGGGTGTGGGACTTCGTGGCCGAGGAGTACGGCCGCGAGAAGGTCTCCGAGATCCTGGAGCGCGTGCGCCTGACGCGCTCCGTGCCCGCCGCCTTCCGCGAGGCCACCGGCCTCACGCTCGGCGAACTCTCCGAGCGCTGGAAGGAGACGCTCAAGGCCGTCTACTTCCCCGAGGCCGCCGCCCGCGAGAACCTCGACGCGATCGCCCGTCCGCTGGTGACGGCCGAGCGCGGCGGCGGCTACTACCACGCCGGCCCCGCCATCACGCCCCAGGGCGACCGCGTCGCCTACGTGGCCGCCACCGACGGGCTCTTCGACGTCTACGTCGTGGACGCCTCCGGGACGGAGCGGCCCCGCAAGCTCATTGACGGGCAGGACAACACGCCCTTCGAGAGCCTCCGCATCCTCACGCCCGGCCTCGCGTGGGACCCCTCCGGCACCCGCCTCGCCGTCGCCGTCAAGAGCGGGCCGAGCGACGCCATCCGCATCGTGGACGGCCGGACGGGCGACGCCGTCGCCTCCTTCCGCGTGCCCGGCGTGGATGCCATCCTCAGCGTGGCCTGGAGCCCGGATTCCACGCGCATCGCCTTCGCCGGCACGGCGGGCGCCCACTCCGACCTCTTCCTCCTCGACCTCGCAACCGGCCACGCGCGCAACCTCACGCGCGACGTGTTCTCCGACCACGAGCCCGCCTGGAGCCCCGACGGCACGAGCCTCGTCTTTCACTCCGACCGCGCCGGCGAGACCCGCCTCGGCGTCGCCACCGCCCGGGCCACCGGCCCCGACGGCTTCGACCCGCTCGCCCACGACTTCGCCCAGTACGACCTCTACCGCCTCCGCCTCGACGAGCCCGCCGAGGTGGAGCGCCTCACCGACGACGCCGTGTGGGACGAGATGCACGCCGCCTTCGGGCCCGACGGACAGCGCGTCCTCTTCGTCTCCGACCGCAACGGCATCTGGAACCTCTACGAGCGCGACCTCGCCTCCGGCGCCGAGCGCCCGCTGACCGACCTCCGCACCGGCGTCATCCAGCTCTCCCTCTCCGCCGACGGCCAGCGCGCCGCCCTCGCCGCCCTCCACGACGGCACGCCGTCCATCTACGTCCTCCGCGATCCCTTCGGGCGGACGGAGGAGGTGCCGGACGCGCTCGCACCGAACGTGTGGGCCCAGCGCGTCACGGGTGGGATGGGCCCGATGGATGCCCCGGCCGTCGCCGTCGCTTCCGAGGCCACGCGCCAGCGCAACCCGTTCCTCCGCGACGCCACCGACGGCACGCCGTTCGACCGCGACCCGATGCGCCGCCCCGAAGCGCCGCCCCGCCCGCAGGTCGTCGCGGTGGATTCGCTCCTCCGCGAGATCCTCGGCCTCGACGCCCTCGCCGCCGGGACGAACGGCGTCGTGGACGGGGCGGTCATCTATCGGGGCGTGCCGGACGAGGACCGTGCCGGCCTGCTCGCCTCGCTCGACACCAGCGTCGTGGACTTCCGCAACTACGCCTTCTCCGACGCCTTCGAGGAGGCCGCGCGTGCCCGCTTCGAGGCGGTGCAGGACCGGTTCAACCCGCCCGAGAACACCAACCCCGACGGCTCCTTCCGCGTCCGCCGCTATCGGCTCCGCTTCACGCCCGACCTCGTCTACGCCGCCGGCGCCTACGACACCGTCTTCGGCGTGCAGAGCGTGACGCAGATGCTGTTCTCGGACATGCTCGGCAACCACCGGCTTGCGCTGGCCACCAACCTCGTCCTCGACCTCCGCAACTCCGACTACCTCCTCGCCTACGAATACCTCGCCCGCCGCACGGACTACACCTTCCAGGGCTTCCACCTCGCCCGCGAGCTGCCCGACTACCGGCGCGGCACCGTCTTCCGCTACCGCAACTACGGCCTCGTGGCCGGCGCCAGCTACCCGCTCGACAAGTTCCGCCGCCTCGACGGCTCGCTCTCCGTCCTCGGCGTCTCGCTCTCCGACCTCTCCGACCTCGGCGCCCAGCCGCACGCCCGGACGTTCGTCTACCCCCGCCTCGCCTTCACGTCGGACCACACCGTGCCGGGCTTTCTCTTCCCCGCCTCGGGCCGCCGCTGGGCCGCCTCGGTCTCCGGCTCGCCCGGGCCGGACGTCCGGTTCGTGACGCTCCTCGCCGACGCCCGGCAGTACGTCTCGCTCGGGCCGGGCTACACGCTCGCCCTCCGCGCCAGCGGCGGCGCCTCCTTCGGGCCCAACCCGCAGCAGTTCTATGCAGCGGGCGTCCAGAACTGGATCAACCCACGCTACGAGACGCTCCCCATCGAGGACCCGGACGACTTCGTCTTCGCCACGCCGGTCCTGCCGTTGCGCGGGTTCGCCTTCAACGAGGCCGCCGGCGACCGCTTCGCCCTCGTCAACGCCGAGGCGCGCGTGCCGCTGCTCGCGGCCGTGCTGCCGGGGCCGATCCCGCTCGTCCCGCTCTACAACCTGCAAGTCGTCGGCTTCGCCGACGCGGGCGTGCTGGTGGAGGGCGACTTCCGCTTCCGCCGCGTCAACGAGGAGGGCAAGGAGGTCTTCGACGACGTGTTCGTCGGGGCCGGCGTGGGGCTGCGGACGATCCTGCTCGGCTACCCCGTGCGCGTGGACTGGGCGTGGCCCTACGACGGGCGCGCGTTCGGGGACGACCGGGTGTACCTCTCCGTCGGGCTGGACTTCTAGGGGGATTCCAGACGGCCGGAGGCGGATCGCCGCCCCTCCCCCCACCGCACCAGCAAGAGGCTCGCCACCAGCCACGCGAACCCGGCCAGGAACCCGCCGAGCACGTCCGTGAGCCAGTGTACGCCGAGGTACACCCGGCTGACGCCGATGGCCAGGATCAGCGCCCCGCCCAGCGCCGTCGCCACCGTGCGGAGCGCCGGGCGCGTCGTCGCCTGCCACACGAGCACGACGAGCAGCCCGTAGAGCGTCATCGCGGCGAAGCTGTGGCCGCTGGGGAAGCTGTACCCGCTCGTCTCGACGAGGGCCCCGGCCGGCCGCGCCCGCGCGAAGAACAGCTTCAGCGCACCGATCAGGAGCCCCCCGCCGCCCATCACGACGGCGACCTCGAACGCGCGCCGCCACTGCCGCCGGAGCGCCAGCCCCAGTGCAAGCACGACCGAGACGACCGTCACGATCCACCCGTTTCCGAGTTCCGTCAGCCCGGCCATCCAGGGCGTGAACGCCGGTCGCGTGAGCCCGCCCACGAGGCCCCGCACCCGCTCGTCGGTCCGGACGAGCTCCGCCTCGGTCACGGTGTCCACGATTTCCAGGAACCCCCAGAGCGCCGCGCCGATGGCGAGGAGGGCGAGCGTGACGCCGAGGCCGTAGCGCCCGCCGCGCCGGAGCCGGGCGCGTAGAAACGCCCGGGCGGCGGCGAGCAGCGAGTGCAACGGCTCTCGGAGAGACATGGGGCCCGGCTTGACCGGCTGGGTCATGGCGCCAGCGGGCCGTGCGGCGTCGGCACCCAGGCAAGCTGGGCGAGGCCGCCGGGGCGCTCGGCGTAGAACCCGAGCCCCTCGCCCGTGCGCGCCTTGACGATCCAGAGGATCTGTCCCGTGTGCATCCCGAAGTGCTCGACGACGTGGTAGACGGCCTGGAGGCCGGTCACGTCATGGCCCTGGATGGCGTAGGAGCGCACGAGGGCGTCGGCATCCATCCGCTCCAGCACGGCGCAGGCGTCGGCCACGGCAGCGCGGAGTCGGCCGAGGCACTCGTCCGTCGAGAGGCCGCCCGTCGTGGCGAACTCGGCGGCGCGGTCGCGCACGTCCGGTGCGCCGCCGAGGCCGGCGACGACCCACTGGCGGACGTTGCCGGCGAGGTGGAGGACGAGCGTGCCCGCGCTGTTGGTGGCGTCGTTGGGCCGCCACCACAGGTCGGCCTCGGGGAGCCGGTCGAGCGCGCGCTCGATCTTGGGGAGGTAGTCGCCCCGGAGGTAGGTGCGGGACTGGTCGAGGAAGGCGCGGGCGAGGTCCATGGGCGAGCGGGGAAGGGGAAGGCGCAATATCCGGCAGGATCGGGCCGAGGGGCGCATGCGCGTGAAGCAGCGCGCCCCCGTGCGTGCCGGGCACCCGGGCCGGAGAGACCGGTCGTGTTCCCGGGCTCGGCGGGCGCGGTCGAGCAGGCGTAACCCCGGCGGCGGTGCGGCGTTCAACCGACGCTCCACCGCCCGGCGCCATGATCACCCGCGCCCTCCTCCTCCGCGAGCTCCAGCAGTTCGTTCAGGTCCTCGCCGTCGTGCTGTTCCACAAGCGCGATCCGGGCGCGGCGCAGGACGCCCTCGCCGAAGGCGTCCAGACGGTTACGGGCGTCACGCTCGACGCGCTGCACGCGATGGACCGCGAGGCCGTCCTCACGCTGGCGGCGTGGCTCTACGAGGCCGCCGTCGAGGCGGGCGGGCCGTACCCCTTCGACGTGCACGCGCGCATCGCGGCGCTGCGAGGCACAGCGGCGTAGCGGCGGATGGACGGGCTCGACCTCCTTCAGTGGCCCGCGATGGCGGTCACGCTCCTCGCCACCTGGCTCGTCGGCGCCCAGTCGGCGACGAAGCGGGAGGTGGGGTTCTGGGTGTTCCTCGGCTCGAACGCGCTGTGGATCGTGTGGGGCTGGCACGCGGCGGCGTGGGCGCTCGTGGCGCTGCAGGTGGGCCTCGCCGCGTTCAACCTCCGGGGCGCCCGGAAGAACGACGAGGCGGAAGAGGCCGGTCAGCGCACCGGGAAGTCGAAGTAGGTCTCGGGGAACGGCTCGTCCCGCAGCGTGAAGTGCCACCACTCCTTGTGGTAGTTGCGGAAGCCGCGGCGGCTCATCGCCTCGCGGAGCCGGTAGCGGTTCCGGCGCGCCTCGGCGGAGACGGCGGCGCTCTCGGTGGCCGACGCGGGCGAGAGGCAATCGTAGGCCGTGCCCATGTCGAGGTCGCCCTCGGCGAAGCGCTCGGGCAGAGGCCGGTCGCAGCGGGGGAGGGGGCCATCGGCCGGATCCGGATACGAGCCCGGCGGCGTGTGGGGGAGGCGGACGAGCGTGAGGTCCACCGTCGAGCCCCGGCTGTGGCCGCTCCGCCGGGCGATGTAGCCGCGTTGGAAGAGGAGGCCCTTCGGTTCCTCGGGGTAGAACGCCGCCTTCATCGCCTCGTCGTCCGAGCGCGCCCAGCGGACGAAGTGGTTGACGGCGCGCTGGGGGCGGTAGCAGTCGTAGACCTTGAGCGAGAGGCCCTCCCGCTCCACATCGGCCTGGACGGCGGCGAGGGCGCGGGCGGCGCGCTCGGTCAGGATGCATGCGGCCGCGTCGTACCCGTCGATGGGCGCGCCGACGAAGTTGTAAGCCGTCGTGTAGCGCATTTCCTGGAGGACCGACGGCGCCACGTCGCGGAGGCGGACGAACCCGTCGGGCAGCGTGTCGGTGCGGGCGGGGGCGACGGCCGGTGCCGGCGTGGCGGCCGGTGCCGGCGGCGCGGCGGCCTCGGAGGGGCCGCATCCCGCAGCGACGAGGGCAACCGGAGCGGCGACGAGGACGAAGGCGAACAGCAGGCGGCGCATACGAGGCGGGGAGCGATCTCCACGGAAAGTAACGCCCTCCGTCAGCCGCCCGGAAGCGCCTCGCCGTGCGGCGACTCGCCCGCCTCGGTCTTGATCAGCGCGCGGACGACGTCCACCGAGTCGCTCTCGTAGACGACGGCGCGCGCGGCGGGCGACTGGAACAGCCGGGCGATCTGGCCCATGATCTGGAGCTGGGCCGAGATGTCGTCGCGCGGGGTGAGGAGGAGGAAGATGAGGCGGGCGGGCTCCCCGTCCGGGCTGTCAAAGTCGATCCCTTCGGGGGCGTGGCCGAGCACGAGGACGGGTTTCTTGAGGCCGTCGAGGCGGGCGTGGGGGACGGCCACCTCCTGCCCGAGGCCGGTGCTCATGACGCGCTCGCGGTTGAGCACGGCCTCTGCGACGGCCGACTCGTCGAGGCCGGCGGCGGCGGCGGCGGGTGCGGCGAGCTCGCGGATGGCCTCGGCCCGCGTCGTGGCCTGGAGGCGCGGGAAGAACGAGCCCACGTCGAGCAGCTCCTCCAGCAACCACCGCTTGGGCTGCGCGATGAACATCCGCATCATCGGCCCGCTCACGATGGAGGTCAGCAGCGCCAGCACCACGAGCGCCACGAACATCTCCTCCTGGATCACGCCGTACTGCAGCGCGAGCAGGCCGAGGATGATCTCCATCGCCCCGCGCGCGTTCATCCCGAAGGCGATGGCCCACGCATCGCGCGTGGGGAGGCGGCCGAGCCACGCGCCGAGGTAGCACCCCGCGAGCTTCCCGACGAACGCGATGGCGAGCACGCCGAGCACGAGGAGGACGTCGAAGCTCTCCAGGAAGTCGGCCTCCAGGCCGATGGAGACGAAGAAGATCGGGGCGAAGATGTAGGTGACGAACTGGTGGAGCACCATCCGCGTCTGCGTGCGGACGTGCGCCGAGTCCCCCACGGCGACGCCGACGAGGAAGGCGCCGAAGATGGCGTGGATGCCGATGGCCTCGGTCAGGGCCGCCCCGGCGAACGTGAGCACGAGCGTGAACGAGAGCACGCCGCCCGGCCACGAGAGCCGGCTCTGGATCCACGGCAGCGCGCGGTGCACGAGGTAGCGCCCGAGCGTGAGCGCGAAGACGACGATGCCGAGCGTGAGCCCGATGGTGGCGCCGAGGCCGAGGCCGCCGTGACCGCCCACGTCCGCCTCGGGCGGCGCGTTCGCGTTCATCATCCCGAGCACGATGGAGAACACGATCCAGCCGACGAGGTCGCTGAACATGGCCGCGCCCATGACGAGCATGCCCACGTCGGTCTTGAACAGGTTCAGGTCCATCATGATCTTCGCGATCACCGGCAGCGCCGTGATGGAGAGGGCCGTGCCGAAGAAGAGCGCGAAGGTGAGGATGTCCGCGCCCGGCTCGATGCCCCAGAAGCGCGGGGCGGCGTAGGCGGCCCCGAACCCCACGGCGAAGGGGACGGCCGTGCCGAGGACGCTGATGAGCAGCGCGGCGCGTCCCTGCCGCCACAGCACGCTCAGGTCGATCTCCAGCCCGGCGATCAGCAGCAGCAGCACGACGGCCAGCGTGATGATGGCGTCGTAGGCGATGGGGACGGCGCCCGCGCCGGGGAAGAGCCATCCGAACAGGCCGGGCGCGAACGTGCCGAGCACCGTCGGCCCGAGGAGGATGCCCGCGAGGATCTCGCCCACGATGGCGGGCTGGCCGAGCCGGTTGAACAGCTCGCCCGCCGCCCGGGCGAGCCCGAGCATCACGGCGAAGCCGGCCAGCATGACGACGAGGTCGTGGGGGGTGAGGCTCTCCATCGGGCGAGGGGCGCGGTGGGTCGGGAGTCGAGGGGAGGGGACGCTGCTTACCGGAGCCGTTCGCGTGCCACCCAGAGGTTGCACGGAATCTCGCGCAGCACCCACTCCATGTCCGACGGGAAGAGCCGCTCGAAGAAGTGGGAGAACCGGTTGGCCGAGGGCATCACGAGGAGGTCGGCCTGCCGGTCGCGCACGAACCGGGCTACGACGAGGCCCGTCCGCCCCTCGATGAGGTGCGCCTCGATGGGCACCTCGTGCCGCCCGGCCGCCGCCACGAAGTCGGCCAGGAGCGCCTCCTCCTCCGCCTTCGAGCGCGCCTGGTAGGCCTGGGCGCGCTCGCGGCGGACCCCCTCGGAGAGCAGCATGGCCTCGCCGTACTCCGAGAGCACGCGGACGACGTGGACCACCTCGGCCTCCTCCTCGGTGGCGAACCGAAGCGCCTTCGCCAGCGCCACCACGGCACCTTCGGAGTAGTCCGTCACGACGACGACGCGGCGGAACGGCTCGGGCGTCGTGCTGGGGTCGGTGAGGAGGAGGAGGGAGCAGGGCGCCTCGCGCACGAGGTTGTGCGCCACGGAGCCGAGGTAGTAGCGGAGCGCGCGCTCCTTCTCCAGCGCCCCGAGGAGGAGGAAGTCCATCTGTTGCTGCTCGACCACGCGCAGGAGGGCCTCGTCGGGCGCGCCCTGGGGCGCCCAGTGGAGCGGGGTGTCCTCCGGGAGGCCGGCCCCTCGGAGCGCCTCCTGGAGCCGGCGCTCCTTCTCGCTCGTCTGGGCGCCGGCGTGGATGAGGGAGAGGCGGTTCCCGAAACGCATGCCGTGGAGGGCGGCCTCCGCGAGGAGTGCCTCCAACCGGGGCGAGAAGGCGACGGCGACGCCGACGTGCTGGTACAGCGACATGGATGGGGGGCGCAGATGGGCAGCGATGGGCACGCGGGAAGGCTGGGGGCAGAACAGCCGTCCCCCGTCCGGGTTCTCATGCACTTCGAATATCGCACCCCGTCCCTTTTCCGCCTGCGGGTGGCGGTGTGGGATCCTCCGGGCCTGTCCGCCTCGGGAGGCCGAGCGGTGGTGAGCGAACGGTCGGGTACAGGGCGGGCGGTTCGCGGTAGTTTGGGCCGGTCTCATCGCCTTCTGCCATGCGCCTGTTTCGCTCCGCGTTGCCCTTCGGGGTCCTCCTCGTCCTGATCCTCACCACCGCCGGCTGCGCCTCGCAGCGTGACCTCGCCGGGCCCGACGCCGAGGCGCTCCGGGCCGAGAACGCCCGGCTCCGCGCCGACCTCGCCACCGTCGAGGCCGAGCGCGACGAGATGCGCGCCCGCATCGGCGAGCTGGAGTACCAGCTCAGCCTCCAGAGCACGCGCTCGGGCGAGCGCGGCCAGACCGTCGCCCTTCTCCCGACCGACATCTTCTTCGAGAGCGGGAGCGCGGAGCTGACCGAAGCCGGGGCGTTCCGCCTCGTGGAGGTCGCGGAGCGGCTCCGTGCGGAGTACCCCGGCCGCACCATCCGCATCGAGGGGTACACGGATTCCCAGCCCATCGGCCCCGCGCTCCAGGCGCAGTACCCGAGCAACTGGGAGCTCTCCGCCGCCCGCGCCGCCACGGTGGCCCGCCACCTCCAGTGGACGCACGACTTCGACGGCGCGCAGATCGAGGTCGTGGGGCTGAGCCAGTACCATCCGCAGGCCACGAACGCCACGGCCGAGGGCCGCGAGCAGAACCGCCGCGTCCGCATCGCCGTGATGGCAGACTGAGCCGAAAGGGCCGGGGCGCAGCACCGCGCTGCGCCCCGACCGCGCATCGAACCGGGTACGGCCGGCCGGTCACTTGAGCAGCGTCACCGGCTGCGCGGAGACGAACGTCTCGCCCACGGCGCGGATCACGTACGTCCCGCTGGCGAGGCCGGCGGCGTCGAGCGTGAAGGCGTGCGTGGCGTCGGCGTCGAGCACGCCGTCGTGGAGGACGCGCACCTGGCGGCCGAGGGCGTCGTAGACCGCCACCGTCACGTCTTGCGCGCGCGCCACGGAGAGCGTGAACTGCGTCGTCGGGTTGAACGGGTTGGGGTAGGCCGCGCCGAGCCGGTGCGCCTCGGGCAGGCCGACGGCCACCTCGACGGTGCCGCTGTAGTCGAACTGCCCGTCGAAGTCGAGCTGCTTGAGGCGGAAGGCGTGCGTGCCCGGCGCGAGGTCGTTCACGGTGTAGGCGTACGTCCGGGCCTCGGTCGTGGTGCCGTGGCCGGTTACGAAGCCGACCGCGCTCCAGCCGCCGTCCCGGCGCATCTGCACCTCGAAACCGGCGTTGTCCGTCTCCGAAGCCGTCTCCCACGTCAGGTGCGCCGCGTCGCCGTCGGCCACACCGTCGAAGCGCACGAGCTCGACCGGGATGAGCGGCCGTACGTCGAAGCGGACCAGCGCCTCGAAGGGTGTTCCGCCACCGAGCGCGGCACTGAGGGGGACGAGTTCGAGCTGGGCGTAGAGGAAGCCGGCATCGGAGAGGGCGAGGCCGCCACCCACCTGCGTGAAGCTCGTCGTGAAGACGTCGTCGATGGCGTAGTCCGGCACCATGTCGCCGTCGGTGTCGAGGAGGTCGCCGACCTGGAAGACGAGGGTGGAACTGGCGAGGTCGTCGAGGGGGCCGACGAAGGCACCCTCCTGGCCAGTCGTCCCGCCGAGAGCGTCCCAGACGAACGCGGCGAAGCCGTTGTTGGCGACGTCGAGCGCGTCCACCGCACCGTCCACCACGACGCCGCCGACGGTGTCGCCCTCGCGCATGGCGATGGTGGGACTGGCTCCGACGAGGTCGCCCCGCGGCGACGGCACGACCTGGCCGACGGCGATGAACTCGTCGATGTCGGTGCCGCCGTCGGTGTCGCCCGAGAAGGCGTACCACCCGTCGTTGGTGATGTCCACGAGGTCGAAGTTGTCCCAGTTGTCGCCGGCCGGGGTGTTGGTCGGCGTGAGCTCCTGGGCGATGGGCGTGAAGCCGACCGCAACGAGGTCGTCGTCCGCCGTCGAGCCGGTGTTCAGGCTGGGCTGCCAGATGATGAAAGCGCCGTTGTCGGAGACGTTGTAGTCGAAAGCGATGGCGTCCGTCGGTGTCCCGCCGATGAGATCGCCCTCGGCGAAGAAGACCTCGGGCGTGCCGCCGCCGCTGCGCGGCGCGCGGTAGAGGACGTCGAAGAGGGTCGAGCCTCCGGGGGTGCTGGAGATGCCGCTGACCCAGTAGGGTGTGCCGTCGTCAACCATGGTGGGGCGGCTGCCGAAGGAGATGAACTGGCCCGGGAAGCCCGGCGCCGGGTCGCCGTCGGCGATGAGGCGGCCGAGGTCGGTCCAGATGCCGTCGTTGCCGTCGATGGACGGGCTGTAGGCGAACTCGCCGGCGCCGCCGATGCCGTAGCTGCCCTCGAAGCCGGTGAGGGTGTGGTCCGGGAGGGCGTCGGAGTTGCGCCAGACGATGCCGGTGTCGTACCAGAGGAAGGGGTCGCCGTCGGAGAGGTCGCCCGAGAAGGCGACCACGCCGTTGCCGTTGACGACGGGAAAGTCGATGGCCGTGATGGTGAGGCCGCCGCCCACGTCGTCGCCCTCGGCGGCGATGACGGTGGCGGGAATTGGCGTCTGCGCTCGCGCGAGCGGGGCGAGGGCCAGGGCGAGCAGGAGGATGAGAGGCGCAGTGTTTCGCATGGGTACCCTCGATGAGCGGAAAAGGAAGGAGAAATCAGAACGTAGGTGTCAGATGTGTAAGAAGCAAAGGCAGGCCCAACCCGAGGCGTCCCACGCGCCGCCCGAGGCGAGGTCGCCGGAGGGGCGAGGTCGCCGGAGGGGCGAGGTCGCCGGAGGGGCGAGGTCGCCGGAGGGGCG
>CAZOJJ010000044.1:17990-24455 GCA_964580105.1 uncultured Rhodothermales bacterium | reverse complement strand
GCGGACGGACATTTCACAAGGCAGAAGGCAGAAGGCAGAAGGCAGAAGGCAGAAGGCAGAAGGCAGAAGGCAGAAGAGGATAGCCTGCGACCTGCCGTCCCGGTTCCACCTCCTTTCCCTTTTCTGTACTCCTGCCCGAAGGGCAGGCTCTTGTCTCGGACCGCCGCAGGCATTGTCAGGCTTCCGGCTCATCGGACGTAGACCCTTCGACTACGCCGCCTGCAACGGCCCCGCCCAGGATGACAGGTGCGAAGAAGACGCCTCGCCGTGAAGCGTTCGCGAAGGGCTTGCCCCTCACGCGGCGTCAGGTCCGTACCCTCCCGCTCCCCGACGATGCCCCGACGATGCCCCGACGATGCCCCGACGATGCTCCGACCATGCCGGACACCCTCTCCATCGGCCAGCTCGCCAAGCGCACGGGCCTGACGGTCCGCACGCTGCACCACTACGACGCCGTCGGCCTGCTCCGCCCGTCCGCGCGCACCGCCGCCGGGCACCGGCGCTACGGCCCGGCCGACGTGGCGCGGCTCCAGCAGATCGCATCCCTCCGCGCCGTGGGCCTCGGCCTCGGCGCCATCGCGGCCGTCCTCGACGATCCCGAGGCGGACGCCCTCGCCGTCGTCGAGCGGCACGCGGCGCGGCTGCGCGCGCGGATCGCACAGGAGACGCGGCTGTGTGAACAGCTCGAAGGCATCGCGGCCTACGTCCGGGCGCGCGGCCATGCGCCCCTGGACGCCCTCCTGTCCATCATCCAACTCACGACCATGATCGAGAAGCACTACACCCCCGAGCAGCTCGACGCCCTCGCGCAGCGCCGCGAGGCCGTCGGCGAGGACCGCATCCGGGAGGTCCAGCAGGCGTGGGCCGACCTCTTCGCAGAAGTCGACCGGCACCGCGAGGCAGGGACCGACCCGGCCGATCCGGCGCTCGGCCCTCTCGCCGAGCGGGCCGAGGCCCTCATCGCCGCGTTCACCGGCGGCGACGCCGGCATCCGGCAGTCGCTCGACAACGCCGTCCGAGCGGACACCGCCTCGATGTACGAGGCGTGGGGCGTCTCGCCCGATCTGGGCGCCTACTACGGCCGCGTCATGGCGGCGCACGCCGCGAAGTGACCGCCCGCCCGGGGCCGGGGAAGCTGGCCTCGGGCGGCTACCGGCCCGAGCGGCGGAACGCCAGCACCGTACCCTGCCGCAGGTACGGCGCCTGCGCGAGCCCCGGTACCAGGTCGTCGTCCACGCTGCTCACGACGAGGGTGAAGCGGTCCTCCTCCATCTCCCCGAAGCGCGTGTAGAGGCTCACGAGGCAGTTGCCGACGGAGCACGGGTTGCCCGTCAGCGAGGCGTCGAAGCGGAAGGTGCGGGTCTCGCCCTCCGTCACGTAGCCGGAGTAGGCGCCGAGAAACGGCCCCCGGATGCGGGAGAGGTCGGCGGCATTCGGATTCGAGGGCGGCTCCAGGCCCGTCGGCAGGTCGAGGTAGCCGTCGCGGTCGAGGTACCCCTCGTTGATCTCGATGGAGCCGGAGGCGACGGCCTCGCCGTTGACGGAGCCGAGCTGCCAGCGACCGGGCAGGCTGCACCCGAAGTCGTCGTAGAGGCAGTCGTCCACGACGAGGCTGCAACCGGATGCGAGCAGGAACAGGGCGGCGAAAAGCGGGAAGGCGCGCATCGGTCAGCGATCGGTCAGCGATCGGTCAGCGATCGGTCAGCGATCGGTCAGCGTGTAGCGGGTGTGGCGGTAGTGGCCCTCGCTCTCGAACAGCTCGTAGCGCGACCACACCTGACGGCTGGGTGCGTTCTCGTCAATCGTCATCATCACGTCGCCGCCGAAGCCGCCGTGAATGAAGTTGATCCGCCGCACGGGGTCGTCCACGAACACGATGCCGCAGCCGGCGATCATGTTGGGAACGACGACGGCGGGATCACCGACGAACGTGTAGGCGCGGGCGAAGAGGTCGCCGCCTTCGAGCCCAAACCCCGTCTCCGGGCACTCGACCTCCTGGGCAAAGACGAAGGTGCCCGCCTCGGAGAGGTCGAGGATGACCTCGGTGGAGCCGTCGGTATTGATGCGGAGGACCTCGTAGCGGAGGCTCCACGTGCCTTCGAGGCCGTCCATGAAGGCGTAGTCGGCCGAGTCGCCGCCGAGGATGCCGAAGAGGTCGCAGCCGGCGAGCGGCGCGGCGAGGAGGAGCAGGAGCAGAACGCGGCGCATGGCTAGAGGAGGCGGAATTCGAGCCCGATGGAGAAGTGGGGCGTGTAGAAATCGCCCACCTGGAGACCGCTGGCCTCGTCGAAACCGGAGTCGTCTTCGAGGTAGCGCACCCAGTCCCCGGGGAAGTAGGTGCGGAAGGCCTGCCGGTCGTAGTCGGTCACGGGCTGGTCGAAGCTGCCGAGGAACTTGCTCGGGAAGACGATGCGGACGGGCACGGCCAGCCGCCCGGCCAGGAAGCCCGCCGCGACGCCGAAGCCGAGGTCGGGCGTCGAGCCGGTGTAGTAGCCGTTGGGCAGCACCTCGTTGCCGATGCTCACGGAGCCGTCGGGGTACACCGTCTCGGCCGTGAGCACCTCGCCCCGGAAGAGCCCGGTGGCGAGGCCCGCCACGTAGACCGGCCCCACGGTGAAGCCCATCTCGACGTGAACGTTGTGGTCGAACACGCGGAGTTCGACCTGCTGGGCGAGCCCGCCGAGGTCGGCCTGGCGCTGCTGCGTCGTGCGGCCGTACTGGTAGCCGAGGGCGGCGTAGAGGCCGGCGGCGTAGCGGAACGTCGCGCCGAAGACGGGGCGCGTGACGGTGGCGTCGGCGTACTCGAACGGGGTGACGATGCGCTGGCTGTAGTAGGCGTTGTAGGTGTCGGTGAACACGTCGAGCGCCTCGGGCGCGAAGCCGGTGCGCTCGAAGCCGAGGTGCGCGTAGAGGCCGGTCTGCGCGCCGAGGCCGGGGGCCGACAGCACCGCGAGCGCCAGGGCGATGAGGAGGCGAGGCATGGCGAGGGGGAACGGGAGACGCCGAGCCCCCTGACAAGCGCCGTGCCGCCTGCCTCGGCGAGCCGCCAGGCGGCCCCCCCCACGCGTTCGTATCCTCGCCGGCCCCGCGCCACCGCCGCCTCGTGCCGGATCGGATACGCTACTTTTCCGTCCCCGCCCGCCCGGATCGCCATGCCCCGCCTCCGCACGTACTCGTCCGACTCCATCGACGTCCACTACGACGTCGCCCGCTGCATCCACGCCGAGGAGTGCGTGCGCGGCCTCCGCGCCGTGTTCGATCCGACGCGTCGTCCGTGGATCGACCCCGAGCAGGCCGAGGCCGGGGCCATCGCCTCGGTCATCCATCGGTGCCCGACGGGCGCGCTCCACTACACGCGCCGGGACGGTGGCGAGGAGTCCGTTCCGACCGAGAACACCGCCACCGTCACGCCGGCCGGCCCGCTCTACCTCCGCGGCGACGTGGCGCTGGTCACGGAGGACGGCTCGGTGCTCCTGCGCGATACGCGCGTGGCGCTCTGCCGGTGCGGCCTCTCGGCGCACAAGCCGTTCTGCGACAACCGCCACCTCGGCCGCTTCGCCGAGGCGGGTGCCCTCGGCACGGCGGAGGCGATCGAGGATCCGGAGGCGCCGGCCGCCCTCACCGTCACGCTCCAACGCAACGGGCCGCTCGTGCTACGCGGCCCCGTCACCCTCACCGGCGCCGACGGCGCAACGTTCACGACGACGAAGTGCTCGCTCTGCCGGTGCGGCCAGTCGGCCAACAAGCCGTTCTGCGACGGAACGCACGAGCAGGTAGGATTCGAGGCGCCGGGCGGGTTGCTGGAATAGGAGGCGTGGCTGATCCGTGCAAGAAATGTGGAAACGCGGACTGGGGGGCGTGGACCTCTAGCTCCACAGGCAAGGTGCATCGCTACTGTCGAGCGTGCCGACGCCAACGAGCGGCAGCCTACTCAGAGCGAAAAAGAAAGAGCGAAGGCCACCATACACGACGCGAGTGGCTCACCAAGCTGGCCGAGTATGATCAATGTCCTCGCTGTGGGCGAGAGTGGACAGTAATCCCACCTAGGCCAGATCGACGGTACAAGTACGTCTGGACGAAAGATCACATCATTCCGCTAGTTGCAGGTGGTTCGGATGGGATTGAGAACATTCAACCACTCTGCTACCAGTGCAATTCGTCCAAAGGAACCCGATCTTGAGGGCCAGGCACGTACCGGTATGAACGTCCTCCCCGCGAAGGCGGGGATCCAGAAAACTCACCGCCTTGGATTCCCGCCTTCGCGGGGAGGGCGGTTTCGCTGATTCATGGGGGGCGAGCACGCGGCACGGAACCTCCGAACCCCCATCCCCCTTGACGCGCCCGTACCTTTCCGGTCCACTCCGGCCCCGACTCCCGTGACCCCGCTCGACCGCCTCCGCGCCCTCCTCGACCGCCGCATCCTCGTCCTCGACGGCGCGATGGGCACCCTCCTCCAGCGCCACGGCTTCACCGAGGCCGACTTCCGGGGCGAGCGCTTCCGGGACTGGCCGCAGCCGCTGGCGGGCAACAACGACCTCCTCTCGCTCACCCAGCCCGAGGCCGTCCGCGCCGTCCACCGCGCCTACCTCGACGCCGGCGCGGACGTCGTCACGACCAACACGTTCAACGCCAACGCCGTCTCCCAGGCCGACTACGGAACCGAGGGCCTCGCCTACGAGATCAACGCCGCCGCCGCCCGGCTGGCGCGCGAGGCGGCCGACGCCGCGAGCACGCCCGAGCGGCCCCGGTTCGTCGCCGGCGCGCTGGGGCCGATGAACAAGACGCTCTCGCTCTCGCCCGACGTCACCGACCCCGGCTTCCGCGCCGTCACCTTCGACGCCGTCCGCGACGCCTACCGCGAGGCCATCGAGGGGCTCGTGGACGGCGGGGCCGACATCCTGCTCCTCGAAACCATCTTCGACACGCTCAACGCGAAGGCGGCCGTCGTCGCCCTCCGCCAGTTCGTGCGCGAGACGGGCTCGGGCATCCCGGTGATGCTCTCGGGGACGGTCGTGGACCAGAGCGGGCGGACGCTCGTCGGCCAGACCGTCGAGGCGTTCTGGATCTCGCTCGCGCACGCGCCGAACCTGCTCTCGGTCGGCCTCAACTGCGCGCTCGGCACGGCCCAGATGCGGCCGTTCATCGAAGAGCTCGCCCGCGCCGCGCCCGTGCCGACGAGCCTCTACCCCAACGCCGGGCTGCCGAACGAGATGGGCGGCTACGACGAGGGCCCCGCGTTCATGGCCGAGACGCTGGCCGCCTACGCCCGCGAAGGGCTCGTCAACCTCGTCGGCTCCTGCTGCGGGAGCACGCCCGAGCACACCGCCGCCATCGCCGAGGCCGTCCAGGGCATCCCGCCTCGGCGTCCGCCCGAGGTGCCCCGCACGACGCGCTGGGCCGGGCTCGAACCCCTCGTCTTCCGCCCGGACCTCAACTTCGTCAACATCGGCGAGCGGACGAACGTGACCGGCTCGCGCCGCTTCGCCCGCCTCGTCCTCGACGGCGACTACGAGGCTGCGCTGTCGGTCGCCCGCCAGCAGGTCGAGAACGGCGCCCAGGCCATCGACGTGAACATGGACGAGGGCCTCCTCGACGCCGAGGCGGCGATGGAGCGGTTCCTCCTCCTCGCCATGAGCGAGCCCGACATCGCGCGCGTGCCCGTCGTCGTGGACTCCTCGAAGTGGCACGTGATCGAGGCCGGCCTGCGGTGCCTGCCCGGCAAGCCCGTCGTCAACTCGATCTCGCTGAAGGAGGGCGAGGCCGCCTTCCGCGAGCAGGCCACGACGGCGCGCGACTACGGCGCCTCCGTCATCGTCATGGCGTTCGACGAAGAGGGCCAGGCCGACACCTTCGAGCGGCGCATCGCCATCTGCGAGCGGGCCTACCGCATCCTCACCGACGACCTCGGCTTCCCGCCCGAGGACGTCGTCTTCGACCCCAACGTGTTCCCCGTCGCCACCGGCATCGCGGAGCACCGCCGCTACGCGCTCGACGTGCTGGAGACGACGCGCTGGATCAAGGCGAACCTGCCCGGCGCGCGCGTCTCCGGCGGCATCTCGAACCTCTCGTTCTCGTTCCGCGGCAACGACCGCGTCCGCGAGGCGATGCACAGCGCGTTCCTCTACCACGCCGTCCGCGCCGGGATGGACATGGGGATCGTCAACGCCGGCCAGCTGGCCGTCTACGACGACATCGAGCCCGAACTGAAGGCGCTCGTCGAGGACGTGCTGTTCGACCGACGGCCGGACGCCACCGAGCGCCTCGTGACGTTCGCCGAGACCCTCCGGGAAGCGCCCGAGGCGGCCTCGGCGCAGGCGGCGGCCTGGCGCGACGCCCCGGCCGAGGAGCGCCTCACGCACGCCCTCGTCAAGGGCATCGCCGACTATGTGGAAGAGGACGTGGAGGAGGTGCGGCGGGCCTACGCGAAGCCCATCGAGGTCATCGAGGGGCCGCTGATGGCCGGCA
>CAZOJJ010000044.1:6932-17980 GCA_964580105.1 uncultured Rhodothermales bacterium | reverse complement strand
GAACGTCGTCGGCGACCTGTTCGGGAGCGGGAAGATGTTCCTCCCGCAGGTGGTCAAGAGCGCCCGCGTGATGAAGAAGGCCGTCGCCTACCTGACGCCGTTCATCGAGGCCGAGCAGGCCCGCTCCGGCCTGGGCGCCCGCGCCCGCGCCAAGGTGCTCCTCGCCACCGTCAAGGGCGACGTGCACGACATCGGCAAGAACATCGTCGGCGTCGTCCTCGGGTGCAACGACTACGAGGTGCTCGACCTCGGCGTGATGGTGCCGGCCGAGCGGATCCTCGCCGCCGCGCGCGAGCACGCGGTGGACGCGATCGGCGTCTCGGGCCTCATCACGCCGTCGCTCGACGAGATGGTGCACGTGGCGCGCGAGCTGGAGCGGGCCGGGATGACGACGCCGCTGCTCATCGGCGGGGCGACGACCTCGAAGGTGCACACGGCGGTCCGGATCGCCCCGGCCTACTCGGCGCCCGTCGTCCACGTCCTCGACGCCAGCCGCAGCGTGCCCACCGTCAGCGCCCTCGTCTCCGCCGAGCAGCGCGACGCCTTCGCCGCCGAGGTCGCCGCCGAGTACGAGGAGGTCCGCGACCGCTACGCCGCGCGGAACCGGACGCAGACGCTGCTCCCGCTGGCGGCGGCCCGCGCCAACCGCCTCGCGCTCGACTGGGACGCCGCGCCCATCACGCCGCCGAAGCGGCCGGGCGTGACGCCGTTCACGGACGTGACGGTCGCCGACCTCCGCCCGTTCATCGACTGGGGCCCATTCTTCATCGCCTGGGAATTGAAGGGGAAGTACCCGCAGCTCCTCGACGACGCGCGCGTGGGCGCGCAGGCCCGGCAGCTCCTCGACGACGCGAACGCGCTCCTCGACCGCGCCGAGGCGGAGGGGCTGCTGACGCCGCGCGGCGTGGCCGGGCTCTTCGCCGCCCACGCCGAGGGCGACGACCTCGCGGTGTTCAGCGAGCACGGCGAGCGCGTAGCGACGTTCCACACGCTCCGCCAGCAGACCGCAAAGACGCCCGGCAAGCCCAACCGCGCGCTGGCCGACTTCGTCGCGCCCGCCGAATCAGGCCGGACGGACGCACTCGGCGCCTTCGTCGTCTCCATCCACGGCGCCGAGGCGCTGGCCGCGCGCTTCCGCGCCGACCACGACGACTACCACGCCATCCTCACGCAGGCGCTGGCCGACCGGCTGGCCGAGGCCTTCGCCGAGTACCTGCACGCCCGCGTTCGGAAGGACCTCTGGGGCTACGCGCCGGACGAGAACCTCTCCAACGACGACCTCGTCCGCGAGCGCTACCGGGGCATCCGGCCCGCGCCCGGCTACCCGGCCCAGCCGGATCACACCGAGAAGGTCGCCCTCTTCCGCCTCCTCGATGCCGAGACGCACGCGGGCGCCGGCCTCACCGAGCACCTCGCCATGACGCCGCCTGCGACGGTCTGCGGGCTCTACTTCGCGCATCCCGAGGCGGCCTACTTCAACCTCGGCCCGCTCGGGCGCGACCAGATCGAAGACTACGCGCGGCGGAAGGGGATGGCGGTCGAGGAGGTCGAGCGGTGGCTGGCCCCGGCGCTGGCCTACGAGCCCGCCGCCGCGCCGTCGGGGGACGGCGCGATGACGCCGCCGGTGGCGCGCGTTTGAGTCCGGGCCGCACCGGCCGATACTCCGGGCCGCCTTCCCCACCGCCCCTCCGATGCGCCCGCTCCTCGTTCTCCTCGTGCTCGCGGCCCTCGCCCGGCCCGCCTCGGCGCAGGGGGGCGGCGTCCCCGGCGGCGTCCCCGGCGGCGTCCAGCGCACGCTGGAGGTGGTGTACTACGACGTCCAGGGCCGTTCCGAGCAGGACCTCCTCCAGGCCATGCTGCGCCAGGGGCCGTCGTGGGAGGGCCACCGCTACTTCGGCCTGACGCAGTCCGAGGTCCGCTACACCTACTGGAAGCAGGAGAGCGTGACCGGTTGCGTGCTGAGCAACATCGCGGTGTACCTCAAGATCACCGTCACGCTGCCCCGCTGGCAGCCCACTCCCGGCACGCCCTACGCCATGGAGCGCAACTGGCGGCAGTTCGAGCGGGCGCTGCGCAACCACGAGGACGGCCACCGGCGCCTCGCCGAGGAGGAGGCCGAGATGATCCGGCGGATGCTCACCGGCCTGCGCGCGCCCTCGTGCGCCGGCGTCGACGCGCTCGCCGAGCAGCAGGCCGCGCAGATCCAGCAGTCGTACGGCGGGCTCAACCGGGCGTACGACGAACGCACCGAGCACGGCCGCTCCCAGGGCGCACTCTGGCCGCTGGGCCACTGACGCCCCCAAAAGGGAAGGATGACCCGTTCTCCCGTCGTTTCGCGTAGGTAGGTACGAGAGCCTCGGGTCCGAACCCGACCGGCCTCTCGCGATCGGCGGCCGGGAGACGACGGTGGTGGATCGGCTCTCGGCCCGCCGGTCGCTCGGCCTGCCTCGGCACCGAGGCGGGCTCAGTCGAACCGCGAGAAGTCCGGCGCGCGTTTCTCCAGGAACGCCGTCAGCGCCTCCTGCGCTTCGGAAGAGCCCAGCCGGTCGACGAAGTGCGCGGCCTCCTCGCGGAGCGTCGCGGCGACGGCCTCGGCCTGCGGCGCGCGCAGCAGCGCCTTGGTGAGGCGAACGGCGGCGGGCGGCTTGGCCGCGAGGTCCCGCGCCCTCGCGAGCACGCGCGCCTCCAACTCCCCCTCCGCCACGACGGCGTTGACGAGGCCGAACTGGAACGCCTCGTCGGCCGAGAACGGTTCGCCGAAGAAGAGCAATTCGGCCGCCCGCTTGGGCCCGACCGTGCGCGGCAGCAGCAGGCTCGACGCCGCCTCCGGGACGAGCCCGAGGGCGACGAACGGGAGCCGGAAACGGGCCGTCGGCGCGGCGTAGACGAGGTCGCAGTGAAGCAGCACCGTCGTACCGACCCCGACGGCCGGCCCCTCGACGGCCGCGAGGAGTGGCTTGGGGAAGGTGCTCACGGCGCGGAGGAAACGAAAGACGGGGCTGTCTTCGCCCGTCGGCGGGTCGTTCAGGAAGTCGGTGAGGTCGTTGCCCGCCGTGAAGCTCCCGCCGCTGCCGGCGAGCACGACGACGCGGACGGCCCGGTCGTCGCGGGCGGCGTCGAGTGCGGCCGTGAGCGCCTCGTACATGGCGCGCGTGAGCGCGTTCTTCTTCTCGGGCCGGGCGAGCGTGAGCCGGAGGATGCCGCCTTCGATGGCGGCCTGGACGAGATCGGGCATGGGCGGGGGCGATGGACCCCGGAAGGTACACCGACGCTTCGCCGGGACTCCGCCCCCGATACGGCGCGTCTTCGTATTTTCGGGCACCGTTCACCCTTCTGCTGCCGGCATGGCCACCCTCGCCCTTCGCTCTCCCCGCCCCGCTTCCATCGACGCGCTCCGCTCCGGGCAGGCGTCGCTCGCCGTCCAGGCGGCCGGCGTCGTCGGCTTCGCGCTGCTGGCCGCGCTCGGCGCGCAGTTCGAGATCCGGCTCTACCTCTGGGAGGTGCCCATCACGCTGCAGACGCTGGCCGTCTACGGCAGCGGCCTCTTCCTCGGGGGGCGGAACGGCTTCCTCGCGATGACGCTCTACCTCGCCCTCGGCCTCGTGCTCCCGGTCTACGCCGGCGGCGCCTCGGGCGCCGAGCACCTCGCGGGCGCGACGGGCGGCTACCTCCTCGGCTGGCCGCTGGCGGCGGCCACCATCGGCGCGCTCTCGGCGCGGTGGAACACGTGGCTCGGCAGCGCCCTCGCCGTCCTCGCCGGCTCCGCCGTCCTCTTCACGTGCGGCGTGACCGTCCTTCACTACGCCGCCGATCACGCGACGTGGTGGGAGTCCCTCGACCGGGGCTGGCTGCGGTTCGTCGTGTGGGACCTGACGAAGATCGCGTTCGTCGGAGCCGTTTACAGCGGCGCGCGGCGGCTGACGTCCTGACCGCGTCCCCCTTTCGTTTCGGCGAGGCGCTGCCCGGGTGGCGGCGCCTCGCGGTTTTTTGAAGCCGCCTGCGGACGGTGTTACCCCGTTCGCTGCACGGGCGGCTCACCCGGTACCTCCCCCCTAGCTCGTTCCCCCATGCGCACGCCTGCCTCCCTCCTCCTGCTCCTCCCCCTCCTCCTCCCCGTCGTGAGCGGGTGCGACCAGCACGAGGACATCGTCGTCATCGGCAACGACATCATCGTCCGCACCTTCAGCGTCTCCGGCGACGACCTCACCATCAGCAACGACAACCTCGTCGGCAGCTATCACCGGGAGGTGCCGGAGATGACCGCCGACGTGGTGGACGACGGCGCCGTGCTCCTCTACGCCGACGGCAGCCTCCTCCTTAGTGGCGGCGGCGGGACCTGGACCGCCCTCCCCTTCTCCATCGGCGTGGACGAGGACGGTGACCTCTTCGTGGACTACACCGTCTCCTTCACGTACTCCTACGACCTCCAGGACCTCTACATCGACGTCGTCGCGTCGGACACGATCTACCCGTTCGAGGACCTGCCCCGGACGGAGTACAAGCTGGTCCTGATCCCGGGCGACCTCTTCGTTTCCAGCGCCAAGAGCGGCCTCGACTACTCCGACTACGAGGCCGTCCGCCAGGCCTACGGCCTCGTGGAGTAGCCCCGCCTGCCCTCGCCGGTGCGACGCCCCCCTCGGATCGCCGGGGGTGGCGTTTCCGTCTCGGCCGTCGTACCGAGGCGGACGGAAACCCGCTGTGTATCCGGTGCGGCATTCCCTGATTCGGCCGGGCTGCGCGGGCGAGTGCGGATTCCCCTGAGAGGCGGAGCGCGGGGGGTGGGGTAGCCTGATGAGGCCCCCACTCCGCCCTTCCCCGCCATGGAACTGCCGCCGCTCGAAGCTCGCTCTCCCTACCTCGGGGCTCGCATGGCCCCCTCCACGCACGCCACGGCGCGGCGGCTTTCCGAGGCCTACCGGCCCGTGCTGCGCCGGCTCGGCGTCACGCGGCCGCAGTACCTCCTGCTGGCGTTGCTCTGGGAGCGCGACGGCTCCACGCCCCGGCGTCTGGCCCGGCGGCTCCACGTCAGCGAGGGCGCCGTTACGACGTGGCTGGCAGAGCTCGAAGCGACCGGCCTCGTGGAGCAGGACGGCACGGCGACGCCGCCGGACGTGTGGCTCACGCCCCGGGGCCGCGCCCTCCAGCAGCAGGCCCCCCAGGTCCCCAGCGCCCTGCTCTGTCACGTCCTCGCCCACCTCGACGAGGAGGCCCGGACCCACCCCGAAAGCCACTGAGCTTACCCCGCTTCGGTGGACACCCCCTCGGTTGAAGTTCGCGCCTCGAACGCCGCCGGGCTGAGGTAGTCCAACGTCGAATGGCGCCGCTGGCGGTTGTAGAACACCTCGATATAGTCGAACAGCGCCGAGCGCGCCTCGGCGCGTGTGGCGAAGGGTCGGCCGGAGAGCAGTTCCCGCTCCAGCGTCGAGAAGAAGCTCTCGATCACGGCGTTGTCGAGCGGGCTCCCGGGGCGGCTCAGGCTCCGCACGGCGCCAGCCGCCTGGAGCGACGCCAGGAACGGCCCGCTGACGTAGGCCGCCCCCCGGTCGGAATGGTGGACGAGCCCACGGCCAGGGCGCTGCCGCCCGACGGCCGAGGCCAGGGCCCGCGTGACGAGCGCCGTCGTCGAGGCCGAGCCACAGGCGTGGCCCACGATCCGACGGCTGTGCAGGTCGATGACGGCGGCGAGATAGAGCCATCCCTCTCGCGTCCATACCTGCTTGACGTCGGCGCACCATACCCGGCCCGGTGCCTCGGCGGTGAACCGACGGCGCACGAGGTCAGGCCCATGCTCGGGGGGCTCTACAACGGCGAGACCCCGACGACGGCGCTTGCGGGGATGAAGCGCGCCCCGGAGGCCGGCCTGACGCATGAGCCGGGCGACCCGCTTGCGCCCCACACGGACGCCCTGATCACGCAGCTCGGCGTGGAGCCGGGGCGCCCCGTAGGTCCGGCGGCTCGCGGCGTGCGCCTCCACGATCATCGCGGTCAGGTCGCGGTCGGCCTGTGCCCGCGCGCTCTCGGGGCGGGCGAGCCAGGCGTGGTACCCGCTCCGGCTCACACTGAGCACGCGGCAGGCCGTGGCCACCGGGCACTCGCTCGCGTGCTGCCGGATGAAGGCGTACCTCATGACTTCGGAGGCATCTGCGAGAAGATGCCGACGGCTTTTTTTAGGATGTCGCGCTCCATCTCGACCCGCCGGAGCTCGCGCCGGAGCTGGCGGATCTGCTCGGCCTCGGGGAGGGCGTCGGAGACGGCGCCCCCCCCAGGCGCGAAGCGGTGGATCCAGTCGCGGAGGGCGCCGAGGGAGACGCCGAGGTCGCGGGCGACTTGCTTGCGGGAGTGGCCCTCGTCGGTGACGAGGCGGACGGCCTCACGCTTGAAGTCGTCGGAGTAGGTGATTCTGGGCATGGGGCACCTCGATCTTGGTAGGAAGGTCGGGGTGTCCACCAGACCGGGGCAAGCTCACCGGTCCCGTACGAATCCCTCGGATTTCCCCTGGGTTCGTGCGGGATCGGTGTATCATGGGGTGGTAGACCGATGAGCGAGGAGGCGTTGTGCCAGGCTCGATTGCAATCAGATTCCCCCGGTACATCACGGCGCTCCTCTGGGGGGTCGCCCTCACCGCTGCGCCCGCCTCGGCGCAGGCGGTGTGGTACGTGGATCTGGATGCCCCCGGCGCGAGCACCGGCCAGTCGTGGGCCGACGAGGACGTGGCCGGCGCCCTCGCCTGCGGCACCGCCACCGTCGCACGCGTCCGCCGCCGCTTCGTCACCGAGGGGCTCGACGAGGCCCTCCGCGCCCGCACGACGGCACCTGGGCGCCCGCCCAAGATCGACGGGGTAGCGGAGGCCCACCTCATCGCGCTGGCGTGCTCGGAGCCCCCGGCCGGTCGCGCCCGCTGGACCGTCCGCCTCCTCGCCGACCGCTTCGTCGCCCTCGGCGTCGAGGGGGGCTGGCTCGGGGAAGCGGTCAGCCGGGAGACGGTGCGGCAGGCGCTCAAAGAAACGCGCTCCACCCCCACCGCGTGAAGCAGTGGGTGATCCCGCCGGGGCAGTTGGCCGCCTTCGTCGCCGACATGGAGCGGGTGCTGGCGCTCTACGCCGAGCCCTACGACCCGCGCCGGCCCGTGGTCTGCCTCGACGCGCGCCCTTGCGCGCTGGTGGGCGAGGCACGGGAGCCACTCCCGATGCGGCCCGGCGCAGAGGCGTGGCAGGACCACGAGTACACCCGAGGCGGGCTCTGCTGCCTGCTCATGGCGTTCGAGCCGCGCCGGGCGTGGCGCCGGGCGTGGGTGCGCCCGCGGCGGCTGGAGTTCGCCGAGGTCGTGCGGGCGCTGGCCGAGGAGGTCTACCCCGAGGCGGAGCGGATCCGGATCGTGTGCGACCAGCTCAACACCCACACGGCGGCCGCCTTCTACGAGCGGTACCCGCCCGAGGAGGCGCGTCGGTTGGCCGAGCGGGTGGAGTTCGTGTACACGCCGGTGCATGGGTCGTGGCTCAACGTGGTCGAGTGCGAGCTCAGCGCGTTGGTGCGGCAGTGCCTCGGGCCTCGCCGCCTGGGCGCGATCGAGGCGCTGCGGGAGGAGGCGGAGACGTGGGTGGAGGGGCGGAACGAGGCCGGGGCGACGGTCGCGTGGCAGTTCACGACGAAGGATGCGCGAGGGAAGCTGCGACGGCTCTACCCATCAGTAGGAGCTTGACAGAGCACTAGAGCAGGTCAGATCCTAGAGCAGATCACGGCGAGTTCTGGCGGGTTCTATTTTCGCGGGGGCCTGGTCTTCGATGGCGACGATTCTGGAACCAGCCCTGAAAGTGAGATGATCGCCCTTCTAGGGGGCAAAACGGCCGTCTATAAGAAGCGTCTATAAGAAGAACGGCCACCCGAAAACGAGCAGCCGTCCACTTAGGTACGCCCGACAGGATTCGAACCTGTGACCTTCAGAACCGGAATCTGACGCTCTATCCAGCTGAGCTACGGGCGCGAAGGACGGCCAAGATAGCCGACGACCCCGCCCCTCCGCAATCCGGCCGGGCGGATTCCTCGTGAACGCGGACCGCCCGGGGCGGACGGGGCGTTCGGAGCCCTACCTTCGGGTTAGACCGCTACCGCCCCACCCCCATGCCCGTCCGCATCTCCGCCGTCGAACCCGGGTCGCTCGCCGAGGAGCTCGGCTGGCAGCCCGGCGACCAGATCGTCGCCGTCAACGGCGAGGCGGTCGAGGACGAGCTGGACTTCCGGTTCAAGACCTCCGAGGAGGCGCTGGAGCTCCGCGTCCGCCTCGGCGGCCACCTCCGGGTGCAGCACGTCACGAAGGAGTACGACGAGCCCTTCGGCATCGACCTCGAAGAGTTCCGCATCAAGACCTGCGGCGACGACTGCGTCTTCTGCTTCGTGGACCAGAACCCGCTCGGTCTGCGCGAGACGCTCTACTTCCGCGACGGCGACTTCCGGATGTCGTTCCTCTACGGCAACTACATCACCGTCACCAACCTCCGCGAGCGGAACCTCGCCCGCATCGTCGAGCAGCGGCTGAGCCCGATGTACATATCGGTCCACTGCACCGACGACGCCATCCGCCGGCGGATGATGGGGCACCGGACGCAGAACGACCGCCTCGCCGAGAAGCTGCGGTTCTTCCACGACCACGGCATCGAGATGCACGCGCAGATCGTGATGGTCCCGCACCACAACGACGGCGGCGCTCTCGTCAAGACCATCCTCGACCTCTACGACCTCCACGAGCGGCTCTTCTCCGTCACCGTCGTGCCCGTCGGCCTGACGCGGCACCGCCGCGCGCTGACCGAGCTGCGGACGGTCACGCCCGGGGAGGCCCGCCAGCTCGTGCGCCTCGTGCGCCGCTGGCAGGCGTTCTTCCGTGAGCGGATCGGGCGCGGCTTCGTCTACCTTTCCGACGAGGTGTTCCTCCTGGCGGGCGAGGACTTCCCCCACGAGGACGAGTACGACGGCTACCCACTGATGGAGAACGGCGTCGGCATGAGCCGCGACTTTCTCAACGAGCTGGCCTACCAGGCGGAGGACTTCCCCGAGGCGCTCCCGGTCCCGCGCCGCCTCACGCTCGTCACGGGCACGCTCGCCGCGCCGTTCCTGGAGGCGCGCGTGGCGCCCGTGCTCCGCGAGGTCGCCGGCCTCGACGTGCAGGTCGTCACGGCCGAGAACCTCCTCTTCGGCGACTCGGTGACGGTCAGCGGCCTCCTCAACTACAAGAGCTTCATCGCCGCGCTCAGGCCGCTGGCCAACGCCGGCGCGCTGGGCGACCTCGTCCTGCTCCCGCCCGACAGCGTCAACTTCGAGGGGCTCTTCCTCGACAACCGGCCGGGGCAGGGCACGCCCGAGGAGCTCGGCGCCGCCCTCGGCGGCGTCCCCGTCGAGGTCTTCGGGGGCGACTGGGTGGAGGTGCTGGAGCGGCTCGCGGAGGCGCCCGAGGCGGTGACGGCCTGAGCCGTCGGACGGATACGGCCGCCGAGGCGACTCCCGGCACGGCCGTCGTAGCTTCGCACCGCCCGTCCACCTGTGATCCTCCGTGTCCGATTCCCCCGACCTGCGCCCGACGCCCCCCGAGGCCGCCCCGGCCCCGGCGCCGTTGCGCCCGGCCCTCTACCTGACGCTCCGGGACGCCTGGCCCGACGCCCGACCCTTCGCGCTCGGCGGGTGGTTCGAGCGCAACGGCTTCACGCCGGGCTGGACCGCCCTCCTCATCGCCGTCGTGGCGTTCCTGCTCTATCAGATCGTAGGCGGGGTCATCACGGCCGTCGGGGCCGTGGCCGGGCTGATGGGGGCGGGGGGAGCACCGCCGACGGCCGACGAAGTGATGCAGGCGCTCGGCGAGAACGCCGGGCTGCTCCTCGGCGGCAACGCCGTCGGCCAGTTCGTCGGCTTCGGGCTGCTCGTCCTGCTCGTGACGCGGGGGCACACCCGCGCCGTCGCCCCCTTCCTGCGGCTGCGGCGGCCCGACCTCATCGGCCTCGGCCTGGCCGTCGTCGGCTGGGTGGTGCTCTACCCCGGCCTGCTCTGGGTCGGCTCGATCAACGAGTTCCTCCCGCAACCGCAGTGGCTGGAGGAGATGGAGCAGATGCAGACCGATCTCATCGAGACGGCGCTGCTGCACTCCGAGCTCGGCGGCCCGTTCCTGCTCCTCACGATGGCGCTGACGCCGGCCGTGTGCGAGGAGCTGCTGTTCCGGGGCTACCTCCAGCGGCAGACGGAGCGCTCGCTCGGCGCGGTGTGGAGCATCGTCGGCGTCGGCATCGCGTTCGGGCTCTACCACCTCCGGCTGACGCAGTTCGTGCCGCTGGCGCTCCTGGGGACGTACCTCGGTTTCGTGACGTGGGCCACCGGGAGCCTCGGCACGGCCGTCCTCGTTCACTTGCTCAACAACGGGCTGGCCGTCCTGGCCGCCGTCTACGCCCGGAGCAGCGAGACGCTCGATCTCGAGGCCGTCGAGGCGATGACCGTGCCGTGGTATCTTGGCGCGGCCAGCCTCGCCGCCGCCGCCGGCGTCGTCGTCCTGCTCCGCCGCCGCCGCGAGGCCGTCGTGGGCGCCACGCCCGACGCGCTGCCCGCCTCCTCCGACCCTGCCCTTCTCTCCGACTCATGAGCGACCCCAAGACATACGAAGGCTGGATCGCCGTGCTCAGCACCGGCACCGACTTCGAAGCCGACCTCGTCCGCGACCGCCTCGACGAGGCGGGCATCCCCGCCGTCGTGCTCACCCAGCGCGACCACAGCTTCAGCCTCAACGTCGGCGACATGTCGCCCGTCCACGTGATGGTGCCGCCGGAGCACGAGGCTGCCGCCCGCGAGGTCATCGAGGCGGCGCCCCTCTCCGATGCCGAGCTCGAAGAGGCCGCGATGTCGGCCGACCTCTACTCGCCCGACGCCCACGACCCCCGCACCGAGGCCGCCCTCGACTCCGGCATGGAGGACATCTCCTTCGACGTGCCCGACGAGGAGGCCGATGAGTAGGTCGTACCGCGTAGGTCGTACCGCGTAGGTCGTACCGCGTAGGTCGTACCGCGTAGGTCGTACCG
>CAZOJJ010000044.1:0-6832 GCA_964580105.1 uncultured Rhodothermales bacterium | reverse complement strand
CGTAGGTCGTACGCCGGGCCGTTAGCTATCCGCCCTACGAAGTAGGCCACGCCCCGATGAGCAATCTTCTCCAGCGGGTCCTCACGGCCCTCGTCCTGGTGCCGCTCGCCCTGGCGCTGCTGTGGGTCGGGGGCTGGGGATTCGGGCTGCTCGTGGCCGCGGTCGCCGTCGGGTCCCAGTTCGAGGTCTACGCGTTGCTGCGCAAGGCCGGGGCGCGTCCGCTGACGGGGCTCGGCCTGGTGCTGGGCGCCCTCGCCGCGCTCCGGGCGCTCGTCCCCTTCGCCGAGCCGCTCCTCGTCCTCGGCAGCGTCGCCGCCGTCGTGGCGATGCTGCAGGGGCGGCGCGAGGCGCCGCTGCTCGACGCGGCGGGCACCTTCCTGGGCGTCGTCTATCCGGCGCTCCTGCTCGGCTACGGGCTCGTCCTCCGCGAGGCCGAGGGCGTCCGCCTCGGCGCCCTCGGCGGGTTCTGGCTCACGGCCACCGTGCTCGTCGCCGTGTGGGGGGCGGACACGTTCGCCTACGGCGCCGGCCGGGCCTTCGGGAGGCACCCGCTCGCGCCGCGCGTCTCGCCGAAGAAGACGTGGGAGGGATTCGCGGGCGGTCTCCTCGGCGCGCTCGTCGTCGTGGCCGCCTTCAAGCTGCTCGCGCTCGACGCCCTCTCCTGGCTCGACGTGGCGGCGCTGGCCGCGTGTGCGGGCGTGGGCGGCCCGCTGGGCGACCTCGCCGAGAGCCTGTTCAAGCGCTCGGTGGACGTGAAGGACTCCGGGCGCCTGCTGCCCGGCCACGGCGGCATCCTCGACCGCCTCGACGCGATGGCCGTCACGGTCCCCCTGGCGACGCTCTACCTCGACCACGTGGCGGGGCTGTTTTAGCGGTGCTAGCGGTGCCGTAGCGACGCCGGCAGCGAGGCCGTGGCGTCGCCGGCCCGATCGGCGCCCGGGGCGGGCCGAGAACCCTCCGGCCGGGGCATCCGGCCTCCGCAGGTGCCGAGGTGGGTGGACTCAGGCCGTGGCCGCAGGAGCAATGAACGGCCGCTGCGTCCGCTGCGAACGCGGGTTATGCCGCCCTATGCTACCCGCTGCCCTCCCTTCCGACCGATGTAGATGAACAGCAGCGCCTCGGCGATGGCGGCGGCAATGGCGAGACCCCAAGCGAGGTCGCTTACTTCGGAGAAGGGCACTCCCAACCACCAGCGCTCCCAGAGGATCGGGACCAGCGCTTGGCCGAACGGCAAGGCTTGAATCAGGAAGGCACCCGCGACGAACGAGAGGAGTAGCCTCAGAAGCGAGAAGTCCAGCTCCGTCGCGAAGAACATGATCCACAGCGCGTAGACGATGACCGCGACGTTGGTCACGTTGTGGAGGAGCGGGACGAGGATTCGCATACTTCCAGCCGTTTACGAGCTACGCGCACGCCGCCAACTCCTGATCTTGCCAACGACGCTAAAACCGGAGAAGGCAGTAAAGAACGACAGGATCGCGGCTAAGCCCATTGCCGTGACGTACCCTCGATAGAATGTGTCGATCAGGTCCCGAGCGCCCGGGCTCATCTCGTTGAGGGGCGGCAGAATCAGCCAAAGAGCGCCGAAAACCACGACCAGGCCGATGTAGCCGGCAACGATCAGGAGCAGGAAATTGGCGATTCCAGTCCCGAAGCGCCGCACAAAGGAAGGAGACGCTTGACCTGTGCTGCTGGCGGGTCGTTGGTGCTCGGCGTTCATAGGCGGCCTTGCTGATTGCTGGCGGTCACGCGGGGCGGCATAACAGCTATCATTTCACCCGCGTGCCGCTGCGCAGGCGCTACAAATCGCTGACCCGGTAGAGCGGCACGTCGGGTGCAGATGAGGGTTATACCGCCGATTCTCGGGCACGTCCTCCAGCCGGCTTTGCCTTCGCCTTCCGCGTCTGACGGACCTTGCCGTTGTAGAAGGCGATCCGCTCCTCCCGCGTCGCCCCCTTCAACTCCTCGTAGTGGGCATCGCGGATGCGGCGCACCATCCCTACGGCGTCAATCTCCTTCGGCTTCTCCATGGTGTGTCACCTCCCGGGGCGAGTAGATCTGGATCGGCTTGTAGCCGCGTTCGAGGTTCACCGCGTTGAACGCGCGGATCTTGTCGTAATGCACGATGTGCCGGAAGTTCCAACTCACGAGGAGGTCCACCTCCGCCATCGTCGCCAGCGCGATGTGCGTCGCGTCGTCGTAGAACTTCGGCGTGAGCACGCCGCGCTTGAGGTAAGCATCGGCCAGCTCGAGCGCCGCGTCGCTCACGAGCAGCACCTCCGCCCCGAGAGCGACCACCTCCTCATAAGCGGTTCGGACCGCCTCGGGAGCGTCCTCGATCTCCGCTGCGACGACGGCCGAGACAACGGGGATGAAGCGGCCGAGGCGGAAGTCGTGGAACAGCCCGTTCGACCACGGAGCGAACTCCGGGTCAAAGCAGCCGCCGATGACGGAGGTGTCGGTGTAGACGCGCTGGACCTTCATCCGGCCAAGCTACGGCGCCTGCCCGAGGGAGGCAGATAGTTACCGCAAGAGCGTGATCCGCTGCGTTGCCGTGTGCCCGTCGCTGGCCCGTACCCGTACGACGTAGACGCCCGGCGACAGCGCAGCGGGCTCCCATCGCAACGTGTGCTCGCCGGCCGGCATCAGCCCGTCGGCCAGCGCAGCGACGCGGCGGCCGAGGAGGTCGAAGGCTTCTACGGTCGCCTCGACGGCCGCAGGGAGGACGAGGCGGAGCACCGCGCCCCCGCGGGAGGGGTTCGGCACTGCTTGCAGGGCGAAGCTGTTCTGGATGTCTGGCTCATTCGCCGTACCGCTACTTGGGCTCAGAGCCCAGAGCTCGCGGCCGTCCGCATCATCCCACGAAGCGAAGAAGAGGCGGTCGTCATAAACCGTGAGCCCGGAAGGGTTGCCATTGGAGGTGCCGGGGTTCGTATCCACCACCATCGAAGCAGAGCCTGTGCTGGCGTCGTAGACCCACAACTCCCTACCGTTCACCCCATCGTCAGCGGTGAAGAAGAGACGGTCGTCATAGACCGCGCTCGGAGACGCTCCGCTACCCCCGGTTGGGTTCACGTCGGCGACTACCGAAGCGGAGCCTGTAGCTACGTCGTACGCCCAAAGCTCTTGGCCGGTGATGCCGTCGTCAGCACCAAAGAAGAGGCGGTCGTCGTAAACGATCATACGACCGGGGAGGACATCAGCGACCGGTGCTGCGGTGTTGGTGGCCGCGTCATAGACCCAGAGTCCCTGGCCGTTTGCGGCAGCGTCGACCGCGAAGAAGAGACGGTCGTCGTAGACCGTAAGAAAGGAAAGGGCCGCATTCGGAAGGGTCTCCGCTACAGGTGCCGCGGCGCCTGCCGCGGCGTCGTACGCCCAGAGCTCATACCCGTCGGAAGGATTGGGGAGGGCGAAGAAGAGACGATCATCGTACACGGTGAGGAATTGAGGGAAGCTGGGGCCTGAGCCGGGGACGATGTCGGCAGCGAGCGTTGCGTTACCGGTGGCCGCATCGTATACCCACAGCTCATTGCCGCTTCCACTACCGGAGGCTGCGAAGAAAAGGCGGCCGTCGTAGATCGTGAGGTACTCGGGAGGCGACACATCGGCGGCGAGCTCGGCCTCGCCGGCATCCGCATCGTAGAACCACAGGCCTGGGCTCGAACTGGGAACAGCCTGGAAGAAGAGCCGGCCGTCGTACGTGACGAGCCCCCCGGCATAGTCGAAGACGGTGAAGTATCCACCCGGATAGCTCGGCCCCGGTCCAGAGGAGATATCGGCGGCGAGCGAAGCACCGTCGTCGTATGCCCAGAGTTCTGCCCCGGCAACTCCATCATCCGCAGAGAAGAAAAGTTGCCCGTCATGAACGGCGAGCCACATGGGGAAAGAACTCCCGGGGCCGCCGTTGATGTCGGCAACGAGCACGCTTAGGGGTCCTTTTTGCATTGGCGAGGAGTGATTCTAGGCGCGCTAACAGTGTGGCGCTTCTGCCGCGCCGGGCGGTAAAACGCATGACGGAAGCAAAGTAGGTGGTGAGGCTCGAAGCGGGCAAGACCGCGAAGCCCGGCGTCGGCTGCGAGCGCGGGTTGTGCGCCGTCCCAGAGCCCGCCTGTGGGGACGCCGGGGAGGGAAGGCCATCACTGCTCACCGCGACGAGCGAGGGCCTCACTGAGCAACCCCTCCACCCACCTGACAACCGACTCCGGGAGCTCGACGTTCAGGGGCCCAGCGACGGTATCGAACAACTCGCGGCTCCACGCCCACGACTCGCGGTAGGCAGCGCGGAGCGCGCTCGGCTCCGCACTGGCCGTACACCTCACGTAGCGCCCGTACGCGGCGTCCGTGAGGTCCGTCTCCAGCGCGCGTGAAGGCGTAGGCCAGTGGTCCGTGGCCCTTTCGTGGAGGCGAACCAGCTTGAGCAGGGGTTCGTGCGCCTTACTTAGGAGGGCCCACGCACGGGCGAACTCTTCGCGGTTCAGAAGGTTGGCGCCGAGGAGCATCAGGTTGAGGAGGTTCAACGCGAGCCCCTCCACGAGTGGGGCGCCCCCCCGCGCCGGGGGCCCGCCCACGAGCGCCTGCGCGTGGCGCGACAGCTCGCCTGATCGGTCCAGGACTACGGCGGCGTCGAGCGAGGGGAACCACCCGTGGCCCTGCCAACTGGAGATGACCGGGAGGTCGGACGCGCGCATGAAGTGGAACTCGCCGCGCACGCCGTTCTCGAAGAGCGCGGTGTGGTGGCCGAAGTCGTCCGGGAAGTATGCGGCCACCGGGCTAACGGCGTCGAGCAAGGAGCGCTGCTCGAAGTCCTCGAACGAGTCATCCCGGACGAATACGGCGAACTCGATGTCGGAGAAGGCATCCCCTTCCCCGGTCGTGAACGAGCCGAACATCAGCGCAGCGACGACGCGCTCGTCTGCGTGGCACGCCTCACGGAAGCGCTCGATCATCCTCTGTTGAAGCATTGTCGGTCTGGCTTCCGTTGGGCCGCAACGATCACTCACGGCATGTGCGGCGGTCGTTCGCGTCTGGTGCTGAGCGAGAACGCGTCGTCGTGCGCACAACAGCTGACGGCTCACCCGCGAAACGAAGGCGCCGTGTGGACGGGGCAACGTAGACGCCGAGGCGGGTGCGAGGCAAGGCGGCAGAGCGTTTCGTCGGGTGCAGACGTGGGTTATGCCTCGCGGCGGATAGGGCTACCATTGATCCGGCGCGATACGGCTAGTGCTCAGGTTGCCGTCCTGTTGGAGGAAGAGTTCCAGTGTATAGCCGCTATACTGGTAGCCCTCGTCCACGAAACGGAAGGATTGGTCAGCTTCGCTGTAGCTCGTCTGCGGGCCGAACAGGAAATCCTCTCCATACCACGTCTCTCCGGTGGCGTACCTGATGCGGTAGGTGCCAAGTGGTACGAGCGTTTCGGCGGATTGGCCGGCACGAATGAACATCGTAAGGACAGGTGCGCCCGTGGTCCAGTCGGTCACCTTGACGAAGTAATGGCGGTCGTATCCTCGCGTCCGAATCTCCAGCGGGGCCAAAGCCCGACCGCCGCCATACCGCTGCACGGCGCCATTCGCCGGTAGAGGCTGAATCGGTTCGTTGAAGGCAGCCGCCGGCGGTGAATAAACAGGGTCGGAATAGCTGGGTGTGGAGTAGGTGGATTGAGGTGGAATCCCGGTGAGAGACGGATTGTCGGCGTTGACGCTGTAGGCTGACAGCATCAGCACCACGGCAAGCGCGAGGGGGAGGCCGTAGGCCATGCCTCTGACCTTGTCGAACCACGGGCGCTTGAGCGACTGCGTCGCAGCTCCGCTGAAGTCGTCGTTATGGACGAAGTAATCCCAGTGCTCGTTACTGGCGGCGAGCCGTAGCCGCTGGTCAAGGGTGCGCAATGTGTCGAGGAGCCGCTCTGCGCCGTCCTTTGTGTTGATGGCGAAGCTCTGCGCCCCCTCGGGAAAAACGAGACGTAGATCGGTGTACTGGTAGCCACCATTCCGATAGTGGTGGGTGACTTTGAGGTCCTGCAACTTCCACAGCGGCCACCACCGAACGTTGTCGAGGTGGGTCTCGATGAAGTACAGCGGAGTCACGTACAGCCTGCATTTCAGCTTCGCTTGGCGCCACCGCCATACCCAGTCGAGGTTGCGCCCAATGAAGAGGGCAACGCCGACGGTGATGGCTGAGAACCAGAACACCGCCGACCCGCTCCAGCGGTTGTCGTCTGCGAACGCGAAGAGCAGGAGGAACCACCCGCAGAGGGCTACGATCCAGAAGTACTTCCAGCCGACGCCTTGCGTCTGGACGTGGTACTGGTCAGGTACTTTCCCGGCCTGCCGTTCAAGAAGCCGCTTCTGAACGTGCTCCGGCAAGAGTTCAAGGGGCGAGCTTCCGCCTGCTGGCCCGCTTGAATTCGCGGCTGCTCGTGGTGGGGAAGTGGTGGCTGCCTTCGGCCGAGGCGGAGGGCTCTGAGGCTGCGGCCGAGGAGGTGGCGTGTGGGCGCTGGTTCTTGCGGCATCGTACCTCGCTCGCTTCTCGGGATCTCGCAGCACATCGTAAGCGCGGTTCGCCTCCTTCAGCATCTCGTTCGCCTGCCGCCACTCCACCGCTTGCTTCACTTGGTCGAAGCGGTCAGGATGAACGACCCGGCTGATACGGATATACGCCTCGCGGATCTCGCTCGACGAGGCATCGGGGTTGACCCCCAGCACGGTGTATAAATCCCTGTCAGCCATAGCGCCTCACACGATTCATATGCGGTGGCTCTATCTCAAGGGAGCGAGGCATAACAGTTTGCGGCTCAGCGGCGAAGGGCGCCGGAGCCGGTGGACGGGGCAACGTA
>CAZOJJ010000043.1:0-25138 GCA_964580105.1 uncultured Rhodothermales bacterium | reverse complement strand
CGAAGGTCGTGGGCGAAGGTCGTGGGCGAAGGTCGTGGGCGAAGGTGCGGCCGCTTCTACTCCAGGCGTTCCGCTTCGGCGTAGCCGAGCAGCGTCGCTGTTCGGTTGCTCGACGGCGGACCGGTGAGCTCGATGGAGAAGAGGTAGTACTGGCCGATGTCCAGCTGGCTCGGCTCCTCGGCGAAGACCGTGAGCGAGAAGGTCGGCGGCGTCGGGGGCGCGGCGTCCACGGCCGTGAAGTGGTCCGGGACGAGGCACTCCGTATTCTCGGGGCACTCCTGGATGCTGCCCACGTACGCCTCGATGTTGTACTGCCCGGCTTCGGCCGAGAACGCCTCGGCGAGAGGGAGGGCCGGATAGTTGCCCGGCGGCGGGTAGGTGGACTCGTTCGTTTCGCCGGTGTCGCACGCGGTGAGGAGGAGCAGCAGGGCGAAGAGGGGGACGGGACGCATGGAAGGAGGGCTCGAGTGTGGTGGAGAGGGGCTGGGCGTCGTTCATCGGGACGCCCGTGGAGAGAAGGCCGTGAAACGGCGGGACTTCCGGACGGGGTTCCTGCCGGGTACGACGCTGCCCGGACGAAACGGAAGCGGGCGGAGCGTACGCCGCTCCGCCCGCCCCGGAAAAGCCCGAAGCGCGTGCCCTCAGAGGCCGATGCCGCCGTCGTCGAGGCCGCCCGGCTGGGGCTGCTGGAGCTGTTGCTGCGGGCGCCGCTGCGCGCGCTCGCCGAACGTCCAGGTCAGCGTCGCGCCGATGGAGCGCTGCCGGGGCTGGCGGATGCCGAGCTCGTGGTAGACCTCGTTCTCGGACTCGAACTCGAAGCGGGCGATGGCGAACGGGTCGTTGGCGCGGAGGCTGAGCGTGAGCTGGTCGCCCATCAGCTTCTGCTGGAGACCCACCGAGGTGAAGCCGAAGCCGGAGGCGCGGCCGTTCTGGAGGGCGCGCGGGCCCCGGAAGAAGCCGAAGAACTGGAGCGAGGTCGTGGCGGTCAGGGGCGCCTGGAGGCTGGCCCGCGCCGTCCACGTGGTCACGCCGAATTCGATGGCCGGGTCCACCTCGCCGCCGTCGGTCTCGGAGCGGAAGAGGCTGCCGGAGACGAAGCCGCGGATCTGCGTGCCCGGAATGCCGGCAGCCAGCGTGAGGTCCGCGCCGTACGACTGCTCCACGGCGAAGTTGTCCGACGTGAAGACGGTGCGGTCGTCCTCGAAGAGGAAGCGGCGCGAGATGACGTCGGTCGTGCGGCGGTAGAACGGCGTGAGCGTGACGAAGAACTTGTACTGGAGCGCCATCTCAAAGGAGTCGGTGTACTCCGGGCGGAGGCTGGGGTTGCCGCGCTGCGTGACCGTGGGGTCCTCCGGCGAGGAGAACGGCGAGAGGAACCACGGGCTCGGGCGGTTGATGCGGCGGCTGTAGCTGCCCTTGACCGAGGTGCCCGGCTCGATGTTGTAGAGGAGGAAGGCGCTCGGGAACAGGCTCGTGTAGGCAAGCGCGTTCTCGGTCCCCTCGCTCGCGATGGTGAAGGCGCGCTCGGCGCGCTCGGCGCGGACGCCCGCCTGCGCCTCGAACTTGCCGAGGGGGACGGCCGCCTGGGCGTAGGCCGCGTAGATCGAGCGCTCGTAGTCGAACCCGTCGCTGGCATCGAAGGGCAGGCCGTCGAGGCCGAGGCCCTCGAAGCGGACGTCGTTGCCGATGGTCTCCCAGGTGGCCTTCGCGCCGGTCTCGAGGCGGGCGCCGCCGCCGAGTGGCCGCGTGTAGTCGAGCTGCGCCCAGTGCTCGGTGCGCGCGGATTCCTCCAGGTAGCTCGACTCCGAGTCCTCGCCGTCCTCGGTGTGGACGAAGAGCTGGTCGTTCGTGTCGCGGTTGGAGGAGGCGCGGAGCTCGACGCTCAGGTCGTGCGTGCCGTCCTCGTTGAAGCGGCGCTGGAAGGCGAGCGTGCCGGTGGCATTGGTGCCGTCCTGGTCGGTGTCCGAGAGGCGCTCGGCGAGCGTCTGGCGGCCGTCCTCGCGGAAGACGGTCGTGATGGACTGGAGGTTCTCGCCACCGCCGTCACGCGCGGAGAGGTTGCCGCTGAGCGAGAGCGTGGTGCCTTGCGCGGGCGTGTACTCGACGGTGGCGTTGCCGAAGTGGCTGGCGAAGAGGCGGTCGCCGTCCTGGACGTTGTCGAGCGAGAGGAGGGGGGCGTCGGCGCCGAGGTAGTCGCGCTCGGTGGTGCCGTCGAAGCCGAATTTGTTGTAGAAGTAGCCGTAGGAGCCGTAGACGTCGAAGGCGCCCTTCTGGTAGGCGAGGTTGCCGTTGACGTGGGCGTCGGGGCGGGTGCCGCCGCCGAGGGTGAGGCCGCCGGAGAGGCCGCGGTCCGGCGCATTCTCCTTGAGGACGATGTTGATGATGCCGGAGAGGCCGTCGGGCTCGTAGCGGGCCGAGGGGTTCGGGATGACCTCGATGCGCTCGACGTTGTCGGCGCCGATCTGGCGGAGGTAGGCGGCGAGGAACTGGCCCGTGACCGGGACGGGCCGCCCGTTGACGTGCACGGCCACGTTGCGCCCGCCCCGCAGCGAGATGTTGTCGTCCTGGTCCACCTCGACGGACGGCAGCGTCTTGAGCGCTTCGAGCACGTTCTCGCCCGAGGTCACCGGCTGGTCCGCCACGTTGTAGACCGTGCGGTCGGCGCGCTGCTCGATGAACTCGCGGCGGGCTTCGACGCTCGCCTCGTCCAGCAGCACGGTGGACTCCGCCAGCCGGATCTCACCGAGGTGGACCGGGGCGCCGGGCCGGACCTCCGCCTCCTGCCGGCTCGTCGCGTAGCCGACGACGCTGACGCGCACCTGGTACGCGCCGGGCCGGAGCCGCTCGATCAGAAAGGCCCCCTCGGCGTCGGTCGCCGCGCCCGTCACGAAGGCCGTGTCGGGGAGCGCGTAGAGGGCGACGGTGGCGGAGGGGAGCGGCGCGCCCGCTTCGTCGAGGACGCGGCCGGCGATGGAGCCGCCCATCGGGCCGGGCTGGGCCAGCGCGGCCGGGGCGGCGAGCAGGGCGAGAAGGAGGAGGGCAAGGCGGAGCATAAGGAGAACGTCCGGGGGTGGCGAGGGTGGATCGACGCGCGGCTACGAACGGGCGGAGGGGCGGTTGCGGGTTCGCGTCGTCTTCGTGCTAAGAAATCAGCACGGCGCAGCCTCGCCCCTAACGTGCCCGGTGGGGCGCTCGTGTGCGTCCCTCGTGTGCGTCCCCGCTTTTTTTCTCGTGGCTCGCCGGCCTCGGTCACGACACCGAGGTGGACGCGGTGTTGCCCGGACGAGCATCTGCTCCCGTCAGGATGCAGCGCACTGCGCCCCGATGCCGACCCGGAGGTCGAGGGGAACGTCCTCCTCGTCAGTCCACGTCTCCCAGAAGCAGCCGGTCGCCGACGGGAAGGAAGGCATAGGCGTGCGGCTCGTCGGCACCGAAGCGGACGTGGAGCACGTACCACGTCCCCTCGCTCTCGCGGTCCCACTCGAAGCCGACGGCCTCGAAGTCGCCCGCGCTGGCGAGGAGGCGGGCGCGGAGGGCGTCCAGCACGGCAGCGGCGAAGCGACGCTCCGCCTCTACCTCGGGATCGCCGGGGGCGCTCCAGGCGCGGCCCTCGCCCTCACGCGCTACGGTCAGGGGCGTGAACTGCTCCGGCGTCGCGGCCGGGTCGTCGGCGTAGGAGGCGAGGTCTTCGAAGGCGTAGAGGAGCGAGAGCGGCGGCTCGACGCCCTCGACGTCGCCCTCCACCTGGGTTTCGAGGAAGCGGTGCTCGCCTTCGAGGTCGGTGAAGCTGACGAGGGCGAAGGAGGTGGCCTCCAGGTTCCGGAACAACAGGAGGTGAACGTCCACGTCGCCCTCGCGCTCGGTGGTGTAGTTCGGGTGCAGCGCCGCCGGTTCGGTCGGGAAGAGCCGGGCGAGCAGCGCGAGCTGGGTCTCGACGCGCATCCGGTGGTCCATCCGCGCGTCGTCGCACGGGCCGGGGACGGGGCGGCCGGCCTCGTTCTCGACGGGGCAGGCGAACAGGGGCATCGCCGCCTCGGCGCCGTCGATGCTGGTGCTGTCGGTGTGGGCGAGGGCCACGAGGCGGGCGAACGCCTCGGCCACGCCGGCCTCGTCGCGGGCGGGCTGGGCGAGGGCGGCGGCCGGTACGAGCAGGGCGAGGGCGAGGACGGTGCGCATCGGGGCGGGTGGGGCTGGGGCTGGAAAGTACGCGTGCGGGATGGCCGGGTGTAAGGGAGAAAGCTCCTGTGGGTTGAAGGTTTGGAGGCTGCACCCTACACTTGCGCTGCCCGTTTTTCCCTCCATCCCTCAACCACCTCCATGGTCCTCACCCGAATCGAACCGATCTCCCTCGGCAAGGTGTACGCCGTCATCTACGCCGTCATCTGCCTCCTCTTCGCCCTCCCGATGGCGTGCTTCAGCAGCATGATGGGCTCGATGGTTGGCTCCGAATACGGCGACGCCGGTGTTGCCTTCGGCGGATTCGGCCTCCTCTCGATCATCATCATCCCGCTCATGGGCGCCATCGGCGGCTTCATAGGCGGTCTGATCACCGGCTTCGTGTACAACCTTGTGGCCGGCTGGGTGGGCGGCGTGGAGCTGGAGTTCGAGGGAGGGATGGCCGAGGGCGACCTCCTGTAGACCTCGGCCCGCCTCGCCTTCTCTGGGGCGTAGGGGCGCGGCGTGTTGCGCCCCTGCCGCAGGTTGATCCGCCCTGCCCTCAACGGATTCACGATCAGTCCGAAGTGGGCGCGCTCACGCCGTCGCGCCGCCGCAGGAGGAGCCGGCGCCGGCCGTGCAGCCGTAGCAGTGCCGCGCCGTGACGACGCGGCGCGCCTGCCACGCCGCGAGGTCGAAGTCGGCCACGTGGGGGCGCGGCGTCGCGGGGAGCGCGGCCCCGAGGTCGAGCATCTGGTTGAAGTCGCAGTCGTAGAGCCGGCCGTCCCAGCCGATGGAGATCGTGTTGCGGCACATGAGGCCGTCTATGGCGGCCGGGTTGAAGGCGTTGACGAGGCGTTCGAGGTACACCTCCACCAGCCCCTTCTCCATCAGCCACTCGAGGTAGCGGCTGATGGGCATGTTGTTGAGCGCGATGAGCCGGTCGAACGCGATGCCGTGGTCGCGCGCGAGGGCCGCCTTCCACTCGGCCTCCATCGAGGCCTGGCTGCCCGCGAGGAAGGCGCCGACGGGGTTCGTGACGAGCGTGAGCCGCCGCCTCGGGTCGCCCTGCCCGTAGCCGGCGGCGTTGAGCGCGCGGAGCGCCTCCAGCGACTTCGCGTAGGCGCCGCCGCCGCGCTGGGCGTCGGTGCCGAGGCGGCGGTAGTGGGGGAGCGAGCAGGCCACCTCGACGCCGCGCTCGGCCAGCCACCCGGGGAAGTGGGCAAAACGCCGCGTGGTGAGGATCGTCAGGTTGCAACGGTCGATGACGTGGAGGCCGCGCTCGACGGCCGCCTCGACGAGGAAGGCGAAGTGCGGGTTGAGTTCGGGCGCGCCGCCGGTGAGGTCCACGGTGTGGAGCGCGGCGTCCGGAGCGGCGAGAATGCGGTCGAGGGCGGCCACGCACGCCTCGGCCGTGGCGCGGTCCATGTTCTCGTCCGTCCGGTCCGGCCCGGCGTCGACGTGGCAGTGGCGGCACGTCATGTTGCACAGCTTGCCGACGTTGACCTGGAAGATCTCCAGCGGCGCGGGCGTGAGCGCGGGCCAGCCCGACGCCGCGAGGTCGGCGCCGAAGTCGCCCGTCCCCGTCGGCCCGCCTTCGACTGCGACGGCGGCGAGCGCACCGAGCTGGAGCGCGGGCGCCGCCAGGGGCGCGCGGCGCGCCCGCAGGCTCACCGTGGGGCGCGGGCCCTCGGGTGCGGGCAGGATGGGGAGGGGCGTCACGGGATTTCGGATGGTCAATTGCGGATAGCGGAAGGTTTATGCGCGGCCCTTCGTTCCCTGCCTTCCGTCATCCGGTTCTCTTACATCAGCTGGGCCTTGGCGTGGTCCAGCATCTGGAGGCCGTGGACGAGCGAGGCGCCGCCCCGGATGGCGCACGCCACGTGGACCGCCTCGGTCATCTGCTCGAGGTCGGCTCCCTTCGCCAGCGACTCGTTCGTGTAGGCGTCGATGCAATAGGGGCACTGCACGGCGTGCGCCACGGCCAGCGCGATGAGCGCCTTCTCGCGGGCGGTGAGGGCGCCGTCCTCGAACACCTTGCCGTAGTAGGAGAAGAACGCGTCGGCGAGGGGCTTCGAGCCCCCGGCGATCTCGCCGAAGCGCGGGAGGTGGTTGAGCTGGTAGTACGTGTCCATGGGCGGGCGTACGCAGGGAACGATGAGAGGGAGGGGGAAGCTAGAGGTGGAGGGCCCACGGAGCCGCACGACGCCCGGAGCCCCCCGGTTGTTTTGCCCGGTAGGCGCCGATAGATTGCGGCACGTTCGCTCCTCGCCGCCACGTCGCGCACACGCCGGGATCACGCGCGGCTCGCCCTTCTACTCGCATGGACCTCGCCGCCCTCGACACGACCTGGCTGATCGCCGGCTTGCTGGCCCTGGCCGTGCTCGCCTTCGGCCTCGCGCTGATGGGCTGGCGCCGGAGTCGGCGGCGCCGGCAGCAGAAGGCTCTCGCGGGCGCGCCCTCGCGCGACCCGGACCTCGAGGCGCTCGGCCTCTCCGAGGTGCGCCCCCGCCCCGTGGCGTCGCCGCTCCCGAAGCGCGAGCGCGACGACGAGTTCCGTCCCCGCACGATGACGCCTCGGGCCGTCGAGCCGGCCGACGTACAGGTCGAGGCGGCCGACGCCGCGCCCGAGGCGGCCCCCCCTCTTCCCCCCGACGACGAACCCGACGAGGCCCTCCTTGAGGCGACGCACGATCCTGAAGACGACGACTCGGAAGGCCCCGACTCGGAAGGCCCCGACTCGGAAGGCCCCGACTCGGAAGGCCCCGACTCGGAAGGCCCCGACCTGGAGCTCGACCCGGCGCTGGAATTCGACGACGCCGGCGTCTCGGCGCCCCGCCCGGTCATGAGGCCGGCTTCGCGACCGGGCCGGATGAGCCCGCACCTCGCCGAGGCCTCGCCGCTCTGGCGCCACGCCGAGCCCGACGCGGTCGGCTACCTCCTCGAATCGCTCTGGGCTGCCCTGAACGCGCAGAGCGTGGCGCTCCTCCGCCACGACCCCGCTTCCGACACGTTCGCCGTCGAGGCCCTCGTCAGCCGCGATCCGGCGCTCCAGCCGGAGCCCTTCCCGGCGCGCGGCAACGCCCTCCGCCAGGTGGACGGCGACGGCGCCATCACGATTCTCGAAGGGGACGCCCTCGGCGCACTCCGCTACCACGACCACCCCCGCGCACGGGTGGGATACGCGGCGGCCCTCGCCCTGCCGGAGGCGCCCGGCGTCCTGCTCATCGCCGACGGGGGGCCGGACGACGCGTCGTTCTCGGAGGCCCAGCTCCACCGCCTCGGCGACTACGCCGACCTCTTCGGCCGTCTCTTCCGGGGTTTCGACGCCGAGGACGACGAGCCGGACGCGACGGCGGCTCCCGCGCCGAAGGCCCCCGCCGTCCGCCCCCGCGCCGACATCATCGCCGAGGAAATGGCGGCAGCAAGGGCACACGAGCGTCCCCTCGCCCTCGCCCTCGTCGTCCCGCGCGACTTCGACGCCATCGCGGCCGCGGGCGCTGAGGCCGTCGCGGAGGCCGAGGCGCAGCTCTTCGAGCGGCTGCGCGCCGTGGAGGGCAGCGCCCGTGTCGAGCGCTTCGGCGAAGGGATGGCGGGCGTGTTCTGCCACGCCGGGCCGGCCTTCGTCGAGGCCTGGGCCGAGCGCGTCGGCGCCGCCGGGCCGCCGGTCTCCATCGGCGTGGCCCTTCTGCGGGCCCGGCACGCGGACCCCGAGGCGCTGCGCACCGAGGCCGCCGCCGCGCTCCACGAGGCCTACCAGCGCGGCGAGACCTGCGTGATCCTGGAATGAGCCATCGGAGGATCGGGGCATCGTGGATTGACGGCCCGTCGATTCCCCCGTGATCCGATCTTCCGATCTCCCGATGCTTTTCGTTTCCATCGTTCTCGACGGCGTCGGCGTGGGGGACGCCCCGGATGCCGCCGCGTACGGCGACGCCGGGGCCGACACGCTCGGCCACGTCTGCGCCGAGGCCGCGCCGGCCCTCCCGAACCTCGCCCGCCTCGGCCTCGGCCGCATCCGCCCGCTCGACGGCGTGCCCGCCGTGGACCGCCCGGCCGCATGCTGGGGCCGCCTCACCGAGACGGCCGCCGGCAAGGACTCCACGACGGGCCACTGGGAACTGGCCGGCGTCGTCCTCGACCGGCCCTTTCCGACGTACCCGGATGGTTTTCCCGAGGCGGTCATCGAGCGGTTCTGCGACGCCACGGGCGCGGACGGCGTCCTCGGCAACCGCCCGGCCTCCGGCACCGCCGTCATCGCCGAGCTCGGCGCGGAACACCAGCGGACCGGGCGGCCCATCGTCTACACCTCCGGCGACAGCGTCTTCCAGATCGCCGCGCACGTCGAGACGATCCCGCTGGATGCGCTGTACCGGCTCTGCCGCATGGCTCGCGAGGAGGTCTGCGTGGGCGAGCACGCCGTCGGGCGCGTCATCGCCCGGCCGTTCGGGGGCGCGCCGGGCGCGTACGCGCGGATCTCGGCGGCGCGCAAGGACTTCTCGCTGAGGCCGCCCCGACGGACGGTGCAGGAGGCGCTTCAGGCAGCGGGGGTTCGGACCGTCGCCGTGGGCAAGATCGCCAGCCTGTTCGGCGGCGTCGGGTTCGACGCCGCGATCAAGACGACGGGCAACGCCGACGGGGTGGCGAAGACGCTGGCGGCGATCCACGACGCCGCCGAGGCGGACCGGCCCACGTTCATCTGGACCAACCTCGTGGACTTCGACGAACTCTACGGCCACCGCAACGACCCCGACGGCTTCGCCCGCGCGCTCGAAGCCTTCGACGCGGCACTGCCGGCCATCGAGGCGGCGCTGCCCGAGGGCGCGCGCCTGCTCCTCACGGCCGACCACGGCAACGACCCCTGCTTCCCCGGCACCGACCACACGCGCGAGCGCACCCCGCTCCTGCTGCTGGCGAAGGGCGAGTCCGAGGGCCGCGACCTCGGCACGCGCGCCTCCTTCGCCGACCACGCGGCCACGGTGGCGGCCTTCTTCGGCGCCGCCTGGGACGGACCGGGCACCCCGTTCGGCTGAGAGGCGCGCGCTACCTTCCGGCCTCGCCAGCCCCCCTCGCACCATGATCCCCACCGACCTCTTCGACCGCGAGTCCCTCGACAAGACCCTCGGCATCGAGTACGTCGAGCTCGAAGCCGAGCGCGTCGTGGCGACGATGCCCGTCGGGCCGCGCGTGCACCAGCCGTTCGGGTACCTCCACGGCGGCGCGAGCGTGGCCCTGGCGGAGTCGGTGGCCTCCGTCGGGGCCAACATGACGGCGATGGCGGAGGGGAAGGCGGCGTTCGGGCTGGCGATCAACGCGAACCACGTCCGGCCCGTGCGCGAGGGCCTGCTCCGGGCCGTCGGCACGCCGCTGCACCGGGGGCGGACGACGCAGGTGTGGGACGTCCGCATCTTCGACGACGCCGGGCGGCTGGTCTGCGTGAGCCGCTGCACGGTGGCGCTGGTCGCGCAGGACGGCTGACCCTCCCCGCCTCGGTGCCGAGGCGGACGGACGCGCGCCGTGCGTCCGGTGAGTGTAGGGGCACGGCCGTGCACCCCTACCGGGTGCCCGTGACCTCGATACCTTACCCCGACTCTCCCCGGCCCCTTCCATGTCCGCCACCTCCTTCGACCGCGACCGCCTCAGGGTGCTTCTCCTCGAAGGCATCCACCCGAACGCCGTGCGCGCGTTCGAGGCGGCGGGCTACACCAACGTCGAGCGCATCGAGGGCACGGTGCCCGAGGCCGACCTGCCCGGCCTCCTGGCCGACGTCCACTTCCTCGGCATCCGCTCGCGGACGCACCTGACGGAGGCCGTCCTCGAGGCCGCGCCGAAGCTCGTGGCCGTCGGCGCCTTCTGCATCGGCACCAACCAGATCGACCTCGACGCGGCGGCGGAGCGCGGCGTGCCCGTCTTCAACGCGCCGTTCTCGAACACGCGGTCGGTGGCCGAACTGGTGCTGGCCGAGGCCATCCTGCTCCTGCGCGGCGTGCCTGAGAAGAACGCCCTCGCGCACCGGGGCGTGTGGGCCAAGAGCGCCACCGACGCCCACGAGATCCGCGGCAAGACGCTCGGCATCGTCGGCTACGGCAACATCGGGGCGCAGCTCTCGGTGATGGCCGAGGCACTCGGCATGCGCGTGCGGTTCTACGACGTGGCGGCGAAGCTGCCCCTCGGCAACGCCGCGCCGGGCGACTCGCTGGAGGCCGTGCTCGCCGAGGCCGACGTGGTCACGCTCCACGTCCCGGAGACGCCGCAGACGCGCCGGATGATCGGCCGGGAAGCGCTGGCGGCGATGAAGCCCGGCGCCGTCCTCATCAACGCCTCGCGCGGAACGGTCGTGGACCTCGACGCGCTCGCCGAGGCGCTGGAGGCCGGCCGCCTGCGCGGGGCCGCGCTCGACGTGTTCCCCGAGGAGCCGCGCACGAACGCCGACCCGTTCGAGAGCCCGCTCCGCCGGTTCGACAACGTGCTCCTCACGCCGCACATCGGCGGCTCGACCGTCGAGGCGCAGGCGAACATCGGGCTGGAGGTGGCCGAGAAGCTCATCCGCTACTCCGACAACGGCAGCACGATGACCTCGGTGAACTTCCCCGAAGTCTCGCTCCCCCCGCACCCCGGCCTGCACCGGCTGCTGCACGTCCACCGCAACGTGCCCGGCGTGATGAGCGCGGTCAACCGGGTGTTTTCCGAGAGCGGCGCCAACGTGGCCGCGCAGTTCCTCCAGACGCGCGGCGCCCTCGGCTACGTCGTGATCGACGTGGACACGGCGTCGTCGGACGCGGCGCTGGCGGCGCTCCAGGCCGTGCCCGGCACGATCCGCGCGCGGCTGCTGTTCTAGCCTCGTACCTTCCGGCTTCCACCCTCCGGCTTCCACCCTCCGGCTTCCACCCTCCGCCTCGGTATGCTCCTCGGCAAGGTCATCGGCACCGTCTGGGCCACGCGCAAGGACGAAGGCCTCGTCGGCATGAAGTTCCTCATCGTCCGCGAGATCGACCTCGACGGCACGCCGCAGCCGGGCTTCGTCGTGGCCGCCGACAGCGTCGGCGCGGGGGTGGGGGAGACGGTCCTCGTGGCGCAGGGCTCCTCCGGCCGCCAGACCGAGCTGACGAAGAACAAGGCCATCGACGCCGTCATCATGGCCATCGTGGACAAGCTGGACGTGGTGGAGGGGCAGGGGGCAGGGGGCGAGGTGCCGGGAGAACTGGCGGTAACGGCACGCTGAACCACGCACGCTCAATCCCATCCCGTCGTGAACCTCGGCCGCGTCATCGGCAGCCTCTGGGCCACGCAGAAGGACCCGTCGCTGGAAGGGAAGCGGATGCTGCTCGTCCGCCGCCTCCGCGCCGACGGCACGCCGACGGGCCGCCCGCTCGTCGCGCTCGACACGTGCGACGCCGGGCCGGGCGACCGCGTCCTCTTCGTCACCAGCGCCGAGGCGGCGATCCCCTTCCGCCCCCCCCAGGAACTCACCGCCTCCGACGCCACCATCGTCGGTGTCGTTGACCGGGTGGACGGCGAGGCGGGGCCACGTCTGTGAAAACACGCGGCTTCGGGATCACGGTTTCGGTGAAGGAACGTTGAAGGGCCGGCGATTCCCGGATCGTTCCCCTCTGTGCCGCCCTTCCCTCCCCCTCTCATGGACCCCCTCTTCTGGATCGGCGTCGGGCTGGGCGTCGGGTTGCTTGCCCCGCTCGTCGGGGGCGAGGGCTTCGGCCTCTTCGGCGACCTCCTCTTCGGCACGCTCGGCGCCTTCATCGGCGGCTGGATCGCCGATCCGCTCACCGCGAGCCCGTCCGACGCGCTGCTGGCGGCGCTCCTCGGCGGCCTCGTCTTCGTCGCCGGGCTGCGCCTGACGCAGCCCGCGCATCCGCGCGCCACCTGACCGCGCTCAGCGTGCGGCTTCGGGCTTCACCTCCTCGTGTTCGTGGGCGAGGGCCGCGTCGGCTTCCGCGAGGCGGTGGCGGCCGAGCCAGGCGAGGAACGTGACGAAGGCGAAGCCGAAGGCGGCGAGGCCGAGCGCGAGCGGCCACTCCGGCCCCGGCCCGAGGAGGACCGACGGGTCCGGCACGAGGGAGACCGACCCGTCCGAGTGGGCGTGCTCGACGCGGCCGACCCACGGCCACAGCGCGCGGAGCGAGCCGGCGAGGAGCCCCACGAGGGCGGCCATCGTGACGTCGTGGTGGCGGTCGAGAAGCCACGAGAGCCCCTTCGAGGCGAGCCCCAGCCCGGCCGCGGCGCCGAGCACGAACGTGGCGACGTACGCCACGTCGAGGTCGCGCAGCGCCTCCAGCGAGGGCCGGTAGAGACCGAGCACCTCCAGCAGGAACGCGCCGCTCACGCCCGGCAGAATCATCGCGTTGATGGCGACGGCCGCCGTGGTCCCCACCCGCAGGAGCGACGGGTCCGCCGCGTCCCCGCTCCGCGGCAGCCCGACGAGGAGGAAGGCCGCCACGGCCCCTACGGCGGCGACGGCGTAGTGGGCCGCGTGGTGCGCATGCCGCTCTCGCCACGGGATCGTGAGGGAGGCGGCGACGAGCCCGAAGAACAGCGCCCGGCACTGCACGGGATAGCGCTCCAGCAGCTCCGGTACGAACAGCGAGGCCAGCCCGATGGCGAGCACGATGCCGCCGACGACCGGCAGGAGCAGCCCCCACTCCAGCGCGCGGAAGAGCGCCCACGCCTCGCGGAACCGCCCGCGCGCCAGCGTGAGCACCACCGAAGTCGCCTCGCCGATGGCCCGGATGAGCGCCTTGTAGATACCGACGATGAGGGCCATCGTGCCGCCGCTCACGCCGGGGATGATGTCGGCCGTGCCCATCAGCAGGCCCTGGGCAAAATGGAGGAGAGGTCGGGGCATGGGAAGGTGGCGACGGGAGGCTGGCGAAAAGTGGCGATGGGGCTATTGGCTTCCGTCCTCTGTCTCCACGTGTGCCCTCGGGCGTCTCAGCGGTCGCTGACGAGGGGGACGAAGCGGAACTCGGCGAAGGCCTCCTCGCGGTAGTCGTCCGGCCCGGTGCGCGTGATGCGGAGCATCCGCTGCACCTTCCGGTCGCCGACGGGAATCACGAGGCGGGCGTCGGGCTTGCCGGGCTTGGGGAGGCGCAGTTGCTCGCGGAGCGCCTCGGGCACCGCCACGCCGCCCGCCGTCACGATGATGCCGTCGAAGGGGGCGATGGCGGACCAGCCCTCGGTGCCGTCGCCGAGGCGGGTGCGGACGTCGTAGCCCTGCTCCTTGAGCACGCGGTTCGTGCGGTGGAACAGGTCCTCCTGCCGCTCGACCGAGTAGACGCGGGCGCCCAGTTCGGCGAGGACGGCCGCCTGGTAGCCGCTGCCGGTCCCGATCTCCAGGATCTTCTCGCCCTCGCGGGGCTGGAGAAGGACCGTCTGGTAGGCGACGGTGAACGGCTGCGAGATGGTTTGCCCCTGCCCGATGGGCAGCGCCACGTCGTCGTAGGCCTGCGTCCGCATCGCCGGCTCGGTGAAGCACTCGCGGCGGACGCGCCCGATGGCCGCGAGCACGCGCTCGTCCCGGATCCCCTTCTCGCGGAGGGTCTCGACGAGCTCGGCGCGTTGGCGGGCGTAGGAACGCATGGGGGCGGGGGAAGGTGGGGAGGCAAGGAAGATGAGGAGGATCGCGGCCTCACCTGCGCTCTTCCGTTCCTCGGCGCCTAAAACTACTCGTCGCTGCGGCCGGCGTCCGGGGCGAAGGCGGCGTTCAGGCGGGTCTCCACCTCGCCGATGGAGAGGCCATAGTCGAGCCGGCCGTTCTCGGCGATGGAGATGGCGCCGGTCTCCTCGCTGGTGACGATGACGAAGGCGTCGGTCCGCTCGGTCAGCCCGATGGCGGCGCGGTGGCGGAGGCCGAGGTGAGGGTCGAGGCGGCGCGCCTCGGAGACGGGGAAGATGCAGCGGGCCGCCTCGATCTTCTGGCCCTGGATGATGACGCCGCCGTCGTGGAGCGGCGAGTTGGGAAAGAAGATGCTCGTGAGCAGGTCACGCTCGACGTCGGCGTGGATGCGCGTTCCGCTCTCGATGTAGTTGCGGAGGCCGGTGCTCCGCGCGAAGGCAATCAGGCTGCCGATCCGGTTCTCGCTCATTTCCGCGATGGCCCCGATCACCTCGGCGGTGATGCGCGCGCGCGGCGGCTGGGCCACGAACCGCCGCACGATGGGGTTGTTGCCGAGCATGAACAGCAGCCGCCGGATCTCGGGCGCGAACAGGATGATCACGGCGATGACGAACACCTCGCTGACGGCGCCGAAGAGCACGCGCAGCGTGGTGAGCCCGGCGAAGCGGACGAGCACGTCGAGCCCGTAGATCGCCAGCAGCACGAAGGCGAGCTGGACGGCGAGCGTGCCCCGGATCAGCTTGTAGACCTGATAGACGAGGAACGCCACGATGGCCACGTCGAGCGCGTCCTTCCACCCGAAGGGCACGAACCCGATGTCGATGGCGAGGAGCGGGGTCATGGCGAGGGGCGGGCTCACGCGGCGGCCTCCCGGAAGGCGCGCTCCGCGTCCTCGGCCGCCCGGATCGCCCGCAACAGCTCCACCGTCGGCCGCACGTCGTGCGTGCGCACGAGGGAGGCGCCGCGCAGCACGGCCAGCGCCGCCAGCCCGAGCGAGCCGTACGCCCGCTCCATCACCGGCGCCGGGCGCTCCGCCGAGCCGAGAACGACGCCGACGGTGCTCTTCCGCGAGACGCCCACGAGCACGGGGCGCCCGAGGCCGACGAACCGGTCCGTCCGCGCGACGAGCCGCAGGTTCTCCTCCGGCGTCTTCCCGAACCCGAACCCGGGATCCACGACGACGTGCCGCACGCCCGCCTCGGTGGCCGTCTCGACCGACCGCGCCAGTGACTCAGCCACGTCTTCGACCACGTCTTCGACCACGTCTTCGACCACGTCTTCGACCACGTCTTCGACCTGGTCGTCGCAGCGGTGCTCGTGGGGCATGGCGCCCGGCCGGCCGAGCGCGTGCATGACGACGAGCGGCGCGCCGAAGTCCGCCGCCGCCCGCGCCGTGCCGACGCCGTGGCGCACGCCGCCCACGTCGTTGACGAGGTGGGCGCCTGCTCTGAGCGCCGCCCGCGCTACCTCGCCCTTGTACGTGTCGATGGAGATGAGCACGTGCGGAAAGTGCTGTGCGATGGCCTCGATGACCGGGAGCACCCGGCGCATCTCCTCGTCCGGCGAGACGACCGCCGCGCCCTCGCCGTAGGCCCGGCCGGCCGGCCGCGTGGACTCTCCGCCGACGTCGAGGATGGCCGCGCCCTCCTCGACCATCTGCTCGGCCCGGCGGAGCGCGGCGTCGCGCGAGGCGTAGCGCCCGCCGTCGGAAAACGAGTCGGGCGTGACGTTGAGGATGCCCATGACGTGGGCGGCACGCCCGGGGCGGCAGTCCAGGACGCGGCCCCGGCAGTCGAGCCGCCACGGATCGACGGCCGAGGCGGGCGGAGGCGAAGGGGGGAGGAGGGGCGCGGGCATCGGGCAAAAGCGGGTGCCCGAATCTACGACGCGGCCCCCCAAGGAACGGGTCCCCCGCGCGTGCCCGGAACATCCGGGGGGCGCTCCCGGGTAGACCCCCGGCAAAAAAGATGAACGTTCCGTGTAGAGGAGGCGGGCGCGCCGGGGGTTCTGCCGATATCTTCGGTCGAACCCGAGGGCCGAACCGGCTCGAATTTGAGCCGGTTCGGCCGATTCGAGACCCCGCCCACTCGCTTCCGCTTCCCGCGCCGCTCCCGATGTACGTCCCCCGACAGCAACGGATGCTGGACCAGTACCTCCAGGAGATCGGGCAGATCCCGCTGCTCAAGCCGGAGGAGGAGGTCGAGCTCGCGCGCCGGATCAAGCAGGGCGACCCGACGGCGCTCCACAAGCTGGTCCGGGCCAACCTCCGCTTCGTCGTGTCCGTCGCGAAGAAGTACCAGGGCCAGGGGCTCACGCTCGCCGACCTCATCAACGAGGGGAACTACGGCCTCATCAAGGCGGCGCAGCGGTTCGACGAGACGCGCGGCTTCAAGTTCATCTCCTACGCCGTCTGGTGGATCCGGCAGGCCATCCTCCAGGCGCTCGCCGAGCAGAGCCGCGTCGTGCGCCTCCCGCTCAACCGGATCGGGACCATCTCGAAGATCCGCAAGATGAGCGCGAAGCTGCAGCAGGACCTCGAGCGCCCGCCCAACATCGACGAACTGGCGGCGGAGCTGGACATCAGCCCGGACAAGGTCCGCGAGGCGCTCCAGCACACGGGCCGCCACCTCTCGATGGACGCCCCCTTCAACGACGAGGACGACAACTCCCTCCTCGACGTGCTCCCCGACGAGGCCGACATTCCGCCCGACGAGTACCTCCTCGACGAGAGCCTCAAGATTGACATCGAGCGGGCACTGAGCACGCTGCACCCGCGCGAGGCCGAGATCACGCGGCTCTACTTCGGCATCGGGCGGGAGCACCCGCTGACGCTGGAGGAGATCGGCCAGCGGTTCAACCTCACGCGCGAGCGGGTCCGCCAGATCAAGGAGAAGGCGCTCCGCAAGCTCCGCCAGAAGCACCGCCGCGAGGAACTGCAGATGCATGTGGGGTAGGAGCCTCACCGTGGCTTCTGCGTTCAGGGCCGGGCCGGGGCGTCCTCCGGTGTGTCCTCCGGTGTGTCCTCCGCTCCTTTGCTCCTCGCCGCCATGCTTTTCCGACGGGACGGCCACGACGTCCACCACGGAGACCGGTCCCTCCTGAGGGCCGAACCGCGTTTCACCCTCGGTTATCACCGGGAGGAGCACCACCACCACACCGTGATCCGGGAGTCGAAGCCGGACCGGGCGGCGCGCCTCGGGCTGCTGGTGGCGCTGGCCACGCTGGCGTACGAGAATCGGGAGGCCCTCGCCGAGCACGGCGGCCGGCTTCTGCGTGCTACGCAGGGTGCGCTCAAGGGCTGGGCGCAGCGGCGGCTGGGCCCCGGCACGCCCGTCGCCGAGATCGAAGAGGCGGAGCTCGTCGCGGAGCCGGCGGAGGCCCGGCGGCGCTCGTAGCGCACCCGGTCGCTCAGTCGAACAGCCCGATCTGGCCGCCCGCGAGCCTTCGGAAGTGCGCCGTGCTGAGCGGCGGGAGCGACCCGTCCAGCCCCAGGCGTGCGCGGTTCGTCTTGAACAGCCGGTCGAGGACGGCGGCCCAGGGGCCGGAGCCGCGCATCCGGTGGCCGAAGCGGGCGTCGTTGAGCGGCCCGCCGCGCAGGGCGCGGAGCCGGTTCAGCACCGCCTCGGCGCGGTCCGGATACGTGCGGCGCAGCCACTCCTCGAAGAGGCCTTCGACGGGCCCGGGCAGGCGGAGGAGCTGGTAGTGGGCCGTCCGGGCGCCGTGGTCGGCCGCGGCCTGGAGGAGCGCGGGCACCTCTTCGTCGGTCAGCCCCGGCACGAGCGGGGCGAGGAAGACGCCCACGGGCACGCCCGCCTCGGCCAGCCCGGCGACGGCCTTCAGCCGCGCGGCCGGGCGCGAGGCGCGGGGCTCCATCGCGCCCGCGAGGTCGTCGCGGAGCGAGGTGAGCGAGACGTAGACGTGGACGGCGTCGTGGGCGGCCAGCTCCTGGAGGAGGTCCCGGTCGCGCAGCACGAGCGCGTTCTTGGTCACGATGGCGACGGGGTTGCGGTGCCGCGCGAAGACCTCCAGGCAGCCGCGCGTGATCGTCAGCCGCCGCTCGACGGGCTGGTAGGCGTCCGTGTTGCCCGACATCGAGACGACGGCGGGCTCCCACGACGGCTTCCGGAACGTCTCCGCCAGCAGGCGCGGTGCGTCCGGTTTGACGACGATGCGGGACTCGAAGTCCAGCCCCGCCGAGAAGCCGAGGTGCTCGTGGCTCGGGCGGGCGTAGCAATAGACGCACCCGTGCTCGCATCCCCGGTACGGATTCAGCCCCCAGGTGAACGGGATGTCCGGGCTGCCGTTGCGCGCGAGGATCGTCCGCGAGGTGTCGCGGAAGAGCTGCGTGGGGACGTGCCGGCGCTCGTCGTCGTCGAGGGCGGCGGGGTCGGGTTCGAGGTGGAACCGCTCGTAGCGGTTGGGCGGGTTGACGGCCGCGCCTCGGCCGCGTCGGGGGAGGGGGGGCATGGCAGGAGGGGCTGCCCCAGGCTACGCCGCCTCGCTGACAGCGGGTGGTCACGCCCGGCGCGGAGAAACGGGCGAGCGACGGCGGGTTTGCTGTGACACGGCCCTGTCGCCCGCGCGTGCGAGCTTGTCCCGTCCAACCAGCTACGTGTACGAAGCCATGACCCGACCCGATCTCCGCCTCCTCGCCGCCCCCTTCCCGCCCGACGACGTCGAGTGGAAGCCGGGTGCCACGACGCGCGACAAGGCCAAGGGCCTCGCGATGGCCTACATCTCCAGCCGTGCCGTGCAGGACCGCCTCGACGAGGTCTGCGGCCCCGACGGCTGGCGCAACGAGTTCAAGCCGGCCCCCGAGGGCGGCGTCCTCTGCGGCATCTCCATCCGCGTGACCCACGACGACGGAGGCGGGCAACCCGTCTCGGAGTGGATCACGAAGTGGGACGGTGCCGAGAACACCGACGTGGAGGCCGTCAAGGGCGGCCTCTCGGGCGCCATGAAGCGGGCGGCCGTGCAGTGGGGCATCGGGCGCTACCTCTACCGGCTGCCGCAGCAGTGGGTCCGCCTCGACGAGCGTGGGCGCTTCGCCGAGACGCCGCGGATTCCACCGGAATTCCTGCCGGCCGAATTCCTGCCGGAGGGCACCCAGCGGAAGGCGCCTCCCGCGCGCTCCGCTCCCGCGTCGGCGCGGTCTGCCCCGGCGGAGGCCGCGCGGCCGACGAGTCCGGCCCCGCGCGCGGGCGAGACGCGCATCGTGCGCCCGGCCGCGAACGGTCAGGAGCGGCGCACCCGCCCGTCGCGGTGACGAGTCGGAGGAGGGGGAGCCCGGAGCGAGTTGCCCCATCGCTCCGGGCCGTCTATTTTCCTGCCGCCGTCCGGTCTCGTAGCCGGGCCGAGACGGCGGCCGTATCACCACCCTTCCCCCTCGTTTGCGCCGTTCGCTACCCCTGCGTGCCGTACGGGGCCTCCTCGGCCTGCTTGCGCTCGGCGTCGCCACGCTGCTGGGGTCCACCGCCCAGGCCCAGCTGGGCACGGTGTACCCGTCGGACCGGGTCGCGGCCGGGACGCGCGTCAACGCGTTCGTGACGTGGAGCGGGAGCCGCCCCGTTGAAGGGATCACGGTGGACCTCCCGGAGGGCTGGCGGCTCGTGCGGGCCGTGGCCGTCGGGGAGGCCGGCGGCGCGCCCGAGCCGCTCCGCCTCGTCGGCAGCGCGCAGTCGCCCCGGCGCGTGCACGCGCTGGCTGCGCAATCGCTCCGGGGCGCGCAGCGCTTCGTCCTCGGTGTGGAGGTCGGAGAAGCGACCGGCTCGGTCTCGATCCCCCTCACGCCCGTAGGTCGCCGGGGCGACGGGCGCCTCGTGCTCGTCACCGGCTGGCGTGCGCTCTGGGAGCCGCGCGTGGTGGACGTGGCAGCGGGGCGCGGGCAGGCGTTCCGCCGCGTCGGTGAGCCGCTCGTCTTGGACCGCCGGGCGCTCCCGCGCCTGGGCGGCCGCTCCGCCTATACCGTCGAGGCGTGGCTGCGCACGACGGCGCTCGACGAGGTCGTCCTCTCCACCTGGAACGGCCAGGAGGGCCAGCCCTACCCCCTCGAATGGACCATCGACGTGCGGGGCCGCCTCGTGGTCTACCGGGGCGAGCCCGGCCGTCACCTCGCCATGCGGACGCCGCTCCCGGTGGCCGACGGCCGCTGGCACCACGTGGCCGTCGTGCAGAACCCCAGGCGGGGGTGGGCCCGCCTCTTCCTCGACGGCGTCGCCGCCGACTCTCTCCGCCTCGGGGGGACCGACGAGGTCGGCAACGACCTGCCGCTGGTGGTCGGCGCCCGGGTGGGGGACCGGGGCGAATCCGGCCGCGCCTACACCGGTTTGCTCGACGAGCTCCGCCTCTGGGACCGCGCCCGCAGCGCCGACGAGGTCCGCTACACGCTCCGGCGCCAGCTCGACGAGCCCCTCGAGGGCCTGGTGCGGCTCGGCTTCGAGGAGGCGGTGCCGGGCTCGCTGCTCCGCGAGGCCGTCCGCGACCGGATCACGGCCCCCTCCGACCTCTCGTTCTCCTACCCCGTCGAAGCGCTCCAGGCCGACGTGGACGGCCCCGTCGTCCGCCTGACGTGGGAGACGAAGGACCGCGAGAACGAAGGGTTCGCCGTTGAGCGCTCCCTGGACGGCGAACGCTACGAGGCGGTCGGCCGCCTGCACGTCCGCGACCGCATCGCCGAGGCGGCCGACGGCACCATGCGCTTCGCCTTCACCGACACCCCGCCCGAGAGTCCGCTCCTCTACTACCGCATCCGCCAGCGCTTCACCGACGCACCCGACCGCCTCAGCGGCGCGCTCAAGCTCGGCCTCGGGGCCGACGGCGCGCCCCTTGCCGCCCTCCTCGGCAACTCGCCCAACCCCTTCACGACGGCCACGACGATCACGTTCGAGCTGCGCGAGGCCGTGCCGGTGCGGCTCTCGGTGTGGGACGTCTCGGGCAGCCGCGTCGCCGTGCTCGTGGACCAGCCGCTCGGCGCGGGCCGCCACGACGTCCGCTTCGACGCAGGAAGCCTCCCCAGCGGCGTCTACTTCGTGCAGCTCCAGACGCCCGAGACCCGGTCCACGCTCAAGCTCACGCTCACGCGCTGAGCCCGGAGGTGCCGGGGAAGGGGAGCCGTAGCGGAGGCGCTGCGTCCTACTCCCGCCCTTGCTCATCCGCCATCGCCCCGCTGCCATGATCATCACGTACTACGGCCACTCGGCCCTCCAGATCGAGACGAACGGGACCACGCTCCTCCTCGACCCGTTCATCACCGGCAACAAGCACGCCGAGGGCGTCGTCGCGGCCGGCGACCTGAAACCGGACGTGATCCTGATGACGCACGCCCACGGCGACCACTGGGGCGATGCCCCGGACCTCCTCCGGCGGACCGGCGCCCTCCTCGTGGCCGACTTCGAGATCACCACCTACGCCCAGCGCGCGCACGCCCACGAGAACGTCCACCCCATGAACATCGGTGGGAAGTGGGACTTCGAGTGGGGCCGCGTCACGCGCACCTACGCCCGCCACTCCTCGTCCTTCCCCGACGGCACCTACGGCGGCCTCGCGGGCGGCTTCATGCTGGAGCTCGAGGGCCGAACCGTCTACGTCAGCGGCGACACCTGCGCCTTTGCCGAGATGGACTGGATCGGCGAGGACTACGACATCGACCTCGCCTTTCTCCCCATCGGCGACGACTTCACGATGGGGCCGGAAGAGGCCGCGCGCTGTGCCGAGATGCTCGGTCCGGCCCTCACCGTGCCCGTCCACTACGACACCTTCCCGTACATCGAGGTGGACGTGAGCCGCTTCACCGACGCGATGGACGAGGCCGGCTTCGAGGCGCGCGTCATGAAGCCGGGTGAGACGTTGGAACTCTGAGCGCGGCGGCGGGTCAGGTCTAACCCGGTACGGAGGGTGTGCGCTTGTGCCGAGCCTGCGCCTGCCGTTTATTGAAGGCCTGAGGCCACCCACCGCCTACGCCATGAGGACCCGGACCCGCTGGTCATCCCGCCTCGCCGCCGCCGTGCTGGCGGCCGTCGGGCTCGGCGTGAGTCCCGTCGCCGCCCAGGGCGCCTTCCAGACGCTCGACCCGTTCTACCAGGACGAGTCCGCCCGGCGCGACTTCTACAGCGGCCTCGCGGTCTCGGGCGAGCTGGGCTACCGGGCGCCGAGCCTGCTCCAACCGGGCGGCACGGCCGCCGGCACCCTCGCGCTTTCGGCGCAGCTCGACTACGCCCTGCTACCCCGGGTGGACCTCTCGGCCGTCGTGGATCTCAGCGGCGGGGTGGGGCAGGGGCCTGTCGGGCTGAGCTGGGTCGTCCTCAAACCCTACTGGAACAACGAGGGGACCGACTACGCCGTCCGCATCGCGGTGGACCCGGCCAGCGAGGGCGGCCTCGGCTTCCGCCAGACCGACGTCGCCTTCCTCTCGACCGCCTCGCTCTCCCCGTTCGTCACGAGCGACTTTGCCATCGGCCTCCGCCGCGTCCGCACCGGCTACGACGCCCGTGCGCTCGACGAGACGGCCGGCCTCGACCTCCTCGCCGACCCCGACCGCGTCCGCGTCCTCGGCAAGGAGTTGCACGCCACCTGGGGGTACAGCGCGCTCTTCGACCCGGCCGGCAGCCGCATCTCCCTCGCGCTCATCGCCGAGGCGGGCGACTACCGCCTGCTGCGCGCAGCCCAGACGCTCCTCGCAGATGGGGAGGAGCAGGAGGAGCGCATCCGCAGCGGCATGGGCTGGTTCCGGGGCAGCCTGGAGTTCAGCCGCCCGAGCTACCAGCTCGCCCCCTACGTGGCCGTCCCGCTCATCACCTGGGCCGACGTGCGCGGCGAGCCGGTCCGTCACGGCCCCCGCCCCGACCGCACCCGCTTCGGCCTCCGCGTGACGCTTCGCTGATGGCAGATGGGCGATGGCAGATGGATGAAGGGGTGGCCATCGCCCATCCTCCATCTGCCATCCTCCATCCGCCATGCTCATCGGTCTCGTTTCGGACACCCACGGCTACGTCCACCCCGGCCTCGCCGACGCGTTCGCCGAGGCGGACCTGATCGTCCACGCGGGCGACGTGGGGCCGGAGGAGGTGCTGGACAGGCTGGAGGCCATCGCCCCGACGGTCGGCGTCTACGGCAACGTGGACGGGCCGCCGGTGCGGGGGCGGCTCCCCGAGACGGCGCGGTTCAAGGCCGGGGGCCTCCGGTTCGTCGTGACCCACATCGGCGGGCACCCGACGCGCTGGGCGAAGGGCGTCGGGCCGATGCTGAAGGCGGAGCGGCCGGACGTGTTCGTGTGCGGCCACAGCCACATCCTCCGCATCGAGCGGGTGGCGAGGCTGGGCGGGATGCTCTACGTCAACCCCGGCGCGGCCGGGCGGCAGGGGTTCCACCGCGTCAAGACGTGCGTCCGCCTCCACGTCGAGGACGGCGCCGCGCGGCAGGCCGAGGTCGTCCACCTCGACGGATAGACGGAGGACGGATAGACGGAGGACGGATAGACGGAGGACGGATAGACGGAGGACGGATAGACGGAGCGCGGTTCCCGGTGCAGGTGGCAGGGAGGGCGGAGACGGTACCTTGCACCCCGAACCCTGCACCGATCCCCGTGCCCACCGCGCGATTCGACCTCACGAGCGTGGCCGAGGCGAGCGCCCTGCTCAACGCCTCGCCCGACCTCGACTTCATCCTGGGCAACCTGCTCCTCGTGGCGATGAGCCGCCTGCTCGTCGGGCGCGGCGTCGTGCTGCTGGCCGAGGACGACGGCGCCTTCCGTGTGGCGGCGACGAAGGGCCGGGTGGGCGTCGCGAAGGGCGAGGCGCTGACGCTGGAAGCCCCCGCCGAGGTGGCCGAGGGCGACGCCGTGCCGGCGGCGCTCCGCGAGCACGGCATCGCTTTGCTCCTGCCCATCCGCCACCAGCAGCGCGTAACCGGCCTCGTCGGCCTCGGCGCGAAGGCGACGGGCGGCGGCTTCGACCCCTCGGAGACGGCCTTCGCGCAGTCGCTCGTGAACATCTCGGCGGCGGCGCTCCACAACGCGGGCGTGGCGGCGCAGCTCCGCACGCTCAACCTCGACCTCCGCGCGCGCGTGCAGGAGCTCGACACGCTCTTCGAGCTGGCGCAGGCGTTCGGCGCCGCGCTCGACCGCGACGCGGCGTGCAAGCTGCTCGGCTTCACGCTCATGGGCCAGCTGCTCGTCGAGCGCCACGCCATCCTCCTCCGCGCGGCCGGCGGCGACGCCCCCTTCGAGGTGGCTGCCTGCCGCGGCCTCGGGCGCGACCTCGATGCTCCTGCCCTCGACCGCCTCGCCGCGCTCGACGTGCCCATCCGCCTCGACGACGGGAGCGCCCCGCCCCACGCCCTCGCCGACCTCCTCCGCGCGTACGGTTTCACCCTCGCCCTCCCGCTCCGGATGCAGGACGCCGTGCGGGGCGCGCTCCTTCTCGGCCCCCGCGCCACGGGCCGCCCCTACACCGCCGCCGACGTGTCGTTCCTGACCTCGCTCGGCGCCCTCGCGCTGACGGCCATCGAGAACGCGGCGCTGGTGGAGGCGCGGATCGAGAAGGAGCGGCTGGAGGAGGAGCTGCGCCTGGCACGCTCCATCCAGGAACGCCTGCTCCCGCGCGGCGAGCTCCCGACGGTCCCCGGCGCCGAGGTGGCCGCCCTCGCCCTCGCCAGCCGCCACGTCGCGGGCGACTACTACGACCTCCTCCGCCTCGACGACCGCCGCCTCCTCGTGGCCGTGGCCGACGTGTCCGGCAAGGGCGCGCCGGCCTCGCTCCTGATGGCGAACCTGCAGGCCGGCCTCCACCTCCTCCGCCAGCGGATGGACCCCGAGGCGCCCGACCTCGCCGCCGCGACGGCCAGCCTCAACCGCGTCGTCTGCGAGAACACCGACCCCGCTTCGTTCATCACGTTCTGCTGGGGGATTCTGGACGGGCCGACGGGCACGTTCCGCTACGTCAACGCGGGCCACAACCCGCCGCGGCTCGTCCGCGCCCACGGCGCCATCGAGACGCTCGACGCGGGCGGCCTGCTGCTGGGCGTGCTCACCGACGCGCGCTACGACGAGGGCGAGGTCACGCTCGCGCCCGGCGACGCCCTCGCCCTCTACACCGACGGCGTCACCGAGGCGCACAGCCCCACCGACGAGGAGTACGGCGAGGAGCGGCTCGACGCCGTGCTCGCCGCGCACCGCGAGGCGGCGGCCCCCGCGCTGCTCGCAGCCGTCCGCAGCGATCTCCGCGCGTTCGTGTCCGGCGCGTCGCTCTTCGACGACGTGACGCTGGTGGTGGTCAAGGCAACGGGGTGAATGCGTACGTTGGGTGCATGATGCGTACGCGATGGGTCTGGATGCTCGGCCTCGGCGCGCTGCTGGGCAGC
>CAZOJJ010000042.1:18716-25609 GCA_964580105.1 uncultured Rhodothermales bacterium | reverse complement strand
CGAGGATGCGCCGAGGATGCGCCGAGGATGCGCCGAGGATGCGCCGAGGATGCGCTCCCCGCCTCGGCGTCGAGGCGGAAGGGGTCACGCCCGCCGCGGAGGCCTCAGCCCTCGAGCTTCTCCTGGACCGGCACGTGGTCGATGCTGTCCTCGGCCGGGGCCACGTGGTACTCCGTCTCCGTCCGCGTCCCCTCGATGGCGCCGTGCTCGGCGAGCCAGCGCTCGGCGTCGATGGCGGCCATGCAGCCGGTGCCGGCGGCGGTGACGGCCTGGCGATAGACGTGGTCCTGCGCGTCGCCGCAGGCGAAGACGCCGTCCACGTTGGTGTAGGTGGAGTCCGGCTTCGTGCGGATGTAGCCCGTCGCGTCCATGTCGAGCCAGCCCCGGAAGATCTCGGTGTTGGGCTTATGGCCGATGGCGACGAAGAAGCCGCGCACCGGGAGGTCGCGCGCCTCGCCCGTCACGACGTCCGCAATCCGCAGGCCCTCGACCTCCGTCTCGCCGAGCACGTCGGTGACGGTGGTGTTCCAGAGGAACTCGATCTTGGGATGGGCGAAGGCGCGCTCCTGCATGATCTGCGAGGCACGGAGGGTGTCGCGACGATGGACGACGTAGACCTTCGCCGCGAAGCGGGTCAGGAAGAGGGCCTCCTCCATCGCCGTGTCGCCGCCGCCGACGACGGCGACCTCGTCGCCCCGGAAGAAGGCGCCGTCGCAGGTGGCGCAGGCGGAGACGCCGTAGCCGAGGAGGCGCCGCTCGTTGGGGAGGCCGAGGTACTTCGCGCTCGCGCCCGTGGCCACGATGACGGTGTCGGCCAGCAGGGGCGTGGCATCGTCCACGAGCAAGCGAAACGGGCGCTTCGAGAAGTCCACGGCGGTGACGGTGCCGTAGCGGAGGTCGGCCCCGAAGCGCACGGCCTGCTGCTCGAAGCGCTGCATCAGTTCCGGCCCGAGGATGCCGTCGGGGAAGCCGGGGTAGTTCTCGACCTCGGTGGTGGTGATGAGCTGGCCGCCGGGCTGGACGCCCTGCAGCACGAGCGGTTCGAGGCCCGCGCGGGCGGCGTAGAGCGCGGCCGTGAGCCCAGCCGGGCCGGTGCCGATGATGACGACGGCGCGGCGCTCGGCCTCGCCGACGTCGATGCCGCGGAGGGCCGAGTGGCCGGAGGCTCCAAGGTGCTCCATGGTCCAGATCGCAAACAGACGTGATCGTAAACAGACGTAGGGGCGCAGCCGCCGCCGCGCCCCTACGAAGATACGGGGTCCCGCACCACTCAGGCCTCCTGGCCGACGAGCGCGTCGAGCTTCTGCACGAGGACGTTCTTCGGCACCACGCCGATCATCTGGTCCACCGGCCGACCGTCCTTGAAGAAGATCAGCGACGGGATGGAGCGGATGCCGTAGCGCGTGGCCGCCTGCGGGTTGTTGTCCACGTCGAGCTTGACCACCTTCGCACGGCCCTCGTACTCGTTGGCGATCTCCTCGATGGTGGGCGCGATGACGCGGCAGGGCCCACACCAGGTCGCCCAGAAGTCGACGAGGACGGGCTGGTCGCTCTGGAGGACTTCGGCGTCGAAGTTGGCGTCGGTGGCGGTCACGTAGGGGGCGGCGGTGTCGGCCATGGGAGGGCGGGGCTACGGGGTCGGAGGAAGGAGGCGCGTCGTACGAAGCGACGCGGCGCGTCGAAATCAGCGTCAGGCACGAGGTTGTACGCGGGAAGGTTCCTCCGGCGTCCGGGCGGATCGGCTCCCCACACATTCTTCGCTCCATTAAGCGGGATGGATTCCACGCCGATACCGGAACCGGAACGTCCGCCCGTCCATGCCCCGCTCCCTCCTGCGCGCCGCCGCCCTGGCCGCCCTGGCCACCCTGGTGCTCTATGCCGGGGTCCCGCGCGTGCGTGCGCAATCCGCCCCGGCCCCCATCAGCGCCGTCCTGATCGACCGGGACGGCGACCTCGTGCCGGACACGGTCGGGGACACCGTCACGGTGGCCGGGCGCATCACGATGGGCTCGGGCGAGCTGCACCGGAACTGGACCGAGGTCTTCCTGCAGGATGCGACGGGCGGCCTCAAGCTCGTCGCCTCGTCGGCCGCCCCGCGCGTGGCCGAGGGCGACAGCGTGGTGGCCCGGGGCGTGGTGGAGCACCAGAACGGGATGGCCCAGCTCACCGACCCGGTCTACCAGGTCGTGCGCGGCCCGTCGCGCGTCCCGGCTCCCGTGCCCGTCGACCTCCGCGAAACCACGCTCGAGGCCGTCGAGGGCCGGCTCGTCGAGATGAAGGGGACCGTGGTGGCGCGCGGCGCCGTGGAGGCGGGCGAACACCTCATCGTGCTCGTCCACGACCAGCTCGTCGTCGTGTTCGCCTACGCCAACCGCGCCGAGCCGATCTCGTTCGACGCGTTCGAAGTGGGCGACTACGTCCGGCTCCGGGGCATCGCCGCACAGTTCGACCGGGCGCCGCCGTACGACGGCTCCTACCAGCTCTTCCCCCGCACGGCGGGCGACGTGGCCATGGCCGGGCTCCCGCCCGTGTTCTACCGCGCCGGGCTCACGGCCATCGCGGTGCTGTTCCTGCTGGCGCTGGCGTGGGTGGGCGCGCTCCGGCGGCAGGTCCGCAAGCGCGTTGCCCAGCTCCGCGCCACCGAGACCCGCTACGCCCACCTCCTCTCCTCCGCCGGCGACGCCGTCTTCGTCCACGACCCGGAGACCGGCGCCATCGAGGAGGTCAACGACGTGGCGACCGAGACGCTCGGGTTCTCTGCGCCGCAGCTGCTGCACCGCACGCTCGCCGACCTCGTAGCGCCGGACGGCCGCGAGGCGCTCGCCCACCACTTCGACCACCTCGGACGGTTCGGCGGCGCACTCGACGTGATCCCGCTGCGAGCCCGCGAGGGCGCCGAGATCCCGTTCGAGTTCCGCTCGCGGCAGCTGGAGCTGGACGGCGCCCGCGTCGTCCTCTCCATCGCGCGCGACGTGGCCGCGCGGCAGGCGTACGAGCGCGGCCTCATCGAGGCGCGGCAGGAAGCCGAGCACGCCCGCGAGGAGGCCGAGGCGATGAGCCGCCTCCGGAGCGCGTTCCTGGCCAACATGAGCCACGAGATCCGCACTCCCCTCACGGCCATCATCGGCTTCGCGCAGATGCTCCACGAGGAGGTGGACCCGTCCCACCGGGAGTTCACGGACATGATCACCCGGGGCGGTACGCGCCTCCTCGACACGCTCACGGCCGTGCTCGACCTCGCCCGCCTCGACGCCGGCCACACGACGCTCCAGCCGGCCCGGATGGACGTGCTGGCCGAGCTGCACCACGCCGTCGCGCCCTTCCGGGAGCGGGCCCAGGCGAAGGACCTCGCCCTCCACGTCGGCGCCGACGTGCCGTCGCTGACGGTGTACCACGACCCCGACGTGTTCGGCCGGGCGCTCCACCACCTCATCGACAACGCGGTCAAGTTCACCGAGCAGGGGGCCGTCCGCCTCACGCTCCGCGCTGAGGCCGACGTGTTCCACATCGACGTGGCCGACACCGGCGTGGGCATCGACGCGGCGTTCCTGCCCGACCTGTTCGGGGCGTTCAAGCAGGAGTCCGAGGGGTTCGGGCGGAGCCACGAAGGGACCGGCCTCGGGCTCACGCTCGCGCAGCGCTTCCTAGCCCTGATGGGCGGCACCATCGCGGTGCAGAGCCGAAAGGGGCTCGGCACCCGGTTCACGATCACGCTGCCGCGCACGACGCCGCCCGCGCGGCCCGAACCCGGCGGGGATGGCGCCGTGCCGCACCCGAACCACGCCGACGTGCCGGTCGCCGCGTGCTACACGGGAGCCGATGGGGCGGCGTAGCGTACCAGCGCCCCCTTCTTTCCCACTCCTCTCCCGATGAACAACCTCTTCCGCGCCCTCATCGCGGGCTACGGCGCCAAGAAGCTCGGCGGCGGCTGCCTCTCCACCATCCTCGTCTTCATCCTCCTCTGGGTCCTGCTGGGACAGTGTTGAGGGGGCAGATGGATGAGGGCAGATGGACGATGGGGTACCCATCTGCCATCGTCCCTCATCCATGCACCGCCATCTCGCCCAGCGCGTTCGGAAGGGCCGAATGGTAGGGCTCGGCCAGGGCCGCCACCGGCTCGTTGAGGAGCATCGAGCCGTCCACCGCGATCCGCAGTGCGTCGCCGCCAACGGTGCCGATGCGGCAGACCTGCGCGCCGTGCGCCTCGGCGACGGCCTGGGCCCGCTCAACGGCCTCGGAATCGACGGTGAGGACGATCCGGCTCTGCGCCTCGCCGAAGAGGAGCGCATCCGTGCGCATCGCGTCCGGGCGGTGGAGTGAGATCTCCGCGCCGAGACCGCCGAAGATCGCGCTCTCGGCGAGGCACACCGCGAGGCCGCCGTCGGCGACGTCGTGGGCGCTCCGGACGAGCCCTTCGCGGATCAGCGCCAGCGCGGCTGACTGGACCGCCTTCTCTTCGTCGAGGTCGAGGTGCGGCGCGCGCCCGGCCGTCCGGCCGTGGACCGTGGCGAGGTACTCCGACGCCTCGATGCCGCCCGTGTGGCACCAGGCGGCGGGCGAGAGAAGCAGGACGGCGTCGCCCTCGGCCTTGAAGCCGGCCGTGGTCGTGTGGGCCTCCACGTCATCCACGAGGCCGAGCATGCCGATGGTCGGCGTCGGGAAGACGGCGCGGGTGGTGCCGTCCTCGGCAGGGCTCTCGTTGTAGAAGCTCACGTTGCCGCCCGTAACCGGCGTGCCGAGCGCGCGGCAGGCGTCGCCCATGCCGCCGACGGCCTCGGTGAACACCCAGTAGACCTCGGGCTTGTACGGGTTGCCGAAGTTGAGACAGTTGGTGATGGCCAGCGGCTTGCCGCCCGCGCAGACGACGTTGCGCGCGGCCTCGGCCACGGCGATCTGCCCACCCCGGCGCGGGTCGAGGTAGACGTAGCGCCCGTTGCAGTCGGTCTTGACGGCGAGCCCCTTCTTCGTGCCCTTGACGCGGACGACCGCGGCGTCGGTCGGGCCCGGCCCGGCGACGGTGTTGGTGCGCACGTGCGTGTCGTACTGCTCGAACACCCACCGCTTCGAGGCAATGTTGGGCGAGCCGAGGAGGGTTTTCAGCGCCGCGCCCGCCTCGCCCACGTCCGGGAGCGCGCCGAGGTCGGCGTTCTGGACCTCGTCGAGGTAGGCGGGCCGACGCGTCTCACGGTGGTAGACGGGCGCGCCGCCGCCGAGGACGAGGTGGTCGGCGGGGATGTCGGCGACGAGCTGGCCGTGCCAGAAGACGCGGAGGCGGTCGCCCTCGGTGACCTCGCCGATGCACGCGGCGTGGAGGTCCCACTTGTCGAAGATGGCCTCGATCTCCGCCTCGCGGCCCTTCTCGACCACCACGAGCATGCGCTCCTGGCTCTCGGAGAGGAGGATCTCGTACGGCGTCATCCCCGCCTCGCGCGTGGGCACGCGGTCCACGTGGAGGACCATGCCGGAGGCGCCCTTCGCGCTCATCTCGGACGACGAGCACGTGAGCCCGGCCGCGCCCATGTCCTGGATGCCCACAACGGCGCCGCTCCGGATCGCCTCCAGCGAGGCCTCCAGCAGCAGCTTCTCCGTGAACGGGTCGCCCACCTGCACGCTCGGCCGCCTGGCCTCGCTCTCCTCCGAGATCTCCTCCGAGGCGAACGTGGCGCCGTGGATGCCGTCGCGCCCGGTGGAGGAGCCGACGATGTAGACGGGGTTGCCGACACCCGTGGCGATGGCGCTGGCCGTCTCGCCCACCTTCACGACGCCGACCGCCATCGCGTTGACGAGCGGGTTGCCCTCGTACGACGGGTCGAAGTAGACCTCGCCCGCGACGGTCGGCACGCCGAACGCGTTGCCGTACCCGCCGATGCCGCGCACGACGCCGTCGAAGAGGAAGCGCACGCGCGGGTTGTCGAGGCTCCCGAAGCGGAGCGAGTTGAGCGAGCAGACCGGCCGCGCGCCCATCGTGAAGATGTCGCGCTGGATGCCGCCGACGCCGGTGGCCGCGCCCTGGTAGGGCTCGACGGCGCTCGGGTGGTTGTGGCTCTCGATCTTGAACGCGACGGCCAGCCCGTCGCCGATGTCCACCAGCCCGGCGTTCTCCTCGCCGGCCGCAACGAGCAGCGCCTCGCCCTCGCGCGGGAGCGTCTTGAGCAGCGCGATGGAGTTCTTGTACGAGCAGTGCTCGCTCCACATCACGGAGTAGATGCCGAGCTCGACGAAGGTGGGCGTGCGGCCGAGTTTTTCCACGATCCAGCCGTACTCCTCGTCGGTGAGGCCGTGGTCGCGGGCGAGGTCGAGGGTGACGTCGGGGTCGTGGGGGAGGGAGACGGGCATGGCGCTGGCGGCAGGACGGGCCGGAAAGGTACCGAGGCGGGCGGGCCGGGATCCGTGAAGGCCTGGATGGAATCGGTGCTCCTCGCCCCCCCGTTAATCTTCACGAACGAAGAGCCATTCCAGATCACGCCCATGCTCGTCCCAGCTCCGCAACCGAAGCGTATCCCTGGTTAGGATGCGTAGTGCGCGGGGTACACCTCGATCATCGCCGCTCAGAATGAGGCTGTCGCCCGATGGAGTAAGAGACCAGCGGCCCTCATCCGGTGGGCTCATGAATGGATCGTTGATCCACTCGTAGTACCCGTTATCGTGGAAGCGAAGGCCTCCGGCAAGGTTCGGCTCGAGGGGGTAAACCCGGTCGCCCGCCGTGAGCAAATCCCGAAGGTCTTGACTTGTACGGGTACGCTGAGGGCCTGGAGAGTGGCACCCAGCCCAGAGTACCAAGAAACCCAAAGCAGCAATCGCGGATCGTGCCATAGACCGCCACTCGCACCGGCTATGCCGCACCGGCTATGCCGCACCGGCTATGCCGCACCGGCTATGCCGCACCGGCTATG
>CAZOJJ010000042.1:14022-18616 GCA_964580105.1 uncultured Rhodothermales bacterium | reverse complement strand
CCGCTGGCTACCTCCACGTACGCCGACCGCGCGGACGGCGCGGGCACGGGGTAGCCTTCGAGCTTCAACCCCTCCACGTGGAACTCCACCGCCTCGCGCATCTCGCACTCCACTTCCTCTACCGCCGCTCCTGTGGCAACACAGCCCGGAAGGTCCGGGGCGTAGGCCGAGAACCCGGTTTCGGCCGGCTCGATTACGACGAGGTACCGCATGCTGCAAGCTACGGCGGCCGAGCGAGACGTCCGCCCGTAAGTTGCCCGCCGCTTCACTCACCGCCTCTCCATGAAACTGACCTTCTGGGGCGCCGCCCGCACCGTCACCGGCTCGCAGCACCTCGTCGAGTTCGACAGCGGCCACCGGCTCCTCCTCGACTGCGGGCTCTTCCAGGGCCGCCGCGCCGAGGTCGACGCCCTCAACCGCCGGTTCTCGACCGACCCGGCCTCGCTCGACGCCGTCGTCCTCTCCCACGCCCACATCGACCACGCCGGCCTCCTGCCGCGCCTCTACCGCGAGGGCTTCCGGGGCACCGTCTACGCCACGCACGCGACGGTGGACCTCTGCCAGCTCATGCTCCGTGACAGCGCGTTCATCCAGGAACAGGACGTCGCGTTCGTCAACCGCCGCGTCCGCAAGAACGGCGAGCAGGCCGTCGAGCCGCTCTACGACATGGACGATGCCGAAGGCGTCCTCGCCCACTTCGTCGGCCTTCCGTACGACTACGCCTTCGAGCCGGTGCCGGGCGTGGAGGCCCGGTTCCGCGACGCGGGCCACATCCTCGGCTCCGCCACCGTCACGCTCACCGTCACCGAGGACGGGCGGGAGAAGCGCCTCGGCTTCACCGGCGACCTCGGCAACCCCGGCCGGCCCATCCTCCGCGACCCCGCGCCGATGCCCGACGTGGACTGGCTCATCTGCGAATCCACCTACGGCGGCGTGACGCACGAGCCGGCCGGGCGGGCGAAGGACCGCCTCGCGGAGGTCATCGGCCGGACGGCCGCGCGGGGCGGGAAGGTCGTCGTCCCCGCCTTCGCCGTCGGCCGCACGCAGGAGCTCGTCTACGCGCTCGACCAGCTCTGGAACGAGGACCGCATCCCCCGCATCCCCGTCTTCGTGGACAGCCCCCTCGCCGTCAACGTCACCGGCGTCTTCCAGGCGCACCCGGAGTGCTACGACCGCGAGCTCCTCGACTACATGCTCACCGACGACGACCCCTTCGGCTTCGAGCGGCTGGAGTACGTCCGCGAGGCGAGCCGGTCGAAGGAGCTGAACGGGATGCGCGTGCCGATGGTGATCCTCTCGGCGAGCGGGATGGCCGAGGCCGGGCGCATCCTCCACCACCTCCGCAACACTGTCGAGGACCCGAGAAACACGGTGATGATCGTGGGCTTCATGGCCGAGCACACGCTCGGGCGGCGGATCGTGGAGCGGCGCGAGGAGATCACGATCTTCGGCGAGCCGCACCGGCTCCGCGCCGAGGTGGCCGTCCTCAACTACTTCTCCGCCCACGCCGACGAGCCGGGCCTGCTCGACTTCGTCGGCCGGCTGGACCGGGAGCGTCTCAAGACCGTCTTCCTCGTGCACGGCGACGAGGACCGCCAAGCCGCCCTCGCCCGTGCGCTCACCGAGGCGGGCTACGGCGACGTGCGGAGCCCGGCGCGCGGGGAGACGGTGGCGTTGTAAGTTCCTACCGCACCCACACTTCCAGGTCGGGCTCGGTGGTGAGCCGGTAAATGCCGCGATCGACTTTCCGGAACTGGTCCGGCGTGTTGAGTTGGAGATAAGACCGAACGGAGGAGCGGGGTACGTCCGCTCCGACGCGGCGCATGACCGCCCCGTGGGTCTCCTTGACGGACGCCTCGCCGCCGAGGCGGACTCAGTAGTACGCCTCGATCCCGTAGCCGAACTGCTTGCCGGCCTCGGTCTTCGCGAGGAGGCGGGCGAGGCGCCGCTCGAACTCTTCCGGCCGATCCCGCGCGGCGTCCACGTGGGCCACGCGGATGTGGCGGTACGCCTCCGAGAAGCGCTGGAAGTGGGCCCACGCCGCCGCGTTGGCGCGGAGCGCCGCCTCGATGTCCGGCGGGATGACGAACGGCGCGGCCAGTAGGTCGGCCACGGCGGCTTCGACCTCGGGGAGCACGAGCCCCTGCCCCACGAGCCGCCGCAGCCGCTCGACGTTTATCCGCGAGTACCCGCTTCCGGCGCGGCGCGGCGTGAACCGCTGGGCCAGCCGTTCGGCGCCCATCGCCTTGCGGGTGCTGTCGACCCACCCGAAGCAGAGGGCCTCTTCGACGGCGTCGTTGTAAGGGAGGCTCGGCCGCCCGGCCGCCTTGCGGTAGGTGACGAGCCAGATTTCCGGGGCCGTGGCGTGGTTTGCGGCGAGCCAGCGGCGCCAGGCGGCGCGGTCGGTCGGGTAGACCGTCTCGGTGATCGTCATGGTGCGGCGGAGTCGGGAGGGCAAACCTACGGCGCCCGGCCCGCTCCGCTGCGGCTCCGAGGTGGGCGCGGCGACAAAAGGCGGCCTCGTATCGGGGCGCATGCCTACCTTCGGCTCTCGCTTCCGCCGTTCACCCCGCCCCTCCGCGCCGTGGCCGACGCCCGCCCACCCCTCGACGACTCCGGCTCGATGATGCCCATCGGCGACGTGGGCGGCCCCTCCGACGAGGGGGCGATGCCGGTGCCCTACGTTTCGCCGACCGAATCACCCGCCGAGGCGACGCTCAAGGCGGTCGGCGCGGGCATTCTGTTCGGCATCCTCTTCGGCGCGGCGAACGCCTACCTCGGCCTCCGCGCCGGGCTGACCATCTCGACCTCGATCCCGGTGGCGGTGATGACGGTGGCGCTGTTCCGGGCGCTGCGGTCGGCGGGGATGCAGAGCAGCATCCTGGAGGCGAACCTCTCACAGACGGTCGGCTCCGCGTCGTCGTCGGTCGCCAGCGGCGTCATTTTCACGCTGCCGGCGCTGTTCCTGTGGGGGTTCGACACGAACCTCGTCCAGATCACGCTGCTGGCGATGTGCGGCGGTTTGCTGGGCGTGCTGTTCATGATCCCGCTGCGGCCCTACCTCATCGTGCGGGAGCACCCGAACCTGCCCTACCCGGAGGGTACGGCCTGCGCCGAGGTGCTCAAAGCCAGCGAGGCCGGCGGGGCGAAGGCGAAGAACGTGTTCCTCGGCCTCGGCGTCGGCGCGGCGTTCAAGGCGCTCACGGGCTGGGCGCGCGTGGTACCGGACAGCCTGGAGGCGCACATCCCGTTCCTCCGCAAGGGCCAGCTCGGCAGCGACGTGAGCGCGGCGCTCTTCGGCGTCGGCTACATCCTCGGGCCGCGCATCGCGAGCATCATGGTGGGCGGCGGCCTGCTCTCGTGGCTCGTCATCATCCCGGCCATCGCGTACTGGGGCGAGGGCCGCGTGGCGCCGCTCTACCCCGAGACGACGCTGCCCATCGACGCGATGTCGCCGAGCCTGATCTGGACGCGGTACGTCCGCTACATCGGCGCGGGGGCCGTGGCGGCAGCCGGCCTCATCACGCTGGTGAAGAGCATCCCGACGATGATCGAGAGCTTCCGCATCGGGGCGCAGCAGCTCCGCGAGCGGCTCGCCGGCGGCGCCGAGGCGGACGTGCTCCGCACCGAGCACGACCTCACGCTGCGGACGGTCGGCATCGGCGCCGTCGTGGTCTTCCTCGTGCTCGCCCTCGTGCCGGCCGCGTTCAGCACCATCGAGCTCCCGCTCGGCCGCGCGCTCGCGGCGCTGCTGGTGGTGATCTTCGCGTTCTTCTTCGTGACGGTGTCGTCCCGGATCGTCGGCCTGGTCGGTGTGACCTCGAACCCGACGAGCGGGATGACCATCGCGACGCTGCTCGGGACGGCCTCGGTGTTCCTCCTCCTCGGGTGGACCGACGACGCGGGGAAGGTGGCCGCGCTGACGGTCGGCGCCGTCGTCGCCATCGCCGCCTCCATCGCGGGCGACACGTCGCAGGACCTCAAGACGGGCTTTCTCCTCGGCGCGACGCCGAAGCGGCAGCAGGCGGGCGAGCTGGTGGGCGTGCTGACCTCGGCGGCCTTCGTGGCGCTGACGGTGCTCCTGCTGGCACAGGCCTACGGGTTCGGCGGCGAGGAGCTGCCCGCGCCGCAGGCCACGCTGATGAAGCTGGTGATCGACGGCGTGCTGGCGCAGTCGCTGCCGTGGACGCTCGTCGCCATCGGGGCAGGCATCGCCGTCGTGGCCGAGTTGTGCCGCATCCCGTCGCTCCCGTTCGCCGTCGGCGTCTATCTGCCGGTCTCGACGATGTTTCCCGTCTTCCTCGGCGGGATGCTCCGCTGGTTCCTGACGCGGCGCGTGGCGGACAAGGACGAGGAGACGGCGCGGCGCGACCGGGGCATCCTGTTCGGCTCGGGGCTCGTCGGCGGCGAGGGGCTGATCGGCGTGGTGATCGCGGGGGCGGCGGGGTACGCCGTCTCGCGCGGGGCAGAGCCGTGGAGCGTCGGCTACGCGTGGGCCGGGGCGGTGGCGCCCTGGCTGGCGTTCGCGCTGTTCGTCGGGCTGATGGCCTACTTCGCCCGGCTCGTGACGCGGCGGCCGGCGGGGTGACATCGG
>CAZOJJ010000042.1:0-13922 GCA_964580105.1 uncultured Rhodothermales bacterium | reverse complement strand
GTCCACGGTCAGCCCCGCCTCTCGGATGATCGAGCGAAGCGTCCCCTTCGCCACCTCCTTGTGATCCGGGACCACTGCCCGGCGGTGCGGCGAGGCCGACTGGCGGAGGATCATGTGACTCCCCTTCTGGCGGTCGAACTCGTACCCGAGCTTGGCCAGCGCCCTCACCACGTCTCGGCCGGAAACGATCGGGAGCCCTCCCACGCCTACACCTCCACCACCTCCTCGGTGATCGGAGGCGGGATCGGGTCCCCGTGGTCCTCCAGGCTTTCGAGGTAGAGCGCGATGGCGTCTTTGACGTTGCTGAGCGCCTCCCCTCGCGTTGCTCCGTCGGCCACGCAGCCTGGGAGAGCGGGGACCGTGGCGACGAAGACGCCGTCTTCGTCCGTCTCAATCAGAACACGGTACTTCATTGGAACACGGGGACTGGGGTGTCGAGCATGATACCACAGTCACTCCGAGCGGTTCGAGAGCGGAGTCGCGCCGGGAGCGGCTCACCGGCAGGGCGCGCCGTCTCACAGCGCTGATGGCCTACTTCGCCCGGCTCGTGACGCGGCGGCCGGCGGGGTGACATCGGACCATTCCGGACCATTCCGGACCATTCCGGACCATTCCGCGGCGAACGCGCCGGGGCGAGCCTATCGCACGGCGGCTACAGGAGCGCGCGGAATTCGTCCACGGTCAGCCCCGCCTCTCGGATGATCGAGCGAAGCGTCCCCTTCGCCACCGAGACTTCGCTTGCACGAGGACGAGCCGGCGATAACTTAGGGCCCACGTTCCTTCCCATCCGCCTCGGGTGCCGTCTGCGGACGGCCAACAGGGAATCCGGTCCGGGCCATTGCCAGATGGGGTGACGGTGTGATTGGGTGATTCATCGCCAATCGCCCCATCGCCAATCACTCCATCGCCCAATGCCTCACGCCGGAGCTGTGCCCGCAACTGTAGGCGGCTCGCCCCGACGACGACGACGCGACCGGCCACTGTCCCCGCACGGGATGGGAAGGCCGACGCCGAGCCGCCGGGGCGGATGAGCCGCGAGCCAGGAGACCTGCCCGAGGCGATTCCGTCACGACCTCCGGGATCAGAGGGCGCTGGCGCACGACTCGCCCGAGGCCGCCCGCCTCGGTGATCCCGTCCTGCGACCCGGCCCTCGTTTTGAGCGTCGGGTTTCTTGTTGCGCTTCGCCTTCCTCCTCGCCCTCGCGGCGCTCTCGGCATCCACGCCGAGGGCGCAGGCGGACGTCCGGCCGGACACCACGCTGCCCGCCGTCACCGTCACGGCCGCCCGCGTGGCGGTCCCCACGCGCGACGCCCCCGCCCGCGTCACCGTCCTCGACCGCGAGGCGATGGCGGCCACCGGCGCCACGACCGTGGCCGACCTCCTCGGCGCGCACGCCCCGCTGTTCGTACGCCGCTACGGCCCGAGCGGGCTCTCGACCATCACGCTGCGCGGCGCGGGCTCGGCGCAGACGCTCCTCCTCCTCGACGGCCGCCGCCTCGCCGACCCCCAGCTCGGCCCGCTCGACCTGACGCTGCTGCCGACCGTCCTCCTCGAATCCGTCGAGGTCCTGCACGGCGGCGGCTCAGCCCTCTACGGCACCGACGCCGTCGGCGGGGTCGTTCACCTCCGCAGCCTGCGGCCCGGTGAGGACGCCCGACTGCGGCTGGCGACCGAAACGGGCGCGTGGGGCCGGCGCCGCCTCGCGGGCCTCGCGGGCGGCACCGCCGGCCGCTTCTCCGCCGTCGCGGCCGCCGAGGCCGCGACGGCCGAGGAGGACTTCCGCTACGCCGACCGCTCGCGCCTCGGCGATCCGCTCGTCCGCCACGCCGGGTGGGACCGCCGCCGGGCCGTCGGTTACGCCGCCCTCGCCTACCGTGCCGGACCGACGCGCCTCCGCCTCGCCGCCCTCGCGGCCGATTCGGAGCGCGGCCTCGGCGGCACCGACTCCGTCGGCGCGCGCCAGTGGGACCGCCTCGGGCGCGTCTGGGGCGACGCCGAACGCAGCGCTGCCTGGGGCCGCGTCGAGGCGAGCGGGTACGTCCAGGCCGGGCGGCTGCGCTACGCGAGCCCCTACCCCTCCACGCGCCCGGATGCGCTCGACGAGACGAGCCGGACGACGAGCCTCGGCGCCGACCTCCGCGTGCACGTCACGCGCCTTCCCGGCTGGCACCTCACGGCCTCGCTGTCGGCGGGCGAGGGCCGCGCCACGCATCCGAGCCTCGCCGACGACGCCGCGGATCGCCACGCCGCGCTGGCCGTCGCCGCAGCACAGACGGCGGGCCGCCTCCGCTTCTTCCCCGCCCTCCGCCTCGACGGCTACGCGCCCGAGGGCGGCGAGCGGCGCCTCGCCCTCAGCCCGCAGCTCGGCCTCAACGCGCAGCCGTTCGCCACGGAGACGGTGCGCCTGAAGGCGAGCGCGGGCCGCACCTTCCGGATGCCGACGCTCAACGACCGCTTCTGGCGCCCCGGCGGCGTCCCCGACCTCCGCCCCGAGCGCGGCTGGACGGCCGACGCCGGACTCGTCTGGAGCGCCGGCCGCTACCGCGCCGAGGGCACCGTCTTCGCCGCCGCCACGCGCGACCAGATCGTCTGGCGGCCCGTCGGGGGCGCCGTCTGGAGCCCGGAGAACCTCGGGCGGACGCGGGCGCTGGGGCTGGAAGCCTCCGCCGAAGGCGCGTGGACGCTCGGTCCCGCCCTCGCCACGGCCAGCCTCGCCGCCACCGTCACCGATGCGCGCGACCGATCCGACCCCGCCGCCCCGGCTTACGCCAGGCCTCTCCGCTACGTCCCCCGCTGGACGACGACGGCGCGCGCGGCGCTCGGCTGGCGAAGCCTCCGGCTCGACCTCGGCGCCCGCGCCGTCGGCCGCCGCTACGTCACGGCCGACGGGCGCCGCTGGCTCGCCCCCTACGTCGTCCTCGACGGGCAGGTCCGGGCCACCCGCGAGGTCGGCGGGGTACGGGCCACGCTGGCCGTCGCCTTCGAGAACCTCACCAACCTCCAGTACGAGGTCGTCGCCTCCTACGTCATGCCGCCGCGCCACGCACGTGTGCGCCTTCTCCTCCAGACCCGCTGATCCCATGCCCCATCGCTCCCTCTTCGCCCTCCTCCTCACCGCGCTCCTCCTCCCCGGCTGCGACACCATGACGGAGTGCAGCGCCGACGCCAATTGCGCCGAGCCCGGCGCGACGGTCTTCGTCGGCAACCAGGGCAGCTTCACCGACCAGACCGGCAGCGTCACCGTCTACGACGCCACGACCGGCCAGGCCACGCAGGACGCCTTCGGCATCGCGAACGCGCTCGTCCAAAACGTCGTCCTCGACCGCGACGAGAATGGGCGGCTGTTCGTCCTTCTCAACTTCAACGACTCGTTCTCGACCGGCCGCGGGCGCATTGACGTGGTGGACCTCGAAACGAGCGCGGTCACGGCGCAGATCGACGTGCACACGCCGCGCTCGGCCGTCCGCGACGCCGGGACGCTCTGGGTGACGAACCTCTACGCGAACACCGTCACGCCCATCGACCTCGCCACGAATGCGCCCGGCGCGGCCGTCGAGGTGGGGATGAACCCGGAGGGGCTGACGATGGCCGAGGCCGGCCTCTTCGTCGCCAACAACGGGTTCGGCTTCGCCACGACGGTGACCATCGTGGACCCCGTCGCGCGGACGGTCAGCCAGACGCTCGACGTCGGCTGCGACGGGCCGAAGACGCTCGGGACGGACCCCGAGGGCGAGGTCTGGGTCTTCTGCACCGGCAAGACGGTCTACGACGACGAGGGCACCGTGGTCGAGCAGACGGACGGCGCCGTCGTCGTGCTCGACGGCGAGACGGGCGCGGAGGTGGCGCGGATCGCGCTGGACGGCCAGCTCGGCGCGGGCGCGCTCGGGCAGGAGGCCGTCGTCGTGCCCGTGCTCCGCGAGGCGTGGGCCCTCGTCGGCGACCGCGTCGTCCGCTTCGACACGGCGACGAACACGCAGGCCGAAACGATCACGCCCGACGTGCCGGCGGGGCACCTCCTCACCGCCGTCGCCTACGACACCGTCGAGGGCCGCCTCCTCCTCGGCGCCGCGCCGGCCGACTTCGTCTCGGCGGGCGAGGTCGTCTTCACCGACCGCCAGGGCGCCCGCCTCGGCGGCTTCGAGGCCGGCGTCCTCCCCACCGCCATCGCCGTCCGCGACGACGACTGATCCGCCTCTGCCCCCCGTCCCTGTCATCCTTCGCTCCGCCAGCATGTCCTTCGCTCCGCCCAGCATGACAGGTTGGTGAGATAGAGCCCCGCCCCGCATGTCCATCCGCATCGACCGCTGCCTGTGCTTCGGCCGGACGTTCGCCGAGCTGAAGGCCGTCGCCGAGGCCACCGGGGCCGACTCGGTGGCGGCGCTCCAGGCGCACGTCGTCTTCGGCCGGCGGTGCGGGCTCTGCCACCCGTACGTGCGGCGGATGCTGCGCACCGGGGAGACGCTGTTCACCGAAGTGATCCGGGAATCCGAGGATCGGGGAATCCGGGAATCGGGAGGCTGAAACGGCCGCGCCCGCCGCGCGGCGGGCCGTTCCGGCTCTTCGGCGAGGCGCACGACCCGCCGCTGGACGACCTCACGGACGGGCTGTAGCAGCCGGCCGGGTCCGCCTCGGGACCGAGGCGGACGGAGTCACACGCGCCGCGAGGCGCGCCGGAGGAGGCCGACGCCGAGGGCGAAGAGCGCCGAGCCGAGCACGGCCCAGATGATCGGGAAGTCGCGCCCGCCCACCTCGACGGCGAGGAGCAGGGGCCAGCCGAACTCGGACGCGATCCACGCCCCCAACCACGCGCCGACGAAGCCGACGACGATGGAGACGAGGCAGCCGCCAAGCGAGTAGCCCGCGAGCGACTGGCCGACCGCGCCGCAGATCCCGGCGATGACGAGGAGGAGGAGAAACGAGACGAGGTCCATGACGGGCGGGGAGAGAGGCCCGGGTTCAACCCCCTGCGCCGCCGCGGGTTCGGCCCGATTCCCCGGCTTCTTCGCTCGGGCCGGGGCACGGCGCCCCTAGCTTGGCGTTTCCTCGTAGGGGCGCACGGCCGTGCGCCCCTACTTCCGTTTGTGACCTCCGCCTCCATGCAGCAGGACCAGCTCCGCAACGTCGCCATCATCGCCCACGTCGACCACGGGAAGACCACCCTCGTGGACAGCCTGCTCTGGCAGAGCGGCACCTTCCGCGACAACGAGAACGTCGCCGAGCGGGTGATGGACTCGATGGACCTCGAGCGCGAGAAGGGCATCACGATCATGGCCAAGAACACGGCCGTGCGGTATCGCACGACCGACGGCCGCGACGTCAAAATCAACATCGTCGACACGCCCGGCCACGCCGACTTCGGCGGCGAGGTCGAGCGCACCCTCCGCATGGTGGACGGCGTGCTGCTGCTCGTGGACGCCGCCGAAGGCCCGCTCCCGCAGACCCGCTTCGTGCTCTCGAAGGCGCTCGCCCTCGGCCTCCCCGCCATCGTCGTCATCAACAAGATCGACCGGCAGGACGCCCGGCCCGAGGAGGTCCTCAACGAGATCTACGACCTGTTCATCGACCTCGACGCCGACGAGCACCAGATCGAGTTCCCCGTCGTCTACGCCGTCGCCCGCGACGGCCAGTGCACGACGGAGCTCGGCGCGCCGCTGGGCGACCTGAAGCCCATCTTCGACGCCATCGTGGACACGATCCCGGCGCCGACGGGCGCTCGCGACGGCGCGCTCCAGGTGCTCGTCACCGACGTGAAGCCGGACGCCTACCTCGGCCCCATCGCCATCGGCCGCGTCGTCAGCGGCACGCTCCGCGAGAAGCAGCGCGTCGTGCTCTGCGGGCGCGACGGCAAGCAGCAGCCGGCCCAGGTGACGGCCCTTTTCGTCAACGAGGGGCTGGACCGCGTCGCCGCCGCCGAGGCGGGCGCGGGCGAAATCGTCCACGTCGCCGGCGTCCAGGGCATCGGCCTCGGGGAGTCCATCGCCGACGCCGAGAACCCGAAGCCGCTCCCGGCCCTCCACGTCGACGAGCCCACGCTCTCGATGGAGTTCCGCATCAACGACTCGCCCTTCGCCGGGCGCGAGGGCAAGTACGTCACGAGCCGCAACCTCCGCGACCGGCTCCTCCGCGAGGGCGAGTCCAACCTCGCCCTCCGCATCGAGGAGACCGAGAGCGCGGACCGCTTCCTCGTCTTCGGGCGCGGCGAGCTCCAGCTGGCCATCCTCATCGAGCAGATGCGCCGCGAGGGCTACGAGTTCGCCGTCGGCATGCCGCAGGTGCTCACGAAGGAGGTGGATGGAAAGCTCCACGAGCCCTTCGAGCGCGCCACCATCGACGTGGCCGAGGAGTACATGGGCGTCGTGATCGAGAAGCTGGGGACGCGGAAGGGCCAGATGGTGCAGATGACGAACCACGGCTCGGGCCGCGTCCGCATGGCGTTCGAGATCCCGGCGCGCGGCCTCATCGGCTACCGCACGGAGTTCCTGACGGACACGAAGGGCACCGGCCTGCTGACGCACCTCTTCGACGGCTACCGCCCGTGGGCCGGGCCCATCACCCACCGCGCCTCGGGCGCCCTCGTGGCCGACCGGCCCGGCAAGGCGACGCCCTACGCCATCGTGAGCCTCCAGGAGCGCGGCCAGCTGTTCGTCGGGCCCACCGAGGAGGTCTACGGCGGCATGATCGTCGGGGAGAACGCGCGCGACGAGGACCTGGAGGCGAACATCACGAAGGAGAAGAAGCTGACGAACATGCGCGCCGCCTCGGCCGACAGCTTCGAGAAGATCGACCCGCCGCGGCGGCTCTCGCTGGAGGAGGCCATCGAGTTCATCCGCGAGGACGAGCTCATCGAGGCCACGCCCAAGGCCATCCGCCTGCGCAAGCGGCACCTCGACCCGCACGAGCGCAAGCGCGCTTCGCTGGCGAGGAAGGCAGAGCTGCGGTAGGTCAGAAGACGGAGGGCGGAAGTCCGGGACCGGTGTGTTTCGACGTCTCTCCGTGTAGGCCGTCTTTCTGAGCGGAAGCCGTCTTTCTGAGCGGAGCGCGGAGCGCGAGAAGATTACGGAGGCGCCCACCGGTGAGGGCGCCCACCGGTAGGGCGCCCACCGGTGAGGGCGCCCACCGGGCTCCCGAGGCGCGCGTAGCTTCCGCCCTCCGTCCTCCGACTTCCGTCCTCGGTGTTTCCGTTCGACCTGCTCGACTACGAGGAGCCCGGCCCGCTCGACCGCGCCCTCGGCCTCACGCCGCCCCGCAACGCGTACGTCGAGCTCCACAACCTCATCGCCGCGGCGGCGAGTCCGGCGGACTTCGGCCCCGACGACCTCGACCGCATCGGGCGGCGGCACGGCGTCAACCTCCGCGAGGCCTTCCACGCCGAGCGGCAGGCGCTCTACGAGCGCTACCTCCTCCACGTCCTCCGGGACGGCCGCTTCGACGAGCGCGAGCGCGCCACGCTCGCCCACCTCGCCCGCACCCTCGCCCTCGACGCCGCCGACCTCCGCCACGCCCACGAGCGCGCCTTCGGCCACACGGTCACCGACGCACTCGCCGACGACTGCCTCTCGGTCGAGGAGCGGCTGCTCCTCTACACGCTCCAGCACACGCTCGGGCTGGACCCGACCGAGGCCGAGCAGGTCTACGAGTTGGAGGCCCGTCAGCGGCTCCTCGAAACCGTCGCCCGCGCGCTCTGCGACGGCGAACTCGACCCCGCCGAGGCCGAGGAGATCACGGCACTGGAGACCGAGCTCGACGTACGCGTGCCCACGCGCGTGGACGCCCTGCTCACGCGGGCGGCGCACCGCTGGCGGCTCACCCACGGCCCCCCGCCCAACGTGGACGTCGGCATCCGACTACTGCCGGGCGAAATCGGCCACTTCCGGGCGGACGGGCGCTGGCGCACGGTCAACTATGCCCTGCTCCGCGTGGCCCTCCGCGACCACCGCGAACGGCTCCACGCAGGCGACACGGCGGGCCTGCACGTTCCCGAGTACGCCTTCGTCGGACGAGGCTGGCAGCGCGGCGTCTTCGTCGTAACCAGCAAACGGCTCCTCCTCGTACGCGACCAGGGCGATCCCGTCATCCATAGCTTCCGCGCCATCCTCGGCATCGAGCGCTACGCCAACGGCGTCCGCGTCTCGATCAAGGGCGATCGGAGCGTGCTCCTCGACGCGTGGCAGGACAACCGGGCCCTCCACAGCGTCCTCTGGCAGGCGCTCCACCCCGGCCGCGCGAGGCCCGAGGCGGGCTGACGCTACGCGCACGCGCTACGCTACGCGCACGCGCTACAGGATCCCCTGCTCGCGTGCGAAGGCTTCGAGGGCGGAGCGCTGCGCCTCGGTGAGGTGGCGCGGGATGGAAACCTGAATCTCGACGTAGAGGTCGCCGGTGCGCGTGGCCGTCTGCACGCCCTGGCCGCGCAGGCGGAGGCGCTCGCCCGGCTGGGTGCCCGCCGGGATGGACACCTTGATCGTCTTGCCGTAGGCGTTCGTGATCGAGCGCGTCGTGCCGAGGATGGCCTCCATGGCCGAGATGGTCTCGGTGATGTGGAGGTTGTCGCCCTCGCGCCGGAAGCGCGGGCTGGGCTCGACGCGGAAGGTGACGTAGAGGTCGCCGGGCGGCCCGCCGCCGGGGGCGGGCGCGCCGCGCCCCTTGACGCGGATCTTGAAGCCGGAACGGACGCCCTGCGGGATGGTCAGGCGGAGCGGCTCGCCGTCGGGCATCTTGAGCTCGGTCTTGCCGCCCCGGATGGCCTGGTCGAACGTCAGCCGCACCTGCGTCTCGACGTCCCGGCCTCGGGCGGGCCGCCGGGTGGCGCGGGGCTCGTCGGCGAAGATCTGGGAGAAGAAGGAGCCGAAGCCGCCGCCGTCCATCCCGCCGAAGAGATCCTCGAAGGGAACGTCCTGCGGCGCCCCGCGGAAACCGCCGCCCTGGAAGCGTCCCGAGGCGAACGGGTCGCGCCGGGCGCGGTCGTACGCCTTCCGCTTCTGCGCGTCGGAGAGCACGCCGTACGCCTCCTGCACCGCCTTGAAGCGCTCTTCGGCCTCGGGGTCGTCCGGGTTCCGATCCGGGTGGTACGCACGCGCCAGGCGCCGGTACGCTTTCTTGATCTCCTCCGCGCTCGCGCCCTCGTCGACCCCGAGGACCTGGTAGTAGTCGGTGATTTCGGCCATAATGGGGGGAGCCCCGCAGGAAATCAGCCGGCGACGGCGGCGTCGTTCGGTAGTTTCCGCAGCAGTAGCACTGCCCTCCGGAATCACAGAGACCGTGCCACACGTCACCTCCGCCGAAATGACACGCCGCCCCATCCGCACCCTCCTCGTCGCCAACCGGGGCGAAATCGCCGTCCGCGTGATGCGGACCTGCCGCGAGCGCGGCATCCGCACCGTCGCCGTCTACTCCGAGGCGGACCGGAACGCGCTCCACGTGCGGATGGCGGACGAGGCGTATCCCGTCGGCCCCGCGCCGTCGAACCGGTCGTACCTCGTGGCGGAACGGATCCTCGACGTGGCGAAACGCGCCGGGGCGGACGCCGTCCACCCGGGCTACGGCTTCCTCTCGGAGAACGCCGCCTTCGCCGAGGCGTGCGAGGCGGCGGGCGTGCTGTTCGTCGGCCCGCCGCCCGAGGCCATCCGCACGATGGGCGACAAGACGGCCGCGCGCCTGCTCATGGAGCGGGCGAACGTCCCGATGGCGCCCGGCACCACCGACGCCGTCCACGACGCCGCCGAGGCGGCCCGCATCGCCGAGGCCATCGGCTACCCGGTGCTGGTGAAGGCGGCGGCCGGCGGCGGCGGCAAGGGCATGCGCGTGATCGAGCGGCCGGAGGAGTTCGAGGCGGCCCTCCGCAGCGCCCAGAGCGAGGCGCAGAGCGCCTTCGGCGACGGCCGCGTGTTCATCGAGAAGTTCTTCACCGGGCCGCGCCACATCGAGTTTCAGGTCTTCGCGGACGCGCACGGCAACGCCGTCCACCTCTTCGAGCGCGAGTGCTCGATCCAGCGGCGGCACCAGAAGGTGGTCGAGGAAGCGCCGAGCACCGTGCTCACGCCCGCGCTTCGCGCGGCGATGGGCGCGGCGGCCGTCAAGGCTACGCTGGCGTGCGGCTACGTCGGAGCCGGAACGGTCGAGTTCCTGTTCGACGACGGCGCGTTCTACTTCCTGGAGATGAACACGCGGCTCCAGGTGGAGCACCCGGTGACGGAGGCCGTCACCGGGCTCGACCTCGTCGCCGAGCAGCTCCGCATCGCCGAGGGCGAGCCGCTGGGGTACACGCAGGACGACCTCGTCCTGCACGGCCACGCCGTCGAGTGCCGGGTCTACGCCGAGGACGTGGCGGCGGGCTTCCTGCCCGACCCCGGCCCGCTCCTCCGGCACCGCCCGCCCTCCGGCACCGGCGTCCGCGTCGATGCCGGCGTCGAGGAGGGCGACGTGGTGCCGGTCCACTACGACCCGATGATCGCCAAGCTCGTCACCTGGGCGGCGACGCGCGAGGCGGCGCTCGACCGGATGGACCGCGCGCTCGCGGAGTACGAGATCGCCGGGGTGCAGACGACGATCCCGTTCTGCCGCTACGTGATGCGGCACGACGCCTTCCGCTCGGGCTGCTTCAACACCGGCTTCGTCCGCGACCACTTCACGCCCGAGGCGCTCGCGCCGGACGCCGACCTCGTCCGCGCCGCCGCCGTCGCCGCCGGGCTGGTGGCGATGGAGGGACGGCCGGCGCCCGTCCCGGAGAACGGTGCGGCGAACGTCCCCTTCAGCCGGTGGGCGCTCCGCCGCTTCGCCTGAGCCCGCCCGTCAGTGCGAGGGTGAGGCGGGGCCGATCCCGGAACGTCTCGCCCCGCACGACGACGTAGCCCCCTCGCGAGCCCGCCCGCCTCGACGCCGAGGCGGAGGGCCCACCGGCCGCCAGATGAGAGCGGCTAGAGGGCGAGACGGCGCAACGTCGTAGCGGTTGAGCGGCCCTTTCAAGAACGGACCCGACCGGTACAAACGCAAGGAGCCCCGGCGCTCGGGCACCGGGGCTCCTCTGGCGTCCCTGAGGGGGGCTATGAAGGCAGGGGGCTACTTCACGAGGCTGACCTGGAGCCGGTCGCGGAACCGCTCGCCTTCCACGGCAACGACGTACGTGCCGCTCGGCAGGGCGCGGCCGTCCACCTCGAACGGGTGGGCGGCCCCGGCCGCGAGCGGCCCGTCGTGGAGGACGGCCACCTGACGCCCGCGGACGTCGTAGAGCGCCACGCGCACGTCCTGCGCCTCGGCCACGCGCAGCGTGAACCGCGTCTGCGGGTTGAACGGGTTGGGGTAGGCGTTCGAGAGCGCGTGCGTACCCGGGAGGTCCGTGCTCGGCCCGGGCTCACTGGCGACCGTGCTGGGCGTGAACACCGCCGTGAAGACACCCCGCCCGTGCGTGATCGCCATGACGGTGTCGTCGGACTCCCGGTACTGGAGCATGTGGGTGCTCACCGTGGGGAAGCCCGGAGCCGGTGTCCAGACGGGTTCGTCCGCATCGAAGCTCGTGGTCTCCCACACGCCCGCCTCGGTCGCGAGGAGCACGAGGTTGCGGTTGGTGGGATGGTAGAGCGCCCAGCGGATCGGCATGTCTGGCAGGTTGCCCTCCTTGTTCGCCCACGTCATCCCGCCGTCCAGGGACTCCCAGACGGAGGCCACGCCGTAGTTCGAGATGGTAACGAGGATCTGGTCCTCCGAGTCACCAAACTCGATGCTGGAGATGGCCCCAGGGCCGGGCTGCGTGAGCTCGGTGACGTCGGCGGACGATTCCGCGTTGTCGACCCGGTAGATGCGGCCCGCCGAGGAGCCCACGAAGAGCGTGGACGTCCCGGGCGGCGCGAACGGCGACACCTTCAGATTCGTCATCGCCCCCATGGACGGGGTGGTGACGGTGCTCAGCGTCCGGCTCCCCGTCACGTCGAGAATGCGGAAGAACGAGGTGGCATTCCGGTACGAGTAGAAGATGTCCTCGCGGTCGTCGTAGTCCGCCCGGTTGATGAAGGCGCCCGTGCTGGTGTTGTTGATGAGCGTGATGGGGAAGGAGAGCCCCCCGTCGGTGCTGAGGTTGTAGGTGTTGTAGACGTACGACGAGATCGCGTAGTTGGACTCGTCCTGGTCGATGAACGTGAAGGCGCCGTCGCCGCCGCGCACTTCGTGGCCGTTGTTGATGCCGGGCAGGCTGAAGCGGTGCGTGCCGTTGTCCTGCGCGCCGGCCAGCATCACGTTGGAGCCCGCCTCGGGCGCGATGGCGCCGGCGTAGAACTGCGTCACGTTGTAACCGGTGTTGCGATCCCAGAAGATCGGCTGGGGCGCGGTCGCGTTGTCGGTGTAGTTGACCCCGCCGTCATGGCTGAAGAGGGCGATGGTCGACGAGCCCGGCTTGTAGACGACGGCGTGCTGGTCCGCGTGGACGTACGGAAGTCCAAACCCTCCGTACCAGTGCGTCAGCTGGTTCCAGCTCGCCCCGCCGTCCGTCGTCCGGAAGAGGTTGATGCCGCCGACGAAGGCGGTGTTCGGGTCGTTGGGGTCTACTGCGAGCGAAAGGTCGTACCAGGCCTGGGTGCGGGAGAAATCCGTCCCGTACTGCACGTCGTTGGGCAGCGTGAGCGAGGTCCAGGTCTGGCCCCCGTCCTCCGTACGATACATGCCGCCGACGCCGCCATTCGAGCTGTTCTCAGTGACGGCGTAGAGGACCGAGGCGTCGGATGGCGCCGTCGCGATCTCAATCCGCTGCACGCCCGAGGTGGGGAACCCGTTCGAACCCGTGTTCAGCTGCGTCCACTCTCCCGAATTTCCGGTCGTGGAGCTGTACACGCGGCCGGCCCCGCCGAGGCCGGTGGTGGCATAGATCGTCCCGTCGGCCGCGATCTCCAGGTCCCCGGCGTTCCCGCTCTGTACGCTCTCCCAGGTCTCACCGCCATCCTGTGAACGGCGGATGCCCTGACGGGTGGCGGCATAGACGTCCCCCGTGGTCGGGTGGACGGCGATCCGCTGGACGTAGTGGAAGACGGAGCTCAGCGTCGAGGACAGGTGGGTCCAGGTGGCCCCGCCGTCCTCCGACTTGAAGATGCCGGCCCCTCGGACGGCATCCGCATTGAAGAAGCCCTCCCCCGTTCCGGCATACATCACCGTGGTATTGGAGGGGTCGTACGCCAGGGCAGTAACCGCCAGGTTCTCCCAGAAATCGTTGACGGGGGTCCAGCCGGCGTTGACCGTGATGTCCTCCGTAACCCACAGGCCGCCGGCAACGCCGGCCGCGAAGACGCGTCGTCCCTCCGGATCATTCGGGTCGAAGAGCAGCGCCCGCGTGCGCCCGCCTACCCTGGAGGGCCCCCGCTCCTCCCAGGCGGTCGTGATCAGGGGCGCGCCCCCGCGTGCGAACGCCTCCGCCTTGAGCTGATCCGTGAGCAGGTTGGCCTGGTAGAGCCGCTCGATGGGCACCTGACCCGTAGCGGGATCCATCGTCAGGAGGAAGTACTGCTCGGCTGCCAGGTCGGGGCGATCCCGCTTCGGGATCTGGCGCAGTTCCTCCGGAGTGGTGGGCGGCCGCCGGCTGTAGGGGTGAGCCGCCAGGATGGCCTCGTACGTCGCTACATCGGGCACGGCCGTGAACTGCGGGTGCGCAGGCTCCGGCACCAGGGCCCAGGCAGTGATGAAGAACAAGGCGCCAAGCACGCCGCTTGCAGCGGCTTTCGTCGAATGTGGCATGGAACGGAGGGTTGGGGAGCGATCCGCGCGGCCAACGTCTGTGTTTCGCGGGCCGCCTGCGCTGTTGAAAACTGTTCGGAACGGGAAAGATAGGGCCTGTGCCACGGCTCTAGCCACCCAAAGCCCCGGTGATCCCGAAATGTAGCTCCTCTCTCGTAGACCCTCTCTCGTAGACCCTCTCTCGTAGACCCTCTCTCGTAGACCCTCTCTCG
>CAZOJJ010000041.1:14496-26313 GCA_964580105.1 uncultured Rhodothermales bacterium | reverse complement strand
GCGCCGCGTCCGGCGCCGCGTCCGGCGCCGCGTCCGGCGCCGCGTCCGGCGCTCCGTCGGAGTTGGTCCTCTAGCAGGACGTTGGCGAGGAGGAGGGTCTCGCCCGTCTCGGCGTCGCGGACGTAGCCGTGGAGCGTGGCGCTCCCGGCACCCCCGGCGTTCGCGCCCCCGGCGTTCGCTTGCGCGCGGGCCGGTGCCGGGAGCAGGGCTGCGAGGAGCGCGGCGAAGGCGAGGAGCGCGGCGAAGGCGAGGAGCGCGGCGAAGGCGAGGAGCGCGGCCGGCGCGGACACGCGCAGCGCGGGCAGGACGGGGCGGGGCATGGGAGACGAGAGAGGGCGGGCGCGCCGTGGAGGCGCAACCGGCGGCTGGACGTGCGCGAGCGGCCCGCTGTGCCGGCGGGCATGCGGATCGCCGCCCCGAACTTACGCGGCGTCACGCGGGTACGCCTATCCCTCTCTCCATCCTGCCTTTCCCATGAACGACGAACGCACCTCCGCCCGCCGCATGACCTGGATCATCGGCCTCATCGCCGTCGTCCTGCTGATCCTGGCTGGCGCGGCCTTCATGGGCTCCTGCCGCGAGATGACCGACCGCCCCCACACCGAAGCGCCGGCCGATTCGGGCGCTCCGGACGCGCCCTCGCACTGACCGTCTTCAGGACCCACGGAACGGCGTCCGGGAAAACACGACCCACCCCACCTCGGAGAACAATCGGACCACCCGCCCGGTTGGCAACGGACCCGGACGCCCGCCGCCCCGCGCTTCCCCTCCCCGCCTCGCACCATGCTGGGCCTGCTCTTCCTCCTCGTCGGCCTGACGCCCCTCCTCCTCGGCCTCCTCACCTGGCGGCTCCTCGGCCGCGACGACGACTCGCGTTCGGACGATCCGCCGCCCCCGCCGCCGGCGCCGCCGCCTCTCGGCCCCCTCCGGCCTCGGAGCCGCCGCAGGCCAGGCCGCATCACGCGCGGCCCGATTCCCTTACGCCGGACGCGCGTGCCCGACCGGTTCGCCCGGAGCTGACGGCACGCGCCCCGGCACCCTCCCGCAACGAACCGGCTCAGCGCGCGGTGTAGCCGCCGTCAATGAGGTAGGAGGCGCCCGTGGCGAACGAGGCGGCATCGGTGCAGAGCCACGTGACGATGCCGGCGACCTCGTCGGGCGTCCCCATCCGCCCCATCGGGTGCAGCCCCTCGATGTGCGCCTTCGTGTCCGGGTCGTCCATCAGTCCGGCCCGCTCCAGCATCGGCGTGGCGATGAAGCCCGGGCAGACGGCGTTGACGCGGATGCCCGCCGCGGCGTAGTCGAGGGCCGCCGCCTTCGTCAGCCCGACGACACCGTGCTTGGCGGCGACGTAGGCCGGGGCGGCGGCGAACCCGACGTGCCCGAGGATGGAGGCCACGTTGACGATGCTGCCGCCGTGCCCCTGCATCCGCTCGATCTCGTGCTTCATGCAGAGCCAGACGCCGCGCAGGTTCACCGCCATCACGCGGTCCCAGTCGGCTTCCGCGTAGGCGCCCGTCGGGGCCTCGGCGCCACCGATGCCGGCGTTGTTGACGGCGGCGTCGAGGCGGCCGTAGGCGGCGACGGTCTGCTCGATCAGGCGCTGCACCTGAGCGCCGTCGGAGACGTCGCACGGGATGAACCGGGCACGGCCGCCGGCGGCTTCGACGAGGCGGACGGTCTCCGCCGCGGCGGCCTCGGCCGTCGGCAGGTCGGACACGACGACGCGGGCGCCGGCGCGGGCGAGGTCGAGGGCACTCGCCCGGCCGATGCCGATAGCCGCGCCCGTGACGACGGCCACGCGACCTTCGAGGGTCGTTTTCATCGGGCTGCAGGGAGGAGCGACGTGGACGTCAGGCAGCGGCTTCTGCGTGCTCGGCGGGTGCCGGCGCCAGCAACGAGCGGCCGAACGTCTTGACGACGAACACCGGACACGAGGCCAGGCGGATCACCTGCTCGGCCACGCTGCCGAGGAGGAGCCGCTCGAAGCCCCGGCGGCCGTGGCTGCCGATCACGATGAGGTCGCTGCCGTGCTCCTCGGCGACGTCCACGAGCGTGGTGGCCGGATGGCCGACGAGCACGTGGGTGGCCGCCTCGCCGCCCAGTTCGGCAGACAGGCGGGCCAGCTCGGCCTCCGCCTGCCCTCTCGCGCGCGCCTCCTCGATCTGGAAGCTGCCGAGCAGCGGCACGTAGGCCGGCCGGAGCATCATCTCGTCGAGGACGTGGACGAGGTCGAGGCGGGCGCCATACAGGTCGGCGATGGCGCGGGCGTACCGGGCCGCCTCCTGCGCCGGATCGGAGAAGTCCGTCGGCGCCAGCACCCGCTCGATGGCGGGCAACCCGGCCGGGGCGACGGCCCCGACGAGGAGGACCGGGCACGGAGCCTGGCGGACGACCGCCTCGGCGACGCTGCCGAGGCGGACCCGCTCGAACCCCTGCCGTCCGTGCGTCCCCATCACGATGAGGTCGATGTCGTGGGTGCGGACGTAGTCGAGGATGGCCGGTGCTACGGACGGAGCGCGGACCTCGGCCTCGATGAGCGGGATGGGATCGTCGGGCGCTACCGGCGCGGGCGGCGGCGCAGGCAATCCGAGCTGCTCGGCGACGTCCTCCGGCGTGATGCGGAGGCCACCGAGCCCGACGAGCGGGTCCGCGTCGGTCGCCTCGGCCACGTGGAGGACGTGGAGTTCGGCCCCGTGCTGCACCGCGATGAAGGCTGCATGGGAAAACGCGTGCTCGGCGCACTCGGAGAAGTCCGTCGGGAAAAGGACGCGGGCGATTCGGAGCGTGTTCATGATGGGAACGGGTTGGAAACGAACGCAGGACGACGAGGCGCGACTCAGCCGATTTCGATGATCTCGTGGATGCCGTCGCGTCGGACGACCTCGAAGCGGTCGAGGCGCCCGTTCTCCTCGTCTACGTAGATCCGCTCCGGATGCGCGATGAGATGGTCGAGACCGGCCACGCAGACATCGAGGAGGTCGTCCTTGGGGTCGTAGGTGAGGCCGTAAAGGTGAGCCGTCGCGTTTCGGGCTGGACGCCGTCCTCGTGCGAGAGCACGCGGATCTCGGCGTAGTCGGTACGGCCGGTGTCGGACATCGTCTTCGAGAAGCGGTCGAAGTAGGCGTTCCAGTCGGCGCGGGGCAGGGTGCGGACGGCCATGATCGGAGTGGATGCGGAGGCCGGGCGGCCTCCTGAGGAACGGAAGGCGAGCAACGAAAAGGTGCAACTCCGCACGGCAGCGCGGCGAGCGCGCCGCGCGCGTCAAACTGTGGGGGCAGGCCCTCACCTCGCGTCGGGCCTAACCCGACATTCCCGTCTCAGTGAGTCGTAGACGCCCCCTCGGCATCTCGATCCTCGCCAGCGAGCCCCGAGGCAGGCTCGTCCCCCGGTGCCCCCTCGGACCGGGCCCACCAGGCACCCACCGGCGCCACAACGGCGTTGTGGGCCGCTTTCTGGTCGGCGTTGAGCAGACCCGGGGCGCGGATGCCGGGCAGCACCTGCACCTCGAAAATCTCCTCGCACGTCGAGGTGTAGCAGATCAGCCCCACCATGCGGCCCGACCTCAGCTCGACCACGGCCACACCGGCCCGGAGGTCGTGCCCGGCCAACGGGAGGTCATCGAAGGGTCGGCCCCTGCGCAGCTTCGAGAGTCCGACGAAGAGGTGGCCGGAGGCGTGGCTCATGCCGCGCACGAAGCCGGGCAGGCGGCACACCTCCTCGGCCTGCCCCGCCTCGGCATCCACGGCCAGCACGGCGCCGGTGGCCGACTCCAGCGCGAAGAGCCGGTCGCCCGCGAGGCGCGGGGAGTGCGGCATCGCAAGGCCGTCCAGAACGACTTCGCCGGACTCTACCTCGACGAGCACGCCGCTTCGGGTCGGGTCGGCCCGCCAGCCCTGCGCGGTGTCGGTCCGCGCGAAGGCCGTGGCGAAGGCCGGTCGGCCGTCGCGCAGGGCCATCCCGTTGAGGTGGCACCGATCCTCGGGCACGAGGCGGCTCACGAAGGGCGGGTGCCAGACCGGGCGAAAGCTCGCCGTGGCGTCCACGAGGCAGAGCGCCGAGAAACGCGTGTTCACGGCCCAGAGCGCCGTTTGCCTCTCGTACCGCCCCCACGCCAGGTCGTGGAGGTCGAGGGGGCCGGTGAGGTACCGGGCGCGCGGGACGAACAGCGCGTCGTAGGCGCCGGACCGGGCCGGATAGGTCGCCGCCAGACCCGGCGCGTTGGCGAGCACCGTCACCTCCGTCGCCGTGGCAACGGCCATTCGGAGGGCCGGACCTGCGCCCTCGACGGCCAGGCCCATCGCCTGCGGGAACGTGCGAAGGAGCTGCGTGAGCCCGGCCGGTGACGGCGAGAGGAGCGCCACCTTGCCCGCCTGGTACGTCGTCAGCGCGAGCGAGACGCCGAGCCGGCGGAGCAGGTCCGGCAGCCCGGGCGTGTAGGTGCATGCGAACGGCGCCTCCCTCGCGTCTGCCTCCTCGGCGGCCGCCTCGGTCGCTTCCCCGGCGGAGTCGAGCGGGATGGGTGCGCGGCTCACCGGAGGCGCGTGAAGGGGACCGAATCCGTGAACGTCTCGCCGACAACCCGGACGACGTAGACGCCGCTCGGAAGATCGGCCCCACCCAGCGAGAAGGTGTGGGCGCGACCCGGCGCCAAGGCGCCGGCGTAGACCGTCCCGACGCGGCGGCCAAGGAGGTCGTAGAGCGCCACGTCCACGGTCTGCGCCTCGGCCACCATCAGGGCGACCTCGGCCCGCCCGCGCGCCGGGTTCGGCGCCGGCGGCGCGAGCACGTGCGTGGCAGCGGGCACGTCCGCCGGCGGCTCGACCGAGATCGGGAGGAAGTCGCCGTTGGCGAAGACGGCGAAGGCACCGTAGTAGTCGCCCGCGACGAGGTCGAGGTCGCCGTCACCGTCGAGATCCACGAACTCCGGGGTGCTGAAGTACGGGACGGTGAGCCCGTCGAAGGGATCGGCCGAGCCGGTCTGCAGCGTGAACGTGCCGCCGTCGTTGCGGAAGTAGCGGAATGCCCCCAGGTAATCGCCAGAGACGAGGTCGAGGTCGCCGTCGCCGTCCACGTCCACGAACGCGGGGGCACTTTTGCCGCTAACGAGGAGACCGTCGAAGGGGTTTGCCGAACCGGTCTGCTCGACGAAGGCGCCGCCGTCGTTCCGGAAGTAGTGGAACGAGCCGGTCCCGTTGCCCACCGTCAGGTCGCGGTCCCCATCGCCGTCGAGGTCGGCGAACGCGGGCGTGGGCATGATGCCGGCGGTGAGCCCGTCGAGCGGATTGGCCGAGCCGGTCTGCTCTGTGTACGCGCCGCCTACGTTCTCGTAATAGCGGAACGCGCCGTAGAATTCGCCCGCAACGAGGTCGAGGTCGCCATCGCCGTCGAGGTCCACGAACGTGGGGGCGCTGCTGTAGCCGGCGTCGAGGGCGCCGAGGGGGTTGGCCGAACCGGTGCGGCGGACGTAGCGGCCGCCGACGCGCTCGAAGTAGTGCAGCCGCCCGCTGTAGTCGCCGGCGACGAGGTCGAGGTCGCCGTCGCCGTCGAGGTCGGCGAAGGCCGGATGTGCAGTCAGCCCGACGCCGTCACCGAGGAGGGCCGGGGGAACCATCGTCGGCGCGGCGGCGCTCCCGACGTTGTCCATCCGGTAGACCCGACCATAGTAGCTTCCCGCAACGAGGTCGAAGTCGCCGTCCCCGTCGAGGTCGGCCGCGGCGAGCGTGGCGTACTCTTGCAGGTTGTGGTCGTAGTAGTCGAAGAGGGAGTCCGTCTGGTCGGTATAGGTGCCGCCGTCGTTGCGGAAGTACGCGAAGCGCCCGTAGGAGTCGCCGGCGACGAGGTCGAGGTCGCCGTCCTCATCGAGGTCCACGAGCGCCGGGGAGCTGGCGTAGTCTACGTAGAGACCGTCGAACGGGTTGGCGGACCCGGTTTGCAGGACGTAGGTGCCGCCGTCGTTGCGGAAGTACGGGAAGTAGCCGTAGTAGTCGCCCGAGAGGAGGTCGGCATCGCCGTCGCCGTCTACGTCTCCGAACGTAGGAGCGCTCTGGTAGTCGGTGTAGAGCCCATCAAAGGGATTGTCCGGCCCGGTCAGCTCCGTGAAGGCTCCGCCGTGGAAGGCGTACGCGTGGAAGTACCCATCGTACTCGCCGGAGACCATGTCGAGATCGCCGTCGCCGTCGAGATCCACGAAGGTGGGGGTACTCTGCCGCGGGACCGCGAGGGCATGGAACGGGTTGTCGGGTCCAGTCTGTTCGGCGTAGGTCTCCCCGCCTCCATTCTCGAAGTAGCGGAACGAACCGTAGTACTCCCCCACGACGAGGTCGAGGTCGCCGTCGCCGTCGAGGTCTACGGGACTCGGAGCCGCCGAATAGCCCACAGCGACGGGGGGGTCGAAGGGCGAATCCTCAGGGGCGAGCAGCGTGTAGGGTCCGCCGCTCCGGGAGGATGCGGAGGGCGGAGCGCTGCGCGAGTACGGGCGCGGCGGCGGGCGGAGCCGTGTGTCGTGCCGCCCGCCGAGCGGGCCCCGGCGCGCAGTGGCATCGTCGAGGCGTCGCCGCGGGGGATCCGACCGCCGGTCGCCGTCGCCCTCCCGGTGAGTTTGGGCGGCGGCCTCGCTGGACGGAACGAAGCAGGCTAAGAGGGTAGCGGGCAGGACGACGCCGGTCCGCGCGAGGGTGCGCTTGAGCAAGGCGCCGCGGCGAGTGGGGACCATGGCAGTTGGTCGTGGAGGGGCGAGAGCACGGGGTTTAGTTTGTAGAACGGAAAAACCGGAGAAGCTGGCTCATCGCACGGTAGAACCCCCGCCGTCGCCTCGCGTTCGTGGGGGGAGTGTACCGTAGCACCATCGGATGCCGGCTCCCCAGCTCCTCCTCCTCGCGACCCTTGTCGCCGGGTGCGTGCGGCCTTCCACGCCCACTCTCCCCTCCATACCCGTCCCCGCCGAACGCGACGTCGCCCTCGACGCTATCGTCCGTGTTTGCACGCCGCTCCACTATGTTGACGGCGCGGATCCGGCCGAGGACCGCCCCCCGTACGTCCGGGCCGGATCCGGCCTCGCGTGGTGGGGTGGCCACCTGGCGCTCGTGCAGGACGACGCCCGGTTCGTCGCCCTCGTGGACCCGGCCACGCACCATGTTGAGGCTCTGGCACTCCCCCGGGGCGAGGGCGGCGCCCGCGTCTTCGGCGAGGACCGCGGCACGAAGCACCTCAAGCTCGACCTCGAAGCCGTCGCAACCATTGAATCGGGCGCGCTCATGGTCGCCCTCGGCTCGGGGTCGAGCGACCGGCGCCAGACCGTGGCCTTCTTGAGGGAAGGAGAACCGCCCGTTCTGGTCGAGGCACGGGCGCTCTACGCGGCCCTCCGTGAGACGAAAGCCTTCGCCGGGAGCGAGCTCAACGTCGAGGGCGCGTTCGTCGTGCCGTCGGCGGACGGTCCCCGCCTCCGCCTGTTCAACCGGGGCAACGGCGCGCCCCGCGACGGTCGCGCACCCGTCAACGCCACCGCCGATCTCGACGTGGTCGCTCTCCTGGCTTACCTCGGTGCGCCGGACCGGGAGCCCCCGCCTCTCCTCGACGTCACACCCTTCGTACTCGGCCGCCTCGACGGCCCCCGCCTCGGCTTCACCGACGCCGCCCTCGACTCGGACGGCCGCGTCCTCGTCGCGATGGCCGCCGAAGACTCGCCCGACGCCACGCGCGACGGCCGCGTGGCCGGCTCCGCCCTCGGCGTCGTGGACGAGGAAGACGGGCGAGCGGTGCGCCTCCGCTGGACCCCGCTGCGGACGACAACCGACACGCTCTTCTCAGGCAAGGTGGAGGGCCTGGCGCTGGACCCCAGGCAGCCCGAGCGCGCCTACCTCGCCGTGGACGCCGACGACCCCGCGCAGCCTTCCATGCTGTGCGTCGCCGATCTGGACGGGCCGTGGTAGCACCGGGGCGCGCTCCCGCTCACTCGCCCGCCCGGGCGTCGCGGGGGAGCGTCTGCGGCATATCCGCGACGACGTAGGCCAGGATCGCCATCGCGGCCACGCACCGCTGGACGTGGGCCGGGTCGAGCTTGTCCACGGTGTCGGCCGGCGTGTGGTGGACCCAGAAGTACCGGCTCGCCTCCGTGTTGAGGCTCACGCCCGGCACGCCCTCGCGCATGAGTGGGCCGATGTCCGCCCCGCCTCCGCCGCGCACGATGCCCGTCGGGTAGACCGGGCTCTCGCCGAGGACCGGCAGCAGCAGCTCCTCGATGGGCTCGATGAGGGCGAACGCCTCGTCGCTCGCCGTCACGCCGAAGCCGACCGGCGCGAACACGCCGCCGTCGGACTCGACGGCCAACACGTGGTTCTCGATCTCTGCGGCGACGGAGTCGCGGTAGGCGAGAGCGCCCCGTAGGCCGTTCTCCTCGTTGGTCCAGAGCACGACGCGGATCGTCCGGCGCGGGCGGAGGCCGAGATCCTTGAGCAGGCGGACCGCCTCCCAGGCCACGACGCAGCCGCCCCCGTCGTCCACCGCGCCCTGGCCGACGTCCCAAGAGTCGATGTGGCCGCCGATGACGACGACCTCCTCGGGGCGCTCGCTCCCACGCAGCTCGGCGACGACGTTGCGCGAGAGCGCATCCGGCTCCGTCTGCGCCCCCATCGTGAGCGTCACGACGGGCGTCTGGCCGCGCTCGGCGAGGCGTCGAAGGAGCAGCGCGTCCTCCAGCGAGAGCGCGGCGTGGGGGATGCGAGGCACGCCCTCCTCGTACCGCATCGTCCCGGTGTGCGGGGTGGCGAGCGAGTAGGGGCCGACGGAGCGGATGAGGCTGGCGACGGCCCCGGCCCGAGCAGCGGCGATGGCCCCTTCCGTCCGGTACCGCACCGTCTCGCCGTAGGTCGTGAACGGCACGTCGAAGAGGACGATAGCCCCCGCGGCCTCGGCTGCGCGAGCCTCCAGGTCCTCGAACGAATCCACCACGACGACCGGCGCCGTGATGCCCTCGGGCGGTGTGGCGATGCTGCCGCCGAGGCCGAGCATCGTGAGCGCCTCCTCGCGCGGGGCCATGAGGCGGGCGGATTCCTCCCCACGCACCCACTTCGGCACCATCACAGGCTGGCCGCGCACGCCTTCGAGGCCGTCGGCCTCCATCTCGGCGAGGATCCAGTCGATGGCGGCCTCCAGGCTCTCGGAGCCGCTGAAGCGGTGGCCGAACGTGTCGGCCAGGTAGGCGACGCGCTCGTAGGCGGCGGAGTCGGCCGTGGCCGCCTCGATGATCCGCGCGGCGACCTCGCGGTAGGGCTCGATGGGAGACGCCGGAACCTGGGCGAGGGCGGGCGCGGCGAGGAGGGCAGTCAGGAGAGCGAGCGAGCGGGGCATGAGACGAGCGGTGGAACGGCCCCGGAAGCTACACGTGCCGCTCTTTCCGGCAAAGCCGCATACGGCGCTCCTACCGGCGGATCTCGTCGGCCTGGTCGGTCACGGGCAGCGCGTCGGCGGCGTACTCGCCGAACCAGCACGCCAGCGCGAGCGCCAGCGCGATGTGCTCGTGCTCGCCGAGGTCGGGCGGCGGCGCGCCCGTGTCCGTGGCGAGGCGGCCCCGGCGCGGCCGGTCGGGCGCGGCGGTGAACGTCTCGGTGTTCTCGTCCTCGCCGATGACGCCGGTCGAGAGTGCATCGGCCCCGCCGGACTGTTCGACGACGGCGGGCGAGGCGTCGTCCTCCAGGCCGGAGATGCCGGCCTCGGGCGCGGCAGCGTCGAGGTCGGCGGCGCGGTAGAGCGCGGCGATGGCGGCGGAGGCCTCGTCGAGCCCACCCGGCGCCTCGACGGCGCGCTCCCGGTAGAGCCGCTCGAACGTGTCCACGAGAACCTGTGGCGATACGGAGACGGAGTCGGTCGTGCCGGGCGTGCCGTTCCCGGTGAGGGTGACGGGGACGGCGCTGGGGCCGGCGTCGTGGATGGCGTCGGCTGCGGCCTGGCCGCCCGTGGTGACGACGACGGTCTGGCCGGCGTACTCGGCGCGGTCGGCGAGGTCGGCCAGGACGTGCGCGAGGCCGTCGTCCCCGAGGGCGTGCAGGCGACGGACGTGGTAGCGGGGCGCGGCGGGGCCGGGTGTCTGCTCGACGAGGGCGAAGGCGGCGGGTTGGCCGTCCCGGTGGTGGACGGCGGCGATGAACGAAGCCATGGGAAGAGAGGCGTGAGCGATGAGAAGGGCCTCGTGGTACGGGCCCGGCGCGGGCTCCGGTTCCGCCGCCCCCTGCGCGTGCCTATCTTCGGCCTCGCCTCCCCCTGCTCTTCCGCCGCCATGGCCCGCTACGCGTCCCTCGACGAGGTCCTCGCCTCCTACCCCGACCGCTTCCGCCCCGACAAAGCCGAGGGCGTCGACGCTACGGTCCAGATGAACCTCACCGGCGAGAACGCCCGGCAGGTCGTCCTCCGCGTCCACAATGGCCGGCTCGACGTCGAGGACGGCGCGGCGGCCGACGCCCCCACGCTCCAGCTCACCGCCGACGCCGACGACTGGCTCGCCATCGAGAACGGGCAGCTCAACCCGATGATGGCGATGATGAGCGGGAAGCTCAAGCTGAAGGGCTCGATCCCCTTCGCGACCAAGTTCATGACCCTCTTCGGCTACGGCGGCTAGGCCCGCTACGCCGCCGCATCCTCCACTCGATCCGGCCGGTTCCGGCCCCTCCCCGTTCCCATGAACCGCATTCTTCGGCCCCTCCTCCTCGCGCTGCCCTTCCTGGCCGCGCCCCTCCTCGCCGGCTGCGACACCGGCGACGCGTCCGGTGAGGACGTGAACGTCACCGTGATGACGCACAACCTCTACCTCGGCAGCGACCTCTTCCGCCTCATCGACCCCAACTGCGGCACGGAGAACCCCGTCCCCACGCCCGTCTGCGCCGCCCTCCTCTACGGCGACGTCGTCGCCAGCGACCCGGCGGCACGGATGGAGGCCATCGCTGCGGAAATCGACGAAGCCGGCCCCGACCTCGTCGGCCTCCAGGAAGTCTCCTGGTACCGCATCGACCCGGAGAGCGACTACGACCCCGAGGACCCCGAGGTGAACGCCTCCACGACGACGTTCGACTTCCTCGCCCTCCTCCTCGACGCGCTCGAGGCGCGCGGCCTCAACTACACCGTCGCCGCGACGAACACGAACGCTGACGTGGAGCTGCCCGCGACCACCGACGGCACGTCGTTCATGGACATCCGCCTGACCGACCGTGACGTCATCCTGGTCCGGGAAGGGACGACGTACCAGAACGTGGCCTGGGCCAACTTCCAGGTGGCCGCGTCGGTGCCCATCGGCGGGACGACGGTCCAGTTCACGCGCGGCTACAGCTACGGCACCGCCACGAAGGAGGGCGTCTCGTTCACTTTCGCCAACTCGCACCTCGAGGTCGGCGGGGAGGCGGCGGCGGCGCAGTACCTCCAGGCGAACGCGCTCGTCGGTGCGCTGGCAAACGCGGCCACCCCCGTCGTCCTCGTGGGCGACTTCAACTCCGACCCGGCCGATGCGGGCGACGACGGCGACTCCTATCGTTTCCTCACCGGCACGTACTCGGATACCTGGCCTGCCGTGGGCTCGGGCGACGGGTTCACCTGCTGCCAGGCGGGCGACCTCCGCAACCCCACCTCCCAGCTCTCCAACCGCATCGACCTCGTGCTCTACCGGGGAGACGTCGAGCCCGTCTCGGCCAGGGTCGTGGGCGCGGAGCCCGACGACCGGACGCCCGAACCGGATCGGCTCTGGCCGAGCGACCACGCCGGTGTCGTAGCGGAGCTGACCGTGCGCAACTGACGTCGCCGCACCGTCGCCGCACCGTCGCCGCACCGTCGCCG
>CAZOJJ010000041.1:1251-14396 GCA_964580105.1 uncultured Rhodothermales bacterium | reverse complement strand
CGTCGCCGCACCGTCGCCGCACCGTCGCCGCACCGTCGCCGTACTCTCCCGACCGTGCTCATCCGCACCGTTCGCATGACGTTCCGACCCGACCGGGTGCCGGAGTTCCTCGCCCTCTTCGAGGCGACGGCGCCGCGCATCCGGTCGGCGCCGGGGTGCCGCCACCTTGCGCTGTGGGAGGACGAGCGGTTCCCGAACATCCTGAGCACGTACAGCCTCTGGGACGACGCCGAGGCGCTCGAGCGCTACCGCGAGAGCGACCTGTTCCGGAGCACCTGGGCAAAGACGAAACCGCTCTTCGCTGCGCCTCCGACCGCGCACAGCCAGCACGTTCGCGTCGAGGTGGCACCGGCGTAGCGACCGACACGCCGGGCGTTCAGACGCCCCGTAGCGCAGCGGCCCGCTCGTCCCGGTAGAACGGGTTCTGCGTCGGCACATCCCGCCCGAGGTACATCCGGCTCATGCGGACGTAGTGCAGCGCGTTGGCCCGGTTGCGCGCCACCTCGGCCTCGGTGAGGGCTCGGACCACCCGCGCCGGACTCCCCAGCACGAGCGAGCGCGGCGGCACGACGGTGTCCATCGTCACCAGTGCCCCCGCGCCTACGATGGAGCCGGCGCCAATCACGGCCCCGTCCAGCACCACGGCCCCCATCCCGATCAGCACGTCGTCCTCGACGGTGCAGCCGTGGACGACCGCATTGTGGCCGACGGTCACGCCGGCGCCGATCCGGCACGGGTGCGTGCCTCGGCTCACGTGGACCGTCGCGTTGTCCTGCACGTTGCTCCCGGCGCCAACCTCGATCCAGTGCACGTCGCCGCGGAGGGAGGCGCCGAACCAGATGCTCGCCCCCTCGCCCAGCGTCACGTCCCCCACGACGGCGGCCGTGGGAGCGATGTAGTTCGAGGCGTCGTAGCGCGGCGTGCGCCCCAGGAAGGCGTCGATCATCGAAGGCGGAGGCGGCTAAGGCGGAGGCGGCTTTGGATCGAAGATACCGGCGGCGCGTACAGACCGCTCCCCTCGCTCCCGCCCTTCTCCGTGCCCCATATCGACCTGACCCGGACGCACGACCTCGGCCGCGACGGCGCCCGCCGCGTCGCCGAGGAGGTGGCCGCCGACCTCCGCGCCCACCTCGGAGCGCGGACGTACTGGGAAGGCGATGCGCTCCGCCTCGACGGCCCCGGCGTCCAAGGCGCCCTGACGGTGACGGAGCGGACGGTCCGCGTCACCGCCACGCTGGGGCTGGCGCTGCGCCCGCTCCGCCGCCGCATCGAGCGCGAGATCGCCGCCCACCTCGATTCCTACACCGCCGCTCCCGGCTGACGCGGGAGCAACGCGGGCGCGGCCACCCTCGTAGGCCCGGCGTCCCCCGCGCTAGCCGAGCCTGCTCGTGAAGACCTTCCTCCTCCACCAGCTGTACCCCAGGGCGCTGAGCGGCCTCCCCCTCCTCGGCACGCCCGAGGCGACGGCCGCCGCCTACCGGGCGCGCCGGGGCTCGCTCCGCTCTCGCGCCGAGCGCATGATCCGCCCGCACCTCGCGCTGGCCGGGACGACCGGCTTCGTGACCGGACTCGGCGGCTGGCTCACCATGCCCCTCACCGTCCCGGCCGACCTCGCCGGCGTGGCGCTCCTCCAACTCCACATGGCCGCCGCGTGCGCCGCCCTCGCCGGGCACGACCCTGACGAGCCAACGACGAGGGAAGAGGTCGTGGCCTGCCTCCTGAAGACCGACCAGGGCGCGCGCACCGAGGAGGAGGAGGCCGTGGAGCGCGTCACCGTCAAGGTGGCCGAGCGCGGGCTCCGCTACCTCGGCCGGAAGTCGCTCGAATGGGGCGCGGCGGCGGCCGGCCGCCGGATGGGCGGGCGCATCGCACGGGGCGTCCCGTTCCTCGGGGGGGCCATCGGCGCCGTCTCCGACGCCTACAACACCCACCTCGTCGCCCGCCACGCGCTCGACACCTTCTTCCCGCACCCGGACGATGCGGACTCGCTCCCACCCCGCGGCACGTCCGACCACACCGCTGCCTGATCCTCTCTCCACGCCTCGCTTCCCATGGACACCATCCCCGCCGAAACGCACGCCGCCGAACTCGCCGCCACCATCGAGGACCTCGAAGGGGGGCTGACCGAGCTGCCCCTCTCCAAGGCCGTCAACCGCATCGACGACTGGCGCCGCGAGATCCTCGACACCGAGCGCGAGGACTTGCGCCCCATCGCCGACAACCTCGGCAAGCTCCACCAGGCCCTCACGGGTGACGGGCTCGACGGCCGGAAGATCGGCCGCCTCCTCGTCACCCTCGGGGAGCAGACCGAGGCCGCTGCCGACGGCGCCGACGAACGCCTCCGGAACGGCCTCCGCCGCCTCGGTTCGCTCCTCCGACACGCCGGAAGCGCCCTCGCCGGGAACGCCGCCGAGGCGGAAGCCGCCGAGCCCGCCGGCAGCGACCGCGCCCCGCAGCTTCCGTCGTGACCGCCGAGCCCTCCTCCTCTCTTCCTCTCGCGCGGCGGCAACGCCCGCGCGGGTGCTCGCGAACGCTCGACGGCCGATGAGCCCGGCCGGAGCCGGTAGCTCCTTTCACCGGGCGACGCGGGCGTAGCTCGCATCCACCTCGGTGGCGACGGCCTCCAGCGCGGCGAGCGCCTCGAGATTGACGAGGCCGAGCGCCTCGTGCGTCGCCTCCGGGCTCACGAGCGACCGGACCTCGACGGCGCGTCCGTGTCCGGCGAGCATCCATCCGTGCCGCACCCAGTACGGCCGCCACCCGGCCTCACGGACCCCCCGAAACAGCGAGTCCCGCGCGATGGTGGAATCCGGCACCACCCGCCCCCCGCCCGCCTCCACGAAGGCGAGGAAGCGGCCGAGGTCGTCCGTGCTCGAGAGGTTGACGGAGAGCTGGAGTACGCCCTGCTGGTAGATCCGCGCGGCGGTGACGAGGCCGTAGGCCCCGCCGCCCGTGCTGTCGGCGAAGTAGCCCCGGTAGGTGGCGTCCTCGACGGGCGCGTAGGCCCCGACGAAGTCCGGCAGCAGCACCGCCAGCGATTCCGCCGGGACGAGCTCGACCGTCGGTTGGGGATGGACGCAGCCGGCGGCAGCGAGGAGGAGAACGAGTAGGGCGGCGGGGTGAGGCATGCAACGCAGAAGCAGAAGTAGGTGAGGTATCGGCCCGAGGTGGGCCCGCTTCAACCCGGCGCGTCTACCCCCTCGCGAGCCGCTTGAGCTCGGCCAGCGCCATGAGCGCCTCGATGGGCGTAAGCCGGTCGGGGTCGAGGCCGTCGAGCCGATCCCGTAGCGCCAGCAGGGCCGGGTCCGCCTCGGACGGTGCGGACGGGGCGCTCGGCGCGGGCACCGAGGCCGCTGGTCTCGGGCTCGCCGCGGGCAGCCCGTCGCCGGAGACGCCGACCTCCCCGGCTACGTCGTGCGCTTCGAGGTGGCGCAGCACCTCCTTCGCGCGGGCCACGACGCTCGGCGGGAGCCCCGCCATCCGGGCGACCTCGATGCCGTAGGAGTGGTCCGCCGCCCCCGGCACGAGCGTGCGGAGGAAGATCACGCGGCCGTCGTGCTCCTGCACCTGTACGCGGAAGCTCTTGACGCGAGGAAGCCGGTCGGCCAGCGCGTTGAGCTCGTGGTAGTGCGTGGCGAAGAGCGTCCGCGCGGCCACCTCGGGTCGTTCGTGGAGGTGCTCGACGACGGCCCACGCGATGGAGAGCCCGTCGAACGTGGAGGTGCCGCGGCCGACCTCGTCCAGCAAGATGAGCGAGCGCGGCGTGGCGTTGTTGAGGATCGTCGCCGTCTCGTTCATCTCGACGAGGAACGTGCTCTCCCCCGCCGCGAGGTTGTCGGAGGCCCCCACGCGCGTGAAGATGGCGTCCACCACGCCCACGCGCGCCCGCTTCGCCGGGACGAAGGCGCCGACCTGCGCGAGCAGCACGATGAGTCCCGTCTGCCGGAGCACGACGCTCTTGCCCGCCATGTTGGGCCCGGTGATGACGTGGATCTGGCCGTAGCCTTCCGCGTCCTCTCCACCCGCCTCGGCAGGCGCGGCGAGGCGGACGGAGTTGGGGATGAACGGCTCGCCCGCCGGGAGCGCCCGCTCCACGACCGGGTGCCTTCCTTCTTCGATCGCCAGCACGGCCGAGTCGTCCACCTCGGGGCGGACGTACCCGTGCCGCTCGGCCACCTCGGCCAGCGACGCGAACACGTCGAGCATGGCGAGCAGCCGGGCGTCGTGCTGGACGGGCTCGACCTCCTCGGCGACGGCCATCCGCAGCGTCTCGAAGAGCTGCCGCTCCAGCTCGACCATCTTCTCCTCGGCCGTCAGGATCTTCTCCTCGTACTCCTTCAGCGCGGGCGTCACGTAGCGCTCCGCGTTGACGAGCGTCTGCTTGCGGATGTAGTCGTCCGGGACCTTGTCCTTGTGCGCGTTGGTGATCTCCAGGTAGTACCCGAAGACCTTGTTGTAGCCGATCTTCAGGCTCGGGATGCCGGTGCGCTTGGTCTCGGTGGCCTGGAGCCGGGCCAGGTAATCCTTGCCGGAGCGGGCCAGCGCGCGCAGCTCGTCGAGTTCGCCGGAGAAGCCGCCCCGGATGTAGCCGCCGGCGTCCATCCTGGCGGGCGGCTCGTCCACGAGCGTCGCCTCCAGCCGGTCCACGAGGTCCTGGCAGACCTTCAGGCCGTCGCGGACCTTCGCCAGCGTCTCGGTGGTCTCCTCGGCCAGGAGCGACTTGAGCGCGGGGATCTGGCGGAGCGTGAGCTTGAGCGTGACGAGGTCGCGCGGCGTGGCGCGCCCGGTGCAGACCTTCCCGGCGAGGCGCTCGAGGTCGCCCACGTGGCGGAGCTCCTCGCGGAGCGCGCGGCGCAGACGCGGGCTGGTGAAGAGCGCCTCGACGGCGTCGAGCCGCTGCCGGATCTTCTCGACGTCGCGGAGGGGGCGGACGAGCCAGGCGCGGAGCAGCCGCCCGCCCATCGGCGTGAGCGTCGCGTCGAGGATGCCGATGAGCGAGCCGTCGCGGCGGCCGTCCTGCATCGTGGCGACGAGCTCCAGGTTCCGCTTCGTCTGGGGGTCGAGCGCGAGGTAGTCGTCGGCCGAATAGCGCTGGATGCGGCGGACGTGGGGGACGCGCCCCTTCTGCGTCTCGCCGAGGTAGTAGAGCGCGGCTCCGGCGGCGGTGAGCCCGAGGCGGAGGTCCTCGACGCCGTAGCCCTTGAGCGAGTGCGTCTGGAAGTGCCGCAGCAGCGTCTCGTAGGCGAAGTCGTAGCCGAAGACCCAGTCGTCCTGCTCGGTGACGGCGTAGGGGCCGAGCGGGAGGCTCGCCTTGAGCCCCTTCTCGACGAGCACCTCGGCCGGGCCGACGGTCTGGAGGAGCTGCGCGAAGCGCGAGGCGGGGACTTCGGTCAGCTGGAACTCGCCCGTGGAAGCGTCGAGGAAGGCGAAGCCGACGCGGTCCTTCGTCTGCCGGTCCGCGCCGAAGGCGGCGGCGGCGAGGTAGTGCGCGTGCTTGGGCGCGAGGAGCTGGTCGCGGAAGGCCACCCCCGGCGTGACGACCTCGACGACGCCGCGCTTGACGATCTTGCGCGCCAGCTTGGGGTCTTCGAGCTGCTCGCAGACGGCCACGCGGTAGCCGGCCTGGACGAGCTTCGGGAGGTACTGGTCGAGCGCGTGGTGCGGGAAGCCGGCCAGCGGCACGTCGGCGGCCTGGCCGTTCGAGCGGCGGGTGAGGGTGATGCCCAGCACGTCGGCTACGATGACGGCGTCCTGCTCGAACGTCTCGTAGAAGTCGCCCATGCGGAAGAGGAGGAGCGCGCCGGGGTGGCGGTCCTTGATCTTCCAGTACTGCCGCATCAGCGGCGTCTCTTTCGCGCGCCGCCGCTCTTTTTCGTCGAGGAAGAGGTCTACTTGGTCGACTTCGGCCATCAGGACTCGGGGGGATCGCTCCGCAGCCCGATAAACTACGCGCGCCCGCTGCCGGCGGCGTGGCAGCGGGCGCGAAGGCCGGGTTAGAGCCCGGTCATCGAGGGGCGGCGCGGAGCGAATCGGTGGCGGCCTGGAGCGAGTCGGTGGCGGCCTGGAGCGAGTCGGTGGCGGCGTGGAGCGAGTCGCCCCGCGCCCGGAGCGCCGCGTAGGCGGCCCGCTGCTCGTCGGCCCACGACGGTGAGGCAGCCTCGGCGATCTCGACGGACTCGACGGCGTTGATCGAGCAGTCGAGACCCTCACCACCCGTGATGGGCGGTCGCGCATACATCCGCCCGGTGACGCGCACGCGGTCGTAGGGGTCCACCTCGGCGCTGTCGGCGGCGAGGACGGTGACGGGCGCCCCGAAGCCGAACCCCGTGGGATCGGCCTGGTTGGGCGCGCGGCCCTCCTCGATGAAGAGCGTGTAGTAGCGCCGCAGGTCGTCGAGCGAGTCCGTCGGCGCGCCGAGGCGGGGGAGCAACTTGATCTGGCAGGCCCGCCCGCTCGGCGCATTGCCGCCGGGGTAGCACGAGAGCAGGCTCGGGAACAGGTGGAGGTAGCCCTCGACGGTGACGAGGCGCGCGTGGAGCGTGGAGTCGCACGCGGCGGCGTAGGCGACCTCGACGGGCGGGCCGGGCGGGAGGTCGTCCTCGGGATCGGTGCAGGCGGCGAGCAGGACGAGGAGGAGTGGGCCGTAGCGCATCGGGGACGGCGTGTGGGACGGCCGAAAATACACGCGCCCGCCGCTCGTCGAAGCGGCGGGCGCGTGTGGCCGAGATCGGAGCGCTTACCGCATCACCGTGTTCATCGTGTCGGTCTCACCGATGGGTGCGGGGCCGGGCGGGAGCCCCCGCATCCCGTCCACGGCGCCCACCTGGATCACGCCGCAGCCGACGCGGTCGCCGGAGTCGCCGGAGGGCTGGCTCGTCAGGTCATCCTCGCCGCTGTGGACGACGACGGCCTTGCCGACGATGGCGTGGGCCCCGTCGAGCGTGACAACGGGATCCACGAAGGTGCCCTGCGCGCGGCCGTCGGCCCCGGCCTCGACGTTGCCGAGGTCGCCGACGTGGCGGGCCGAGTCGCCCGGCGCGCCGTGCGGATTGCCCAACGGGGCGAAGTGGTCGCCGGCGGCCCCGCCGGGCGTGCCGTCCTCGCCCGGCTCGCAGGAGCCGTTCTCGTGGACGTGGAAGCCGTGGCGGCCGGGCGCCAGACCGCCGAGGGCGTAGGTGACCTGGACGCCGCCCTCGGTGGGCGTGAACGTGATCTCGCCGGAGACGCCGGAGCCGGCCAGCGGCTCGATGCGGGCGGTGGCCTGGGGCTGGGCGGCCTCGGGCGCGGCCGGATCCTCGGCGGGCGCGTCAGCGGGCGGGACGTCGGTCGTCTCGGTGGCACAGCCGGTGAGGGCGACGCCGAGGGCGGCGGAAAGGGCGAGCGTGCGAAGAGGAGCGAACATGAGTAGAAGGGCGGGTGGAAAGGGAAGCCTCGGCCGTTCAACCCGCGCTCTTGCATCGGGTTCGCGACTACTCCGGCAGCGCGTCCAGCTCGGCGCGGGCCTTCCGTGTCAGGCCCGCCACGACGAGGGCGTACGAGTGGTCCACCAGCTCGCGGATCAGCCCGTCCGGCACGTCGCTGCTCAGCAAAACGAGGTTCCAGTGCTTCCCGTTGAGGTACGGCCCGGTCGTCACGCCCTCGTACTGCTCCCGCAGCTCGGCCCCTCGCTCGGGGTCGCACTTGAGGCCGATGCCGTACGGGAGCCGTTCGAGGCCGACGATGCCGAACATCTTGCCCATCACCTTGAACACGAGCGTGTCGGGGCCGAAGGGGAGGTCTTCGTACGCGCCTCGCTTGGCGAGGCAGTAGTCGCGGAGGACGTCGAGGTGCATGGCGGGAGCAGGCGGATCTGCGCGAACGTACGGGCGCCCGGTGCCGCCGGCCCGTCACCCTACCGCGCCGGGTCGTCGCGGCCTTCGACGGGGATGGGAACGAGTTGGCGCAGGATTCCCTCGCGCCAGAAGGCCTGCCGGAGCGGCCGGTCGATCAGACGCGCCTCGGCCTCGCGCTCCGCCTCCGAAGGCGGCCAGAGCACACGCTCGCGGACGTAGGCATCCTCGCCCGTGTAGACGCCGGCCGGACTGTAGAAGCGGTCCTCGCTGGCCCAGAGCCCGGGTGGGCCGGTGCCGCCCGGCCGATGCGCCGTCACGTGTGTGACCTGGTAGAACCGGGCGGCCGGGAGGCGCACGCCGGCCGAACCGACCGACACGCCCCCCTCGCGCTCGAACCGCACGGGCAGCCAGACGGCGTCCGTGACCGGCGCGAAGACCACGCGGTACGCCGCGTCGAAGTCGAGCACGAGCGCCCCGCGCGGGCGGCCGACGGCGCGGACCTCGGCCTCGGCGAGGACCCACAGGCTGTCCACCACCCGAATGCGCCCCCGCAGCCCCGGCTCGTCGAGGCGGCGCGGGCCGAAGGCGATGTCGAAGAGCCGGAGCCCGTCTGCCTCGGTGACGTCGCCGAGGCGGACGTCGTAGCGGGCGAGCGCGTCCGGCGCCGTCGGCGTGGGAAAAAGGACGCCGTCGAGTTCGACGTGGTCGGCGAAGAACAGGTCGGGCACGGCCTCGGCGTCGGCGTAGCGGAAGGGCGGGCCTTCCGGGACGCGGCGCCGGGCGACGACCTCCTCGCGGCCGTCGCCGCCCACGCGCCAGTAGAGGTTCGTGAGGGCTTCGCTGAGCAGAACCGGCGTGCCGAACGTCTCGCCGAGGCCCCAGCGCTCCAGGCGGAAGCGGACGTAGCCCTCGGCGGCGTACTCCGGCATGGCCCGGCGGAGCACGGCCTTCCGTGCCAGCACCCGCCGGAGGATGCCGACGGCCGGGTTCTCGTCCGTCACCGTCACGTCGTCGAGGGGGACGGCGGCCGGCGCGAGGCGGACGACCCGGCGGAGCACGCCCGATTCTCCCGGCTCGCGCTCGACGCGGAGGGTGTCCGTTCGATAGCCGAGAAAGCGCACCACGACCTCGGCGGGAAGGTGGGCGAGGGTGAGGCGCACGCGGCCACGGGCGTCCGTGGCCGCGCCGGTGCCGTCGGGTGCCTGGACCGTCGCGCCGGCGAGCGGCGCGCCCGTCTCGGCGTCGGTCACGACGGCCTCCAGCACGGTCTGCGCCGCGAGGGGATGGGCGGCGAGGAAGGCGGCGAGGAAGGCGGCGAGGAGGGCGAGCGCCAGGCGCATCGAATCGCGACGAGAAGGGCGGGCGAGACGGACTCCTAACGCGGCGCGGCGCCCCGTGGTATCCCTGCGTGAGCGGACCCTTTCGGGTGCCGTATTTGACGGACGCGGGTTGAGGACCTACGTTCTTTCCGCCTCTCATCCATCACCTCGCACATGCTCTTTCGCCACCTCCCCCTCGTTTTGTTCGCGCTGGCCGCGGTGCTTCCCCTCCGCGCCCAGACGTACGTGGACGTCATCGATCCGACCGGCGCCCCCTCGCTCTGGGGCCTCGAATACCGCGACGGCTTCCTCTACGCCACCGACACCTCGGACGATCGCGTCATCCGCATCGACCCCGAGACGGGCGCCGTCACGACCGAGTTCTCCGTCGGCTTCGACCCGCGTGGCATCGCGTGGGACGGCACCAACTGGCGCGTCTCGACCGGCTTCGACTCGTCCGACCCGCGTATCTACACCTACGCGCCGGACGGCACCGTACTCGGCTCCATCCCCGCCCCCGGCGCGCTCACGCACGGCCTCACGCTCCACGACGGCCTCCTCTTCGCCGCCCAGGCGTACCCCGATCCTGACGCCGCCTTCCGCGGCCTCGACCCGGCCGACGGCTCCCTCGAAGAGACCGTCGCCTTCCCGCACACCCAGCCGGGCGGCATCGCCTTCACCGCCCTCAACACCCTCTGGGCCACGAACGTGGGGGACGACGGCTCCAACGTCTACGAGCTCTACGAAATCGACCGTGCCACGGGCGACGTGCTTCGGACGCTCGGGATGCCCGAGGACGTGAGCCGCCCGCGTGGCCTCACCTACGACGGCACGCGCTACCTCTACGCCGTCATGCGCCAGGACGTGACGCCGTTCAACTACCGCATCTACGTCATCGACCTCCAGTCGAGCGGCAACCCCGCCGTCGAGCTCTCCGCGCCGGCCCTCGACTTCGGGCCGCGCGTCTTCGGGTCGGGCTACGACCTCCCGCTCACGCTCTTCAACACCGGCGACGGGCCGCTGGAAATCTCGAACGTGACGATCACCGGTCCCGACGCAGACCTCTTCGCGACCTCGCTCACGCCGACCACCATCGGCGCGGGCGACGACCTCGCCGTCACGGTCACGTTCAGCCCGGCCGCGTTCGGCCCGAGGCAGGCCACGTTGCAGTTCGGGACGAACGACGTGCAGAACCCGACGGTCACCGTTCCGCTCTCGGGCATCGGCATCTACGCCCAGCAGCACGTCGCCTTCGTGGCGGACAGCCACGACTTCGGACCCGTCCGCATCGAGGGGCCGGACGGCTTCAGCAGCGTCCGCTGGGACCTGGAGATCGTCAACCGGGGTGCCGCGCCCCTCACCGTAACCGGCATCACCCTCGACGACGACGCCTTCAGCGTGCTCGGCGATCCGTTCCCGCTCGTGCTCGCCATCCTCGACACCGCCGCGGTCGAGATCGAGTTCCGGCCCACCGAGGTCCGCCCCTACAGCGCCACGGCGACGGTTGCCTCCAACGACCCGAACGACCCCAGCGCGACGGTCGCGCTCTCCGGCGAGGGCGTCAACCCCGCCCTCGCGCCCGGCGCCCCGATCTGGACCCTCGCCGCGCCCGACAACCCCCACACCTCCTTCGACGACGCGAAGGTGTTCGCCGCCCGGGTCGTCGGCGACGTGACGGGCGACGGCATCCCGGACCTCGCCTTCGCCGCGCGCAACTACTACACGTTCGTCGTGGACGCCAACGGCTGGGGCACGCCCACCGTGCTCTGGACCTTCGACTCCTGCCCGAACAACAACAACTGCGGCGCCGTCGGCGGCAACGCGCAGCTGTTCGAGTACGGCATGGAGGCCGGGGCCGACTTCAACGGCGACGGCCTCGGCGACGTCGTCATCGGCACCGAAGGCGGCAACGACCACGTCTACGTCCTCGACGGGAAGACGGGCGCCGTCATCTGGGAGGTCGGCAGCGACGACGACCCCTACCTGGCGAGCTACAACTCCGTCAGCGCCCGCCTCGACGTCAACGGGGACGGCATCCCCGAGGTGGCCACCGGGACGGGTTCGACCAGCGACCCGAGCCCCAACCCGTACAACCACCGCCGCGTCTACCTCCTCGACGGCGCCGACGGCTCGGAGCACTGGCAGATGGCCACGAGCCTGCCCAACTTCCGCACGCTCCTCTACCGGGCCGGCGGCGAAGCCCGCGTCGCCTCCGGCGGCGGCGAGGACCCGCAGCAGTTCCTCCGTGCCTTCCGCGCCACCGACGGCGCCGTGCGGTGGACGGTGGACCCCGGCTTCTCGCCGTTCATCATCGAGCCCTACCCCGACGACGCCGAGGAGGACCTCCTCGTGGCCGGCCTCGGCAGCCTCCTCGTCCGCTACGACGGCGCCGACGGCAGCCCGGTCTGGACGATCGGCTCGCTCGGCTCCAGCGTCTGGGACGTAGCCGTCTTCGAGGCGGGCGGCGGCCTCCGCGTAGCCGTCGGCTCGACGCGCTCGGAGGTGCTCGCCTTCGACGGCGAGTCGGGCGACGACGCGTGGCAGTACGACATGGGCAGCCAGGTGTTCGACGTGGCCGCCGTGCCCGACGCCGACGGCGACGGGCACGAGGACGTCGCGGCGACGAGCCAGAACGGCCGGGTCGTCCTGCTCTCCGGCCTCAGCGGCGCGCTGATCTGGTCCTACGACCTCGGCGGCGAGCGCGGCGAGGTCGTCCTCGCCGTGCCGGACCTCGAAGGGAACGGCGTCCCCGAGGTGGCCGTCGGGACGTACGACCTCGACGCCAACGACGGCCGGGCGCTGCTGCTCTACGGCGGCGGCGCGCCGGTGCCGACGGACGCCGAGGCGGGCGAGGCACCCGAGGCGTTCGCGCTCGATCCGGCCTACCCCAACCCGTTCAACCCGGCCACGACGCTGCGCTACCGCCTCCCCGAGGCGGCCACCGTCACGCTCGACGCCTTCGACGTGCTCGGCCGGAAGGTGTGGACGCACACGGCCGAGCAGCAGCCGCCCGGCACGTACACCGTCCGCTTCGACGGGCGGGGCCTCGCCTCGGGACTCTACGTGGTCCGCATGGAGGCCGGTGCGTTCGTGCAGACGCGGAACGTGGTGCTGGTGAAGTAGGGGCGCCGTCCGCTCTCAGCCGGTAGGGGCACACGGCCGCGTGCCCCTACTGCGCACCTAGAGGGTCGGGTTACTCCGCTTCCACGGTCACGCGGAGCGGCCGGAGCCCCGTCCCCGTCGCCTCCAGCCGGTCGCCGTCGCGGATCGGCCCGACGCCCTCGGGCGTGCCGGTGTAGACGAGGTCGCCCGGCTCCAGCGTGAACACGCTCGACAGGTAGGCGATCAGCTTCGCCACCGGGAAGATCATCCGGTCCGTCGTGCCCTCCTGGCGCGTCTCGCCGTTGACCGCGAGCCGGATCGTGAGCGTCTGCGGATCGGCGATCTCCGAGGCCGGCGTGAGCGGCCCCAGCGGCGCGAACGTGTCGAACCCCTTGGCCACGCTCCACGGCCCCTTGCTCGCCTTGGCCCGGGCCTGGAGGTCGCGAGCGGTGAGGTCGAGGCCGAGGGCGTAGGCAGCGACGTGCCCGAGGGCGTCCGCCTCGGCGACGTGCCGCCCCCCCTCGCCGATCACCGCCACCAGCTCCAGTTCGTGATGCACGTCGGCCGACTGGCGCGGCAGCACGACGCGCCCGCCGTCCGCCACGAGCGCGGTGGACGGCTTGAGGAAGACGACGGGCTCGGTGGGGAGGTCGGCCACGTCGCCCATCTCGCGGACGTGCGCGGCGTAGTTGCGCCCGATGCAGAGGAGCTTGCCCGGGCGGACGCGCTCGCCGGACGGCAGGGTGAGGGTCATGACAGGGAGCGGAGGGGTGACGGGCAGAGGGGTGAAGGATAACAACGACAGGGCCGCCCCTCTCCTTCCCTCCGTCCACCACGCCCTCCGTCCACCACGCCCTCCGTCCACCACGCCCTCCGTCCACCACGCCCTCCG
>CAZOJJ010000041.1:0-1151 GCA_964580105.1 uncultured Rhodothermales bacterium | reverse complement strand
TCCCTGGATCCGCGCGGGCTTCGTTTGCGTCCCTTTCCGACCCGTCGGTACGTTCGCCTCCCCTCCCCTTTCCCGTCTCCCCGATGCCCACCCCTCCCGAGGGCTCCACGATCCTCGTCACCGGCGCGCAGGGCCAGATCGGCAGCGACCTCGTCCGCGCCCTCCGCGACCGCCACGGCCCCGACGCCGTCCTCGCCACCGACCTCAAGGCGCAGGCGCACCCCGACGGCGGCCCCTACGCCCGGTGCGACGTACGCGACGGCGACCGCCTCCGCGCCCTCCTCGACGCCTACGACGTCGGCACCGTGTACCACCTCGCCAGCCTCCTCTCGGCCACGGGGGAGCAGCAGCCCGGCCTCGCCTGGGAGGTCAACGTCGAGGGCCTCCGGCACGTGCTGGAGGCGGCGAAGGAGCGCAGCCTCCGCGTGTTCTGGCCCTCTTCCATCGCCGCCTTCGGCCCCACGACGCCGCAGAAGGCGCCGCAGCACACCGTCCTGGAGCCGACCACGATGTACGGCGTCACGAAGGTGACCGGCGAGCTGCTCTGCCAGTACTACGCCCTCAAGCACGGGGTGGACGTGCGGAGCCTCCGCTACCCCGGCCTCATCTCGTACAGCGCGCCCCCCGGCGGCGGCACGACCGACTACGCCGTCGAGATCTTCCACGCCGCACTCGAAACCGGCCGCTACACCTGCTTCCTGGCGCCCGAGACGCGCCTCCCGATGATGTACATGCCGGACGCCCTCCGCGCCACACTCGACCTGATGGAGGCGCCCGCCGAGCAGATCCGCGTCCGCACCAGCTACAACGTCACCGCCTTCTCGTTCTCCGCCGACGAACTCGCCAGGGCGATCCGCAAGCGGCTCCCCGACTTCGAGGTGGCCTACGCGCCCGACTTTCGCCAGCAGATCGCCGACTCCTGGCCCGCCTCGGTGGACGACGGCGACGCCCGGAAGGACTGGGGCTGGCAGCCCGCGTACGACCTCGACGCGATGGTGGACGACATGCTCCAGCACCTTGCCCCGCAGTACGCCTCCGAAAACGTAGCGCGTACCGCGTAACCCGCATCGGCCGCTCCTCCTTCACGCTCTACGCATCACGCTCTACGCATCACGCTCTACGCATCACGCTCTACGCATCACGCTCTACGC
>CAZOJJ010000040.1:23575-28859 GCA_964580105.1 uncultured Rhodothermales bacterium | reverse complement strand
CTCACTGCAGCGCCGAACCCGGCCCGAGGTCGGGTGCATGTGACGGTGTCCGTGCCGGAGGCGCAGCGCGTGCGCGTGGAGGCGTACGACGCGCTCGGTCGGCGCGTGGCCGTGCTACACGAGGGGCCGCTGGGGGTGGGCGCGCACCGGTTCGCACTGGAGACCCCCCGCTCGCACCGGGCGTGTACGTCGTCGCCGTGGCCTCGGAGGCGGGACAGGTCGTGCGCAGGGTGACGGTCGTGCGGTAGCCGGCCCCTACCCCTCCGCGTTGCGCTCGACCCACAGCGTCACGGGGCCGTCGTTGACGAGGTGCACGTCCATGTGCGCCCCGAAGACGCCTGTGGGCACAGGGCGCCCCAGCTCAGCCGCGAGCCGGTCCGCGAAATGGCGATACAGCCGATCCGCCTCCTCCGGTGGCGCGGCCATGATGAACGACGGGCGGTTGCCCTTGCGGGCGTCGCCGTAGAGTGTGAACTGGGAGACGACGAGCGCCTCGCCGCCGGTGCCGAGCAGCGAGCGGTTCATGCGGCCCTCGTCGTCGGGGAAGACGCGGAGGCGGGCGAGCTTGGCCGCGAGCCAGTCGGCCTCGGCCTCGGTGTCGCCCTGGCGGACGCCGAGGAGGACGAGCAGCCCCGGCCCGATGGCTCCGACGACGCGCCCCTCGACTTCGACGCGGGCTTCGCGGACGCGTTGGACGAGCGCCACCATCAGCTCAGCCGCCGGTGGAGGAACGCGGCGAAGCGGTCGAGCGCGCGCCCTCGATGGGAGATCCGGTTCTTCTCGGCCGCGTCCATCTGCGCGAACGTGCGGCCGTCGCCGTCGAGCGGACGGAAGAGGGCGTCGTAGCCGAAGCCGCCCTCGCCGATCTCTTCCGTCGTGACGACGCCCTCGCAGACGCCGTCGAAGCACTGCACGCCGTCGGCGTCGGCGAAGGCGAGGACGGTGCGGAAGCGCGCGGTGCGGTCGCGCACACCCGTCATCGCCGCGAGCAGCCGGGCGCGGTTGGCAACGTCGTCGGCCTCGGGCCCGGCGTAGCGGGCGGAGTGGACGCCCGGCGCGCCGCCGAGGGCATCCACCTCCAGGCCGGTGTCGTCGGCGAGGGCGGGCGTGCCGGTGAGCGCGAAGAGGGCGCGCGCCTTTTTCTCCGCGTTGCCCCGGAGGGTCGGGGCGTCCTCGTCCACCTCGGGCGCGCCGGGCACCTCGGCGGCAGAGACGAGGCGGACGGGGAGATCGGCCAGCCGGGCGGCCAGCTCGTCCACCTTGCCGGGGTTGCGCGTGGCGAGGAGGAGGGTGAAGGGATCGGGCAAGGGTGCAACCGGGCGAGTTGACAATCGGAGGACCGACGAGGTCGGTAGGCGGCCAAGATCGAACCGATGGACCGACGGCTCAATCGCCGGATGGCCCGATTCCCGGAACTCCCGCCGCTTCGTTCGGTTTTCACTGGCCTTCGCTGCGCTCTTCGCTTGAAGGCGCCCGGCGCCGCGCCGTAGCTTTTGGGGCTGCACTCGCGGCTCCTCGCCCTACCCCGCCCGTTTCCCCATCAGGAGGTCTGCCTTGGCCGTCGGTATCAAAGTTCGCGATAAAGAGTCCATCGACCGCGCGCTGCGCCGGTTCAAGCGCGCGGTGAACCGGAGCCGCGTGCTCCGCATCTACCGCGACAACATGGCGTTCACCCCGCCGAGCGAAGAGCGCCGCCTCGCCCGCGAGAAGGCCGCCCGCAACGCGCGCCGGAACGCCCGCCGCTACTAGGCCGCCTCCCGGCAGCATCGCTGCCCGAGTGTCTGCGCCCGCCTCGGTTTCGGCACCGAGGCGGGCGCGTTGCGTTCGGGCCGTCAGGCGACGGCCCTCACTCCGCCGGCGCGGGTTCGGCCTCCTCGGTGGGCGGGTTGGGCGGGGCCTCGCCTTCGCCCCGGATGAAGGCGCAGTAGAGCGGCACCACGAGGAGGCACACGATGAAGACGATGGCGGCGATGCGCTGCCAGGGCTGCAACGAGCTCTTGTCGGGAGGGAGGGCCATGAGACGAACGCAATGGATGGAGGAAGCGAGGCGCCTGCCGGCGTGGCCGCTCGGCGGTCCGGCCATGTCTTCGCCGAGGCGGGCCTAGTTCCGCGCCGCGAGGGCGGCCACGGTGGCCCCCGCCGCCAGCGCGACGCCCGCCGCCACGAACGGGTGCTTCTGCGCCTGCGTGTAGAGGCTCGACTGCATCGTGCGCCCCGGCGCCTCGCCGTGGACGTGGTGGCCGTCGCCCGGCACGGGCTCGTCGATGGTGCCGTGGCGATCCCCCCGGAACGGGACGCCCCGCTTCTGCTGATCGAACATCGACGCCTCCATGAGCCGGTCGGTCAGGCGCGGGAAGAGGCCGCCGAGGACGGCCATCACCCCGTCCTTCCCGCCCACGGTGAGGTCGCGCGTGGGGCGCTCGGCGGCGTCGAGGATGGCGCGGGCGACGACCTCGGGCTCGTAGGTGGGCGGGGGCAGCTGCGCCTCCTCGTCCATGTAGTTCCCGGCGTGCTCGGGGTACGGCGTGTTGACGGCCGACGGCTTGATGAGCGTGACGGAGACGGGCAGCCCCTCCTTCTCCAGCTCCATCCGCAGCGTGTCGGTGAACCCCTTGATGGCGTGCTTGGAGGCGTTGTAGTGGCCCTGGAGCGGGATGGCCCGATCGGAGACGACGCTGCCGAGGTTGATGATCGCGCCGCCGAACCCGTCGCCCGCCTCGCGGCGGCCCCGGAAGTGCTCGGCCGCGACGAGGCTGCCGTGGACGACGCCCCAGTAGTTCGTCTCGAACACGCCCCGCGCGTCCTCCAGCGGCACGTCCTTCAGCTCGCCGTAGACCGAGACGCCCGCGTTGTTGACCCACGTGTCGAACCCGCCGAAGCGCTCCACGGCCGTCTGCGCGACGAGCTCCATCGTGGCGTGATCGGCCACGTCGGCGACGACGTGGGCCACCTCGGCGCCCTCGGCCTCGCACCGGCTGACGGCGGAGGCGAGGCTCTCGGGGTCCCGCGCGACGAGCACGAGGCGGGCGCCGCGCCGGGCGGCTTCCAGGGCGGTGGCGAGGCCGATGCCGCTGGAGGCACCGGTGAGGACGACGGTCTGGTCTTCGAGAGGCTTGAGGCGGACGGCCATGGCGGGACGGGCGTGGATGGACAGCCCCGGTTCTACCGGCGCCCCTCCCGGCCGTTCAGCCCGCCCCGGGAAATCAGGAGGGGCCGCAAAGTTCGGAGAACGGAAGACAGCGGCCAGAAGACGGGAGACGGCGCGCGGGGGCCGACCTCGACGGGTCGGGGCGGCGCGGCCGGCCGTCAGTCCACGATGCGTTCGCCGGCCGTGGCCGTCTCGTGGGCGTAGAGGTCCGAGAGCCGCCGCGTCATCGGCCCGACGGCGCCCGCGCCGATGGTCCGGCCGTCGAGCCGGACGACGCCCGCCAGCTCGCCCATCGTGCCCGTGCAGAACATCTCGTCGGCGCGGTAGGCGTCGGTCGTCGAGAGGCGCGCGACGCGGTGCGGGATGCCCTCGCGCTCGCACAGGTCGAGGACGGTCTGCCGCGTGATGCCCTCCGGGCAGGCGTCGGTGTGGCTCGTCAGCACGACGCCGCGATCCACGAGGAAGACGTGCGTCCCGTTGCACTCCGCGATGAACCCCTCGCGGTCGAGCATCAGCGCCGCGTCGGCGCCGGCCACGTTCGCCTCGACGTTGGCGAGGATGGACTGGAGGAGGTTGTTGTGGTGGATCTTGGGGTCGAGGCAGTCGGGCGGGAAGCGGCGGATGGACGAGGTGACGAGCGTGATCCCGGTCTTGTCGTAGACGGGCGCCTTCCACTCGGCCAGCACGATGAGCGTGGGGCCGGACTGGTTCAGGCGCGGGTCCATCCCGCTGGTGATCTTCTTCCCGCGCGTGAGCGTGAGGCGGATGTGGACGCCGTCGCGCATGCCGTTGGCCTCGAGCGTCCGGCGAATCTCTTCCTTGATGGCCTCTTTCGAGGGGATCGCCGCGAAGGCCAGCGCCTTCGCCGAGCCGACGAGCCGGTCGAGGTGGGCGTCGAGGCGAAAGATGCGGCCGTCGTAGAGGCGGAGCCCCTCCCAGACGCCGTCGCCGCCCTGGACGATGGAGTCGAACGGCGAGACGCCGGCCTCGTCGCGGTGGAGGAGGCGGCCGTCGATGTTGACGAGGAGGTCGCGGTTGCGTTCGTCGAACTGCTGGAGCACGGGCGGACGGGCGAGCGGCGCCGCCCCTCCCCAGCGAGGAGGGGCGGCCGATGAGGGAAGACGGGCGCGGGTTTACGAGCCGACCTCGATGGTGACGGGCACGCGCACCTCGTCCCACGAGAGCACGAGGTCGGCCGAGGTCTCGGTCACGTTCTCGAACCCGAACGTCATCAGTTCGGTCTTCGCGCCGGCCTCGGGCGCAACTTCGACGCGGAGCACGTCCTGGGACTCGTCGTAGTTGAACGAGCCCCACTGCTCGGAGCCGCCGTTGAAGATGACGGTCCACGTCTCCTCGCCGGGGATGGTGAAGAGGCCGTAGGTCCCGGCCGGGAGGCGCTGCCCCTCGACGGTCACGTCGCCGGCGACGTGGATGACGGTGGCCTCGTTGGCGCCGGTGCGCCAGACCTCGCCGTAGGGCACGAGTTCGCCGAAGACGACGCGGTCGCGAACGGACGGGCGGCCGTAGCTGATGAACACGTTGGTGGTGCCGATGGTCTGGCCGAGGAGGGCGTTGGGGCTCACGCGCGCCTCGTCGGTGGCGCGGGCGGGCATGTCCATCGGGACGCCTGCGTGGTGGGCGCCCATGTCGTGGTCCTCGCCATGCATCATGGCGCCGTGCTCGCCGTGGGCGGGGGCCTGCGCCTCGGAGGTGCAGGCACCGAGGACGACGAAGGCGACGAGCGCCGCGAGGAGGGGGAGTCGCATGGTCATACGGGGTACGAGTTGGGTGAAGGGAAAGGGCGGACAGAACGCCGACACGCGGCGCGGGGTCCGGGTACCGGATCGTTTCGATGGGGTTCGTCTTCCCCGCTCAGAGACTGTTTGGGGAAGATCCCATACTTCCGCGGGGGGCTGGCGCCGCGGAGGGACGCAGCGCCTGGGGGATAGCCGGAACCCAGGCCCCCCTCCGGCTACGCCTCCGGGGCACCTCCCCCAGGAGAGGAGTTGGATGCGAAGGGTGTTGGCCATGCGTCCGGGGTGCGTCGGGCAGGAATATGGCACTCCGCCGACCTCGGGCCCGAGGCGGACCCAGCCGGGGGCGGACCCAGCCGGGGGCGGACCCAGCCGGGGGCGG
>CAZOJJ010000040.1:10717-23475 GCA_964580105.1 uncultured Rhodothermales bacterium | reverse complement strand
GGCGGACCCAGCCGGGGGCGGACCCAGCCGGGGGCGGACCCAGCCGGGGGCGGCGCTCGGCCACCGCCCCAGCCCGCCGGTCCTACTGAGGGTCGCCGAGCCCCCGGCGGGCGATGGCGCACCCCGAGCGGGATGCGGCTGGGCGGAGCCGAGGCGGGGCCTCCCGTGGAACCCCGCATAGCCCTCCGCGCCGGATCGGCACGGGGTACGGCAGGGGGCATGGCACCGTGTCGCTCGGCTCCGGCGCAAGATACGGTGCAGGCGCGCAACCTGGCCCACCTGGGGCAGCCGTCGCCCACCTCGGCTCAGTACCCCTCCGGCAGGGCCTTCGGCTTCATCCGCCAGGCCAGCGTGCCGGCGCCCCAGCCCACCTCGGCCCACCGATCCACGTCGAACGTGATGCACGCGAGGGCGGCCGTCGGCATCGAGACGGCGCGGCCGGCGAACGCTCCCACGGCCGACGACCACGTCGGCTCGTGCCCGGCCAGCAGCACCACGGCGTCCGCGTCGTCGAGCGAGCGGACCACGTCGAGCACGTCGCGCAGGCTCGCCGCGTAGAGCGCGTCCGCCTCCACGACGGGCGCCGTCCATCCGCCCGCCTCGTGGGCCAGGCGCACCGTCGTCCGAGCCCGCACGGCCGTCGAGGTCACGCACACGTCCGGGAGCGGACCGGCATCGGCGAGGTAGCGGCCCATCCGCTTCGCGTCGCGGACGCCGCGCGCGGCCAGCGGGCGCTCGTGGTCCGGGCCGTAGTCGGCGTCCCAGTCGGACTTCGCGTGGCGGAGGAGGAGCAGCGTCTTCACGGCGTCAGCCGCCCGGCGCGGGGAGGCCGGGGAGCGGAACGGTGGTCTCCGGCAGCCCCCCGCCCGCCTGCGAGGCCGTAAAGAACACGATGATGAAGGCGAGCACACCCGTGATCAGACCCACCATGAAGAGGGTGTAGGACACGCGCAGCAGCCGGTACTTCTTCTGGAGCACGAGGCCGAGGCCGTAGATGTCCATGATCATGTTCCGGTAAATGGCGCTGCCCTCCAGGATGAGCTCCTCCATCCCGGCCATGAACTCCTCGCGGCTCATGTGGGCGAAGTTGCCGAAGAAGAGGAGGTTGGCCGTGTTGCTCTTGATGGCCTGCAACGAGATCTCCTTGCTCTGCACGCGCGGGCGCGCCGCCAGCACGGCGAACACGAGCGAGGAGAGGCAACCGACGAGGAGGACCGTCGTCGGGATGCGCAGCCACGGGTTCGTGTCGATGCCCGGCGCGATGGAGGCGATCAGGAAGGTGACGATGAGGCCGTTGATCGAGATCATGATGTTGGCCTTGGCGTCGGCGAGGGCGGAGAGGTCCATGTTCGTCCGGTAGGACGTGCGGAACATGGTCTCGACGCCGCGCTTGGAGCCGAGCTTTGCCATCTTCTGCTCGAGCGTGTCGTACTCCGGCTCCACCTCGGTGGGGCCGTCGGGCTCGTCGGAGCGCGGCGAGGCGGGCATGCCGGAGCCGCCCGAAAAGACGTCGGAGTCGGGAGGGGCCATCGGGGTGAGCGCGGGCGGGACCCGCGAGCCGCTTAGTAGAGGAAGTGGAGACCGACGTTGACGAGCACGCCGTCGTCGCCGGAGGCGACGGTGCCGGTGAAGACGAACCGGTCGAGCGTGGAGAGCCAGAGGCCGCCGCCGTAGCCCTGGTGCCAGCCCTCGGTGAGCGAGCCGTCGTCGCCGTCGACCCAGACGCGGCCGTTGTCGACGAACGCCAGCAGGCCGACGTCCGACGGGAGGAGGTAGCCGAGGGCGTCGAAGAGCTTGAGGCGCACCTCGGCGTTCTGGTAGGCGGCCGTCCGGCCGCTGTAGCGCTGGCGCACGAGGCCGCGCAGGTTCGTCTCGCCGCCGAGGGTCTGGGCGGCGAAGAACGGGAAGTCGCCGACGTTGTGCCCGGCCCCGGCGCGGGCCGCGATGGTGAGCTGCGGGTACAGGCTCGGCGAGACGTAGAACGCGAGGTCGGCGCCGAGCGTGCCGAAGGTGGGGGCGGCCTCGGTGACGCCGCCGTGGACCCCGCCGCGCGCGGTGAAGCGGAAGCCCTGGCGCGGGTTGGCCGCCACGTCCACGCGCTGGAGCGTGAGCCGGAGGAAGGCCTCGGCGAAGGCCTGCGGCTCGAACGCCGAGGCGGGCAGCATCGCCGCCGGCGTGCCGATGAACCGCAGCGAGTCCTCCTTCACCTCGTAGAACGACGCCCCGCCGCCGATCTCGGCCTGGATCGCCTCTTCCACGCTGCGGATGAGCGAGACGTGGCCCGTCGCCGTCGTGATGTCCACGTGGAAGAAGTCGGACGGCTGGCCGCCGTCGCCGGTGTCGTTGCCGAAGCCGTAGAAGGTGCGGACGTAGCGCGGGGTGGAGCCGCTCAGGCTGACCTCGGCGTCGTAGTCGCGGCCGAGGACGTCGAAGAACTGCCCCCGGTAGCGGCCCCGGAGGCCGCCCGTCATCGTAGCGACGGTGCCCTCGACGGTGTGGATGGCCGCCCACGGATAGCGCCGGAAGCCCGGGCGGCTCGTGGTGTAGCCGAGGCCGAGGAGGGCGCCGTCGGTCCGGTTGTAGCCGGCCGTCGGATAGACGGCCATGAGGCCGTGCTTGTAATCCGACGGGTCGTAGGCGTTGTTGGCGGGCTCGTCGGAGAAGTAGACGCGGGCGCCGCCGCGCCCCTCGACCACGTTGCCCGCCTCGGTGTCGTAGAGGGCGATGCCCCCGCCGCCGGAGGGGTTGCGGAAGGTGTCCTCGCCCGCCCCACCGATGATGCGGAGGCGAATGGCGGCGTTGCGGCCGCCGTCCACGACGAAGAAGTCGCCCGCGCCGAGGCCGTAGAGGCGGATCTCGCGGGTTTCGTGGGGGTCGAAGCGACGGCGGTAGAGCTCGGCCTGGCGCTCGCCCTCGCGGTTCGTGTCGTAGACGACGACGTCCGTGTGGCCGCCGTCGTGGCGCGTCACCTCGAAGCGCTCGCGCTTGTTGGTCCCGACGACGTCCACGACCTCGGCGTAGAAGTCGTACACCGTGCCGGCCACCTCGGGCAGCCGGGCGAGGCGCTCCTTGAGGGTCTCGATGGCCGCCGGCCCGTACTCGGCGAAGACGGCCTCGGGCCAGCGGCGGAAGGCGGCCTCGACGACCTCGTCCGTGAGGGCGGCCTGGAGGCTGCGCGCCTCGGCGATCCAGTCCTCGCGCGTGAGCGCGTTCGTAAAGCGGCGGTCGAGCGGGATGCCGCTGGTGGTGAGCCCCTTGAGGTTGCCGTAGCCCCGGTTGAAGCTCTGGAGCTTGGGCTCGACCCTGCTGGCGACGAAGGGGACGAGCCCGCCGAGCCGGTAGAAGGCGAAGTCGCGGTCGCGCGGGATGGGGCGGTAGATCTTGCCCTTGGTGCGCGCCTCGCCGGTGAGGGAGGGGTCGAGCTGGTAGGGCTCCAGGGAGGCCCAGCGCCACTGGTCGGCATGGCGGTCCCAGTCGCTCATAAGCATGTCGAGGAGGCGGTTGCGGAGGAAGAACCGCTGGTCCACGCGGTGGTCCTGGTCGTCCTCCACGTCCTCGACCATCGACGGCGTGGACTTCACGTTGTCCGAGTTGCCGAAGCGGTCGAAGGCGGACATGTCCTCGTCGGCGCGGATCTCGAAGAGCGCCAGGCGGCCGCCGAACTCCTCGCGGTAGATGCCGAGGCGGGGGTCGTCGGGGACGTAGACGAGCTGGGGGTCGGTGTGGTAGAGACCGGCGGCCTCGGCGAGGCTGGCGGCGGTGAGCGCCCCCCAGGGGATCGTCGCGCTCGTGAGTTCCTGGATGATGTCGGCGATGACGGAGCGCTGGAGCTCCTCGGGGAGCGTCCGGCCCGGCTCCTTCCGGAGAAGGCGGAGGACGTAGGTGTAGCCCTCGGCGTCTTCGAGGCGGAGCGAGACGGTCTGCATGCCGCCGCCGCGCTGGACGGGCGTGAGCCCCCCGCCCAGGTTCATGTCGAGGACGGGGAAGGGCACCTCGGCGGCCCAGGCGTTGCGGTATCCCGCCCCCAGGAGGAGCCGCTTGAGCGCCCCGGCGCGGTAGTCCGGGTTGATGGCGGCCGTGACGGTCTGGCCCTCGTAAGACGGCAGCGCGCCGGGATCGAAGTCGGGCACCTCCGGGTCCACGGCCTCGGCGCGCGTGTCGCGGAGCCGGTACCGGTAGGCCACCTCCGCCTCGGCCGTCTCCGGGTCCACGCGGAGCACGTCGAGCCAGGCGGCACCGCCGTCGAGGTAGCGGAGGCGGAGGAAGCCGCGGTCGGAGGAGGTGAAGGCGGCGCCGCGGCCGGTCGCCACGGGCTCGCCCTCGGCGGCGGAGCCGCTCACGAGGTAGTACTGCGTCCGGCGGATGGACTCCTCGACGGGGAAGACCTGGAGGCTGCGGTCGTGCGAGGCGGCGTACACGACGCCGTCGTAGGCGCGGAAGACGCGGTCGAGCGCCTGGCGCATGGCACGGTACGCCGGGCTGGCGAGGTCCTGCCCGGCGCCGACGAACGTGCGGTAGAGCGGGTAGACCGAGCCGAGCACGGGCGGGAGGAGGTGGCGGCGGAGCGGGAAATGACCGCCGTAGGCGCCGAGGCTCTTGATCGGGTGGTGCCCGACGACGAGCACGTTGGCGTCGTCGTACTCGCGGAAGACGCTTTCGAGGGCGAGGACGACCTCGTACGGGTTCTCGACCTCGTACGCGCCGACGTCGCCCTCGAACCGGCCCGCCTCGCCGCCGGGCCGCTCGTCTTCTTCGAGCCACCAGGCCGTGTCGAGCACGACGAGGACGAGGTCGTCGGCCAGTTCCAGCACGACGGGCCCCGGGCGTGCATCGCCGGGTGCGACGACGTCGCCGCGGTCGAGCTTCGCTTCGAGGACGGCTTCGAGGCGCTCCACGCCGTCCTCGCCCTGCCGCCAGTCGCGGTCGCCGGGGAGGGCGAGGACGCGGCCGTCGTAGCCGGCCACCGTCTCCGCGAGGGCGCCGAGGCGAGCGTCGGCCTCGGCGAAGCCGGCGGCCAAGGAGTCCGGCATCCCGTCCGGAAGCAGATCGCCCAGGAACACGACGGCGCTCTGCTCCCCCGCACGGTCGAGCTCCTGCGCGAGCGCCCGGAAGACCGGCTCGGCCGCCTCGGGGTCGCCGTCGGCCGTGTTGCCGAGGAGGAACACCTCGTAGACGACGCGGTCGGCGGGCGGCTCGGGCGCGTCGAGGTCGTCGTCGTAGCGGTCGCTGACGTAGGTGCGTGTGGCGGCGCACCCGCTGAGGGCCAGGGCGACGAGACCGAGGAGGAGCGGGCGGATCATCGAGGGGGCTGTTCGCGGAAACGGAGGAGAGCGGCGGCGCCGGAGCGCCCTTCGGTAGAGACGTACAGAGTCCCTTCCGGACCAAAGGCGAGGCCCTCGGGCTGGGGGTACCGCTCGTCCGGCAGGTCCACGACGCCGAGGAGGGCCCCCTCGGGGCTCAGAACGGCCAGCGCGCTGTGTGAGGCGGAAAGGACGTAGACGTCCCCGGTACGGGGATGCACCGCGACGGCCGAGGGTTTGAACGGATCGGACGGGCCGTCGAGGGCGGAGCGCTCGAGACGAAACGCAGGCGTCGGGGCGCGTTCCAACGCGGATAAATCGAACGCGTAAATCGCGCGGACGCCCGGTAGTTCCGGCCCCGCGTCCTCTTTGCAGGCGATCAGCAGGCGGCCGGCGGCGGGGTCGTAGCCGAGGCCCTCGGCGTCGCACCCGTCGTGGAGGCCGGTGTCGTACCGCTCGCGCTGCGGGGCGTCGCCGCGCGCCTCGGTGACGGCGAAGAGGGCGCCGTCGCTCCGGAGCACCCAGACCGTCTCGCCTACGAGTTCGACGCCCTCGTAGTCGCCCTCGCCGTCGAAGCGGTGCTCTTCCAGAACCGCGCCGGTCTCGGGATCGAGGACGTAGAGCACGCCCTGCTCGTCCTGCACGGCGCCGAGGCGGCCGTCGTCGAGCACGGTCAGGCCGGAGATCTCGACCAGCGCCTCCGGCAGATCGAACGCGGCGTCCGGGTGGTCGAAGTCGTAGGGGATGGCCGGCGTGACCGGCGCGGCCGAGGCGGCCGTCGTGTCGGCCGCGGTGTCGGTGGGCGGGAGGTCGGCCTGGCAGGCGGCCAGGAGCACGACGAGCGAAACGACGAGCGAAACGACGAGCGAAACGACGAGCGAAAGGATACGCATGGCAGAAGGTCGGAAGGGCGGCGAAGACGGGCAAGCGGGCGCAGGGGTGCGCCGCGTCGGGATTTTCACACGCGTCGGCGTGCCGGGGGCGTAGTCTTCGGCGTGAACCCGATCCCCCACCTATGGCGATCCCCCCGCTTCGTTCCGGCTCCGGCGACGCCGCACTCGTGCTGCTCTCCGGCGGCCAGGACTCCACGACGTGCCTCTACTGGGCCGCGCGGCGCTTCGCGCGCGTGGAAGCCCTCGGCTTCCGCTACGGTCAGCGGCACGCCGTCGAGCTGGCGCAGGCGCGGACCATCGCCGGGTTGGCGGGCGTGCCGCTGACCGTCCTCGACCTCACCGGTCTCCTCTCGGGCAGCGCCCTCACCGAGGCGGGCGACGTCAATGCCCCGCACGCCCTCGCGCCCGGCCTCCCGGCGTCGTTCGTGCCCGGCCGCAACGCGCTCTTCCTGACCGTCGCGGCGTCGTTCGGCTTCACGCGCGGCATCCGCGACCTCGTCGGCGGCATGTGCCAGACGGACTACTCGGGCTACCCCGACTGCCGCCTCGCCTTCGTCGAGAGCATGGAGCGCAGCCTCGCGCTCGCCCTCGGCGCCGACCTCCGCATCCACACGCCGCTGATGCACCTCACGAAGGCCGAGACGTGGAAGCTGGCCCGCGACCTCGGCTGCCTCGACGTGGTCATCGAGCACTCCCACACCGACTACCACGGCGACCGCTCCGAGCGCCACCCGTGGGGCTACGGCCGCCTCGACAACCCCGCCTCGGTGCTCCGCGCGAAGGGCTACGAGGAGGCGAAGGCGCGGGGCTGGCTGGACTGAATCGGGGGATCGGATGATCGGGGAATCCGGGAATCGAACGGCGGAGGCGGGGCTGGCGGCCCGCCTCGGGGATTCGCCGCCGGGCGGGAAGCGGTACGCCGTCAGGGCCGTCTGGCGGACGCTCCAGGGCGAGGGGGCCTGGGCCGGGCGGGCGGCCGTGTTCGTCCGCTTCGCCGGATGCAACCTGTGGACGGGCGAGGAGCCCGACCGCGCCCGCGACGCCGAACGCCACGGCTCGTCGTGCGCGAAGTGGTGCGACACCGACTTCCGCAAGGCCGGAAGCGTCCGGCTCAGCGCCGAGGACCTCACCGCGGAGATCCTGCGTGTGGCGGAGGGCGAGGCGCCCATCCGCTTCGTCGTCCTCACCGGCGGCGAGCCGCTCCTCCAGGCCGACGCCGCGCTCGTCCGCGCCCTCCACGCCGCCGGCTTCTTCGTCGCCTGCGAGACAAACGGCACCGTCCGCCTCGCCGACGCCTTCGCCGAGGCGGGCGGGGCCGAGCCGCCGGACTGGGTCGTGTGCAGCCCCAAGCTCCCGGCCGAGCGCCTCGTGCTGGAGGCGATGGACGAGCTCAAGCTGGTCGTGCCGGACTACCGCCCCGAGGCCTACGTCGCCTTCGCCGAGCGCCTCCGCCCGCACACGCTCGGCGGGCGGCCCGTGCGCTATCGCTGGCTCCAGCCCGAGGACGGCCCCCGGAAAGCGGAGGCCACCCGACTGGCCGTAGACCTCGCCCTCCGCCACCCCGACTGGCGCGTCTCCGTCCAGGCGCACAAGATCCTGGGCGTGGATTAGCTGCCAACGGGCGGCGCGTAGTCGAGCTACTCCGTCCGGTAGCCGCTTCACATGCCGTGCGCCCTCCGCCGGATGCCGTCGTCGTCGCGCTGCCACACGATGAGGGCGGCGAGGGGCGCGAAGAACCGGGCGTGCATGGGGTCGAGGGCCGCGTGGAAGGGCGGGCGCCGAACGTAGGACCCGCGGCGCGCCGATCCTCAGCCGCGGCGCGCCGATCCTCAGCCGATCCTCACTCGTCCTCCTCGGTGCCCGCGCCGGGCTCCTCGACGCGCGGGTTCGTCTTGAGGTCGTCGTCCATCATGCGGCCGGCGTAGGCGCTGCCTTCTTCGGCTACGCGCTTGTCGTCGGACTCGGGGGAGGAGAGGCTCTCGGTGCCGTCCTTGTCCCGCTCGGGGTCCGGGTGACCGGCAGGGGGCGCGTCGTCGGGGCGGTCGGGGGAGGGAGCGTCGGGGTGCATGAGCGCGGGGGTGCGAGCGAAGGAAAGAGAACGGCCCGGGTTCAACCCGCCCCGGCCGGCCGGGTTGCCGGAGCGGTACGCACGCGCGCGGTTGGACGTGACGCCGCCCCTTTCCACCGAAACTGCGCGTGGGTTAGGCGACGGCGCTCCGTACCTTTTCCGGCTCTCAGCCGACCTCGCGCCATGCAGCCCATTGCCGACCTCGACGTGCTCGACGGAGCGGACACGCTCCAGCCGGTCTCCTCCGCCCCGGATCAGGCCGGCGACGTGGACCGCCCGAGGACGCTCGCCGCCACGGCCGAGGCGCCCAACGGCCGCCGCGTCTTCATCGAGACGTACGGCTGCCAGATGAACGTGGCCGACTCCGAGCTGGTCGCCTCCATCCTCGGCGCCGAGGGCTACGGCCTCGCGGCGACGGAGAACGAGGCCGACGTCGTCCTCATCAACACGTGCGCCATCCGCGAGAAGGCCGAGGACCGCGTGCGCGGCCGGCTCGCCCGCTTCCGCGCCCGCAAGCTGCAGGACCGGCCCGACCTCCAGATCGGCGTCCTCGGCTGCATGGCCGAACGCCTCCGCACGAAGCTGCTCGAAGAGGAGGCCCTCGTGGACGTCGTCGCCGGGCCGGACGCCTACCGCGACCTCCCCCGCCTGCTTGCCGAGGCGGGCGAGACGGGCCAGGCCGCCGTCAACGTCCACCTCTCGCGCGAGGAGACCTACGCCGACCTCGCACCCGTCCGCTACGACTCGAACGGCGTCTCCGCCTTCGTCTCGATCATGCGCGGGTGCGACAACATGTGCGCCTTCTGCGTCGTCCCCTTCACGCGCGGGCGCGAGCGCTCCCGCCCGGTCACGAGCATCCTCTCGGAAGTCGGGCGGCTGGTGGACGCGGGCTACAAGGAAGTCACCGTCCTCGGCCAGAACGTCAACTCGTACCGCGACGAGGCCGGCGGCCACGCCGTCTCCTTCGCCGAGCTGCTCTACCGCATCTCGCGGCTCTCGCCGGAGCTCCGCATCCGCTACTCGACCTCGCATCCCAAGGACTGCTCGGACGAGCTGCTGCACGTCCACCGCGAGGTGCCGACCGTGTGCGACTTCATCCACCTGCCCGTCCAGCACGGCAACTCCGACGTGCTCCGCCGGATGCGGCGGACGTACACGCGCGAGGCCTACCTCGCCCTCGTCGAGCGCGCGCGCGCCCTCGTCCCCGGCCTCGCCCTCTCCACCGACATCATCGCGGGGTTCTGCGGGGAGACCGAGGCCGAGCACGCCGACACCCTCTCGCTCATGCGCGAGGTGGGCTACGACCACGCGTTCATGTTCGCCTACTCCGAGCGGCCCGACACCTACGCCGCGCGCAAGTACGCCGACGACGTGCCCGAGGCGGTCAAGAAGCGCCGGCTCACAGAGATCATCGAGCTCCAGACGGCGACCTCGCTCGCGCGCAACCGCGCCCGCCTCGGGCGCCGCGAGGTGGTCCTCGTCGAGGGCCCCTCGAAGCGGTCGGACGCGCAGCTGGCCGGGCGGACGGACTCCAACCACGTCGTCGTCTTCGACCGGCCCGACGGCGTCCGCAAGGGGGACTACGTGGCCGTCGAGGTCACCGGCTGCACGAGCGCGACGCTCTTCGGCCGCTTCCTCGGCACGACGACGCTGGCAGAGGGTGTGGCCCTCACGGCCTGAGCGAGCCTGACCGGCGAGGCCGGCGAGGCGGGGTCCTGGGCGTCGCGACGCTGACGGCCGTCGAGGTCGAGACGAAGGCGGCGCCCCGTCGTCACCCTCGCAGCGACGGCGCTTCGATCACGTATGTCGTGCCGCCCGGGACGGGCGTGCGCCGGGTGACGTGCCCCTCGGGCTCGGGCGTCCCTTCCGGCAGCGTGACGACGTAGTTGAAGCCCGGCTGGAGCGCGAAGCCACCGAAGCGGCCGTCGGCGGAGAGCGCCAGCAGACCGGCCTGGATGGCCGTCACGTCGCTCGGCGTCACGCGCCGGATGCGCTCGACGGCCGTCCGGCAGGCGTCCTCGGGCGCCATCCCGTGCCGCATCGCCTCGACGACGGTGTGGGCCGCCGCCGTGCGGATCATCTCCTCGCCGTGCCCCGTGGCCGTAGCCGCGCCGACCTCGCCGTCCACGAAGAGCCCGGCCCCGATGAGGGGCGAGTCGCCGACGCGCCCGCGCAGCTTGTAAGCCAGGCCACTCGTCGTGCAGGCGCCGCACAGCCGGCCGGCCCGGTCGAGCGCGAGCAGGCCGATGGTGTCGTGGTCGCCCCGGGCCGGATAGGCGTCGCGGCGCTCGCTGTTGATGGCGGGGCGGTAGTCGTGCTCGGCCGTCCACGCGCGCCACGCCGCCTCGGCGGCAGGCGTGAGCAGGTTCGTCCGCTCGAAGCCCTGGTCGAGCGCGAACTGGAGGGCGCCTTCGCCCACGAGCAGCACGTGCGGCGTCTCCTCCATCACCTTGCGGGCGACGGAGATGGGGTGGAGGATGTCTTCGAGCGCGGCCACGGCGCCGCAGCGGTGGCGCTCGTCCATGAGGCACGCGTCGAGCGTGACGCGGCCGTCGCGGTCGGGGTAGCCGCCGAGTCCGACGCTGTGGTCCTCGGGGTCGGCCTCGGGAACCCACACGCCCTGCTCGGCCGCGTCGAGGGCGTAGCCGCCCTCGTGCAACACGGCCCAGGCCGCGGCCACGGCCGCCTGGTTGTTCCAGGTCGCGAGGGCGACGGGGGCCGGACCGGGCCGGTGCGAGGGCGCCGCGAGCGGCCCCGGCAGGGCGGCGAAGGCCCCGAGCACCGCGCTCTGACGGAGGAAATCGCGGCGAGACGGCATACGCATAGCGGTTGGACGCGGCAAGATATCTTGCCCCACCCGATCCGCCCGTCTCATGGTCCTCTACGAAGTCAACCTCGCCGTCGACCGGGCCGTGGCCGACGCCTACGCCGCGTGGCTCGGCCCGCACATCGCCGAGCTCCTCCGCCTCGACGGCTTCCTCGGCGCCGAGTGGTTCGCGGTCGAGCCCGAGGCGGGCGCACCCGACGAGGGCCGGGCCCGCTGGTGCGTGCAGTACCGCCTCCGCGACCGCGCCGCGCTCCAGGCTTACTTCGACGAGCACGCCGAGCGCCTGCGGGGCGACGGCCTGGCGCGCTTCGCCGGGCGCTTCGAGGCCACGCGGCGCGTGCTCGTGCGGCAGGCGGCCTTCGGCTGAGGCGCCCGCTCCCGGGCGCGGAACCGGGCGCGGCCCGTCGCCGTCGGCGCGCGCTCCCGCTCTATCTTCCGAGTCCGTTTCTCATCCCTGCATGGATCGACAGGCCTTCCAGGAACGCTTCGGCCTCCTCGGCGACTCCCCCGCCCTCCGCCGGGTCATCGAACGCGTCCGCCAGGTCGCCCCGGCGGACATCACCGTCCTCCTCGAAGGCGAGAGCGGCGTCGGCAAGGAGCTCGTCGCGATGGCGCTCCACGAGCTGAGCGGGCGGCGCCACCGCCGCCTCGTGGTGGTCAACTGCGGCGCCATCCCCGAGGGGCTCATCGAGAGCGAGCTCTTCGGCGCCGAGAAGGGCGCGTACACCGGCGCCACGAGCCAGCGCGTCGGCTACTTCGAGGAGGCCGACGGCGGGACGATCTTCCTCGACGAGATCGGCGAGATGCCCGCCCAGGCGCAGGTCCGCCTCCTCCGCGTGCTCGAGTCGGGCACGTTCAGCCGCGTCGGCTCCAGCCAGATGCTCCACGCCGACGTGCGCGTGATCGCGGCGACGAACAAGAACCTGGCCGAGGAGGTCCGCGCCGGGCGCTTCCGCGAGGACCTCTACTACCGCCTCTCGGCCATCGTCATCCAGATCCCCGCGCTCCGGCAGCGCCGCGAGGACATTCTCCCCATCTTCGAGCACTACCTCTACCGCTACGCCCAGCAGTACGACGCCCCCGTGCTCCGCCTGACGGCCCCCGCGCGCGACCTCCTCCGCCGCTACAACTGGCCGGGCAACGTGCGCGAGCTGCGCAACGTGGCCGAGCAGGCCGTCGTCCTCGTGCGCGGCGAGGAACTCACGGCCGACGCGCTCCGCCCGTTCCTGCGCGGCGTCTCGGCGGCGGCCGGCCTGGCCGTCGCAAGCAAGGCGCCGCCCGGCGGGGCCGACAGCCGCGAGCGGGAGCTGATCTACCGCGCGCTGCTGGAGCTGCGCATGGAGATGCGCGAGGTCAAGGCGATCCTCCGCCACCTCGCCGGCAGCCCCCGCCCGGACGCCGCGCCCGAGCCCGAATCCGCCCCGACCTTCGCCGCCACCTCCTTCGAACGCTCCCTCGCCGACGAGCTCGACGCGCCCTACCCCGAGCCCGCCTTCAGCGACGCCGACTACGAGATCGAGGACGAAACCGAGGAAGAGACCGAGGACGACTTCGCCGGCCTCGCGGAGGGCGACGGCTTCGAGCCGGACGCCGCCGACGCCGAGTTCGAGGTCGAGGAGGACGAGATCGAGAAGGACGAGATCGAGAAGGACGAGATCGAGAAGGACGAG
>CAZOJJ010000040.1:7399-10617 GCA_964580105.1 uncultured Rhodothermales bacterium | reverse complement strand
AGGACGAGATCGAGAAGGACGAGATCGAGAAGGACGAGATCGAGAAGGACGAGGCCGCGCCGGTCGTCACCGAGGCCGAGGGGGCCGACGACCTCGCCCGCCTCCTCAGCCGCGGCCTCCCGCTCCCGACGATGGAGGAGGCCGAGCGCGCCCTCATCATCGAGGCGCTCCGCCGCTTCGACGGCAACCGCCGCCAGACGGCCGACGCCCTCGGCATCTCCGAGCGCACGCTCTACCGCAAGATCAAGGACCTGGAGGAGGAGGGGATCGATGTGTAGGAAGTGGGAAGTGGGAAGTAGGAAGTGGGAAGCGGGACGTGGAAAGTGGGCAGCACGGGTGCTCGTTCTCACTTCTCCCTTCTTCCTTCTCACTTCTCCCTTCTTCCTTCTCACTTCCTGCGGCGTCTACTCGTTCAGCGGGGCGTCCCTCCCGGAGCACCTCCGCACCGTCGCCATCCCGCCGGCCGAGGTGCGCGCCCAGGGCGCCGTGCCCAGCCTCGACGCCGCCCTCACGGACGCGCTCGTCGCGCGGTTCGTGGACCAGACCCGCCTCTCCCTCGAACCCGACGAGACGCAGGCCGACGCCCTCCTGGAGGTCGTCCTGGAGCGCTACACCATCACCCCCGTCGCCGTCACGGGCGACGAGGTGGCCTCGCTCAACCGCGTCACCATCAGCGTAGCCGCCCGCTACACCGACCGCGTCGAGGACCGCGAGCGCCTCGCCCGCTCGTTCTCCGACTCCCAGGACTACGACCCGGCCGAGGGTGCCGCCGGGGAGGCCGAGGCCGCCGCCCGCGCCATCGAAACCATCGCGGACGACATCTTCACGGCGGCCACGTCCGACTGGTGACGGCCCGCAATGGCCTGAGAACCGGACAGAGCCAGGCAGAACCGGACGCCCCTACCTTCCGGCCTCTCCCCGCGTTCGTCACCCGATGCTCCTCCTCGCCGCCCTCTACGCCGCCGCCTCGGCCGTCCTGTTCGTGTTCGGGCTGAACCTGCTCGTGCTGGCGGCAAGGCACCATGCGCAGGGCGGCCTGCGGCCGAGCCCGGCTGCTCCGGCCCCGCGTGAGTGGCCCCGCGTGACCGTCCAGCTCCCGCTCTACAACGAGCGATTCGTCGTCGAGCGGCTGATCGACGCGGCGGCCCGCCTCGACTACCCGGCCGACCGGCTGGAGATCCAGGTCCTCGACGACTCCACGGACGCGACGCGCTCGCTCGCCCGGGCCCGCGCCGCCGCCTGGCGCGCGCGCGGCGTGGACGTCCGCGTCGTCACGCGGGCGGACCGGGGCGGCTACAAGGCGGGCGCGCTCGCCCACGGGCTGACGACGGCGCGCGGCGCGTTCGTCGCCGTCTTCGACGCCGACTTCGTGCCCGAACCGGACTTCCTGCGCCGGACCGTCCCGGTCCTCGCCGCCGACCCCGGCCTCGGGCTGGTGCAGGCGCGCTGGCGCCACCTCAACGCCGAGGGCTCCGTGCTCACGCGCGTGCAGGCGGCGCTGCTCGACACCCACTTCGTCGTGGAGCAGGACGTGCGGAGCGCGGCCGGCCTGTTCCTGAACTTCAACGGCACCGCCGGCCTCTGGCGCCGCGCCTGCATCGACGACGCGGGCGGCTGGCAGAGCGACACGCTCACCGAGGACCTCGACCTCTCCTACCGCGCCCAGCTGCGCGGCTGGCGCTTCCGCTTCCTCGGCGACGTCGCCGTCCCGGCCGAGATCCCGGCGACGGCCGCGGCGTGGCGCCAGCAGCAGTTTCGCTGGACGAAGGGCTCGGCCGAGACGGCGCGCAAGCTCCTCGGCGCGCTCTGGCGCGCGCCCGTCCGCCCCGGCGTCAAGGTGCAGGGGACGATCCAGCTCGGCGGCTTCGCCGTCTACCCGGCGCTCCTCGTCGCCGTGCTCCTCCACGCTCCGCTGCTCGTCGCCCGCTCGCTCGACGCCGGCCCCGGCGACGGCTACTTCGCCGCCCTCGGCGTCGGCGCCGTGGCCTTCGCGGGCGTGCTGCTGGCGCACGTCGCCGCGCAGCGGGCGCTCTACGCCGACTGGAAGCGGCGGCTGCGCTACGAGCCCGCCCTCCTCGCCGCCTCGCTCGGCCTCGCCGTGAGCAACACGCGCGCCGTACTGGAGGCCGTCGGGCGGCGGCGGACGCCCTTCGTGCGGACGCCCAAGGCCGGGGATCGGGGCGGATGGACGAGCTACGCGCCGCCCCCGGAGCGCCTCGTCGTGTGGGCCGAGCGGGCGATGGCGGCCTACAGCCTCGCCGGCCTCGTGGCCCTCGTGGTCGTCGAGGCCTGGGCCGGCGTCGGCTTCCAGGCGCTGTTCGCCGTCGGGTTCGGGCTGCTCGGCTTCTTCGACGCGGCGCGGGTGGAGCGCCAGGCCCTCCCGGTCCGGCCCGTCCGGCCGGTCCCCCGGCCCGTCGAGGTGCGCCCGACCGCGCAGGCGGCGTAGTGGCCGTGCCGTTGCGCCCGTTCTTCACGGCGGGGCGGCCGGGCGCTCGGTTTCCGCAGTTCGGCGGAAACGCTACCTTAACGGCCCGGGTGGATGCACCGCCCGGCGTCCCTCCCCCTCCCTGCCCCCATGGCTCCCGGCCCGCCCCCGTCCGCCGACCGACCGGCCACGGCCATCCAGGCCGCCGCCCGCCTCCTCGCCGACGGCGAGATCGGCGAGGCGGCGCGCCGGCTCGAGGCCCTCGTGCAGGCCGCGCCCGCCTACCCGGCCGCGCACGTGCTCCTGGCGAAGGCCTACGAGGCCGCCGAGCGCTGGGACGACGCCCTCGGCGCGTGGCACCAGGCGTACTTCCTCGTGCCCGGCAGCCCGCTCGTCCGCCGCGAGCGCCAGCGGCTCCTCGACGCCCAGGTCCGCGCCGCCCTCCCGGCCGACTGGTCGCGCCCGACCCCGACGGCACCCTCCGAGGGCGGTAGCGCTCCCGCCGAGCCGCTGGCCGACGAGCCGGGCGGCACGCTCCCGGACGCCCACCAGGCGTTCGCGCCCGAAGCGTCCGATGTCGGAGAGGCGGAGCCCGAGGCGCCCCCCTCGTCCGCGTTCCAGGAAACTGAGCCGGTGCAGGCCAAAGCCGAGGCGGCCGTAGAGCCCGAGGAGCCGGAGGAGCCGGAAGCGGCCCTCTCCGAATTCGGGCCGTACGAATCAACGGACACCGCCGAAGCGGAGCCGCCGGTTGCGGAGCCGACGGTTGCGGAGCCGACGGTTGCGGAGCCGACGG
>CAZOJJ010000040.1:0-7299 GCA_964580105.1 uncultured Rhodothermales bacterium | reverse complement strand
GCCTCCGCTCGTGAGCCGGAGACCGAGGCCGGCGAGGCCGAGCCGCCCGGCGAGGCCGAGCCGCCCGGCGAGGACGCGCACGTCGTGGACGGCGAGCCGGACGAACCGCCGCCCGCCGAACCGGAAGAAACGCCCGAGGCGTCGTCGGTGGCCGACGAGCTGGACGCGCTCATCCAGCAGCTCCAAGACGCGCCCCGCATCCGGCCCGACCCTACCTTCCAGGGTCCCAGCGTCGTCGTTGACGAGTCTGCGGAGGACGACATGGTCTCGGAAACGCTCGCGCGCATCTACGCCGCGCAGCACCAGTACGCCGAGGCCGCCGTCGTCTACGAGAAGCTGGCGCAGCAGAAGCCCGAGCGGGCCGAGGAGTTGCTCCGCCTCGCCGCCGAGCTCCGCGCCCGAAGCGGCGACGCGTGATGCACCCGGCGCAGCGCCTCTTCGGGCGGCCCGAGCGGGTCGTCGCCGGGCTCATGAGCGGGACTTCGCTGGACGGCGTCGACGCGGCCGTGGTGCGGCTGTCCGGGCGCGGCCGGGCGCTGACCGTCGAGACGCTCGGCTTCGCGTGCTGCGCCTACGACGCCGCGCTCCGCGACGCCCTCGCCCGCGTGACCGAGGCCGCCACGTCCGACGTCCGCCTCGTGAGCCAGGTGCACGTCCGCCTCGCCCACCTCTTCGCCGAGGCCGCCGAGGCCGCCCTGGCCCGGGCGGGCCTGACGGCGGCCGACCTCGACCTCGTCGGCTCCCACGGCCAGACGGTGCAGCACGTCCCCGACGCCGAGCCCTGCGCGGGCGCGCCCACGCGCTCGACGCTCCAGCTCGGCTGCCCCGCCACGCTGGCCGTCCGCCTCGGCGTCCCCGTCGTGTCCGACTTCCGGGCGGCCGACCTCGCCCTCGGCGGCCAGGGCGCCCCGCTCGTCCCCTACCTGGACGACGCCCTCTTCGCGCACCCCACCGAGACACGCGGGCTGCTCAACCTCGGCGGCATCGCCAACCTGACGGTGTTGCCGAAGGGGGCCGGCCCCGAGGCCGCCTACGCCTTCGACACCGGCCCGGCCAACGTCCTCATCGACGCCCTCGCGCAGCGCCTCTTCGGCGAGCGCTTCGACGCCGACGGCCGCCGCGCCGCCGCCGGCACGCCCGACGAGGCGCTCCTGGCGCGGCTGCTGGCCGAGGACTACTTCCGGCGCGAGCCGCCCAAGTCCACCGGCCGCGAGCTGTTCGGCGCGGCGTACGTGGCGCGACTCGTGGCCGAAGGCCCCGACGACGCGTACGACCTTCTCGCCACGGCGACGGCCCTCACAGCGCGCTCCGTCCATGACGCCTACGTTCGTTTCGCGGCGCCGACCGATCCGCTGGACCGGCTGATCGTCTCCGGCGGCGGCGTCCACAACGCCGAGCTCATGCGCCGACTCGCAGCGCTGTTCGCCCCCGTCCCGGTGGAGACGACGGCGGTCTACGGGCTGGACCCGGATGCGAAGGAGGCCGTGCTCTTCGCCGTGCTGGCGCACGAGTGGGCCAACGGCGTCCCGACGAACGTACCCGCCGTGACGGGCGCGAGCCGACCCACCCTGCTGGGCTCGCTGACGCTGCCGTAGCGAAATCGGCCCGGTCCGTTCCCGCCGACACACCGAGTCCGTCGGGGTCGAACGAGCCCGCCTCGGTACCTTCGCCGCACCCTCCATCCCATCCCCGAGGCCGCCATGCGATACCTGCCCCTCCTCGCTTTCGTCCTCCTCGCCGCCGCTGCCCAGGCCCAGCGGCCCGACCCGCTCCAGCCCGAAGGCGAAAACATGGCCACGCCGTCCACCTGGGTCGTCCGCTTCGACGAAACGGACCACGGCCACCACACCGGCCACGCCCCCACCGTCGGCGCCGACACCACGGCCGACGTGTTCTTCGTCAACATGACGCCGGGCTGGCACATCACCACCGGCCCGGCCGCCATCTTCTACCACCCCGAGAGCACCGCCGAGGGCACCTTCCGCGCCGAGACGCTCATCCACCTCTTCGACCCACAGGGCCGCAACGAAGCCTACGGCCTGTTCTTCGGCGGCGAGAATCTCGACGGCGAGGCCGTCGCCTACGACTACTTCGTGCTCCGCAACAGCGGCGAGTTCCTCGTCAAGCGCCGTGCGGGCGAGGAGACGGAGGTGCTCCACCCGTGGACGGCGCACGAGGCCATCGCCACGTTCGGCGAGGACACCGCGTCGTCCGTCCCCAACCGGCTGGCCGTCGAGGTGGGCGAGGCGGAGGTCGCCTTCTTCGTCAACGGGGCCGAGGTGGTGCGGATGCCGAGGAGCGCGCTCCGCACGGACGGCGTCGTGGGCCTGCGGATCAACCACGCGCTCAACGTCCACGTGGAAGACCTCGCGGTGACCGAGCGGTAGCCGGAGCGGTAGCCGGAGCGGTAGCTGGAGCTAAAGCCGCTCGATGCTGCTCGGCGGCTCGATCTCGACCGACGGCGCGCCGTCGGGCCGGCCGATCCCCCGCGCCATCGCACGGACGACGTACTTCCCGATCACGTCGAACTCGAGGTTTACGCGGCGGCCGGGCCGCCAGGTGCGGACGGTCGTGTGGTTCCAGGTGTGCGGGATCACGGCGACCGTGAGCGCCTCGTCGTCCAGCCGGGCGAGCGTCAGCGAGATGCCGTCGAGGGCGACGCTGCCGGCGGGGACGAGGTACGGTGCGAACGCCTCGGGGTAGCGCACGCGGACGAGCCACGAGTCGGCGAGGGCTTCGACGGACGCGACGGTGCCGCTGGCATCCACGTGACCCTGGACGAGGTGGCCGTCGAGCCGGTCGCCCAGCCGCATCGCGCGCTCCAGGTTGACGCCGTCGCCCTCGGCGAGGTCGCCGAGGCTGGTCTTGGCGAGCGTCTCCTCGACGGCGACGGCCTCGAAGGCGCGGTCGTCCTGCGCCACGACGGTCAGGCACACCCCGTTCACGGCGACGCTCTCGTCCACGCGGAGTTCGGCCGCGAACGCACAGGCCAGGCGGAGGCGCGTCCCGCCCTCCAGCGGCGTGATCCGCTCGACGCGGCCTACGGCTTCGATGATGCCGGTGAACATAACGGTGGGGGTGTCAGGAGAGAGCGCGTCATACCGCCCGCAGATAACCCCGGACGAGCAGATCCGGTCCGACCGGCTCCCACGACGACTCGGCGAACGTGAGCGCGTCGGCCATCCGGGTAAGCCCGAGGTCGCCCACGGCGGGAATGCCGTCTCCGATGAGCTTGGGGGCGACGAACACGAACAGCCGGTCCACGAGGTCCTGCCGCAGCAGCGCCGTCGCCAGCCCGGGGCCGGCCTCGACGAGGACGGACTGCACGGGGCGCGCCGGCCCGGCTACGCCGTCGCCTGCGCCAAGCCGGTCGAGCACGGCGCCGAGGTCGAGGTGGCCGTCGCGCTCGGGGACACCGAGCACGCGGCCCCCGGCCTCGGTGAGCGCGTCGGCGTAGCCGGGCCGCACGCCCTCCCCGACGACGGCGACGGTGCGCGCGGCGTACGCGTCGGTGAACAGCCGGAGCGAGGGCGGGAGCGCGCCCGCCCGGTCGAGCACCACGCGGAGCGGCTGGCGCCCCTCGACGTGGCGGACGGTCAGCGCGGGATCGTCGGCCCGCGCCGTCCCGGCGCCGACGAGCACGGCGTCGAGTTCGGCGCGCCAGCGGTGGACGAGCGCGCGGCTTTCTGCGGAGGAGATCCACCGGCTGTCCCCCGTCGCCGTGGCGACGCGGCCGTCGAGCGTCTGCGCCCCCTTGAGCGTGACGAGCGGCCGGCCGGTGGCGACGTGGTGCACGAACGCCTCGTTGAGCCGCCGCGCCTCGTGCTCGCGGACGCCCACGGCCACCTCCACGCCGGCCTCGCGGAGCCGCGCGAAGCCGCGCCCGGCGACCTCGGGGAACGGATCCTCCATCGCCGCGATGACGCGCGGGATGCCCTTTTCCACGATCAGGTCGGCGCAGGGCGGTGTCTTGCCGTGGTGGCTGCAGGGCTCCAGCGTGACGTAGAGTGTGGCCTCACGCAACGACCCCGCGTACCCGCGCGCCTCGGCGGCGCGGACGGCCTCGACCTCGGCGTGCGCGCCGCCGTAGCTCCGGTGGAAGCCTTCGCCGAGCACGGCGCCGTCCGGCCCCACGAGCACGGCGCCGACCATCGGGTTCGGGCTGGCGCGCCCCGCGCCGCGCTCGGCGAGGGCGAGGGCGCGGCCCATCCAGCGGTCGTGCGCCTCGCTCATTCCATCCCCCGCAAACGCTCCGACAGGTCAGGTACCGCCACAAACACGAACTTGCGTCCCTTCCGCTGCAGGCGGAGGAGCCCTCGCTCGTTCAGGTCGAGCAGGTCGGCGCGTGCGGTGGCGTACGCGACGCCGTGGCTGGAGCGGTGCGACTCGAACGTGTACGCCGTCCCCGGGTGCCGGATGGCGTGGCTCAGCAGGGCGATCTGGCGGTGGTTCAGCCCGCTCGACGGCTTCAGGATGGCTCTCGTCTCGGCCACCTCCTTCACCTTCTTCTCCAGGTAGTCCTTGAGCTCTTCGATAGCCTGCTCGATGACGCGGAGCTGAGCCAGGATGAAGTAGGTGAGGTCGTTGTCGTCCGTCTCCGTATAGAGGAACGACTTGCCGTAGCGCGCCGGTGCGCGCTTGAGGATGCGCGAGATCGAGAGGTACTCCGCGAGCCAGAACCCTTCCTTGAGCATGCTCCAGTAGAAAAGCGCGCGTGCCGTCCGGCCGTTGCCGTCCACGAACGGGTGGTCGTAGGCCAGCCAGAAGTGGAGCAGGATCGATTTGAGGACGGGATGGAGAAAGACGCCCGTCTCGGCCTCGTTGGCGAAGGTGCACATCCGCTCCATGCGCACCTCGATCTCCTCGGCAGGAGGCGGCCGGTGAAGCAGTTGATTCCGGTCGTCATAGATCACCACGCCGTCACCGGGTGAGCGAAGCGGCCCCTCCTCGCTATCGAGCGTGCCCTCCGACACGGTTCGATGAATGTCGTACACGAGGTCGGGAGTCATCGGCTCGTCGAGCCGCTCTCGGATGTGCTGCATCGCCCGGTAGTTGTTCAGGATCATGCGCTCGGAACGATCCCGAGGCGGGCGCCCTGACCGAATCATCTCCTTGGCTACCTGCCGCGTCGTGGCGGCCCCTTCGAGTTGGCTCGACGTGATGGCCTCTTCCACGAGGGACCGGACGATGTACCGTTCGCGCGTATCGGAATTCGTCGCCTGCTCCGGCAGCGCGATGTGCCCAGCAGCGTCTCGGTCAATGCGGTGCAGCCGGATCAGGACCGGATCGACAAGGGCATACTGGAACGGACGGCCCTCCCGATCTAGCAGTAACGACACCTTCCGGTATAAGCCCCTCCGCGCAGCCTTGCGAGCAAACCATACGTCCTCGGCTTTGAGCCCTTTGGGTGGAATCATACGCCGGACGGTATCCCAGTGCCGATAAGCCCCATCCGGGGCTGGCCCCTTTTCCATTTCTGCCACGAACCCAGCTTCTTTTGCATCAAAATGCTCGAGAAACTTGCGGGCGCACTCCTCAAAAACCGGAGGCGTGGCGGGGATCTTCATGGCGCGAGCTATCAGCTGGCTATCAATCTACTATCAACTGATAGTTCGCGCCTCATACCTCCGTCACGAAGTCGGGCAGCGCGTCGAGCTGCCACTGCTCGAAGTAGAAGCGGTGCTCGCCGCGCGCCTGCGCGTAGGGCAGCACGAAGCGCCGCGCGTTCGGTGACGGATGCCGGAGGAGCGCCTCCACGAACCGGTCGCGAAGCGGCGTGGCGGCGAAGAGGCTCCAGTCGAACCCGTCGTGCGCGGGCTCGGGGAAGAACACCACGGCGCCGGTGTCGAGGAGGGCGCAGAGCGCGGGGACGGCCTCGCGGCGGTCGGGCGCCGCCAGCGGCGCGAGGTCGTGTCCGTCCGCCTCGGCGGCTACGAGCACCGAGACGCCGTGCGGCTCGCGGAGGGTGGAGGACGGATCGGAAACGGAGCGGAGCCGGCCGCCCTCGTCCAACCGGGTCCACACGCAGCCGGGGAAGAGGGTGAGGAGAGGAGCGATCCACAGCCCGGGTTCGTCCAGTGCCGTCGCCCCGATGCGGAGGGCCTCGCCGTCGTCCGGCAGGTGCGTGCCCGCGACGTAGCCCCGGTAGTACTGCGGTCCGCCGAGGAGGGCGTCGAGCGGCGTTAGATCCCCACTCGCAGGCGCCTCGGCGGCGTAGAGCGCGGTGGGCTCGTCGGCGAAATACTTGAGGAGGTCCACGAGGACGGACAGGGCGGTGGCACGACGGGCGTAGTATCCTCCACCCACTCCCCCGTTCCACGCCCCCGCATGAACGCGATCACGTCCGCGCTGACCTGGGTGGCGATCACGCTGATCGTCCTGGCCTGCCTCCCTGTGATGGCGGTCGTGCGGCTCTTCGACCGCGACCCGGCGCGCTACACCACGGGCCGGCTCTTCCGGTGGATGGGCGGCCTGACGACCCGCGTCAACCCGGCGTGGACAATCACCCGGACGGGCTCCATCCCGCCCGACATGCGCCGCCCGTACGTCGTCGTGAGCAACCACCAGTCGAACGCCGACATCCCGGTGATCTCGCGGCTGCCGTGGGAGATGAAGTGGGTGGCGAAGGCGGCCCTCTTCAAGGTGCCCGTCGGCGGCTGGATGATGCGGATGGCGGCCGACATCCCCGTGGACCGGCGGAGCGCGACGAGCCGCGCGGCCGTCGTCCTCCACGCCCGAGACCGCCTCCAGAAGCGCTGCTCGGTGATGTTCATGCCCGAGGGCACGCGCTCGAAGAGCCGCACCGTCGGCCGCTTCCAGGACGGTGCCTTCCGCCTCGCCATCGAGGAGGGCGTGCCCGTCCTCCCCCTCGCCCTCGACGGCACGGCCGACGCCCTCCCCAAGCACGGCTGGCGCTTCGGCGCGGCCGACATCCGCCTCCACGTCTTCGATCCCATCCCGACGGAGGGAATGAGTCCGGACGACGCCCCGGCCCTCCGCGAGCGGGTGCGCAGGCAGATCATCGCGCAGGTGGCCGCCTGGCGCGGCGTGCCGCCCGAGGTCGTGGACGGCGCGCCCGAGGCGGGCCGCCAGGCGGGCGAAGAAGCGGCAAAGAGCACCCCGGCGGCCGAGCCCGAGGGGCCGCCCGGTTGACCCTCGGCGGGCGGATCGCGTAGTTTGGATGGTCTGTCCGCGCCCCGCCGCGGCGGTCGTTTGCCCGCTAGCTCAACTGGCAGAGCGCCTGACTCTGGATCAGGAGGTTGGAGGTTCGAGCCCTCCGCGGGCAGCTACGCAAGGCGC
>CAZOJJ010000039.1:0-29466 GCA_964580105.1 uncultured Rhodothermales bacterium | reverse complement strand
CGAGGGTCACGTCCGAGCCGTTGGCGACCGCGTTGAACGCCGTCAGCTCCACCGGAACCGCCATGACGGTGAAGGCCCAGTCGATGACGGTGCCCGTGTCGCCGCCGCCCGAGTCGCGGACGGTGAGGGTCCAGTCGCCGTTGACGTTCATCCCAGCGAACGCGCTGAGCGCCTCGTTGGGGATGTAGGTCCCGGCCGGGTTATACGGGAACGGCCCATTTTCGACCGTACCGTCCAAGCCGGAGTCCGACACGAACATGATCATGTTGTCGGAGCTGCTGCCGCAGGACGTCTGCAGGGGCGTGCCGGGCTTGTCCGCGATGACGACCGTCGTGCCGCCGTGGGACAGCGAGACCCAGAGGTCGCCGATCCACGAGTGGGTGATGTTGAGGCGCACCTCATCAACGGAGTCGATGAGGAAGTTATCCGCCACGTTGATGGTCACCGTGGCATCGGGCCCGGGGTCGTTGCCGTCACATCCCGTGGCGGGACGATCCGGAATGGGGACGGGCGGCCCCGCGTAGGTGTAGGTCTGCGCGGACGCTGCCATGGGGATGGCGAGGCACACAGCAAGCGTGAGTAGAGCGACTCTCATGGTGGTGCACCAGTGTTTGAGAGAGGGATGGGAAAGGCAGGCAGAGGCGAGGCAGGCGCCTGAACGGTCCTCGTCCGAGTCCGGCCTGCGAAAGCAGAGTATAATTGCAAGGCGCTCAAAGTCTCAAGTCACGGCCCGAAAAGACGTTACGCGGGCCGTGAAGCCAGCCGAGGGCTCGGCACGACGCCCCTCCGACAGCGACCCCTATTCGCTGGGGATGCGGATGCGCTGGCCCGGATAGATCTTGTCCGGGTCCTTGATGACCTCGCGGTTGGCCTCGAAGATGCGCCCGTAGGCGTTGGCGTCGCCGTAGTACTCCTTGGCGATCTTCGAGAGCGTGTCGCCCGCCTGGATGGTGTAGAAACGGGGCTGGACAGCCGGGGCCGCCTGGGCGCTCTGCCCTGCCACGGTGAGGCGGTCGTCGTTGACGGCCGAGACGCCGCGCACGTTGCCTGCGATGAGCACGGCCTTTTCCTTCGCGGCCTGGCTGGCGGCCTCGCCCTGCAGCGTGACGTGCCCGTCGTCGAAGAGCACGCCGAGGTTGCGCACGTTGTTACCGAGGTCGTCTTCGATGGCCTTCTTGACGCGTTCGGCCTCGTTGCCTTTGTCGCCGCCGAAGAGGTCGCGGCCCGCATCGCGGATGAAGTCGAGGAGTCCCATGGGAGAGAGAGGAGAAGGTGAGAGGGGTGGGAAGAGTGGGAGCGAGTGCGAACCCGCCGTTCCGCTCACCCACTCCGTCCACCCGGAGTTCCGCAAGTCGCGACCCGCGCGAGGCGATTGACGGATTCGAGCCCCGTCGGCCGCCTCGGTGCGATGGCCCCCTCGCCGCTCGGCTACCTTAGGGCCGCGCTCTCCTGCTCGCCCGTGCCCCTCACCGTTTCCGTCTCCGATGGGCGGACCTACCCGTTCGTCCAGGCGCCGCTGCGTGACCTGCCTCGGCACCTCGCCGAGGCGGGCCTGCCGGCCGCCCCCTGCGTGCTCGTGACCGACGCCCGCGTGGCCGTGCACTACCGCGCGCCCGTCGAGGCGGCCCTCCGCAAAGCTGGCCGGCGCCCGGACACGCTCGTCCTTCCGGCCGGGGAGACGACCAAGTCGGCCGAGGCGCTCGGCACGGTCTACGACTTCGTGCTCGCCCGCACTCCGACTCGCGCCACGCCGGTTCTCGCCCTCGGCGGCGGCGTCATCGGCGACCTCGCCGGGTTCGCGGCGGCGACGCTGCTGCGCGGCCTCCCGCTCGTCCACCTCCCTACGTCGCTCATCGCCCAGGTGGACAGTGCCCTCGGCGGGAAGACGGGCATCAACCACGCGCTGGGCAAGAACCTGATCGGCGCGTTCCACCCGCCTCGCCTCGTGCTGGCCGACCCGGCGGTGCTGCGCACGCTCCCCGACCGCGAGTACCGCAGCGGTCTCGCCGAGGTCGTCAAAGCCGCCCTCGTGGCTGACGCCGACTTCGCCCGCTGGCTCGACCGGACGTGGCCCGGCCTGCTCGCTCAAGAAGACGAGGCGGTACGGACGATGGTGGCGCGTGCCGCGGCCATCAAGGCGGCCCTCGTGGAAGAAGACGAGCGCGAAGCCGGGCGCCGGGTGATCCTGAACTTCGGGCATACGTTCGGCCACGCGCTGGAGCGCGCCACCGGCTACACCCGGTACACCCACGGCGAAGCCGTCGCCCTCGGGATGCGCGCGGCGCTTCACCTCTCGGCCTCCGTCGCCGCCGGCCGCACGATGCCCGTAGCCCCCCTCCCTGCTCCGTTCGACGCCGCCGACCGACTCGTGGCGCGTCTGCCCGTCGAGCCGGACTTCCCGCGGCTCCACCCTTCCGACCTCGTGGCAGCGATGGAGACCGACAAGAAGCGGTCCCGGGAGGGCGTCCGGTTCGTGGTGCTCGACGCCGTGGGGCGCGCCCGCCTCGCCGAATCGGTCCCGGACGGAGCCATCGCGGCAGCGTGGTCGTACGCGGAACGATGTGCGCGGGAGCACACGTCCTCCTAGCTTCGGCGTTCCGGGACGCCGAGACGAATCCAACCCACCATGTCATCCGCCTTTACCAGCCCCCCACCGCGCCCTCCCCGCGTGGCGCGCCTCCGCCGCCTGGCGTTCGCATCCGTGCTGCTCATCGCGGCGGCGGCCGTCGTCACGTTCCTGGCGTGGCGGAAGCCGGTCGTCGTGCGGGCGCACGCGGGACAGGTGCAGTTCGTGACGCTGCCGGACGGCTCGCAGGCGGCGCTGAACAGCGGGTCGGTGCTCCGCTATCGCCGGAACTTCCAGCGGTTTCCCTTCGCCGAAGCAACCCAGCGGACGTCGTGGCTGGAGGGGGAGGCATTCTTCACGGTCCAACCTGACGAGCATCCTTTCGTGGTCGCCACCCACAACGCCCAGGCTACGACGTCGGCGGCGAGCTTCAACGTGCGTGCTCGTCGTGGTGAGGACGAAGGGGTGACGCGAGTCTCGGTGACGCAGGGCCGGGTCGAGGTCGCTCCCCTGGAGAGCGGTACGCCCGTCGAAGTCGAAGCAAACCAGACCACGGTCGTGGAGGACGCCTCCCTCCCTCCCGCTCCAGCCCGGCCGATCCCGGCGGCCCAGGACGGCCGCTGGCGGATGGGCGCGTTCGTCGTGCGCGAGCTCCCGCTCGCGGCCGTCCTCGCCGAAGTGGAGCGCCGCTTCCAGGTGCGCGTGACGTGGGAGGGCGACCTTCCGAGCAGCGAGATCGTCACGCTGACCGTCGAGAAGCCGAGCGGCGCCTCGGACGTCCTGCGCGTTCTGGCCGAGGCGCGGAGCCTCACATTCCGCACGACGGGCCGCCGGAGCTACGCGGTCGAACCGGCTCGCTGAGCCGTCACCCGTCCAGCGTCACCGTGACGGCGAAGTCGGCGGCGCCCATTCGGGCCCAGAACGCGCGGCCGGCCGGGTTCAGAGCCAGCACGCCGGCCCGCAGGGACGAGGCCCCCTGCGCGCGCGCCCAGTCCCGCACGGCCTCCACCAGCCGCGCGCCCACCCCGCGCCCCCGCGCCTCGGGGACGACGTAGAGGTCGTCAACGTGGGCGAAGAGATCGGGCGCGTAGACCGGCGTCGGTACCAGGAGATGCGCCGTGATCAGCCCGACGAGACGACCGCGTTCCTCCTCGGCCACGAGGTAGGCGTGCTGGTCGTCCCGCGCCCACTCCTGGAAGTCGTTCGCCCACATCAGCGGGGCGTCGTCGGCGAGGCGATAGCGGGGGTCGAGCGCCTCGTGCTCGCGGTGCAGCGCCGTCCACAGCGCGAGGACGGCGTCGCGCTCACCCGGCCGCGCCCGGCGCACCCGAACGCCCCTCATGCCGCGATGGGCCGGCGCTCGGCGAGGAGCCCCTGCGCATAGAGCAGCTCGGCGTTGAGGATCGCGCCGCCGGCGGCGCCCCGGATCGTGTTGTGCGAGAGCACGACGAACTTGAGGCCGAGCACGGGGCAAGGTTGGACCTTCCCCACCGAGACCTGCATCCCGCCGCCGGCGCGCGCATGGCGCCGGGGCTGCGGGTAGCGCGGATCGTCGAAGACGCGGACGGGGTGCTCGGGCGCCGTCGGCAGGTTGAGGGCGGCCAGCGGGCTGGCCCACGACCGCATCGCCTCGGCGGCGTCCTCGGCCGAGGCGGGCGCGGCCAGCCGGAGCGAGACGCACTCGAAGTGGCCGTCGAGGACGGGCACGCGGTTGCACTGCGCCGACACCGTGACCGGCGCCGGCTCCACGCCCGCCTCGGTCAGCGTACCGAGCAGCTTGCGCGTCTCCGTCGCCATCTTCTCTTCCTCCCCGCCGATGTGCGGGACCACGTTCGCCAGCGCATCGAGCGACGGCACGCCGGGGTAGCCCGCACCCGAGAGCGCCTGCATCGTAACGACATGGACGGCCTCGACACCGAACGCGTCGTGGAGCGGCTTGAGCGCCATCACGAGACCGACCGTCGAACAGTTCGGGTTGGTGACGATGAAGCCGCCTTCGGAGCCCCAGTCCTGCCGTGCGATGAGCGCCGTGTGGTCCGGGTTGACCTCCGGGATGAGGAGCGGCACGTCCGGCGCCATCCGGTAGTTGCGCGCGTTGGAGACGACGGGGTAGCCCGCCCGCGCGAAGCCCGCTTCGATCTCGCCCGCTACGGACGCGTCGAGGCCGGAGAAGACGAGGTCGCAGTCGAGGTCGGGCGTGCAGGGCCGGACCTCCATCCCGGCGAGCGACTCGGGCATCTCGTCCTGGCCGATCCAGTTCGCCGCCTCGCGGTAGGGCCGCCCGGCCGAGCGCTCGGAGGCGGCCAGGGCGGTGATCTCGAAGAGCGGATGGTGAGCGAGCAGCGCGGCGAACGTCTGGCCGACGGCGCCGGTGGCGCCGAGGATGCCTACGCGGAGGGCCATGAGCGGGGGAGCGAGGAGGAGCGGTGGCCGAAAGGTACCGCGTGGTTGCAGCCACGCTGCTAACTTGCCGCCCCCCTTCTCGGATTCCCCGCTTCCACCTCCCCGATCCCGTGGCCCAGCGCATCGACGGAACACAGATCGCGGCGGACGTGCGGGCCGAGGTCCGCGCGGCCGTGGAGGCCCGCCTCGCCGCCGGCCTCCGCCGCCCCGCCCTCCGCGTCGTCCTCGTCGGCGACGACCCCGCCTCGCAGTCGTACGTGCGCGGCAAGCAGCGCGCGGCCGAGGAGGTCGGCATCGACGCCGAGACGCTGACCTTCCCCGCCGACCTCCCCGAGGCCGACCTCCTCGCCCTCGTGGACCGCCTCAACCGCGACCCCGGCGTGGACGGCATCCTCGTCCAGCTCCCGCTCCCGGACCACATCGACGAGGACAAGGTGATCCTCGCCCTCGACCCCGACAAAGACGTAGACGGCTTTCACCCCGTCAGCGTCGGCCGCCTCGTGCTTGGCCAGGAGGGGTTCGTACCGTGCACGCCCGCCGGGATCGTGGAGCTGCTCACGCGGAGCGGCGTCGAAACGCGCGGCGCGCACGCCGTCGTGATCGGGCGGTCCAACATCGTCGGCAAGCCGATGGCGAGCCTGCTGCTCCGGCGCGGCCTCGACGCCACCGTCACCGTCTGCCACAGCCGCACGCGCGACCTCCCGGCCATCACGCGCCAGGCCGACATCCTGATCGCCGCCATCGGCCGGGCGCACTTCGTGACGGCCGACATGGTGAAGGACGGCGCGGCCGTCATCGACGTGGGCATCAACCGCGTGGACGACCCGACCCGCGAGCGCGGCTACCGCCTCGTCGGCGACGTGGACTTCGAGGCGGTGGGTGAGAAGGCGGGCTGGATCACACCCGTCCCGGGCGGCGTCGGGCCGATGACCATCGCGCTGCTGCTGCGGAACACGCTCCGTGCGGCCGAGCGCCGCGACGCCTGATCGCCAGCGCCGCCAGGTCTTCCACGGCGACCGACTCGCGGGTTCTCATCGACCCGATTCGGCATCGACGCTGAAGAGACCAGCTGCGCCGGAGAGCGGAGCGAGGGGACGGGACGGGTGGACGAGGGGAGGCCGGCCTCGCCGGTCACGGAACCCCGAGTCGGTGCGGCACCGTTCGGGACGGGCCTCCTTGCCCCGCTGCTCCCGTCCTCCGTTCGTCCGCGCATGGAGCCCTTCCTCTTCCTCCTCCTCGGCGCCACGGGCGACCTCGCCCGGAAGAAGCTGCTCCCCGCACTCTACCGGCTGGCGCAGGAGCACGGCGAGGCGTTCCGCGTGCTCGGCGTGGGCCGCTCCGGCTGGGACGACGGCGCCTTTCGCGCCCACGCCGTCGAAGCGCTCACGGACGAAGGGGTGCCGGCGAAGGATGCGAAGGCATGGACCGAGGCCGCGCTCTCCTTCGCCGAGGTGGAGGCGTACGACCGGCTCGATCCCGCCTTCGACCGCGCCGGGGCGTGGGCCGCGGACACCGCCGGCAACCGGATCTACTATCTCGCCCTGCCGCCGTCGGCTTTCCCCGGCGCGATCCGGGCCGTCGGTCGGCGCGAGAAGCAGGGAGGGCGTGGGGGCTGGGCGCGGCTCGTCGTCGAGAAGCCGTTCGGGAGCGACCTCGACTCGGCCCGGGCGCTCAACGCGCTCGTCCACCGCTACTTCGACGAGTCGCAGGTCTACCGCATCGACCACTACCTCGGTAAGGAAACGGTGCAGAACCTGCTCGTCTTCCGCTTCGCCAACGCCCTCTTCGAGCCGCTCTGGAATCGGGACCACGTCGAGCGCGTCGAGATCACCGTCGCCGAGGCGGACGGGGTCGAGGGCCGCGCGGGCTACTTCGACGGCGTCGGCACGATGCGGGACATGATCCAGAACCACCTCACGCAGCTGTTCACGCTGACGGCGATGGAGGTCCCGGCCGCTTTCGACGCCGAGGCCATCCGCCAGGAGAAGATCAAGGTGCTCCGCGCGACGGCCCCGCTCGACCTCCGCGCCGTCGTCTACGGGCAGTACGGGCCGGGTGCCGACGGCAGCACGGAGGGCTACACCGAGCACGAGGGCGTACCGGCGGACTCCCGGACCGAGACGTACGTGGCGCTGCGGCATTCGGTCGAGAACTGGCGGTGGCAGGGCGTCCCGTTCGTGCTCCGGACGGGGAAGCGGCTGCCCGAGCGGCTCACCGAGATCGCCGTGTTCTTCCGATGCCCACCGGTGAGGCTGTTCCGCTCCGCGGGCCCGTGCGTCATCGAGCCCAACGTGCTGCGGATCCGGCTTCAGCCGCACGAAGGCTTCCGCCTCGGCTTCGAGGTCAAGGCCCCCGGCACCGGCTTCGACCTCACCACGCAGCACCTGGAGTTCCGCTACGAAGACGCCTTCGGCCCGCTCCGCGAGGCCTACGAAACGCTGCTGCGCGACGTGGCCGCGGGCGACCAGACGCTGTTCGTCCACGCCGAGGAGGCCGAGGCCGCGTGGCGCCTCTACGGCCCGCTCCTGGCGGCGGACCTCCCCGTCCACCCCTACGCCTCGGGCACGTGGGGGCCGGAGCCATCGGGTGATTGGGCGATTGAGTGAGTAAATGATTTACCAAATGATTTATCATTGGCGATTGCCGTTTACGACCACACCTGATGATTTATGACTACACCGCACCAAGACGTTTAAAAAATCACCCGGCCGCCAACCAACCACTCAATCACACATTGCCATGCCCGACGTCCTCGTCTACCCGGAGCCCGAAGTGATGGCCCGGGCCGCTGCCGAGCAGATCGCCGGATGGCTTCACGAGGCCGCCGAGGCGCGCGGGGCGGCCTCGCTGGTGCTGACGGGCGGCTCCACGCCGGGTCCGACCTACCGCGCTCTCGCCACCGACTTCCGAGACGCGTTGGCCTGGACGCGCGTCCACGTCTTCTGGGGCGACGAGCGGTGCGTACCGCCCGAGCACCCCGAGAGCAACGAGCGCCTCGCCCGCACGACGATGCTCGACGCCCTGCCCATCCCATCGGAACAGGTCCACCCGATGCGTTGCTCGGGCAACCCGGATGCCGCCGCCCGGGTCTATGCCGACACCCTCCGCGCCTTTTTCGAGGGCCGAGAGCCGTGGTTCGACGTGACGCTCCTCGGGCTGGGCGACGACGGGCACGTGGCCTCCCTCTTCCCCGGCAGCCCGGCGCTGGACGAGCCGTCCGGCTGGGTCGCCCACACCGAGGCACCACCGACGAGTCCGGTCCGCGACCGGCTCACGCTCACGCTCCCGGCGCTGAACGCGTCACGCCACGTGCTCTTCCTCGTGAGCGGATCGGGCAAGCGGGATGCGCTTCGCCGCGTGTTCGAGTCGGCCGCCGATCCGTCCCTCCCTGTCGCTCGCATCCGGCCCGCCGGCACGCTGACGTGGATGGTGGACGAGGCCGCCCGGCACGGCGCCTGACAGCGACGTTGCTTGGTTTCAGCGGATCACCGTGATCGGGACGGTCCGCCGCTGCCCGTCCACTTCGACGACCAGCAGGAACGTGCCGCTGGGCAGGTGCGCCACCGGCGCGTCGAGGGCGTGGCGCCCTGCCGGAAGCGAGCCGTCCCACACCCGCCCGACCTGCCGCCCGAGCACGTCGTAGAGCCCGGCGCGCACGTCCGAGCGCGCCGGGACGTCGATCCCGAGCGTCAGTGTGGTGTGCGCCGGGTTCGGATACGCCCGTACGGATACGCGGCGGGGTGCCTCGGTGGCCTCGACGGGCGTCGTCATCAGACCGGCGCGGTCCACGTAGACACCGCGATCCGTGCCCGCGACGAGGAACGCGCCCGCCTCGGTCTCAACGGGGAGGAGCACCTGGACGAGGCGTTCGGACAGCGCCTCGCCCCAGGCCTCCCAGTCCGTGCCGTCGTACCGGAAGGCCCCCCGGTTCGTCCCGGCGATGAGGCCGTCGGTCGTGCGTGCGAGGGCATGAACGGTGAAGGTCTGCAGGCCCAGAAGGGTCCAGGAGCCCCCGTCTTCGGAGTGGAACACGCCGTCCTCGGTGCCCGCGTAGACCGAGGCGGGCCCGTCCGCGTGGAGGGCGTGGACCTCCGTGTTCGTGAGGCCGTCGCTGAAGGGTGCCCAGGTCCGCCCATCGTCGAGCGAGCGGTAGACGCCGACGCCCTGAGGGTCGTGGTGCGTCATGCCGTGACTCCCGGAATAGAACACGCCGTTGCCCGCGGCCTCCAGCACCCGAACGTTGCCGACCTCCAGGGTGCGCGTCCACGTCGTCCCGTCGTCCACCGTGCGGTTGATGCCCCTCGTCTCCGGCGCGGTGTAGAACGCGTTGTCCACCGCAGCGAGGAGGGTGGTCCCTTTGTGCGTCAGCGCAGCTACGTGGCAGTCGTACTCACACAGGTCGAACGGGAAGGGCGCGGACTCCCCCACCGCGCGGATGCCGTTGGGCGAATCCGTACCCAGGAGGACGCGGCCGTCGGGAAGGCCTTGGATGGCACGAACCGGCACGTTGACGCCGCCGGCCTCCCATCCGTGCTCCGAGCTCGTCAGCAGCGCCTGCCCGGTCCCGGCGAAGAGCACGCCCGCCTCGGTCCGATGCAGGGCGTGGACGGAGGCCGGGACGGGACCGACCTGCACCCACGTACCGGCCTCCGCCTCATAGCGGTAGGCGCCGGTCCCGTATCTCATTAAGAATGGCGGATCAAGGAAAAGGACGGAATACGAACTCGTATTAGCGAAGAGTTGTCCCTCGAGCGTTTCCAGAAAGCTGCTCGCGGCACTCACGGGCAGATCCGGCCCGTCCCATTCAACGGTTCCAGGACGACCAAGCACGCGCCCGTACGACGGCGATTGGAAGGCGCCCGTTGCGTCGTGCGGGTAGACTTCGGTCCACGTCGCTCCGTCATCACCCGAGTGGAATAGCCCGCTGGTGGGAAACCCTGGCCAGTTATCGTCGGGGTCGTAGGAAGCCAGGAAGAGCGAGCCGTCCGGGTTCCTTGTGAACGGCCCACCTCGGGTACCCCATCCCGATGGCACGTCCTCCCACGTCTGGCCCCCGTCTGTGGAGCGCCGCATGACCGTAGTATAGAGTTCGCTGCGATCATCACGGGTCACGATCAAGGCGCCATTCTCTGCAACGATCATGTCGACGATATCCTCACGGAAGTCGGTTACGTCCGACGGAAGCCGCAGCCACGTCTCCCCCTCGTCGTCCGTCCGGTAGATCGTCGTGTCGGTCGCCACGTACCACGGGCCGTTGGGATCGACGGCGAGGTCGCGCAGGTCGTCGTCGTCGAAGCCGCGCAGGTCGTCCCACGTCCGCCCGAGGTCGAAGGACCGGCCGACGCGGGAGAAGGTGATGCCCAGGAGCGAGCCGTCCGGCAGCACCTCCAGCTGGCGCGCGGCGAAGGGCTCCTCCTCCCGGACGGTCCAGGTACGGCCTCCGTCCCACGAGATCAGGACGTTTCCGTCGACCTGCGAGAAGACGGCACCGCCCGGGTGTACGGCCAGGACGCGGCCTCCGGCAAACGGACCGGCGTGATAGACCCAGTCGGGGCCCTGGGCGCTCACGGATGCACATCCGAGAAGGACGACGAGCAGAAATAAGCGGGAGCGCATGGGGCACGGCGGCCGGTTTCTTCCAAGAACGGCCGCACGTGCTTGCGATGCAAGTCGGAGCGGTCCGGCGAACGCTGTAACCTTTCGGCGGGCCGTCCCGTCGTGCGGCCGAATCCCCGACGCCATGCCCCTCGACACCGCCGCGCTCGCCGCGCACCGCCACCGGATCTACGGCTTCGCCCTCCGCCTCACCGGCTGCCGCGACGACGCCGCCGACGTCACGCAGGACGTGCTCGTCCGCCTCTGGCGCCACGGCGACACCGTCGAAGAAGCCCGGCGGACGGCCTGGGCGCTCCGCGTCACGCGCAACGCCTGCATCGACCTGATCCGCTCGCGGACGGCCCGCCGCGCCCACGCCCTCCCGGCTCAGGCACTCGTCGAGGCGGCCCCCGCCGACGCCCACCACCCCGACTCACTGACCGAGTCCGCCGACCTCCGCGCCCACCTCGAACGCGCCATCGCCGACCTCGACGAGCCCTACCGCAGCATCGTCTGGCTCCGCGAGGTGGACGACCTCCCCTACCAGGACATCGCCGACGCGCTCGACCTCCCGCTGAACACGCTGAAAGTCTACCTCCACCGCGCCCGGAAGCGCCTCCGCGACCGGCTCCGCCCCGTCCTCCTCCACGAGGAGTCCCCGGCATGAACGCCTCCACCACGATCTGTCCCCACGCTCCCCGCCTCGACGCCTACCTCGACGGCGACCTCACGGCCGACGAGGCCCGCGCTTTCGAGCGGCACCTTCCCCACTGCCCGGCCTGCGAGCGAGACCTCGCCCTGGCCGGCCGCCTCCAGGCCGAGCTGGCGGCGCTCGACACCGAGCCGTGTCCCGACGACGTGTTCGACGCCGCCCTCGCCCGCATCCAGGCACTCGACCGCGACCGCGCGCCGATCCCGAGCCGCCGCGCTCGCACGCGGCGCTGGCTCGTCGGCGCCGGCCTCGGCCTCGCCGTCCTGACCGCGATTCCGTTCCTTCGACCGACGCCGCCCGAACGCTACAGCGCCGCCGAGGTGGCACAGGCGCGGCAGGACGTGGAGCTCGCCTTTGCCCTCCTCGGCGCGACCACGCGCCAGACCACCGCGCTCGTCCGCGACGGCGCCTTCGGCCGCTCGGCCTCCGAGATCCGGGATGGCCTGGCCCTCCCCCGCTGACCTTCGTTGCCCCCGACTTTCCATCCCCCCACACAGCCATGCCCCGTTTCCTTCGCCTTCCTCTCCTTCTGCTGCTGGGTCTGGCGGCCGGCACCGCCCCCGCCTCGGCCCAGCTCGACCTCGACGCCCTCGACCGGCTCTTCGACGAGGAGCCGCGCGTCGAGGTCAACGTCCAGGGCGCGCTCCTCAGCCTCGTCGCCGAGGCGAGCCGGGAGGATGAGCCCGAGTTCGCCGAGATGGTCCGCAACCTGCGCGGCGTGTTCGTCCGCCAGTACACCCTCAGCAGCGCCCGCCAGGACCTCACCAGCCGCCTCAGCGGCCTCGCCCGCTCGCTGGAGCAGAGCGGCTGGCAGACGCTCGTCCGTGTCCGCGACGAGGAAGAGGAAACGTTCGTCTACCTCCGCCCGAGCGGCGACGTCCTCTCCGGGCTCGTCGTGATGGCGCTCAACCGGAATGACGACGAGGCCACGTTCGTCTCCATCGACGGCCTCATCGACCCGGCCGAGATAGGCCGCCTCGGCAGCCGCTTCAACGTGGATGCCCTCGAAAGCGTCGGGGAGTTCTAGCCATGCGGATCCTGCTCCTGGCCGGGCTCCTCGCGCTCTCCGGCTGCACCTCCTACTCCCTCACGCGCGTCCGCAACGACCTGGCCCGCGACCTCCCCGAGGCCCGGATCGGCGAGGGCTACGCCGTCGCCTTCGGGCGCTTCTCGCTCGGCGCGGCCCGCTTCTTCGCGGGCTTCGCCGACGACGAGGACGCCGAGCTGGCCCGGCTCGTCCTCCGCGACGTCAGGAAGGTCCAGTTCGGCCACTACGACGTCGAGGGGGAGGTGGACGGCGCGCGGGTCGTCATGCCGGCCCGGCTCCGCCGCTACGTCGAGCGCGACGGGTGGGATCACCTCGCCACCTTCCGCGACGACGGCGAGGCGGGCTGGGTGCTCTACCGCGAGGGCCGAGGCACCGTGACGGACCTCCTCGTCGTCGTCCTCAACGAGGAGGAGCTCGTGCTCGCCCGGCTCTCGGGCGACCTCGGCCGGATCGTCGAGAACGTCGCCGCCTCGGGGCGGATCGAGTGGCCCGGCTTCCGCGAGGCGGCGTCGGAGGACGAAGCGGACGCCGTCGAAGCCGCCGTCGAGGCGGTACACGGGATGCCGTGATCGGGCGTAGGTTGGAGGACGCCGACCCACCCGCCATGCGCCTGCCCGTCGCCCCGTATCCCGACCTCCGCGTCGCCGCCTTCGTCACGCGTTTCCCCGAGCCCCTCGGCCGACTCGGGCCGGTCCCGGCCCTGGCCGAGCGGCTCCGCCTCGATGCCGACGCGCCCTTCGCCCCGGACGAGGGCGTGCGCCTGGCCGTGCGCGACCTCCTTCGTCACCGCGGCTACAAGCCGACGGGGCGCGGCAAGCCGGCCTCGGAGTACCTCGTCCGCGCCGCCGAGGCGGGCACGCTGGGCTCCATCAACGCGGCCGTGGACGCCTGCAACGTAACCTCGCTCCACAGCGGCTTCCCCATCAGCGTCGTGGACCTCGACCGGACGCAGGGCGATCTCTACGTCGACGTCGCGCCCGAAGGCGCGAGCTACGTCTTCAACCCCGCCGGCCAGGCGATCCGCCTCGACGGCCTGCTCTGCCTCTTCGACGCCGAGGGCCCCTGCGCCAACGCCGTCCGCGACAGCCAGCGCACCAAGACGCACGACGGCACCACCCGCACGCTCTCCGTCGTCTGGGGGCTCGACGCCGTCCGCGACCGCCTCGCTGCTGCGACGGACTGGTACCGCGCGCTCCTCGCCGACCTCGGCGCCGCAACCGAGGCCGTCGAGGTCGATCAGTAGGCGAGCACGCGGGCGAGCGCCTCGGCCAGCCGAGCCTTCGCCGAGTAGATCTCGGACTCGATCTGCTGCGCGAAGGCGATGGGCAGGTCGGCCGACGCCACGCGGACCGGCGGCGCGTCCAGGAACTCGAAGGCCTCCTCGGCGAGTTGGGACGCGACCTCGCCGCCGAAGCCGCCCGTGCGCGCCGCCTCGTGGAGCACGACGAGGCGGTTCGTCTTCTTGAGCGAGGCGAGGACGGTCGCGCGGTCCCACGGCACGAGCGTCCGCAGGTCGATGACCTCGACGGACCGGCCCGCTTCGGCACGGCGTTCGGCCTCGTCCAGCGCCCACCGCACGCCGACGCCCCAGGTCACCAGCGTCACGTCCGCGCCCTCGCGGGCGACGCGCGCCCGGCCGAGCGGCGTGGCGTAGTCGCCCTCCGGGACGAGCCCCTTCTCGGCACGGTAGAGGTACTTGTGCTCGAAGAACAGCACCGGGTTGGGATCGTCGATGGCGGCGCGAAGGAGGCCCTTGGCGTCTTCGGGCGTGGCCGGGATGACGACCTTCAGGCCGGGCACGTGGCAGAACCACGCCTCCGGGTTCTGAGAGTGGAACGGCCCGGCCCCGATCCCGCCGCCGAACGGCGCACGGACGGTCACGTTGACCGGCGCGCCCCAGCGGTAGTGCGTCGTCGCGAGGTTGTTGACGATCTGGTTGAAGCCGCACGTGATGAAGTCGGCGTACTGCATCTCGACGACCGGCTTGAAGCCCTCCAGCGCCAGCCCCATCGCGCACCCCAGCGCGCCGCTCTCGATGATGGGCGTGTTGCGGACGCGCGCTTTTCCGTAGCGCTCCACGAACCCGGCCGTGACCTTGAAGACGCCGCCGTACTCGGCGATGTCCTGGCCCATCAGGAGTACGCGCTCGTCGGCCGCCATCGCCCGGTCGAGCCCGTCGGAGAGCGCGTCGATGAACCGCTTTTCCGAGCGCTCGCCCTCGGGAGCGCGGCTGGCCGGGGGCGACGGCGCGAAGAGCGCGGCGTGCTCGGTGTTGGCGTCGCTGGTGATGGGCGGCTGCGTGAGCGCCCACTCGGCCACCTCCTCCACCTCGGCCGCCAGTTCGGCGTCGATGGCGTCGAGGTCGGCCTCTTCGGCCGCGCCGTCCTGGAGCAACTGGGTTCTGTATTGCAATAACGGGTCTTTCGTCGCCCACGCCTCCATGAGCGCGGCCGGGACGTACTTCGTGCCGCTCGCCTCCTCGTGCCCGCGCATCCGGAACGTCTTCATCTCCAGCAACGTCGGCCCCTCCCCGGCACGGGCGCGGCGGGCCGCCACGCGGACGGCCTCGGCGACGGCGCGCACGTCGTTCCCGTCCACCACCACGCCCGGCATCCCATAGCCAGACGCCGCGTCCGCGATGTCGGTGACCGGCAGCGCCTCGGCCGTGGGCGTCGAGAGCCCATACCCGTTGTTTTCGACGACGAAGAGGACGGGCAGCCGCCAGGTAGCCGCGAGGCTGAGGGCCTCGTGGAAGTCGCCCTCGCGGGTGGCGCCTTCGCCGGTGAAGGCGCAGGCCACGTTGCCGGAGCCCTTCAGCTGCGCCGCCAGCCCGAGGCCGTCCGCCACGGGCAGCATCGCGCCGAGGTGGGAGATCATGCCGACGATCCGGTGCTCGGGCAGGCCGAAGTGGAAGGTGCGGTCGCGCCCGTGCGTGAAGCCGCCCGCGCGGCCCATGAGCTGGCAGAAGAGCGGGCGGAGCGGCACGCCGCGCGTCGTCCATACGCCGAGGTTGCGGTGCATCGGGAGGACCCAGTCCCGCTCCTCCAGCGCCCAGGTAACGCCGACGGCGATGGCCTCCTGGCCGTATCCGCTGAACCACTTGGCGAGACGGTTCTGACGGATGAGGCGGAGCATCTTCTCCTCGACCGCGCGAGGGAGGCGGAGGGCGCGGTAGAGAGCGAGAGCGTCGTCGGTAGACGGTGTGCCGGAGGCCGAAGGCGGCGAGTCGACCTGGAATTCCATAGGGGGGACGAGCGGTGATCGCACAAGGTACCCACCCCTAAGGTACCCACCCCTGCGGCGTCGGTCCGTGGAACTTCTCCCCGATTCCCCCTCGGCCCTCTACTGCCCGCGCCCCGTCAGCGCCGTGCGGACCGTCTGCAGGAGGATCTTGAAGTCCATCCGGAGGCTCATGTTCTCGATGTAGAACAGGTCGTACTTGAGCTTCTGGCGGACGTCCTCGAGGTCTTCGTCGTAGCGCCATTTCACCTGCGCGAGGCCGGTGATCCCGGGCTTTACGCGGTGCCGCCGGCTGTAGAGCGGGATGGCCTTGGCGTGCTGCTCGACGAAGAACGGGCGCTCGGGGCGGGGCCCGACGAGGCTCATCTCGCCCTTGAGCACGTTCCAGAACTGCGGCACCTCGTCGAGGCGGAGCCGCCGGAGCGCGCGGCCGAACGGCGTCACGCGGGCGTCCTCCTTCTGCGCCCACACCGGCCCCGTCTCCCGCTCGGCGCCGTCCACCATCGTCCGGAACTTGTACATGGTGAAGGGGCGGCCGTTCTGGCCCGTGCGCGTCTGGCGGTAGATGGCCGGACCGGGCGAGGTGAGACGCACGAGGGCGCCGATGACGAACCACAGCGGGAGCCCCGCCGCCAGCACGACCACGCTCACGAAAAGATCAATGAGCCGCTTGGTGCTCTTCTCCCACGCCGGGATCGGCTCGGGCAGCACCTCGATGAGCGGCAACCCGTACATGTGCTCCGTCCGCGCCATGCCGCCGACGGCGGTGTAGAAGTCGGGCACGAGCTTGAGCGCAACGGGCTCGCCGTCACAGACGCGGAGCACCTCGTCGAGGTAAGCGTGGTCGCCGGGGCCGAGGGCGATGAGTACGTCCTGGACGCCGAGCCGGTGGATCAGCTCAGGCAGTTCGGCGATGGTGTGGACGGCCGGCCGCTCCACCCCGAAGGCCGGCACGACTTCGACGGCTCCACTGGGCAGCGCGTCGCCGGAAGGGGCCGCTTCGAGCAGGGGCTCCCCCGCTGCGCCCGCCTCGGTTCGCGTCGGGACCGTGACGTAGGCCGGGTTGTGGAGCCGGACGGCGCCGACGATCTGGAGGCCGGCCGCCGGATACCGGGCCACCTCGCGGTAGAGCGCCTCCACCCGCTCGCTCCACCCGACCACGACGGCCTTGTGCAACCCGTGGCCCCGCAGGATCAGTGCCTTCTGCACCGCCCGGATGCCGAGGCGGGCTACGGCAACGGCCACCACGATGGAGCCCCAGTAGACGGCGATGCCGAGGCGCGCGCCGTCGGCTCCCATCCGGTCGATGAAAAAGCCGAAAAACAGCAGGAGCGACCCCACCGTGACCACCTTGAGCAGCGTGACGACCTCGTCGAACCGGCTGCCGGCGAACCGCTCCTGGTACATCCCTGCGAAGAGAAAGAGCACGAGCCATACCCCGCTCAGCACGACCGCCGTCAGCCCGACGGAGCTGCCGGCGATGAGGTGGGCGTCGAGCCATCCGGCGTAGCGACAGGCGACGTAGAACGCCACGTACGCAAGATTCAGCGCGATGGCGTCGCCAAGGAGCAACGCCAGTAACTCAGCACGTCGAGACACGCAGGGCGCGGATTACCGAACGGGATGGAGGTAGCGAAGCGTCGAAAGGCGCACCGAGTGGGGTTGCGGGGATCGCGCGAAAGGTAGAGCGCTGGAGCCGCCCCTGCAAGGCAAGGCCTTCCCCTTCGCGTTGCGCCCACGCCGCCCCCCCGGTAGCTTCGCCTCTCCTCATGCTCGCTGCCGTGCGCCGTTTCCTCCTCGTCCTCGTACTCCTCGGGTCGGCCGCGCCCCTCTCGGCGCAGCCGGAGGTCGTCCCGGCCGAGCATCCGATCTATCCCTTCCTGCTCGCGCAGCGGGTGGCCGGCAGGCTGCCGGAGTACCGCCACGAAACCCTCCCCCACGACCGGGCGACGCTCCGGCGACTCCTCGACAGCCTCGACGCGCGACGGGATGCCCTCTCAACACCGGCCCGACGCTGGCTGGCGACGTACCGCCAGGAGTTCTTCGAGCCCGAGGATGCCGTGGAGTCGATCCTGGGTCCGGGTGGCGTGCGGCTCCCCACCTTTACGGGAAACGAGCAGTTTCTGTACCACTACCGCAACGACGAGTGGCGAATCGCACTGCGTGCGCTGGGACGCGTACAGTACCGGCTCGCGGAGGACTCCGTCCGCGCGACCGGCCTCGCGGCGGTCCCGGAAGGCATCCTGGAGGGGAATTTCCGGGGCGTCGTGGGCTTGTACACGGGCACGTTCAACGGCCAGCAGTTCGGCGGCGACACGCGCGCGCTGGCGGCCGACCCCGAGCTGGCGCCGCTGTTCTACGTCGCCCGCCGCGATCCGCCGCAGGGATCGTTCGACCGCTCTACCGTCTCCCTCCGTGCCGCCCACGGCCTCTTCTCGGCCGAGTTGGCGCACGAGCGGCTCCGGTACGGCCCGTCGGTGGACCAGCCGATCCTGCTGTCGGACAATGCCGACTACGTGGACTTCCTCCGCCTCGGCGTCGAGGGGCGGCACGTCCAGTACCAGTTCGTCCACGCCGCCCTGGGCGACCGGGTCACGGTGCAGCGGCCCGAGAACATCCCGACGGCGCCGGAACGGTACCTCGCCCTCCACCGCGTCGCCGTCTTCCCGAGCCGGGCGGTGTCGCTGGCGTTCACCGAGATGGTCGTCTACGGCCTGCGTGGACCGGAGCTCGCCTACCTCAACCCGCTCTACCCCATCAAGCCGGCCGAGCACGCGCTCTGGGACCGGGACAACTCACTCTTCGCGCTCGACGCCGTCCTACGCCCCGTTGCCGGACTCGAAGCGTACGGTACGTACCTCGTCGACGATGTAGATGTAGGCCTCATCGGAGAGGGCGCGTACGGCTACAAGTGGGGCATCCAGGGCGGCGCGGCCCTCTCCCTCGACCGCGTGCTACCGGGCGTCACGGCCTTCGCGGAGTACACGCGGCTGGAGCCGTTCCTCTACACCCACCGCTTCGAGACTGACGGCTCGTTCTACAACTCCTACACGCACAACGGCTTCGGCCTCGGCCACCCGCTCGGCCCGAACAGCGACCAGTGGCTGGGCGGCTTCGAGGTGCTCCTTCCTGCTCGTACGCACCTTCGCGCCTCGGGCCGTTACGTCCGGCGGGGCGAGAACCTTGTGGGCGAGGAGGGGGAGATCGTCAACGTCGGTGGCGACGTCACCAACGGGGCGGTGGAAGACCCTCGGGCGCAGGCCAAGCGTTTCCTCGCGGGCGAGGTCTTCGAGGGGCTCGGCGGCTCGCTGACCTTCTCGGCGGAGCCCGTGCGCGGCCTCGCTTTCCTCCTCCACGGCGACTACCAGCGGTGGAATCGGGACACCGACCGGCTCTTCCTCCGCGGCGAAGTTCGTGTCACCCTCTGATCCGTCCACCCACGACCGGGTGCGGGCCCTCGTGCTTCGCCACGGCTGGAACGCGGCGGCCTACCAGCTTCTCAACCCCGGGATCGCGCACTGGCTGGCCCCGGGCGGCGAGGCCGTCGTCGGCTACGCCGAGGCGGGGCGAGGCCCCCTGGCCCGGCGTGGGCGGATGTGGATCGCGGCGGGTGGGCCGGTCTGCGCAGCGGCATCGGTGGAGGCCGTGGCGGATGCCTTCGAGGCCGAGGCCTCGCGCCACCGCGCCCTCGTGTGCTGGTTCGGCGCCGACGCCCGGCTGCGCGGCGTCCGTGCGGGCCGGCGGGGCTACAGCGAGATGACGCTCGGCGCGCAGCCCGTCTGGGATCCATCGCGCTGGGAAGCCGTCGTCCGAAGCAAAGCGTCGCTGCGGGCGCAGCTCAACCGGGCGCGCAACAAAGGCGTCGCCGTGCGCCGCTGGCCGAGCGCGCAAGCGCGCGAGCACCCGGCCCTCCGGCGCCTCCTTCGTGACTGGCTCGGCCGTCGCGGCCTGCCGACGCTGCACTTCCTCGTCGAACCCGACACGCTGGGTGCGCTTCAGGACCGCCTCGTCCTCGTCGCCGAGCAGGAAGGCGTGCCGGTCGGATTCTCAGTGCTCTCGCCGATCCCGGCGCGGCAGGGATGGCTGGTCGAGCAGATCGTCCGGGGTAGCACGGCGCCGAACGGCACCGCGGCCCTCCTCGTTGGCGCCGCCATGCGGACGGCGGCCGAGGCTGGTAGCCGGTTCGTCACGCTCGGCCTCTCGCCCCTCTCCTCGCACGCGCCCACCGAGGCGGGCGATCCGCTCTGGCTCCGCGCCCTGCTGGGCTGGATGCGCGCCCACGGACGCCGCTTCTACAACTTCCGCGGCCTCGACGCCTTCAAGAGCAAGTTCGTCCCGGACCGGTGGGACCCCATCACGGCCATCGCCACCATGCCGAAGCCGTCGGCAGGCACCCTCTACGCCATCACCGACGCGTTCGCCGGACCCAGAACGCCCGCGCGGCTCCTCGCGGGCGCGCTGGTGAAGGCGGCAAAGGCGGAAGTTGCCGCCGGCCGCCGGTGGCTCAGCGGCCCCGGAACACGAACGTGACGCGGCCTTCCTGGTTGACCTGGTCGGCGGCCCCGGGGAGCCCCTCGGCCCGGCATCCCGCAATCACGCTCTGCACGGCCCGCTCGATGCGCGCGTCGCCGCCCCGGCGCAGCGGGCGAGAGGCGACGTAGCGGCCGTCCGGTGCGAAGGTCACGGCGTAGGTGACGGTCCCGTTCACGCCCGGGTAGCTCGGGCGCGGGCACGTGGCCCCCCGGCTGCCGAGTCCTTCGATGGAGAGGCCGGACGTGCCCGTGTTGCCCGATCCGGCGTTGTTCTCGGGGTTGGCCGTCTCGCCGGTCGTGCCGGTGGGCGTCCCGCCGCTGGAGCGCGGCGGAGCCGGGTCCGGCTGCGGGGGCGCCGGCGGGCGGGGTGGGGCGTCCGGCTCCGGCTGGGGGCGCGGAAGCGGCCGGTCCTGCGCCACGGGAGGCTGGCGGACGGCCGGCGGGCGTACCGGCGTCGAGGCGGGCGGCGCGGGGCGCGGCGGCTCCGGACGCGGCTCCGGACGCGGCGGCTGCGGGTTCGTCTGCGGCGAGCGTGCCGACGGCCGGGCGGCCGAGCGGGGCGCCGAGATCGGCCCCATTTCCAGCTCCACGAGGCGCACGGGGGAGGCCTCCTCGGGGGCGCCGGCGACCAGCACGGCCAGGAACAGGGCCAGCAGGAGGTGCAGGCCGATACTGATGCCGAGCCCTTTTACGTCGTCGGAGTGCACTTTTACGTCGTCGGAGTGCATCGGTGCGGCGGAGGGTTGGGGGACGAACGCGCGGTGCCGCCGATTCGTACGCAATCAACACGATTCGTACGCAACCAACACGATTCGTACGCAACCAACACGATTCGTACGCAACCAACATACGACGGGGCGGCCCGCTACCGAGCCGCCCCGTCCCGAGAATTCGCGTCGGAAGGTTTACCGCTCGCGGCGCGCATGCTCGCGGTTGCGCGCGAAGCGAGGCTGTTCGAGCGAGACCGTGAGCGAGACGCGGTGGGAGTAGCCCAGCTCGCTCTGGAGCCCGCCGAAATCGCCAAAGCCGTAGTCCACGGCGATCTGGTTGAGCGTGAGCCCGGCGCCGACGGTCGGTGTGAACTGGGTGCCGTAGCGCTCCGACGTGGTCACGTTCGAGATGCCGCCGCGCAGGGCGACGATGCCCTTGTAGGAAAGCTCGGTGCCGAGGCGCGGGTGGAACGACACGTCGCCGGTGTTGAAGGCGTAGGCCTGCTGCCCGTCGAAGGCGAGGTCCACGTCCATCCCCACGAGGAAGCCGATGTCCTGCGTGAGGGGCAGGTTCGTGGCCGCGCCGAGGCGGGCCACCGGGAGCACCAGCTCGGTGCCGCCCTGGGGCGCCGTCTCGCCGAACGTCTCCTCGAAATCCTCGAACAGCGCGCCGTTGACGGACCACGACTGCACCATGCTCGTGGCGTCCTGCACGTTGAGGCCGAACTGGAACCGCCCGACGCGGTACTGCGCGCCGACGTCGAACGAGTAGCCCCAGGCGTTGGCGAAGTCGCCGATGTTGCGACGGATCACCTTGCCGGTGACGCCGACGGCGAGGTTGTCACGGAGGCGGCGGGCGTAGGAGAGGAAGAACGCGTAGTCGGCGGCGGAGAAGTAGGTGATGTAGTTTTCCGGGTTCGGGCGCGGCAGGCCGGTGTCCGGGTTGAACGCGGCGAGCGTGTTGGCGATGTCGTCCACGCCGCTCCGGAACAACGAGATGCCGACGGTCGAGCGCTGCGAGAGCGGGAAGGCGAGCGCGCCGTAGTCGAACGAGACGACGCCGTTGAACCGCTCGGCGTGCATGTAGGCCGCCTCGGGGTAGTCGAGGGCGTCGAGGCCGGCGACGTTCCAGTAGCCGGCCGTGACGTCGTTGGCGCCGGCCACGTAGGCCCCGCCCATCCCGAGGGCGCGGGCACCGACACCGCCCGCGAGGAAGTCCGCGCCGTACTTGACGACGGTCTGGGCCGAGGCTCCGGCCGGGAGCGCCAGCAGGGCCAGCGCCAGCAGGGCCAGCGCGAGGAGGGATCGGGTCAGCGAACGCCCGAGGGTGTGGCGGATCGACATGGAGGCCTGCACGCAGGTTTTTGGGGGAGGTGTAGCCTGAGCCGATACGCGGGGCGGGTTGGGGAGCGTTCGCAGGCCCAAACATCGGAAAAACCCGCCGCCGGGGCAAGGGCATTTGGAAGGGCGGCGTGAGAAGGACGAAGAGAGAAAACCGGCTCGGCCTCCATCGCCGCTCTCCGCCTCCTAACTTCGCCGTCTCACTTCTCGCTCCCGCTCATGCGCCTCGTCCTCCGCCCCGGCAAAGACAAAAAGATCCGGCGGGGCTATCCGTGGGTCTTCGCCAACCAGCTCCTCCGCGTCGAAGGCGCGCCCGCGCGCGGCGACGTGGTCGAGGTCGCCTCGGCCGACGGCGAGGTGTTCGGCCTTGCGCTCTACCACGAGCAGTCCCAGATCGCCGGCCGCTTCCTCACGAATGACGCCGAGCGCACCATCGACGCCGCCTTCTTCCGGGAGCGGATCGAGCGGGCGATCCGGCTCCGCGAGGCGGCCTTCCCCGGCACCACGCACGCCCGCCTCGTCTTCGGCGAGAGCGACGGCCTGCCCGGCACGATCATCGACCGCTACGGCGACGTGCTCACGTTCACGACGCTGTCATGGGGCATCGAGGCACGCCGCGACGTGATCCTCGACGCGCTGGAGGAGCTGCTCCACCCGGCCGCCATCGTCGAGCGCAACGACGCCTCGCTGCGCGGGAAGGACGGGCTCGACGAGCGCGTCGGCGTGCTGCGCGGCACGCTGCCCGAGCGGATCGAGGTCGAGGAGGGCGGCGTCGTGTTCGGGGTGGACGTGCTCGGCGGGCCCAAAACGGGGTTCTTCATCGACCAGCGGCTCCACCGCGCCACCGTCGCCGGCTTCGCGCGGGGCCGCCGCGTGCTCGACGTGTTCTGCGCCGACGGCGGCTTCGGCCTCCTCGCTGCGAAGGCGGGTGCCGAGCACGTCCACTTCCTCGACGTGTCCGCCTCGGCACTCGAGCGCGCCCGCGCCAACGCGCAGCACAACGGCCTGGCGGACCGCATCTCGACCGAAGTGGCCGACGCCCTCGACCGCCTCGGCGACATGGTCGCCTCCCGCGAGAGTTCCTACGACCTCATCGTGCTCGACCCGCCCGGCTTTGCACGGTCCCGCCGCGACGTGGAGGCGGCCGTCCGCGCGTACCAGCGCATCAACATCTCCGCGCTGCAACTCCTTCCACCCGGCGGCCTGCTGGCGACGGCCTCCTGCTCCCAGGCGATCTCGGAGGACGACTTCCTGGGGATCGTCCACTACAGCGCGCGGAAGGCGGGCGTCCACCTCCGCCGCCTCGCACGCGGCGAGCAGCCACCCGACCACCCCTCGCTGGAGGCGATGCCGGAGACGCGCTACCTCAAATTCTACCTCTTCCAGGTCACGGGCGACCTCCTGCCGGGCCCGGCGTAGCGCAACCCTCAGGCCGCCGGGAATCCAGGCGCCTCGGTCACCCGGCGCGCCTGCGCGAGGTGCCGGAGCTCGTGTACGGCGAGCGCCTCCAGCAACGCCCCGACCTGGAACCGCAACAGCTTCAGGAACGGAGAGGAGACCCGCGCGCGCGTCAGATCGCGTCCCTCGGCATCCTCGCAGATGGCGACGAAGCGTTCGTTCATCGTGCGGAACGCGGCGAGCGTCTCCTCCTTCTCGAACGACGAGGCCGTCGGCCTCATCGCCGGCGCCGTCGGCAGCTTCAACGCCGAGTTCGGGCTCATCGAACGGATGAAGAGGCGGCCGGCGAAGCCGTAGCGGAACGGCGGCGGCGCCGTCCGCTCCGCCTTCGCAACGGCGTCGGCCAGGACCGGCAGGTACGACTCCCCGACGCGGAGGAGGTGGTCCAGGCATTCGGCCACCGACCACCGGTCGGGCGCGGGCTTCCAGTTGAATTGCGCCGCGGCGAGTGGTACCACGAGCACCTCGGCGTCGGCGAGCGCCTGCCGGTAGGTCGCGGCGTAGGCCTGAGCGGAATGGGGGACGCCGGTCATGGATCAGCCCTGCCGGCGAAGGCGAGCGGCAAAGGCGCCGTCGGTGCCGTGAACGTGCGGGAGGGCGAGGTACGATCCCTCCCCGGTCTGCATCGAGCCCGGCACGCGGTCGCCGACCGGTTCGAGCCGGAAGTTCGGGTGCCGCCCCAGGAAGGCGGCTACGCGCTCTTCGTTTTCTTCCGGCGCCAGCGTGCAGGTCGAATACACCAGCAGGCCGCCGGGGCGGACGTGCCGGGCGGCGGCGTCCAGCAGCGCGTCCTGGAGGGCAACCAGTTCCGGCAGATCCCCGGCGACGCGCTGCCAGCGGAGGTCGGCCCGCTTGGCGAGGACGCCGAGGCCGGTGCAGGGAGCGTCGAGGAGGACGCGGTCGAAGGGTTCGTCGGCCTCGAACGCGCGGAGGTCGGCCGCCTGCGCCTTCACGATGGCGAGTCCCTGCGCCTCGGCGGCCTGGCGGACGAGCCCGACGCGCGCCTCGTGCACGTCGAGGGCGACGACCTCGCCCCGGTCGTCCATCCGCTGTGCGGCGTAGAGCGCCTTGCCGCCGGGCGCCGCCGCGCCGTCGAGGATTCGCTCGCCGGGCTGCGGGTCGAGGACGCGGACGACGAGCCCGGCGGCCTCGTCCTGCACGGCACAGAGCCCCTCCTGCACGAGTCCGGCGCGGAGCACCGGCTGCAGCCGCTCCACCACGAGGAAGTCGTCGAGGTACGCCGAGCGCCTCCACCCCACCCCCCGCTCGTCGAGCCGGTAGCCGAGCAGCTCGGGGGTGGCCCGGCGCAGGTTCACGCGGAGCGCGAAGTGCGGCGGCGCGTTTCCAGCGCGGAGCAACGCCTCGGTATCCGTCTCGCCGAAGCGGGCCAGCCAGCGGCGCACGAGCCACGTCGGGTACGAGAGGCGCACGGCGAGGTCGCGCTCGGGTTTGCCGGTGGCCGGGACGGGCAGCGCGCCCGCCTCCATGGCGCGGGCGGCGGCGCGCAGCACGGCGTTGACGAGGCCGGCGGCCTGCCGGTGCCCGAGCGCACGCACGGCCCCGACGGCCTCCGAGACGGCCGCGTGCGGCGGCGTGCCCCGCTCTACGAGCTCGTAGAGCCCGACCCGCACGGCCTGGCGCACCGCGGGGTCGAGGGCGCCGTAGTCGCCCCGGGTGAAGTGGGCACCGAGGAAGTCGAGGTAGCGGCGCCAGCGCGTCACGCCGGCCACGAGGTCGGCCGCGAGGCGCTCGGCCTCGGCGTCGCCCTCGCCGTCCCCGAGGCGCGCCACGTACGCCGCGTCGCGCTCGACGCGGACGAGCCGGTCGATGGCGAGGGCGCGCGGGTTTGTGGAAGCACGGGCCATGGCTTCCGGCGAACCGCAGGGCCCGACGCCCGTTCCACCCCCTGCCCTTCTCCACCTGCCCTTCGCACGCCATGGAACCCTGCGCCGCCTGCGGCAACACCTACGACCGCGCCTTCACCGTCACCACGCACGATGGCCGGACCCACACGTTCGACTCGTTCGAGTGCGCCATCCACGTCCTCGCACCGACGTGCGAGCACTGCGGCGTGCGGGTCATCGGCCACGGCCTCCAGGCCGGCGACCGCATCTTCTGCTGCGACCACTGCGCCGAGGCGTCCGGCGTCGAGGGCCTCAAAGACCGCCTCGGCTGATCAGCGCCGTCCGAGCGCCCGGAGCAGCTGCGACGCCGCCACGCGCAGCGGGTCCACCGACGGCGCGATGGGCGGGTTGTAGATCAGGTCCGTGTCCTCGGCCAGCTCGCGGACGGTCGCCCTGTGCCGCAACAGCGGGACGAGCACGTTTGCGCGGAGCGCCGCGCCTTCGGCGCCGACGAGTTCGCCGCCGAGCAGCCGCCCCGTCTCCCGGTCGCCCACGAGGCGGACGCGGATCAGCCGTGCCTCGGGCTGGGGCCGCGAGCGCGACACGTGCTCGATCTGCACGGCGACGGCGTCGAACCCCGCCGCCCGCGCCTCGGCGTCACCGAGGCCGGCCTGGGCCGCCTCGATGCCGAAGGCGCGCACCCCGACCGACGCCGCGATGGGCTCGAACCGATCCGCCGGGCGCACGCCCGCCGCGTTGCGCGCCGCGACGCGGGCCGTCCGCCTTGCCACCGGCGCCACCGGCCAGTGGATCGAAGCGCCATCGACCACGCGCGGCACCTCGACGAGGTCGCCGCAGGCCCAGACCGAGGGCGCGCTCGTCCGCATCCCGGCGTCGACGGCCAGCGCGCCGGTCTTCCCGAGCGTCAGGCCGGCCACCGTCGCCAGCTCCGTCCGCGGCTCGATGCCGACGGCGACGATGAGGAGTTGACACCCGATCCGCTCGCCCCTGTCGGTCCGTACGGAGGCCACCCGCCCGTGCCGGTCGGACTCGACGCGCGTGATGCGCTCGGCGCGAACGCGGACGCCGGCCGCCTCCATCGCCGCCGTCAGCGGCGGAGACATCGTGGGCGCCAGCGACCGGGCGAGGGCGCGCCCGGACGGGTCCAGGATCGACACGCGGAGGCCGCGATGGCGGAGCGCTTCGGCCACCTCTACCCCCACGTACCCCGCCCCGGCGACGACGGCGTGACGGACCGGATGCGCGTCCAGCCACGCGCCGAGCCCGAGCGCGTCGTCGAGCGTGCGGACGGGGAAGACGCCGTCGGCTTCTTCGCCGTCCACGCCGAGGCGCCGCGCCCGCGCGCCCGTCGCCAGGATGAGCCGGTCGTAGGGCTCGTCGTGGACGCTCCCGAAATCGAGCGCCTCGACCGACAGCCGCTTCCGACGCGGGTCGAACGAGAGGACCCGGTGGCGGGTGCGGACGACCGCGCCGCGCGTCCGCTCGAACGCGGCCGGGCTGAAGACCTCCAGCGCGTTCGCCTCGATGCGACCCGCGAGGAACGACGGGAACTCGCAGGCACCGACGCTGATGGCGGCGTCCGCCTCGTAGAGCACGACCTCGGCCTCCGGCGCGCAGCGCCTGGCTTCGGCCGCCGCCGCCGGGCCGGCCGCGGTGCCACCGACGACGACGATACGGGATGGGTGGGATCGGTTCACGCCGGTAGGTTACGCCCGGGGCACGGCACCGCGCCGCCCTACCGCGCGAGCGAGTCCACGACCTCGTCGTGCGCATGCTGCGGCGGGTGCTCGTGCGAGTTCGGCTCCAGGTGGGAGGTGACGTGGACGAGGTCGTGCGGGAAGAGCGTCTGGAGCTCCGTCTCGACGGCCGACGCACGGGCGTGCGCCTCGTCGAGGCGGAGGCCGTCCGGCAGCAGGAGATGCACCTCGATCCACACCTGGTCGTTGACGCGGCGGTGGCGGAGGTGGTGGAAGCCGCTCACCCGCCCCGCCTCGACGGCCGCGTCGAGGACGGCCTGGACCCGCCCGGTGGCGGCAGGATCCACTTCTTCCATCAGCCCCCGGTACGACGCACGCATCAGCCGGAACGCCGTCGCCGCGATGTGCAGCCCGAGCAGGATGGCGACGACGGGGTCGATCCACGCGACCCCCGTCACCCAGACCAGCGCCACGCCCACGACCACGCCGAGGCTGGTCCACATGTCGGTCAGAACGTGGTGGCCGTTGGCGACGAGGACGACGGCGTTCGTCCTTTTCCCGGTGCGGATGAGGTAGAGGCCGAGGAGCAGGTTGACGAGCCCGAGGCCGGCCGTGATCGCCAGACCGGCGCCGAGTTGCTCCAGCTCGGGCCCGCGGATGAGCGCGGCGACGGCCGCCCAGACGATGCCGATCCCGGCCAGGAGGATCAGGGCGCCTTCGAAGCCGGACGAGAAGTAGGCGATCTTGCCGTGCCCGTAGAGGTGCTGCTCGTCGGCCGGCTGCGAGGCGTACCAGAGGCTGAACCCGGCGATGGCCGTGGCGGCGAGGTGGATGACCGACTCGAGCGCGTCGGAGAGGATGGCCGTCGAGCCGGTGAGCCAGAAGGCGCCCAGCTTGCCGACGAGCATCAGCACGGCGACGGCCAGGCTGGCGGCCATCGCGCGGGCGCGCGCCTTCGCGGCTGCCGGGCCGGGGGCCCCCGCCTCGGGCTCGTGATGGAGATGGAGCAGCATGAGCCTGAGACCGGCCGCCCCTGCGGTAGTTTCCCCGGCCCGCTCCCCTCAGCCCGCATTCCATGACGCTCGAGCACCTCGGCATCGCCGTCGCCGACGCACGCGACGCCCTCGCCCTCTTCGAACGCCTCCTCGGCCACGCGCCCTACAAGTCCGAAACCGTCGAGCGCGAAGGCGTGCGGACGTACTTCCTCGGCGACGACGGCGTATCGGGCGCGGCCCCCAAGCTGGAGCTGCTCGAAGCACTCGGGCCGGATTCGCCCGTGGCGACGTTCCTGGAGAAGCGCGGCCCCGGCCTCCACCACGTCGCCTTCGAGGTGGACGACATCGAGGCGGAGATGGCGCGGCTGCGCGCGCTCGGCTTCCGGCTCCTCGCCGACGCCCCCAAGCCGGGCGCCGACGGCAAGCGCATCGTCTTCCTCCACCCCAGGAGCACGGCGGGCGTGCTCGTGGAGCTGTGCCAGTCGGTGACCGTAGAGCCGGAACGCATCGCGATCCCGTTCGAAGACGGCGCGCTCGCCGCCTTCGTCTACGGCCCCGAAGACGCCCCGCCGCTCGTCGTGCTCCACGCCGCCCTCGGCTCCACCCGCCTCGAAACCGACCGCCTCGCCCGCCGCTGGGCCCGCGACTTTCGCGTCTATGCCCTCGACTTCATGGCCCACGGCGCCTCCGATCCCTTCCCCGACCGCCCCCTCCACCTCGGCGACTTCACGGCCAACGTCGTGGCCCTCCTCGACACGGTTGGCCTGGAGACGACGCACCTGTTCGGCTTCTCGATGGGCGGCAGCGTGGCCCTCGACGTCGCCCGTCGCCACCCGGGCCGCCTGCGGCGCCTCGCCGTCCACGCCCACAACGTGCAGTGGTCGGAGGACGAGGTCGCCACGATGACGGCCTTCATGCAGCGTGGGCTCGACGATCCCGCCGGGTTCTGGGCGAGGCGGCTCGCCGAAACCCACGGCTCCGGCTGGGAGCACCTCGTGGCGCGCATGATCGCCTTTACGAGGCCGCTCGCGCGGCAGCACATGGCCGACGAGGCGCTGACGGCCATCTCCTGCCCGACGCTCTGCTCCGTTGGCGACCGCGACCGCTTCTTCGGACTCCGGCACACGCTTCGTCTCTTCGACACGCTTCCCGACGCCCGGCTGGCCGTCCTGCCCGGTGTGGACCACGCGATCCAGTCGGCCGATCCGGACGGGCTCGCGGCGCTCGTGCGGAGCCACCTGCTCGCCGCCTGACACGGATCGAGGGCCCGGGAGCGAACCCCCGGGCCCTCGACCACCGGCACG
>CAZOJJ010000038.1:0-30786 GCA_964580105.1 uncultured Rhodothermales bacterium | reverse complement strand
ACGGCGTGGACTACCAGGGTATCTAATCCTGTTCGCTCCCCACGCTTTCGTGCCTGAGCGTCAGTACTCGTCCAGTTGCCCGCCTACGCTTCCGGTGTTCCTCGTGATATCTACGCATTTCACCGCTACACCACGAATTCCGGCAACCTCTCCGAGACTCAAGACCTGCAGTATCAAGGGCAATTCATCGGTTAAGCCGATGGCTTTCACCCCTGACTTACAGGCCCGCCTGCGCACCCTTTACACCCAGTGATTCCGGACAACGCTTGGACCCTCCGTATTACCGCGGCTGCTGGCACGGAGTTAGCCGGTCCTTATTCGTACGGTACCGTCAGTCCCTGGCGACCAGGGTGTTCTTCCCGTACAAAAGCAGTTTACGCCCCTGAGGGGTGTCTTCCTGCACGCGGCGTGGCTGCGTCAGACTTTCGTCCATTGCGCAATATTCCTCACTGCTGCCTCCCGTAGGAGTCTGGCCCGTGTCTCAGTGCCAGTGTGGCGGATCATCCTCTCAGACCCGCTATGGATCGTCGCCTTGGTAGGCCGTTACCCTACCAACAAGCTAATCCAACGCAGGCTCATCCTCAGCCGCCAAAGCTTTGATCGGCAGGCCATGCGGCCCACCGACGTTATGCGGTATTAGCCAGGGTTTCCCCTGGTTATTCCCCAGCTGAGGGTAGATTGCCTACGCGTTACTCACCCGTGCGCCACTTTCCACCCCCCGAAGGGGGCTTCACGTTCGACTTGCATGTGTTAAGCCCGCCGCCAGCGTTCGTCCTGAGCCAGGATCAAACTCTCCGTAGTAGAAGAGTGATGAACGCACTCCGAAGAGCGCGTCGATGCTGTTGAGCTTGTATGAAGGTGATTCTCATCGGACCGTGTCGCGACCGGCACCGAGGCGCTGATCGAACCGGCCGACGAGGGCTCGCTATGCTTCCAATCTCTCAAAGAACCGGGCCGCAAGCCGGCCGCGCTACTGCGCGCCGAATGATCTTGCGACGGCCTGCCAACTTACGGCAGCTTCTCAGTCGTGTCAAGCGCTTCACGGTCTCTTCGGAGGAAGAGCGCCCCGGCCTATCCGAGGCGGCGAAGCCTTGCCCTCGGTTGCGTTCGGCGCGAACGCCGTCCCGCTTGCGAGGAGTGTCATTTTACGGAGTGCCCGAGGCGGGGGTCAAGCACTTTTGCACGGTTCACGAACCGTTCACCCCGCCTTGGCGACCGCCTCATGGAAGGAACGAGCGGCCCTCGAAGCAGCGCTGTGGTTTCGTTGCCCTTACTGGGAGAACCCACCTTGCGCGCCGTTCTGAGCGGCTCCTCTCCAACCTCGCCCGAGAGGCGGCGTTCCTACCGCCGCATGGAGGTTGCAGGAAGAGAAGCGGCCTTGCAGACGGCGATATCTTGCGGCCTCGCTCCGCCCCGACCCGGGCGACCGCTGCTCCTCTGACCACCCTTGTTGTGCCGCTATGGCCCGCTCGTCCCCGTCTCGTTTCAAGGAGGGCCTGCGCTGGATCCGCCCGGTGCTGACGAGCCGCCAGTTCTGGCTCGGCCTCGCCGGCCTGGGAGTCGGCTTCGTGTTCTTCCTCCTCCTGATGAACTACGCCCTCATGCCGCTCTGGACGCGCCACGACGCCGTCGTCGCCGTCCCCGAGGTGCGTCAGTTGCCGGCGTCGGAGGCGGAAGCCGTGATCGAGCGGGCGGGGCTCCGGGCCGAGCGGCAGGCTCAGCCGTTCAACCCCAACCTGCCGCCGGACATCGTCGTCGATCAGACGCCACTGCCCAACGCGTCGGTCAAGCCGGGGCGGCGCATCTACTACTACGTCAACGAGAGCCCGAAGGAGATGGTCACCGTCCCCTCGGTCGTCACGCTCTCGGAGGGCGTGGCCCGCTCGGAAATCACCGAGGCCGGGCTGCTCGTCGGACAGGTGCAGACGGACACGGTGCGGACGCCGTACGAGGGGACGGTCACACGCCAGACGCCCCCCGCAGGGAGTGCGGTGCCGGTGGGCTCGCAGGTCACCCTCTGGCTCAGCCCCGGCCTCGGCCGCCGCGAGGTCCGTGTCCCGGATGTGACGGGGCTGCCCCCCGACCAGGCGCGGGACGTGATCCGCCAGACCGGCCTGTGGGTGGACTCGCCGAACGCCCGCGCCGATACGGTGCGGTGGCAGGAGCCCCGGGCGGGCATGCCGCTCCGGGAGGGATCCGAGGTCCGCATCCACACCACCGAGCCGCCGGAAGGATGGAACCGCGCGCCGACGCCGCCGCGCGAACCGGAAGCCGAAGAGCCGACCCCGGACGAGGAGCCAATCCCGGAGCCCGAGGCCGAGACGGACGCGCCCGCACCGCCACCTGCGCCGGAGCCGGACGACGAGGGGAGCGGCGACACGGAGGAGGACGACGGTTCCGAGCGCGGCGACGGTTGATTCGCCCGAATCCGATTACGCCTCGGGCTCGTCGAGGTAGACGGCGAGTTCCTCGCCCGTCTCGACCACGACGCGCTCCCGGTGCTTCGTCGGGATCACGCGGCCGACGAAGTCGGGCTGGATGGGGTACTCGCGGTGCCCCCGGTCGATGAGCACGGCCAATTGGATGGAGCGCGGGCGGCCATAGCGGAGTACGGCGTCGATGGCGGCGCGGGCGGTGCGGCCGGTGAAGAGCACGTCGTCCACGAGGAGCACGTCGCGGTCGTCCACGTCCGGCGCGTCCTCGGCGAGCGGCTCCGGCTCGGCCTCGGGGCGGTCATCGCGGAAGGCGGTCACGTCGAGCGGATGCACCTCGAACGGGCGCCCTTCGATCCCGCCGAGGATGCCGCTGATCTGCTCGGCCAGGACCACGCCGCGGGTGCGGATGCCGAACACCAGCAGGTTGGCCCCGCCCCGGTTCCGCTCGATCACCTCGTAGGCGAGGCGCGTGAGCGTCCGGCGGACGCGGGCGGGCGACATCAGCGAGGAGCGGGCCATCGGCAGCAGGGAAGGCGAGGCCGTCAACTTACGCCACCCACTCGCCGCGCAGGACCGTCACGGCCCGGCCGGTGAGGTCCACCCGGTCGCCGCGTACGTGGACGCCCACGAGGCCGCCGCGCTTCGACGCCTGGTAGCCGGTGAGCGTGGCCTGCCGCAGCTTACGCGCCCAGTACGGCGCGAGGGCGCAGTGCGCCGAGCCCGTCACGGGGTCCTCCGCGATCCCGACGCCGGGCGCGAAGAAGCGAGAGACGAAATCGTAAGATTGCCCGTCGTCCGCCTTCGCCGTGACGATGATCCCGCGCATCCCGAGGGCGGCGACGGCGGCGGGGTCGGGCTCGAGCGTGCGCACCGTGGCCTCGTCGGCCACCTCGGCGAAGAGGTCGAAGCGGGCGCGGCCGAACCAGACGGCCTCGGTCCCGAAGACGTCGGTGAAGCCGGGCGGCCCCTCGGCGGCCTCGGGCACCGTGGCGGGAAAGTCCATCGTGAGGCGGCCGTCCTCCGTCCGCGTCACCGTGAGCAGGCCGCTGGCCGTCTGGAAGTGCGCGGCCTCGTCGGCCCCGAGGCGGCCGGTCTCGACGAGCGCGTGCGCCGAGGCCAGCGTGGCGTGCCCACACAGGGGCACCTCAGCGGTGGGCGTGAACCAGCGGAGGTGGTAGCCGTGGTCGGCCGGATGGAGGAACGCCGTCTCGGAGAGGTTCATCTCCATCGCCACCCGCTGCATCCAGTCCGCCTCGGCGGGTCCGTCGAGGAGGCAGACGGCGGCGGGGTTGCCCGTGAAGGGCCCGTCGGCGAAGGCGTCGATCTGAAGGAGTGGGATCATCGGAAGTGGGACGGATGAAGGACGAAGGCAGAAAGGCCGAGGCAGAGCCCCTTCTCACTTCGCACTTCCCACGTCTGCCTTCCCCGGGCATCCGGGGCGGCGGCAATGGCCGTAGATGGTGAGCGCGTGCTGGGCGACCTCGAACCCGTAGATGTCGGCCACCGTCTCCTGGATGCTCTGCAAACGCGGATCGCAGAATTCGTAGATGGCCCCGCAGTCGATGCAGAGGAGGTGGTCGTGCTGCCAGTAGGCGTAGGCCCGCTCGTACTTCGCCTGCGTCTTGCCGAACTGGTGCTTCACGACGAGGTCGCAGTCGAGCAGCAGCTCCAGCGTGTTGTAGACGGTGGCGCGGCTGACCTGGACGCCGTCGTTCTTGAGGCGGAGGTAGAGCGTGTCGGCGTCGAGGTGGTCGCCCGTCGCGTAGAGCGCGTCGAGGACGGCGAAGCGCTCGGGCGTCCGGCGCTGCCCGCGCCGCTTGAGGAAGTCGGCGAAGAGGCGGCGGACCTCGTCGAGCCGGGCCTGAGGGAGCATCGTGGGCGTCGTGGACATCGGAGAGCCGGACATTGGAGAGCCGGGAATCGGGGAAGCCGGGAACCGGGGAAGCCGGGAACGCAGAGAACGGAGGGCGAGCGGGCGGGTTGCCTCAGCGGCGGGGGCGCTGGCTCGGCAGCCCGACGCCGGCGCCCGCGTGGAGCAACCGCTCGACGTCGCGGACGACCTGCTCGTGGAGCCAGTCCGGCGGGAGCGTGCCGTCGAGGACGCGGATCCGCTCGGGCTCGCGCTCCGCCAGCCGATGGTACGCCGCGCGGACGCGCTCGAAGAACGCTTCGCCGCCGGCCTCCATCCGGTCGGGCCGGCGGCCGTCCCGGTCCACCCGCCGCTTCGCGGCCGTCTCCAGCGGCACGTCGAAGAGGTAGGTGCGGTCCGGCACGAGGCCGCCCGTCACGCGGCGGTTGAAGGCGTCGAGCCAGTCCGTGTCGGCGAGGCCGCGCCCCCCGCCCTGGTAGGCCGTCGTGGAGTCGAAGAAGCGGTCGCACAGGACGATCGTCCCCGCCGTCAGCGCCGGGCGGACCGTCTCCTCGACGAGCTGCGCCCGCGCGGCCGAGAACAGCAGGAGCTCGGCGAACGGGCTCACGGCGACCTCTCCGTCCAGCAGGAGTGCCCGCACGCGCTCGGCCAGCGGTGGCCCGCCCGGCTCGCGCACGAGGAGCGTGACGTGCCCGGCGCGCTGGAGGTGGGCGTCGAGCCGCCGCGCCTGCGTGCTCTTGCCGCTGCCGTCGATGCCTTCGAAGCTGAGGAGCACGGGAAAGGGGAAACGGGGCGAGACGAAACGGAGCGGCGACGCCGAATCCACGGGCAATACGCGGTGAGCGCCCCCGTTCGGAGGAAACATCCGGCCCCTCGCTCGTTAGAGCGGGCACGGCGCGGCCCGCCGCCGTCCGAAGAGCGCCGGGGCCGGTTGCATCCCGAAATCGGCCCCTGTATTATACGCCCGGACCGACGCCCGCCGGCGCCGACGCCCGCCTTCCCCCGGGGCTCCCCCCACCCCAACCTGGTGCGCTTTCCGCATGTTCGATTTCGAGTTCGACGAATTCGACGACCCCGCCGGCGACGACGAGCTGCAGGAGCTGGTTGAGGCCTACGAGCGAAGCCGCCGCGAGGGCGGCGCGTTCTTCGACTCCGAAGACCTCGAGAACGTCGCGACCTACTACTTCGAGCAGGGCCGTCTCGACGAGGCCCTCGGCGTGGTCGACCACGCCCTCGAGGCGCAGCCGTTCTCGTCGGATTCCTGGCTCCGCCGCGGCATCCTCCTCAACCACCTCGACCGCCACGAGGAGGCGCTGGAGGCGTACGACCGCGCGCTCATGCTCAACCCGGCCGACCCCGAGACCGTCGTCAACCGGGGCATCACGCTCGACACGCTCGGCCGCACCGACGAGGCGCTCGACGCCTACGACCGCGCCTTCGTCCTCGACCCCCTCCACACCGACGCCTTCTTCAACCAGGGCATCGCGCTGGAGAAGCTCGGCCGCTACGAGGCCGCCGTCGCCGCGCTCCGCCGCTGCGCCGACCTCGACCCCGAGCACCCCGAGGTGTGGTACGAGCTCGGCTATTGCTACGACCAGCTCGAGCGGCTCGACGAGTCCGTGGCGTGCTACGACCGCCAGATCGACATTGACCCGTACGCGCAGAATGCGTGGTACAACCGGGGCATCGTGCTCAACCGGCTCGGGCGCTACGAGGAGGCCGTGAGCTCCTACGACTTTGCCGTCGCCATCTGCGACGACTTCGCCAGCGCGTGGTACAACCGGGGCAACGCGCTCGCCAACCTCGGCCGGCCGCAGGAGGCCATCGAAAGCTACCTCAAGGTGCTCGAGTACGAGGACGGCGACGCGGCCACGTTCTACAACCTCGGCATCGCCTACGAGGAGCTGGAGGACTACTCCACGGCCGTCTCCTACCTCCTCCGCGCCGTCCAGGACGACCCCGAGTACGCCGACGCCTGGTACGGCCTCGGCTGCTGCTACGACGCCCTCGAGCGCTACGGCGACGCCCTCGGCGCCTTCGGCAAGGCCATCGCGCTCCAGCCGGCCGTGGCCGAGTACTGGCACGCCCGCGCGGACTCCGAGTACAACGGCGGGCGCCTCATCGACGCCATCGCCTCCTACGCCCACGTCGTCCGCCTCGACCCCGAGAACGCCGACGCCTGGCTCGACCTGGCCGAGACGTACCTCGAAGCGGGCCTGGCCGACGAGGCGCTCCAGGCCTACAACGAGGTCGTCCGCCTCAACCCGACCTCGGGCGAGGTGCACCTCCGCCAGGCACAGGTGCTCGCCTCGGTGGGCCAGCGCGAGTCGGCGCTGCGTTCGCTCCACCGCGCCTGCGAGCTGGAGCCCGCGCGGAGTGAGGAGTTCCGCCGCGCCTACGGCGAGCTCTGGGGCAACGCGCGCTCCGGCAGCCGCCCCGACGACGCACGCCGGTAGGACGGCATGGAGGAACGGGCGCGCGGAGGAACGGAGGAGGCGCCTCCTGGCACCCCGTCCTCCTCTCCTCCACGCGCCCCCCTCCGGTTCGCCGTCCTCCTGGGCGACCCCGTCGGCCACTCGCTGTCGCCGGCCATCCACAACGCCGCCTTCCGGGCGCTCGGCCTCGACGCCGTCTACCTCGCCTGCCGCGTCGAGGCCGCCCGTCTCGGGGACGCCGTCGCCGGGCTCGGGGCGCTCGGGTGCCTCGGCGCCAACGTGACCATCCCGCACAAGGAGGCCGCCGTACGTCTGGTGGACCGGCTCACACCCGCCGCCGAGGCCGTCGGCGCCGTCAACACGCTGGCGTTCGCGGACGAGGAGATCGTGGGCGACAACACGGATGCCGAGGGGTTTGCGCTCCCGCTCCGGCCGCACGCGGAGACGCTGGCCGGTACCGAGGCCGTCGTCCTGGGCGCCGGGGGCGCCGCCCGCGCGGCCGTCTACGCCCTGCTGACGGCGTTCGAGCCGGGCCGCGTGACCGTCGCCGCGCGCCGCACCGAGCAGGCCCGGCGCCTGGTGGCGGACCTGAGCCCTTGGGCCGGCCCCGACGCGCTCTGCGCCCTCCCGCTCGCGGAGGCCGGCGAGGCCATTCGCCGCAGCACGCTCGTCGTCAACGCCACGCCCGTCGGCATGATGCCGCATTCGGATACGACGCCCTGGGCGCACGCGGACGACCTTCACCCGGGCCATCTCGTCTACGACCTCGTCTACGCGCCCGAGGAGACGCGCCTGCTCCGCGAAGCCGCCGCCCGGGGCGCAACGCCCCTCGGCGGCCTCGGTATGTTGCTCGGCCAGGCCGCCGCCGCCTTCCGCCGCTGGACCGGCCTCCCCATGCCGCTCGACGCCGTCCGGGCCGCCCTCACGGCCCATCCGCCATCTCCCATCCACCCACAGTCCTTCGGATGATCCGCCCCGCCGTCTTCGCCGGCCTCCCCGGCCTCGTCGCCGGGTTCACCACGCGCGACTTCGCGGGGGCGGGCGCGGAGGAGACGTGGGCGGCGCGGCACCGGCTGGGCGAGCGGTTCGGCTTCCCCGCCGTCGCCGCCGCCGGGCAGGTGCACGGAGACGCCGTGGGCGTCGTCCGCGAGGGCGGGTACGTCCCCGAGCACGACGGCCTCGTGACGGACCGGGCCGGCCTCCTCCTCACCCTGATCTCGGCCGACTGCGCCCTCCTCCTCCTCGCCGACCCCGAGGCGGGCGTCCTCGGCGCCTGCCACTCCGGCTGGCGCGGCACTGCCGCGGGCATCGTGACGAAGACCGTCGAGGCGATGCACGACCTGGGGGCCGAGCCCGCCCGGATGCGCGCCTACCTCAGCCCGTGCATCTCGGCCGAGGCCTTCGAGGTGGGCGAGGAGGTCGCCGCCCGGTTCGATGCGCGCTTCGTGCTACGGCGACCCGAGTGGCCGCGTCCGCACGTAGACCTCAAGGCCGTCCTGGAAGACCAGCTCCGGGCAGCGGGCGTCCCGGCTTCTCAGATCGAGGTCGACTCGGCCTGCACGGCCTCCGACCTCGGCCGCTTCTACTCCTACCGCGCCGAGGGCGGCACCGCCGGCCGGATGGTCGGCTTCCTCGGCCGCCACGCCCCGTGACGATGCGCACGACGCTCCTCCTGCTTCTCCTCGCCGGCCTCGGGCCGCTTGCCGTCCCGGCCGGCCGGGCTCAGACGCCGAACGACGCCAGCATCGCCTACCGCGACACCGTCGCGATGCTCGTCGTCCTCGTCCGCTTCCAGGACGACGACGCCGGCGCGTGCGGGGCCTTCTGGTGCACGCCCGACGGCTGGCCCCACCTCGACGAGACCGGGCAGGTCCTCCCGTACACGACCCTCCCGCCCTGGGCCGACGGCCTTCTCGAACCCCGCCCCACCCGCGTCCGCGCCGATTCCCTCACCCTCGGCGACTCCACGATCTCGGCCTACTTCTACTGGCAGTCCCGCGTCGGACCCGGCGGGCCGCACGTCGTCTACGGCGACGTCTGGCCCGAAGTCTACGTCTCGCGCCGTCCCAACCGCGCCTACTACAACCGCCGCGACTCCGCCGGCGTCTCGGTCCGCCAAGCGGGCGGCTACGGCTACCTCACCGAGGAGCTCCTCGACGACCTCACCGCACAGGGCCTCGACCTCGGCCGCTACGACCACGACCGCAACGGCGTCCTCGACCACCTCATGATGATCGTCCGCCGCGACAGTCTCTTCAGCAACGACAAGGGCTGGGCCACGCTCGGCGGCCTCTACCAGGCCGGCGGGATGCCGGATCGGGACGACGACCGCCGCCCGGACACGCTCCGCTACTGGAGCCCCTCGCGCCGCGACTCCATTCGGGTGGACTGGCAGCATTCGGGCTCGCAGAACTTCGTCTCGCACGGCCGCCGGAGCCTCCTCGTGCACGAGTACGGCCACCGCCTCTTCGACATGGCCGGCCACCTCGCCCTCATCCCGTTCCATCCGGACCACCCTCGCCGCTGCGCCTACGCCCGGATGTGCGGAGTGCCCAACTACTACGACCCCGCCTCCCTGACGCTCTCCGCCCACGAGCGACGCCGGATGGGCTGGCTCGACGTCACCGTCCTCGACCCTGCCGACGGCGACCGCGAGGCCGTCGCGATCCGCGACCTCTACACGACCGGCGAGGCCGTCTTCATCCCGCTCGGCCCCGACGCTGCAGCGGACACCCTCACCATCGCGAACCGGCAGCGGCTCGGGTACTTCGACCGCGAGATCCCCCTCCCGCGCGAGCATCCGGCCTACGACTACCTCTACCAGGGGCTCGCCACGCGCGGCCTGCACGTCGCCCTCAGCCGGGGCGACCCGCGCGGCCCGTACAGCCGGTACGCCTACGGCCTCCTCCCCGCCGACGGCCACTACAAGACCCTCCCCTGGTGCAGCGGCTCGCACGAGGACTGCCTGGGCCCCCGCATCTACGACGGCGACTTCTTCGGCCCCGCGCATCCTCAGCTCACGCCCTGGACGCGCCCCACCAGCGGGGGGTTTGCCTCCAACCACCACCTCCCGCCGGGGGCCGAGCCCGTATGGTTCGCCCTCGACCGCGTCCGCTACCTCCCCGGCCCGGACTCCACGATGCAGTTCGACCTCGTCGCCGACGTGCGCCGGCGGCCTGCCTTCCTGGCGCCGGACGCGCCCTGGCCCGCCTTCCGGATGGACAGCTGGATGGGGCCGGAGTCCGACGGCCTCGCCTTCGGCGGCCCCGCCGTCGTGGAGCCCGGGCGGACGCTGTACGTCGGGGCCGACACGTCCGGGACGGCGCTGGTGGGCCTCGGCCCGGTACGGATCACCTTCGCCGGCGGCCTGGCGATGGGCGAGGGTGCCCGCCTCGTCGTCGGTCCCGAGGCAGAGGTGATCGTCGAACGGGGCGTGCTCGGAGGGCCGGGCGCCGTGATCGAGGTGATGGAGGGCTCGCGCCTCACGCTCGGCCGGGACGTCCGCTTCGAGGGCGCACGGCTGGAGGGGCCGGCCGGCCGCGGCCTGCGACGGCGCTTCCTCCCGCGCTACTAGCCGCCCTGCCGCCTCGGCGCGACCGGTGACAGACCGGGCGTCAGCCGCGCGGCCTCTTATATTGCGCGGCGCCGGCCTCGGGTTGTTGCCGGCCTCCCTCCCGCATGCAAACGGATACCCCGACACCCTTCCGCTGGACCCTCCGCCCCGTTGCCGACGACGAGGCGGTGACGGCCCTCAGCGAAGCGCTCAACCGCCTGCCGCCCGCCCTCGCCCGCACGCTCTACCTGCGCGGCGTGGGCACCTTCGACCAGGCGCGGCACTTCTTCCGGGGCGGCCTCGACGGCCTCTACGACCCGTTCCTGATGCGGGACATGGACCGCGCCGCCGACCGCCTCGCCGAAGCCGTCACGCGCGGCGAGCGTGTCCTCGTCTACGGCGACTACGACGTGGACGGGACGACCTCGACGGCGCTCATGACGCTGTTCCTCCGCGCCCAGGGCGTCGAGACCGACTTCTTCATCCCCAACCGTTTCGAGCACGGCTACGGCCTCGGCCCCGCCGGCATCGACTACGCCGCCGAACGCGGCGCCGCGCTGATCGTCGCGCTCGACTGCGGCATCACGGCCGTCGAGGAGGCCGCCTACGCCAAGGCGAAGGGGCTCGACCTCATCATCTGCGACCACCACACCGCCGAGGCCACCCTTCCGGACGCCGTCGCCGTCCTCGACCCCAAGCGGCCGGACTGCCCCTACCCCTTCGACGGGCTCTCGGGCTGCGGCGTCGGCTTCAAGCTGATCCAGGCCACGCTCCAGCGGCTCGCCCGCCCGCCCGAGGAGGCCTGGCCCTACCTCGACCTCGTCGCCGTCTCGACGGCCAGCGACATCGTCCCGCTCGTCGACGAGAACCGGATCCTCATGCGCGAGGGGCTGCGCCAGCTCTGCGTGCGCCCGCGCGTCGGCCTTGCGATGCTGGCCGAGCGGGCGGGCGTGGACCTCAACGCCTGCACCTCGTCCAAGATCGTCTTCAACCTCGGCCCCCGGATCAACGCCGCCGGCCGGCTCGACGACGCCTCCCTCGCCGCCGCCCTCCTCATCGAAACCGACGCCGCGGCGGCGGCACGCCTGGCCGACCGCATCGAGGCGCTCAACGAGGCCCGCCGCGACCTCGACCGGCGGACGAGCGGCGAGGCCCTCCGCCTCGCCGAGCAGCACATGGCCGAGGACCCCGACGCCCTCGCGCTCGTGCTCCACCACGACGGCTGGCACGGCGGTGTGATCGGCATTACGGCCAGCCGCGTGGCCGAGCACTTCCACCGCCCGACCGTCCTCCTCACCACCGGCCAGGACGGCCTGGCGAAGGGCTCGGCCCGCTCGGTCAAGGGCATCTCCATCTACGACGCCCTCGCGGCGTGCAGCGACCTCCTCGTCCGCTTCGGCGGCCACGCCTTCGCCGCCGGCCTCGCGCTCGACCCGGCCAACGTGCCCGCCCTGCGCGATCGGCTCAGCGAGGCCGTCGCCGCGGCCGTCACCGACCCCGAGGCGCTCACGCCCGAGTTGGAAATCGACGCCGAACTCGACCTGACCCACATCGACGACCGCTTCTGGCGCGTGCTCGACCAGTTCGGCCCGTTCGGGCCGGACAACCCGCGCCCGCTCTTCTGGGGCCGCGACCTCCGCATCGTCGGCCAGCCGTCCACCGTCGGCTCGGACGGGAAGCACCTCAAGCTGCGCATCGCCCAGCGCAGCGGCGGCGCGCCGTTCCCCGTCATCGGCTTCGGCCTCGGCGACCGGCTCGACGCCGCGCTGACGAGCGTCCGGCGCGGGGCGCCCGTCGAGATGGCCTTCTGCGTCGAGGAGAACCGCTGGAACGGGCGCGTCTCGCTCCAGCTCCGCGCGAAGGACCTCCGCCTCCAGGGCGACGGCTGACCCCGCCCACGAACGGCCCGAGGCCGGGCCGCTAGCGGCGCCGCTCAGCGGCGGGTGCGCACGAGCGTGATGAAGATGCCCTCGTCGTTCGAGAGCGTGATCGTCCCGCCGTCCTCGCTGGCGACCCCGCTCAAGTCAATGGTCTGAGCCACCGGCGCCGTCAGGTTCACCCGGGCCGCCACGTCCGGATGGTCGTACGTGCCCGTACCCGAGAACGCGAAGGAGAGCGTGCCGCCGCCGATGAGCGAGCTCAGGGTGCCCCCGAAGGTGAAGGGCCCGGCCTCGGTGTGCGGGATCTGAGCCTGGAGCGTAAGGAGGAGGCCCACCGGTAGCCCCTGAATTTCCAGATCGTTCGGGAGGACGGCCGAATAGCGCCCGCCGATGGACGGGACCGGCTCGGTGTCGCACCCGGCGACGGTGGCGAGGACGAGCCCCAGAACGGCGACGCGAAGAGAGGAACGAAGCATGGATCCGGCAGCGTGAACGATAGGGAAAGCTACGGCGTCGCCCGGCCGGCTGCTTCCCCTCCTCCTGCAATACGGGGAGGTCGCCCAGCCGGCCTCCCCGCTCGGCGTCCCGGCTCAATTGAGCGTGGCCTTCGCCATTCAATTGAGCGTGGCCTTCGCCATGCGCACGGCCTCCAGCGCATTGACGACGCCGCCCGTCGCCGAGAGCGCGCCGAAGGCGACCGTCTCGCCGTCCTCGCTCCCCGGCCGGACCACCTCCACCTCGGCGTAGCGGACGGCCGAGTCGAGGAGGATGCGGCGGACCTGCGCGGCGTCGAGGTCGGGGAAGTAGCTCATCAGCAGCGCGGCCACGCCCGTGACGAGTGGGGCGGCGAGGCTGGTGCCGTCGCTGGCGCCGTACGTGTTGCCGGGCTTGAGGCTGTAGATCCGTGTGCCGGGCGCGAACACGTCCACGCGCGTGGCGCCGTAGTTGCTGAACGGCGCCGCGAGCGAGGCGTCCGGCGTCGAGGCGCCGACCTCGATCCAGTTGCGGGCGTCGGTGCCGTCGCCGAGGCGGCGGGTGGGGAAGTTCGGCGTCGTCTCCAGGTCGGCCCCGTCGTTGCCGGCGGCGTGGATGAGGAGGACGCCGCGGGCCTCGGCGTAGCGGATGGCCTCGTCTACGAGCGACTTCTCGGGCGAGTAATCCTTCCCGAAGCTCATGTTGATCAGGTGCGCGCCGTTGTCGACGGCGTAGCGGATGGCGTTGGCGACGTCCTTGTCGCGCTCGTCGCCGTTGGGCACGGCGCGGACGGGCATGATGAGCACGTTCGGCGCGATGCCGTCGATGCCGAGCTCGTTCCCGCGCACGGCGCCGATGACGCCCGCGACCGAGGTGCCGTGGCTCGGGTCCGGCCCGTGGAGGTCGGCGTTGCCGTAGAAGCGGTCGGACGGGTCGTCGTAGTCGTCACCGACGATCTCGCGCGGGTCGAAGTCGGGGTTGAGGCCGTAGTCGAGGCGGACGCGGACGTAGTCGAGCTGCTCCTCGACGTCCTTCGCCGTGAGGCCGTTGGCGTCGAGGAAGAGGAGCACCTGCTTGGCCTGCTGGACCTCGGCGCTCGGGCTGTTGATGCCGGCGAGGTCGTCGGCCGTGTAGGCGTCGCGGCCGAGGTGCGTGCGGACGGCGGCGTCGGCGGCCTGGACCGTCGGGAGGATGCCCTCCAGCGTGGCGACGATCTGGGCGTACTCCTCGCGGCGCTCCTCCAGCTCGGCCTCGCGCTCCTGGAGGCGGGCGTAGGCCTCGGCGTCCTCGCCGCTGAGCGCGTCCACGTCCCGGCCCTCGAAGCGGGCGCGGAGGGCGGCCACCTCGCGGGCGATCTCGAACGAGTCGTACTCGATGTTCCGCCCGTCGGCCCCGCCGATGAAGTTCCAGCCGTGGACGTCGTCGGCGTAGCCGTTGCCGTCGTCGTCGAGGCCGTTGCCGGCCACCTCGTCGTCGTTGGTCCAGATGCGCCCGGCGAAGTCCTCGTGCGCCACGTCCACGCCGCTGTCGATCACGGCCACGACGACGGTGCGCTGGGGTTCGAGCCCCTCCAGTTCGGCGTAGGCCTGAGCGAGGGAGAGGCCGTAGACGCCGTCGGCGTCGCGGTCGAGGGGGTACCACACCTCGGGCTGGGCGAGGACCGGGGCGGCGAGCAGGAGGCTGAGCCCGAAGAGGGCGAGGCGGAGGTGCATGCGTGCGGGGGTTGGAGGAAGCGCAGGAGTATACCGCTTTGTGCGGAGCGGCAGGCTAACGCACGGCCGCGCCGCGTTGGTGTCCTCCCCGGCGTGGAGAGAAGGCGAAGGGGCGAGGGCCCGCCCGCGGCTTCCCTTCCGCCCCACGCTTCCCCTCTCCCTTTCCCACGCGCCCGGATCCTCCCCGGCCGCCCACCGTCTACCGTCTACCGCCCACCGTACACCGACATATGCCCCGCATCCTCTGGGCCGACGACGAAATCGACCTCCTCCGGCCCCACATCCTCTTCCTCGAAGCCAAGGGCTACGACGTCACCAGCGTCACCAACGGCGCCGACGCCGTCGCCAAGGTGAAGGACCGCCGCTACGACGTCGTCTTCCTCGACGAGCAGATGCCCGGTCTCGGCGGCCTCGACACCCTCGCCGAGATCAAGGCGCTCCAGCCCGAGACGCCCGTCGTGATGATCACCAAGAGCGAGGAGGAGTACCTCATGGAGGACGCCATCGGCGGGCAGATCTCGGACTACCTCATCAAGCCGGTCAACCCGAAGCAGATCCTGCTCACCTGCAAGCGGCTCCTCGAAGGGCAGAAGATCCGCGAGCAGAAGGTGAGCCAGGACTACCTCCAGGCCTTCGGCCGGATCTCCGCCCTGCTCGGCAGCCCGCTCTCGGCGACCGAGTGGATCGACGTCTACCAGGAGCTCGTCCGCTTCGACCTCGAACTCGAGGGGGCCGAGGAGGGCGTCCGCCAGATCCTCGACGACCAGTACCGCGAGGCCAACACGCAGTTCGGCCGCTTCGTCGAGGAATCCTACCCCGACTGGATCGCGGCGGTGCGCGCGGGCGAGAGGCCGGACGAGGACCGCCCCCCCCTCAGCCACGAGGTCCTACCCACCTGGGTGCTGCCCCGCCTCAAGGACGGCAAGCCGGTGCTGTTCTTCCTCATCGACTGCATGCGCTACGACCAGTGGCTCCTCTTCGAGCGCCTGCTCTTCCCGCTCTTCGAGGTCGAGAAGGACTGGCACTACGGCCTCCTTCCCACGGCCACGCCCTACTCCCGCAACGCCATCTTCTCCGGCCTCCTCCCCATCGACATCGCCAAGCGCTTCCCGCAGTTCTGGGTCGCCGCCGAGCGCGACGAGGAGGCCTCGCTCAACATGCACGAGGCGGACTACCTCCAGGACCTCCTCCAGCGCAAGCACCTCACGGGCAGCGGCGTCCGCATGCGCTACGAGAAGCTCGTCAGCCAGGCCGACGGCGCCGGCTTCGCCGACTCCGTGGCCGACTTCCTCCAGCACGACCTCGCCGCCGTCGTCGTCAACTTCGTGGACATCCTCGCCCACTCTCGTTCGGACACCGCCATCCTCAAGGAAATCGCTCCGGACGTGCCCGCCTACCGCGGCCTCACCGCCACGTGGTTCGAGCACTCCTGGCTCTACGAGGCCTTCCAGGAGCTCGCCCGCCACGACGTCACCGTCGTCGTCACCACCGACCACGGGGCCGTGCGCAGCCTCCACGCCACCAAGGTCATCGGCGACCGCGAGACGAGCACGAGCCTCCGCTACAAGCACGGCCGCAACCTCAAGGTGGACGGCACCGACGCCATCTTCGTGAAGGACCCCGAGACGTACGGCCTCCCGCGAGTGGGGATCAACGAGAACTACATCTTCGCGAAGGAGGACTACTACTTCGTCTACCCGACGAACTACAACCGCTACCTCAACCAGTACAAGGACACGTTCCAGCACGGCGGCGTGAGCCTGGAGGAGATGCTGCTCCCGGTGATCACACTCCGCCCGCGCCGCTAGCCCGCGCCGCTAGCCCGCGCCGCTAGCCGGCCGACGGCGCGCCCGAGGCGGGCGGCCGCGGGAGGAGCGAGGAGCACGCTCCACCCCCTGCCTTCGAAAAGCCAACGGGTTGATCCAAAAGGCCGCTGCCCTACATTGGGGCATGCCCGTTTCCCTACCCAAGAACTTCATCGAAGCCCGGGTGGTCCGCCGCCAGGACGTGACGGACGACCTCGCCGTCTTCAAGCTTCGTCCGGCGGAGCCGGTCACCTTCCAGCCCGGCCAGTACGTCACGCTGGCGATGCCGAACGCGGAGGGCCGGGTCATCAAGCGCGCCTACTCCATCGTCAGCGCGCCGCACGAGCCGGAGGTCGAACTCGTCATCGAGCTCGTCGAACACGGTGAACTGACGCCGCTGCTCTGGACGCTCAAGGAGGGCGACGCCCTCTGGGCCCGCCGCAAGATCGTCGGCCACTTCCTCCTCGACGCCGAACGGACGCGCCACGTCATGGCCTGCACGGTCACCGGCATCGCCCCGTTCCTCTCGATGATCCGCGCGCACCGCGCGGCCCGGCTCGCGGGCGAGCCCGTCCCAGACCACCGCTTCCTCGTCCTCCACGGCGCCAGCCACGCCGTCGAGTTCGGGCCGTACCTGGCCGAGCTGGCCGAGCTGGCGCAGGAGGACTGGGTCGAGGCCGTGAACACCATCAGCCGCCCGTGGAACGACCCCGACTGGACCGGCGAAGTCGGCCGCGTCGAGGACGTGCTCCGCAAGCACCTCGACCGCCTCGGCTGGACCGGCGACGACACCGCCGGCTACGCCTGCGGCAACCCCGACATGATCGAGAACGTGAAGGGGATGCTCGCCCGCGCGCGCCTGCCGCAGCAGCACATCCACGAGGAGAAGTACTTCACCACCACCGGCGAGGCCATCGCCATCGAAGACCCCGCGCCGGAGCCCGAGGTGGAGAAGCCCGCCGGGCCGCCGGGCGGTATCGCGCTGAAGACCGCCAAGCGCCCGCCGGGGCCGCCGGGCGGCATCCGGCTCAAGACGGTACCGCCGCCCTCGGCGTGACGATGCTCCACCTGCCCCTCGCCTTCCTGCACCTGCTGGGGCTGGGCGTCGGCCTCGGCGCCGTCTGGGCGCGCGCCCGCGCCCTCCGCGGTTCGCTCGACGCCGACGGCCTCCGCCGCGTCTTCTACGCCGACACGGCCTGGGGGCTCGCCGCGCTGTTGTGGATCGGCACCGGGCTGGCGCGCTTCCTCGGCCCCTTCGATAAGGGCACGGCGTACTACCTCGGCAACCACCTCTTCCTGACGAAGATGGGCCTGCTGGCGCTGATCCTCGTACTGGAAATCGGGCCGATGGTGACGCTGATCCGATGGCGCCGCCGGCTCACCCGAGGCGGGCCCATCGACACGGGAGCGGCGTCGAGAATGGCGGCTGTCAGCGTCATCGAGGCCGTCCTGGTCGTGCTGATGGTCGCCTGCGCCGTCGGCATGGCGCGCGGCGTGGGGACGGTGTGAGCGACCCCCGCAGTTCCTTCGACTGCGCCGCATACCCCGCTCAGGACGCCCCCGGGAGGAGAGAACGCTCCGGCCGTTCGGGCGTTGGCCACGCATGACGCCCGACCTCCTCCCCGCCGAGACCGCCTCCCCGGCCGGCACCCTCGCCCTCGGCGAACGCCTCGCCGCCCACCTCCGCCCGGGCGACGTCCTCGCCCTCTACGGCGACCTCGGCGCGGGCAAGACCCACCTCGTCAGGGGCCTCGCCCGCGGCCTCGGCGGCGACCCGGACGACGTCTCCTCCCCCACCTTCACCCTCGTCAACGAGTACGCCACGCATCCCCCGCTCTACCACCTCGACGCGTACCGCATCGAGCGGCTCGACGAGCTGGAGCGGATCGGCGTCGAGGAGTACCTCTACGGCGAGGGCCTCTGCGTGGTCGAATGGCCCGAGCGGCTGGAGCCGCTGCTCCCGCCCCACACCCTCCGCCTGCGGCTGACCCACCTCGGCGGCGACCGGCGTAGAGTTGAGAAGTGGGAAGGGTGAAGGAAGAACGGCGCGCTCCCCTGCCTACTTCCCACTTCTTCCTGCTTCCTTCCTATGACCTACGCCGACGCCCTCACCGTGCTGCACGCGCTGCCGCGCTTCGCCGAGGCCGGGGCGGCGGCCTTCCGGCCGGGGCTGGCGCGGATGCGCGCGCTGATGGAGGCGATGGACCTTCCGCACGAGCGGTTCGCCTCGGTCCACGTCGCCGGGACGAACGGGAAGGGCTCGACGGCCTCGATGACGGCGGCGATGGCGACGGCGGCCGGATGGCGTGTCGGCCTCCACACCTCGCCGCACCTGTTCGACGTCGCCGAGCGGCTGCGCCTCGACGGGACCCCGGCGCCGCACGCATGGATCGCCGACGCCGTGGCACGCTACCGCACCGACTTCGCCCGGATCGAGCCCAGCTTCTTCGAGGCCACCGTCGCCCTCAGCTTCCGCTACTTCGCCGACGAGGGCGTGGACCTCGCCGTGGTGGAGGTCGGCCTCGGCGGGCGGCTCGACGCGACGAACGTGCTCACGCCCCGCGCCTGCGGCATCACGACCCTCGGCCTCGACCACACCGACCTCCTCGGCGACACGCTGGAGGCCATCGCCCGGGAGAAGGCGGGCATCGCCAAACCGGGCGTGCCGCTCCTGACGAGCGCCGCCCAGCCCGAAGCCCTGGCGGCGATCCGAGAAACCGCCGAGGCGGCCGGGGCAACGGTGGAGGTCGTCCACGATACGGTTCGCGTCGAGGAGACGCCGGACGGCCTCACCGTTCACACGCCGCGGCGCACGTACGAACGCCTCGTGCTCGGCCTCGCGGGCGCGCACCAGATCGACAACGCGAAGCTGGCGGTGCGGCTGGCAGAGATCGCCGTGCCCGGCTTGTCCGCCGAGGCCGCGCGCCTCGGGCTGGCCGAGGTGACGCACCTCAGCGGCCTGCGCGGCCGGGGCGAGGTGTGGAGCACGCACCCCCGCATCGTCGCCGACGTGGCGCACAACCCGGCCGGCTGGGCGGCGGCCCTCGCCGGGACGAAGCCGGCGCCGGGCGGTCGCCTCTTCGCCCTCGTCGGCGTCATGGCCGACAAGGACGCCGACGGCCTCGCCCGGCTCCTCGCCGAGGCCGGCGCGACGGCGCTGCCGGCGGCCCTCCCCTCGGCCCGCGCCCTGGCCCGGGCGGCGCTGGCGGAGCGGCTGCGAGGCCGGAACGTCCCCGTGGTGGAGATGGCCGACGTGCCCTCCGGCGTGGCGTGGTTCCGCGCGCACGCCCGCCCGGCCGACGTGCTCCTGGTGACGGGTTCTCACCTCACCGTCGAAGCCCTCGGCGCGACGCCCTGACGCCGGATCCGCCCAAACCCCGGCCGGTGCGAACCCGTGCCCGCCTGCGCCGTATATCACCGGCACTGGAAACGCCGGCCCGGTGCCTCGCGGGCAGCCGCGTATATTTTCCAGGCCCCCATCGCCGCGGCCCTCCCCTCGCCCCCGGCCCGCCCCTCTCCTCCCCCTCTCCCCGGCGGCCCGCGCCGCCTCGCTCGTCGCATGGTGTTGCCCGTCTCCCCATGAACATCACCTCGCTCCAGCAGAAGAAGATCTCGGAGTTGCAGCAGATCGCCCGGCGCCTGGGCGTGGCGGACTACGCCGACCTCCGCAAGCGTGACCTCATCTATCAGATCCTCGAAGCCAACGCCGAGGTGGACACCGGCGAGGAGGACGACGACGCCCCGGAGCCGCGCCGCGCCCTCCTCGAACGCGCCGACCGCCCGGCCGCGCCCTCCGGCCCGATGCCCCAGAGCCCGCCCGCCCGCCGCGCCCCCGCCCGCCGCCGCCTCGACCGGCCCCGCTATCCCATCAGCGAGGACTGGCCGGACTACATGCAGGACTACGACCCCCAATCGGTCGTCCTCGAAGGGCTCATCCGGAAGGTCGGCGTCCTCGAAATCCTCCCCGACGGCTACGGCTTCCTCCGCTCGGCCGAGTACAACTACCTCCCCTCCGCCGACGACATCTACGTCTCCCCGAGCCAGATCAAGCGGTTCTCGCTCAAGGTCGGCGACACCGTGGACGGCCAGATCCGGCCGCCGAAGGAGGGCGAGCGCTTCTTCGCCCTCATCCGCGTCAACGCCATCAACGGCCGCTCGCCCGACGCCTTCGCCGAGCGCGTCGGCTACGACTTCCTCACGCCCTCCTACCCGGACGAGCCGATCCGCCTCGAGACCACGCCCGACGAGTACTCCACGCGCGTGATCGACCTGTTCTGCCCCATCGGCAAGGGCCAGCGCGGCCTCATCGTGGCCCAGCCCAAGACGGGCAAGACCGTCCTCCTCCAGAAGATCGCCAACGCGATCCGCACCAACTACCCCGACACCTACCTCATCGTCCTGCTCATTGACGAGCGGCCCGAGGAGGTGACCGACTTCGAGCGCAACGTGGACGCCGAGGTCGTCGCCTCCACGTTCGACGAGGCGCCCGAGCGCCACATCCAGGTGGCCGACATCGTGCTGGAGAAGGCCAAGCGGCTCGTCGAGGCGGGCCAGGACGTCATCATCCTGCTCGACTCCATCACGCGCCTGGCGCGCGCCCACAACGCCGCCTTCGAGGGCCAGAGCCGGACGATGAGCGGCGGCCTGGAGGCGGGCGCGCTCCGGGGACCGAAGAAGCTCTTCGGCGCCGCGCGGGCCGTCGAGGAGGGCGGCTCGCTGACCGTCATCGGCACGGCGCTGATCGACACCGGCTCGCGGATGGACGACGTGATCTTCGAGGAGTTCAAGGGCACCGGCAACATGGAGATGGTGCTCTCGCGCGAGCTCGCCGACCGCCGCATCTACCCCGCCATCGACATCGTCCGGAGCGGGACGCGCCGCGAGGAGATGCTCATCCCGCGCGAGCGCCTCGGCCGCATCTGGCTCCTCCGCCAGCTCCTCGCCGAGATGGACCCGGTCAAGGCCATGCTGTTCCTCCTGGAGCGCATGCGCGGCACCGAGAGCAACGACGCCTTCCTCGCGACGATGAACTCGTAGGACTATCGAAAGGGTCGATGCGTCATCTGGTTCTCATTTTGGCGCTGCTCTACGGTGCCCCAGCCTTCGCCCAGGACGACGCCAGTTGCCCGCTTCCGCAGGATGCCTTCACGCTTGATCTTTCCCTCCTCTGGAGTGATGGTGAATTCCATCACGATTATACCCTGAACCAAGGCACAACGCTCAGTTACACGAGGTACGAGCAGGGTCCAAGAGGAATGGTGGGGGAGGCAATCCCGTCGTCCTATGCATTACTTGCTCTTGAGGGTGCTCAACAGGACGAACTCACCCAGTTGCCATGGCCACATGCCAGAGCGGTTATCTGCACTCTCCAGTTTGACCGAGACGAGGCGAGGTCAACCTTCCATGCACCGAGGGCCGAACTATGGCTTGGGTATGGCGATGAAGCTCTCGGCGCGCGGTTTCTCTCATCCGACGCTGCGCCGGAGGCCAGAGCTTTGCGAGCTTTGCTCGACGAGCTACTGACTGAGCACCAAGAGTGATTTTCGGTAGGGGCGAATAAGCTCAAGTTGTGTCATCCCGGACTTGATTCTTTCGGGATGCTTCGCATTCGGGATCTCCAGAGACCACGTTCTGAAGCCGCACAATTTGGAGATCCCGGCTCGGGGGCCGGGATGACATCGCTTCGAGACGCACGGCCTGCTCGGATGTCCTACCTCCCCACTCCACCCCCTCACGCCTCCACGACCTCGCCCGCCTCGGGAGCGCCGTGGGCCTCCCCGGCCGGCTCCGGCAGCAGCTTCCAGACGAACAGCGCGAGCAGCACGACCGTCGCCGCCGAGGCGAACGTGTTGACGCGGTAGCCGAAGTCGGCGTAGAGGAGGCCGCCGAGACTGGCCCCGAGGCCGGTCCCGATCTGCCCCACGGCGATGGTGAGCGAGAGGAACGTGCCGCGCTGGCGGGCCGGGACGAGCGCCGTCAGCAGCGCCTGGAGCGGCGCCATCCGCATCGCGAAGAGCAGCATGATGGCGACGTAGAGCGGGTACGCCGCCCACCGCACCGTCACCACGTAGGTCAGCACCGCCGTCACGACGGCGAGGCCGATGCACGAGGCGAGGATGAGCGGCTTCCGCCCGAGGGTGTCGGAGAGCGCGCCCGCCTTCGGCCCGGCCAGCACGCTCACCGCCCCGCCCACGAAGAACAGCGACGCGATGAAGTCCACCGGCAGGCCGAAGAGGGTGAGCGGGCGGCCGAAGAGCGTGACCTCCAGCGGGAACTGCGCCGTGAGCCACTGCGGCAGGTACACGATGAGCAGCCCGAGACCGAAGTACATCAGGAAGTAGGTCGTCGCGGCGACGCGGACGTCGCGCTCGCCGAGGAGGGCGCGGTAGCGGCGGAGCGCGCCGAGGACGGACACCGGCTCCGCCTCGCGCTCCACGTCGGGCTGCGGGACGACCGTGAGGATCAGCAGGAACGCCACCGCCATCACGGCGGCGAACGCCTCGAACGGCATCCGGAACCCGAAGGCCACCGCCAGCACGCGCCCCACCGGGATGCCGATGACGAGCCCGAACGGGACGCCGCTCATCACCCAGCCCGTCGCCCACCCGCGTCTGGCGTACGGGAAGTAGTCGCCGACGTAAGAGACGGCCGCGCCGCTGAGCATACCGCCGGCCGCGCCCGCGAGCGCGCGCATCCCGAGCAGCATCGGGAACGTGGTGGCGAGGCCGTGCAGCGCGAGGGCCAGCGTGAGCGTACCCGAGCCCCAGAGCAGCGCCCGCCGCCGCCCGATCCGGTCGGAGATGGGCCCCATCACGAGGGCCGCCGCCGCCAGCATCCACGAGTACACCGAGATCAGGAGGCCGAGGCGGCCCGCCTCGACGCCGAGTTCCTCGCCGATGACCGGCAGGATGGGCGTGACGATGATGGTCTGGCTCGCCGCCGTGAACACCATCAGCCACAGCGAGAACAGGATCGCGAAGGTGCGGACGCGGGCGTGCGACAGGGGACCGGCGGGAATGGTTGGGCCAACAGGGACCGGTCTCATAACCCCCGCCGGGTCAAAAGTTGCGAGGGAGATGCCGAACGCAGCCAGGCTCAACCGCGCACCGCGCGCGGGCGGCGGGACGGTAACGATGGGGTAATTGGGCGGTAACAGCGGCGCAATACGGGCGGGATAGGTTGCCGCCGTTCGGTCCGAGGAGGCCCCGTGCCATCGCTCGCAGCCGCCTTGGCCGGCGTCTTCCTCCCACCCTCCCACGCGAGTATGCCGGTGGTTACACGGCGCGTCCGGCGCACCTTCGCCCGCCTCGGGGCGTGGCTCAGGCTCGTCCCCTTCGTAGTCCTCCTCACCACCGGCGCCGCCACTGCGCAGACCGGCGCGCTTACGGGCGTCGTCGTAGACGCGGCCACGGGCGAGACGCTCATCGGCGTCAACGTGGCCGCGTTTCCCGCCGGGAGCGATAGGATGGCGGCCGGCGCAGCCACCGACCTCGACGGCCGCTACCGCGTCCGGGGCCTCCCGGCCGGGACCTACGACCTCGTCGTCTCCTACGTCGGCTATCACACCCAGCGCATCACCGGCCTCGCGCTGGCGGCCGGCGCGACGGTCGCCCTCGACGTCCCGCTTCAGGACGAAGCCATCGAGGTGGGCGAGGCCGTCGTCGAGGCGCGCGCCCTCCGTGACAGCGGCGCCGCGCTCCTCCGCGAGCGCCAGCGCGCCGCCGGCGTCTCGGACGCCATCGCCGCCGACCAGATCGCGCGGAGCGGCTCCAGCAACGCCTCCGACGCCCTGCAGAAAGTGACCGGCGCGAGCGTCGTCGGCGGGCGCTACCTCGTCATGCGCGGACTCCAGGGGCGCTACCTCAACGTCCAGCTCAACGGCGCGACGCTGCCCTCCTCGGACCCCGAGCGGAACGCCGTCGGCCTCGACCTCTTCCCCGCAGGCCTGCTGGACAACGTCGTCGCCACGAAGACCTTCACGCCCGACCGGCCGGGCGACTTCACCGGCGGCGCCGTCAACCTCGCCACGCGCGACTTCCCCGAGCGGCTCACCGTCTCCGCCTCCACCTCCGGCGGCTTCACCACGGGCGTCGAGCCCGGCGGCGATCTGCTCCTCTACACCGGCGGGCGCGTGGGCCTCTTCGGAGGCGGCGCACCGAGGCTGCCCGCCGGGCTGGCAAGCGGCGAGGTGCCGAACATCGGGCAGGCACTGACGGACCCGGAGGCGGCGCAGCGCCTCGACGCCCTCTCGGGCGCGTTCGACAACGTGATGGCGCCCTCGGTGCTCGCTGCACCGGCCAACCAGAGCGGGAGCGTCTCCATCGGCAGCCAGGTGCCGATCGCCGGGCGCCCGCTCGGATTCATCGGCGCGTTCAACTGGAGCCGCAGCGCCTCGGGCTACCGCGACGGCCGCACGGCGCGGTACACGCTGCCGGGCCACGTGGCCGAGACCGACGAGCTCGTCCGCGAGCTAAGCCTGACGGACCAGCGCGGCGCCGAGGAGGTCCTCCTCGGCGGGCTCGCGAACCTCGCGTACCGGCTCGCGCCGCGCCACGAGATCGGCCTCAACCTCCTCTACAACCGGAGCGCCGAGTCCACGGGCCGCTATCAGGCCGGTGCGCTCCCGCGCGACCTCTCCGAGCATCAGGTCTTCGAGTCGCGCACCCTCCGCTTCGTCGAGCGCGGCCTCGCCTCGGCACAGCTGCGCGGCGACCACGTGCTGACGCGGAGCGGCCTCCGCGTGGCCTGGAACGGTGCCGTCGCCCGTTCGGTGCAGCGCGAGCCGGACACCCGGTTCTTCGCCGACCACTACACGCCGATGGGGACGGACACCCTCTACGCCATCCTCACGGCCATCTACACCGCCCCGACGCGGCTCTTCCGCGACCTCGACGAGACCACCTACACCGGCGCCTTCGACGTGACGCTGCCCTTCGCCCGCGTGCGCGGGCTGAGCGGGCGGCTCAAGACGGGCGCCAGCCTCCTCCAGCGCCGGCGCACGTACGGCGAGCGCCGCTACGAATACCGGCAGGGCCCCGGCGCCGTCTTCGACGGCGACCCCTTCGCCTTCTTCTCCGACGCGAACACCGGCATCGTAGGGCAGGAGCCGAACGGGCGGCCCCTCTTCGGCGCCTACCTGATCGACGCCTACGAGCCCGTCGCCAACTACGACGGCGATCAGACCGTCGCGGCGGGCTACCTCCTGGCCGACGTGGCGGTGACGGACCGCCTCCGCGCCGTCGGCGGGGCGCGGCTGGAGACGACCCGGCTCTCGGTCGTCAGCCGGGACCCCGCCGCGCCCGAGGGCGACCTCGACGAGTTCGACGTGCTGCCCGCGCTCAGCCTCCTCTACGCGCTCAGTGACCGGATGAACGTCCGCGCCGCGTACGGCCGCACCCTTGCCCGGCCCACGTTCCGCGAGCTGGCGCCCTTCGCCTCCTTCAACTACATCGGCGACTACGTCTTCGTCGGCAACCCCGCGCTGGAGCGCACGCTGATCGCCAACGGCGACCTCCGGTGGGAGTGGTTCATGCGCCCGGGCGAGGTGCTGGCCATGAGCGGGTTCTACAAGCGGTTCGACGGCCCCATCGAGCGCGTGGCCAACCCCATCGCGCAGAACACCGAGATTCAGTTCCGCAACGTGGCCGACGGCGCGGTCTACGGCCTCGAGGTCGAGCTGCGCCACCGGCTGGACGGACTGCCCGGCCCGCTCGCCCGCGTCGAGGTGGGCGGCAACGCCACGCTCCTCCGCTCCGAGGTCGCCATCGCCGACGACGAGCTGGCGCTCATCCGGGCTTACGACCCCGACGCACCGGCCACGCGCCCGCTCCAGGGCCAGTCCGAGTACGTCGTCAACCTCGACCTCAGCTACCACGACGACGGCGCGGGCACGGTGGTCGGCCTCTACTACAACCTCTTCGGCGAGCGGCTCTACGCCGTCGGCGCCTCGGGCGCGCCCAACCTCTTCGAGCAGCCGCAGCCGGTCCTCGACCTCGTCGCTTCCCAGCGGCTCTGGCACGGGCTCACGCTCAAGGCCTCGGCCAAGAACCTGCTCGACTCCGTCTTCCGGATCACCCAGTCCTTCAAGGGGCGGACCTACGTCTCCGAGGCGTACCGGCGCGGCCGCTCATTCTCCCTCGGGGTGTCGCTCGCCTTCTGAACGCCCTCCCTCACCACGCACTCCTTCCCCCATGAACCTCCGCTTCCATACCGCTTCCCTTACGCTTCTGACGCTGCTCCTCGCCGCCGGCTGTGACACCGGCGACCCCGCCGATCCCCCGCCGACGGCGTTCTGCGAGACCACGACCCACCAGCACTCCCTCGCGTGTGCCGTCGAGGCGGGCGAGGTCCGCTACGACACCGCAGGCGCCGTGATTACGGTGCAGGACCTCGGGCACGGGCTCGCCCCGCGCGTGGGCGAGGTCCGCTGGACGCCGGACTACACCTACCTCCTCGACGGCCGCGTCTTCGTGAACGACGGCCAGACGCTCCGCATCGACGCGGGCACGGTGATCAAGGCGGAGGGCGGCGTCGGCACGGCGGCGAGCGCGCTCATCGTGGCGCGCGGCGGGAAGATCTTCGCCGAGGGCACGGCCACCGACCCGATCATCTTCACCGCCGAGGCTGACGACCTCGACGACCCCGACGACCTCCCGGCGCAGGGCGGCCTCTGGGGCGGCCTCGTCCTCCTCGGCACCGCCCGCACCAACACCGTCCCCACCGTCGGGGCCATCGAGGGCATCCCGACGAGCGAGGTGCGCGGGCAGTACGGCTGCGGCGATGCGTTCGCCTGCGACGACAACGACGACTCCGGCGTCCTCCGCTACGTCTCCGTCCGCTATGGCGGCACGGACATCGGCGCCAACAACGAGCTCAACGGCGTCACCTTCGGGGCCGTCGGCAGCGGCACCGTCATCGAGTACGTCGAGGTCTTCGCCAACCAGGACGACGGCTTCGAGTGGTTCGGGGGCACCGCGACCGGCCGCTACCTCGTCTCCGCCTTCCCCGGCGACGACATGTTCGACTACGACGAGGGCTGGCGCGGAAAGGGGCAGTTCTGGTTCGGCATCCACGCCGCCGGCGACGGCAACCAGATGGGCGAGCACGACGGCGGCACGAGTCCCGAGGACGGCCAGCCTTACGCCACGCCCACCATCTACAACGCCACCTACATCGGCTCCGGCCCGGCCTCCGGCAACGGCGACAGCAACGGGATCCTCTTCCGTGACAACGCGGGCGGCTCCTACTACAACTCGATCGTCGCCGAAGCCTTCACCTACGCCATCAACATCGAGGACCTCGCGTCCGGCCAGGACAGCCGCCAGCGGCTGGAGAACGGCCAGCTCCAGCTCCGCAACAACCTGTTCGGCCACTTCGGCGTCGGCGACGATCCGGCGGCTCTCTTCGTCAGCTCGGGCTCGGCCGACAGCGGGAACGACTGGGTCGTCGCGTACATGACCGACCCCGCGCAGGGCAACGTCATCGGCGACCCGCTGTTCGTCTCGGTCAGTCGCGAGGCGGACGGCGGCCTCGATCCGCGCCTCGCGGGCGGCAGCCCGGCCCTCACGATGCCGCGCTTCGCGTACCCCGCCGGCGACGCGTTCTTCACCCCGGTACACTACGTCGGCGCGTTCGACGCCTCCACCAACTGGCTCCAGGGTTGGACCGCCCTGAGCCAGCTCGGCTACCTCGCGAACTAGGGCCCGCTCGTCCGAAGTAGCTGAAGCCAGGGCGCCGGTTTCCTCGTGGGAGGGGAGCCGGCGCCCGCCCGTTGAAGCGACTCAGCCGCCCCGGAGGCGACGGGTCAGCTGCGCCGCCCGGAGCTCGGCGTCTTCGGGGTCGTGCGGCTCCTCCAGCGCCAGGGGCGGACGCCCGCCCGCCTCGGCGAGCTCGCGGCCGAGGTCGGCCGTGGTGCGGGCGAGGTCGTACGTCTCGCTCGTGACGATGGCCTCCAGCTCGGCCCAGGCATGGCCGGGACCGCCGGCGGTCCCGCTCTGGACGATCCGGACCACCACCCACCCCAGGATGGCGACGATGGCGATGAGGGCGTACCACATGGCGCAGGGTCCGTAGCCCGTTGTTTCGTGATGGGTGACCAATGTAGCCCACGACGGCCGGCGGACCCCGGACTACTCCACCCAGATCGTCTTGACGTTGACGAAGGCGCGGATGCCGTGGTGGGAGAGCTCGCGCCCGTAGCCGGAATCCTTGACGCCGCCGAAGGGCAGGTTCGGGTGGCTCTTGACCATCTCGTTGACGAACGCGCTGCCGCACGCCAGCCGCCGGGCGACGGCCTCGCCCTTCTCGCGGTCCTCCGTCCAGACCGAGCCGCCGAGGCCGAAACGCGTGGCGTTCGCCAGGCGCACGGCGTCGTCGGCGTCGTCGGCCACGACGAGGGCGGCGACGGGCCCGAAGATCTCCTCCTCGAAGGCGACGGTGCCCTCGCGCACGTTCGACAGGACGGTCGGCGGGTAGAAGAAGCCGGGGCCGTCGGGGATCGCGCCGCCGCACAGCACCTCCGCGCCCGCCTCGGCGGCGCGCTCGACCTGGTCGTGGACTTCCTCGCGCAGGTCTGCCCGCGCGAGCGGGCCAACGTCGGTGCCCTCGGCCGTCGGGTCGCCGACGGTCAGCGCCTCCATGGCCTCGACGAACCGGGCGGTGAACGCCTCGGCGATGGGCCTTTCGAGGACGAACCGCTTGGCCGCGATGCACGACTGGCCGTTGTTCTGCACGCGCGCCCGCACGCCCACCTCGACGGCGCGGTCGAGGTCGGCGTCGGCGAGGACGACGAAGGCGTCGGAGCCGCCGAGTTCCAGGACGGACGGCTTGAGCGCCTCGGCGGCGGCCGTGGCCACGGCCCGCCCGGCGCCCTCGCTGCCCGTGAGCGTCACGGCCCGCACCCGGTCGTCCTTGATGAGGCCCTCGACGGCATCCGTCTCGACGGCGAGGTGCTGGAAGACGCCCTCCTCGAAGCCGGCCTCGCGGAAGAGGCCGGCGATGGCGTCGCCGCAGCCGAGCACGTTCTTGGCGTGTTTGAGGAGGCCCACGTTGCCGGCCATGACCGCGGGCGCGGCGAAGCGGAAGACCTGCCAGTAGGGGAAGTTCCACGGCATCACGGCGAGCACCGGCCCGAGCGGCTGGTAGGCCACGAAGCTCCGGCGCGCCTCGCTCGCTCGCGGCTCGTCGGCCAGGAAGTCGGCGGCGTGGTCGGCGTAGTAGCGGCACACCCAGGCGCACTTCTCCGCTTCGGCGACGGCCTGGGCGAGCGGCTTGCCCATCTCGCGCGTCATGAGCGCGGCGTGGTGGTGCGCGTCGCGTTCCAGCAGGTCGGCCACGCGGCGGAGGCGCTCGGCGCGCTCCTCGATCGGCGTGGCGCGGTGGCGCGCGAAGGCCTCGGCGGCGCGGCCGAGGGCGGCCTCGATGCCGCCGAGGTCGAGGAGGTCGTAGGCCCGGAGAGCCCCGCCGGTGGCGGGGTTGACGGTGGTGTAGGTCGCCATGGGAGGGAGCGAAAGGCCGAGGGTTCAACAGCGAATGAAAAGGGGGCGGATCGCCGGAGCCGGGTTGCAACGAGCCCCGGCGATGGGGAGATTCCCCCGGGCCGTTGCGCGGGTCCCGCCCGGAAACGCTGGCGGCGGGCGGGACCGGGACGGAGGCGCCGGCCCGCCCTCGCTCATCCCCCGGACGCACCGACTTGTAGGCCCGCACTGCCGTGAACGGTTCCCCTCAGGGTCCCCCCGCACTGCGCGGCTGGCGCCGCCTCCTCCGCCGCTTCGGCCGCCGCCGCCGCCCGGCGGTGACGCCCTCCGGCGTCGCCCGCGCCGACGTGGAAGCCCTCCTCGGCGTGCCCATCGGCGACCTCGGCCTCTACGAGCACGCCCTCCGCCACCGCTCCATGTTCCGCGGCCACGTCACCGACGGCACGGAGTCCAACGAGCGCCTGGAGTTCCTCGGCGACGCCGTCCTCGGCGCCGTCGTCGCCGAGCGGCTCTACACGGCCTACCCCGACCGCGACGAGGGCTTCCTCACGCGCATGCGCGCCAACCTCGTCAACGGCCAGGTCCTCGCCGACTACGCCCGCGCCATCGGCCTCGGCCCGCTCATCCTCATGAGCGAGAACATGGCCGCCTCCGAGGGCCGTGACAACACGACCATCCTGGCCGACGCCTTCGAGGCCGTCGTCGGCGCGCTCTACCTCGACCTCGGCTTCGCCGCCGCGCGCACGTTCGTCTTCACCCTCCTCGACGACCTCGTGGACATGGACGACCTCGCCGAGCAGCGGTCGAACTACAAGAGCCTGCTGCTGGAGTACGTGCAGGCGCGCGGCTGGCCGCAGCCGACCTACGAGGTGGTCGCCGAGGAGGGCCCCAGCCACAACCGCCTCTTCACCATCGACGTGCTCGTGGACGGCCTCCCGCGCGGGCGCGGTGCGGCGCGCTCGAAGAAGCAGGCCGAGCAGGCCGCCGCCCGCGAAGCGCTCGAAACCTTCCGCCGTGAGGAACGCGCCTCCCCGTCCCACGCCGCCGAACGCTCCTCGTAGCGCCGACGCGTCGTCCATACCCGCTCCGGCGTTGAACGCTTTTCCGTTGAACGCTTTTCCGTTGAAAGCTTCTCCGTTGAACGCTT
>CAZOJJ010000037.1:0-30876 GCA_964580105.1 uncultured Rhodothermales bacterium | reverse complement strand
CGCGCGTTGCAGCGTCGCGCGTTGCAGCGTCGCGCGGGCCGTCGGCGGGCGCGTCGCTGGCGGAGCGCGCGGTGGCCGCCCTCGGCGCGGAGGAGTGGATGGCCGTGCCGGCAGGCGCGGACGCCGAAGCGGTGCGGGCCGCCGCGAAGGATGCCGAGGGCGAGGAGGACCGTGAGGAGGATCGTGAGGACGGGGAGGCCAAGACGACCGAAGGCGGCGCGCTCCCTGTGAGCACGGCGTTGCTGCCGGCCTACCCCAACCCGTTCAACCCGGTGGCGGTGGTGCCCTTCACGGTGGCCGAGGCGGGCGAGGTCCGGCTCGCGGTGTACGACCTCCTCGGCCGCGAGGTGGCCCGGCTGGTCGGCGCACACACCGAGGCGGGTGCCCACACGGCGCGCTTCGACGCCTCGCACCTGGCGAGCGGGACGTACCTCGTGCGGATGACGGCGCCGGGCGGCTTCGTGCAGACGCAGCGGCTGACGCTGCTCAAATGACCGTCGGTCCTTCCTGAAGGAGGTAGCCGCAGGCCATTCCCGCAGCACAGAGAGGGGCCGCCCCGCGCGATGCAGGGCGGCCCCGGTCTTTCGGCCTCGGCGCCGAGGCGGGCGGAGTCAGGTGCCGGCGGAGTAGTCCGTGGCGTAGGCCACCTGCTCCTCGGTCAGGCTGTCGATGGAGAGCCCCATCGTCTCCAGCTTCACCCGTGCGATCTGCTGGTCGAGCTCCTCGGGCAGGTCCATCACCGTGTTCGGGAGCGCCTCGCCGGCCTCGTGCTTCCGGATGAGGTTGAGGTGCGCCTGGAACTGGTTGGCGAAGCTCATGTCCATCACCTCACTCGGGTGCCCCTCGGCGGCGGCGAGGTTGACGAGGCGGCCGTCGGCCAGGACGTAGATCTTCTTCCCGTTCTCGAGGGTGTACTCGCGGTTGTCGTCGCGAATCATCCGGGTGTCCGTCGAGAGCTCGGCGAGCTCCTTCAGGTTGAGCTCCACGTCGTAGTGGCCGGTGTTGCAGACGATGGCGCCCTCCTTCATCGAGACGAAGTGCTCGCCGCGGATGACGTCCTTCATGCCGGTGGCGGTCACGAAGATGTCGCCCACCTTGGCCGCCTCCTCCATCGTCATCACGCGCATGCCGTCGAGCGTGGCCTTGAGGGCGGCCGTCGGCTTGACCTCGGTCACGATGACGTTGGCGCCCATGCCCTTGGCGCGCATGGCGACGCCGCGCCCGCAGTGGCCGTAGCCCGCCACGACGAAGTTCTTCCCGGCGAGGAGCACCGACGAGGCGCGGAGGATGCCGTCGAGGGTGGACTGCCCGGTGCCGTAGACGTTGTCGAAGTCCCACTTCGTCTCGGCGTCGTTGACGGCGTAGACGGGGTAGAGCAGCTTGCCGTCCTCGGCCATCGCGCGGAGGCGGTGGACGCCCGTGGTCGTCTCCTCGGAGCCGCCGATGATGTCGGCCGCCTTCTCGGGGAACTTGGAGTGGACGCGGAAGATGAGGTCGGCGCCGTCGTCGAGCGTCGTCGAGGGCGTCGTGTCGATGGTGCGGTCGATGCACCAGTAGAAGTCCTCGGTGCTCTGGCCGTACCAGGCGTAGATCTCGACGCCGTCGCCGTCGCCCTTCGGGCCGAGCGCGAGGGCGGCGGCCACGCTGTCGTTGGTCGAGAGCGGGTTGCAGCCGCTCCAGGCCACCTCGGCACCGCAGGCCTTGAGCGTCTCGATGAGCACGGCCGTCTCCTTGGTGACGTGGAGGCAGCCGGTGATCTTGTAGCCCTTGAAGGGCTGGGACTGGCTGTACTCCTCGCGGAGGCGCATGAGCACGGGCATCCGGCTCTCGGCCCATTCGATCCGCTTGCGGCCCGCCTCGGCGAGGCCGAGGTCGGCGACCTTGTAGTGTCCTTCCTTGTGGTCCATCGGGAGGGGAGGTTTCGGGAACGGGGTCAGATTCGGATGCTACACCTTTTTCCGGCAGGAAGTTGTCAAGCGTGCGCCAATCCGCACACGCCTCGCCGATGCCGGCCGGGCGGCTTCAATCCGTCGTGAACGTGGCGCGGACGGTGACGGTGATCTGCTGCTTCCGGGACGACGTGTCGTGGATGCCGTAGGACTCGACGTCGGTCGAGTACGGCTGGGTGATTTGGAAGACGCCCGCGCTGGCCTGGGTCATCGCGCCGACCGTCCCCTCGCCTGCGATCTGCTCGGCGCGTCGGCGGGCGTCGGCGGTGGCCTCGGCCAGCAACGCGTGCTTGAGCGCGGCCAGGCCGTCGAAGAAGTATTCCAGCGAGGAGCCCTGGAGGAAGGCCCCGCCGGTGTCGAGGCGGCCGGGATCGAGCGCGAGCCCTTCGAGGGCGTCCACGTCGCGCGAGACGGCGAGGAGCGTCTGGTGCACTTCGTAGCCGGTCATCCGCCCCCGTTCTTCGAAGCGGGGGTTCGCGCTGGCCGGTTGCAGGATGAGGGCGGAGTCGGGCAGGCCGAGGCCGCGGAGCTGTGCGCTCACGCGCCGTACGTCGGCGTGGAGGGCGGAGTAGCCGGCCGAGAGGCCGTCGAGCCCGACGCTGCGGCTGAGCGTAACGCGCCACCGTGCGACGTCGGTGTCGAACTGCCGTGTCGCCGCACCGACGACCTGCACGGTCCGCTCCGGCGTGCGGGCGTGGTAGAAGAACAGCCCGAAGACGAGGGCCGCCGCCACGAGCGCGAGGGCCAGTATGAGGGCGGACGGCAGGAGCCGGGGAGCGGTGCCCATGGCGTGGCTCAGGCGAGCTGGGCCGCCGCGTCCTTGAGCGCGTCCACCTCGTCGAGCGCCTCCCAGGCGAAGCCCTCGCGGCCGAAGTGGCCGTAGGCGGCCGTCCGCTGGTACGACGGGCGGCGGGCGGGGTCGAGCAGGCCGAGCCGCTCGATGAGCGCGCGCGGGCGGAGGTCGAACACCTCGCGGACGATCTGCGCCAGGCGGTGGTCCGCGACGGCGCCGGTGCCGTAGGTGTGCACGTCGATGGAGACCGGCTGCGGCACGCCGATGGCGTAGGCCACCTGCACGAGCACCTCGCTCGCCAACTCGGCCGCGACGAGGTTCTTGGCGACGTGCCGGGCGGCGTAGGCCGCGCTGCGGTCCACCTTGCTCGGGTCCTTGCCCGAGAAGGCGCCGCCGCCGTGCGCGCCCTTCCCGCCGTAGGTGTCCACGATGATCTTGCGGCCGGTCAGGCCGGTGTCCCCGTGCGGCCCGCCGATGACGAAGCGGCCGGTGGGGTTGACGTGGAGGATGAGGTCGTCGTCGAGCAGGCCGGCGGGCAGCACCGCCGGGAGGACGTGCTCACGGACGTCCGCCTCGATCTGCTTGAGGCTCGCGTCCGGGTGGTGCTGCGTGGAGACGACGACGGTGTGGACCCGCTTCGGCGTCTTCCGGTCGTCCTCGTACTCGATGGTGACCTGGCTCTTGGCGTCGGGGCGGAGGTAGGTCAGGTGGCGGCCTTCGCGGCGGAGCTCGGCCAGCCGCCTGACGAGGCCGTGCGAGAGCGTCAGGCCGAGAGGCATGAGCGTCTCGGGGTCCTCCGTCGTGGCGTAGCCGAACATCATGCCCTGGTCGCCGGCGCCCTGGTCGAGGTGGAGGCCCTTGTCGTGGTCCACGCCCTGCGCGATGTCCGGGCTCTGGGCGTGGATGGAGGTCAGCACGCCGCACGAGGCCGCGTCGAACTGGAGCGCGGGGTCCGTGTAGCCGATCTCGCGGATCGTCTGCCGGGCGACTTCCTGCACGTCCACGTAGGCCTGCGTCGTGACCTCGCCCGAGACGACGACGAGGCCGGTGGTTACGAGCGTTTCGATGGCGCAGCGGCTGGCGGGGTCCTGCTCCAGAAACGCGTCGAGGAGGGCGTCGGAGATCTGGTCGGCGACCTTGTCGGGGTGTCCTTCGGAGACGGACTCGGAGGTGAAGAGGTAGGCCATGCGTCGGAGGAAAGGGCCGGGGCAGCGGAGAGGGCTAGGGCCGCCAAAATAGCCCCGCCCCCCCGAGTCGCCGATGCACGGCGGCGTCTTCCGCGTAATTACAAAGGATCCCTATTACAAAGGATCCCTCCGTAGACCCGGTCGGGCACCCGACGGAGCGGGCCGGCCCCGGGCCGCTCACGACGCGGGCCGAGGCTCGGGAAACGCGGCCCGCGTTCGGGCATAGGAAGGGCGGCCGGCGGGCTCCGTCGCATTGCACCGGTTCGCGCTTTGGCCGTAGCTTGCCGGGCCGGTGCGCCCCCAACGTCCGCCCGCGGCTCCGTCTCGGCTCCGCGCCCTCCGCGCACCATTTCCTCTCCCGCTCATCCCACTCGACCGCACCATGGCGAACGGAAACGACATCGAAGCCCGCGTCACGTCCATCATCATCGAGAAGCTCGGCGTCGACGAGAGCGACATCACGCGCGACGCCTCGTTCACCAACGACCTCGGCGCCGACTCCCTCGACACCGTCGAACTCATCATGGAGTTCGAGAAGGAGTTCGACATGACCATCCCGGACGAGGACGCCGAGAAGATCGCCACCGTCGGCGACGCGGTCGACTACGTCTCCGAGAAGAAGGGCGCCTGACCGGCCCCGCCTCGCGCCCCGGCGGACGCCTCGTCCGGACGGCCGCCGGGCCTCGTTTCCGGACGTACCTGCGGAATGCGTAATGCGTAAGGGCCCGCCCGGCTGCCCCTCTGCGGATTACGCATTGCTGTTTACGTAGCTCCTATGCCCGACTCTCTCCCCGGCCGCCGCGTGGTCGTCACCGGCCTCGGCGCGCTCACCCCCATCGGCCTCAGCGTCCCCGCCTTCTGGGACGCCATGATGCGCGGCGAGAGCGGCGCGGCGCCCCTCACCCACTTCGACCCCGAACCGTTCGCGACCAAGTTCGCCTGCGAGCTCAAGGGGTTCGAGGCGAGCGACTACCTCGACCGCAAGGAGGCTCGCCGCTATGACCCCTTCTGCCAGTACGCCATCGTCGCCGCCGACGAGGCCATCCGGGACGCCGGCCTCGACCCGGCGGCCTTCTCGGACGAGGAGCGGGCTCGTACGGGCGTCGTCTTCGGCTCCGGCATCGGCGGGATGAAGCTGTTCCAGGATCAGGTCGTGGACTACGCCCAGCACGGACCGCGACGGCTCTCGCCGTTCTTCGTCCCGATGATGATCATCGACCAGGCGCCCGGCCTGATCTCGATCCGTCACGGCCTCCGCGGGCCCAACTACGCCACGGTCTCGGCCTGCGCCACGAGCAACAACGCCATCGCCGACGCCGTCCTGCTCATCCGGAACGGGCTGGCCGACACGATGGTCACCGGCGGCACCGACGCCAGCATCACCGAGGTCGGCCTCGGCGGCTTCTCCAACATGAAGGCGCTCTCGACCCGCAACGACGACCCCAAGACGGCCTCGCGCCCGTTCGACGCCAACCGCGACGGGTTCGTGATGGGCGAGGGGGCCGGCGCGCTCGTCCTCGAAACCCTCGAGCACGCGCAGGCGCGCGGCGCGCGGATCTACGCCGAGATCACCGGCCTCGGCATGAGCGCCGACGCGTACCACATTTCCGCGCCCCACCCCGAGGGCCTCGGCGCCAAACTGGCGATGGAGATGGCGCTCCGCAGCGCCGGGCTGGCGCCCTCGGACGTGGACTACCTCAACATGCACGGCACCTCGACGCCGCTCGGCGACGTGGCCGAGACGAAGGCCATCAAGAGCGTCTTCGGCGAGCACGCCTACGCGATGAGCCTCTCGTCCACCAAGAGCATGACGGGCCACCTCCTGGGCGCGGCCGGCGCCGTCGAGGCCATCGCCTCGATCCTCGCCGTACGGCACGACCGCATCCCGCCGACGATCAACTTCGAGACGCCCGACCCCGAGTGCGACCTCGACTACACCTTCAACGCGCCGAAGGACCGCACCGTGGACGTGGCGCTTTCGAACGCGTTCGGCTTCGGGGGGCACAACACCTGCGTGGTGTTCCAGAAGTTCGAGGCCTGATCCCCCGCGGCCGCAGGAGCGCGTCCCTCCTACGGCCCGTCCGCCTCGGGCACGAAGCGGGCGCTGCCGAAGAACCGATCGGCCAGCGAGGGCGAGGCCGTGAGCGTGACCAGCTGCCGGTCGGTCATGGCGAGGAGCGCGTCGAGGCGGCCCCACTCGGTGCGCAGCACGAGGCGCGTGGCGGGCCGGCCGTCGAGCGTGGCCGCCTCGCGCCGGGCGATCCGTCCGCGCGCGGCCATGCGCCCGACCGTCCGCTCCAGGAACGCCGCCCGCTGCTCGGCGCCCACCGCCACCGGGGCCGTCTGCACGACGGCCGAGAGCGAGAGCGTGTCCACGTCGAGCGTGAGGACCTCCAACTCGGGCGCCGTTTCCGCGGCGTGGGCGACCGTCCGGGGCGGGTAGGGGAAGGCGATCTCGAGCCGCCCGAACGGCGAAGTCACGGACGGCCAGTCGGCCGGGATGGGGGCGAGGAGGGCGTCGAGCCAGGCGTGCGGCGGCGCCTTTTCGCCGGCCCGGATCGGTACGGCGAGCGTGTTCTCCTCGGGCGGGATCGGGCAGGCGTAGGCCGGACTGTAGGCGCAGTACGGGTTCGTGGCCGCGTTGAAGTCGAGCGCGACGGTTTCGCCGACGGGCAGCGGGACGTAGAGGTAGCGCCCGCCGCCGTAGCTCTCCGTCCCACTCGTTGCGTCGCGGAAGGGGACGAAGAGGCTGTCGGCCGTGATCGTAAGGCCGCGGTAGGCGTGGAGCACGAGCGGCTCGCCGTCGAGCGTGAAGCGGAGCGTGCCCGCCTCGGCGTAGTGCTGCTCCGTGCCGGCCGAGGTCGGCATCGCGAAGGGCCGGGCACCCGGCGTGGGCGTGAACGCGGCTTCCACGCGGAAGGCCGGATCGACCGGGAAGTAGGGGACCCCGTCGAAGACGGCCTGGACGCGCGGGTCCAGGAGCGAGGTGTTCGGGTCGCGCAACTCGGCGTCGAAGGCGGCGCGCCCGGCGAGGAGGCCGTCTTGGGCGGCTCCGCCGTGGGCGGCCAGCGCCAGCACGAGCACGCAGGGGAGGCGGCGGAGGCTCATCGGAAGACGACCTCGTCCACGACCTCGCGGCCGAGGTGCTCGTTGATCCGTTTCCGCCAGCCCTCGCGCTGGAGGTGCAGCTGGTGCCGCCACGCCGCGCTCCGCACCTTGACGAACAGCCGCCCGCTGCGCATCCAGACCTGTTCGGTCACCTGCGTCACCGTCGGCCCCGCCAGCTCGGGCCAGGCTTCGACGGCCCGCGCCGCATCGATGCCGTCGCGGTAGCCGAGCCGGTCGATGACCTCGCGGAGGACGTCGCCGAGGCGCTGGGGGTTGGTGGAGTAGAACGGCACGGTCGGGGTGTCGGAGGGGTGCCCGCAAAGGTAGGGCCTGGCTCGTCCGCCGCCCACCCCGGCCCGAGGTGGGGTCTACTCCTCGGTCTGGAGGTAGTCGAGCAGGCGCCGGGCGTCCGAGGCGTGCGGGCCGTCCAGGGCCACGACCGATTGGAGCGCCCAGATGGCGTCTTCGTCGCGGCCCTGGTAGAGCCGGATGCGTCCGAGCACGTAGAGGGCTTCGAGGCCCTCCCAGGAATCCTCGCCGCTCGCGTCGATCACCTCGCGGAGGTCCGCCGCGACGGCGTCGAGCTCGGCCGCGTCGTACGACGGGAAGAGGCCCAGCACCGACGAGCGCGCGGCGGCAAGTCGGTCGAGGGCGGCGGCGTACCGGTCCGCCGTCCGGTCGGCGGCGCCCTCTCCGCGCAGGCGGAGGCCCTCGTACGATTCGGGGAGGTCGCCCAGGGCCGCCACCTGGGCGCGCTCGGGTTCGAGCCCCCGGCTCACCAGCGCCAGCGCGCCGTAGAGCACGGCCAGCACCAGCGAGGCGGCGAGGGCCAGGCGGAGCGGCTGGAGCCGGTGCAGGCGGAAGGTGGGCGCAATCACCTTCTCTTCCCGACGGATCGGCTCCAGCCGCCGCCCAGTGAGACGCTCGAAGTGAGCAACGGGGTCTTCCGCCTCGGCCGCGATCTGCTCCAGGGCCTTGGCCATCGCCCGGGCCTGCCGCTCCAGCGCCGGGTTCTCGGTCAGCGCCTGCTCCACGGCGGCGTAGTGGGGCGCGAGGGGCGTCGCCTCCGGGTGGCGGTCCAGGTGGCGCGCCAGCACGTACTGCGCGATGTCGAGGGCGTCGGGGACCGCTCCCGCGGGTGGCAGCGTGCCGAGCAGGGTGTGCAGGCCTCGCGCCTCCGCCAGCAGCGGCGCCCACTCCGGGTGCGCTTCCACGTAGCGGTCGACCTCCTCCCGCTCCGAGGCAGGCAGGTCGTCGTAGAGGAGGATCTGTTGCTCGATGGGTTTCATCCCCTGAGTCCCAGGTGTCGGCGCTCGTCCGACGACGGTGTACGGGTCATAGACACGGAAGGGCCCGCCCGCGTAACCCGTTCGCGCACATTTATCGGCACTTCACGTGCGAGCCGAACGGTCTTCATCAGTGCCGGGCGAGGGGGAAACGCGGGGCCGGCTCTCCCGGCGCTGAACCGGCCCCCACGCTGTCGGGATAGACCAGAGCCCGTAGGCCCGGGTCCTGGCGCAATCGGTTCATCGCCTTGGCGACGTACGTGCGTACGGTCGGGAGCGGCCGGTCGGTGACGGCGGCGATGTGCCGGTACGAGCGGCCTTCGAGCAGGCGCAGCTCGGCGATGGGGCGGAGCGCGCTCGGCAGCCGCTCGACCGCCTGGCGCAACGTGCGCCGGATCACGTCGCGGTCGTAGGCCGTCTCCACGTCCACCTGCGGCGTGCCGGCCGGGTCCGAGAGCGCCCCCTCGTCCAACGGGTGGAACGAGGGGGTCCGTCGGCGCCCGTTGAGGTAGGCGTTCCGGCACACCACGTTGACCCAGTGCGTGAAGTGCGCCGGTTCGTCGATCTGCCCGAGGCCGTCCCGGGCGCGGAGGAAGACGGCCTCGATCAGCCGGTCCACCTCGGAGGGAGGCACGTGGGCCTCGCGCAGCAGGCGCAGCAGGACGTACCGCTGCGTGTAGCAATAGAGCCACACCTCTATCGTTCGGAGGTCGGCGTCCGCCCGGCTCTCCCACCACCGGGCGAACGCACGGGTGGCCGCCTCCACGTCGTCCACGTGGAAGGGGAGGTGCTCCGCCACGGCACCGAGGCGCGCCAGCCGGTCCTTGAGCATCATGGGGTCGTAGGCGGACGGTGGGCCCGGAGGCGGAAGATAGGGGGCGTAGCTTTCCTGTGAGTACCGGGGTGGATAGTACGGCGAAGCGCGGGCACGGGGCGTGCCCGCTAAGAATCGTTGAACGGGGCGTTATGCGGCACCCGGGGGGGCTCGCTGCGTTGACTTGCGCCCCTGCCGCTCCGTAGCTTTTGAAGCTCTGCCCGCTCCGCCCGGGGCCTCGCCCGGCCCGCGGAGACGATCCGGCAGACGGCGCCCGCCGAGGACGACCCGCTCCCCGACGGCGCCTTCCGTATTCCGACCGAGGCATCACCGACGGCCCCGTCGTGACGACGCGGCCTTCCCGGGTCCACCCGATACCATGGATCACAACTCTTTCAAGACGTTCAGCGCCAAGCCCGGCCAGGTCGAGCAGCGATGGTACGTCGTCGACGCCGAGAACCAGGTCGTCGGCCGGCTCGCCTCGCAGGTGGCCGCCCTCCTGCGCGGCAAGCACAAGCCGTCCTACACCCCGCACGTCGACACCGGCGACTTCGTCGTCGTCGTCAACGCGGACAAGGCGCGCTTCACCGGCAACAAGGAGACCGACAAGGTCTACTTCCGCCACTCCGGCTACCCGGGCGGCGTCACGACGATGAGCCCGAAGGTGGCGCGCAGCAAGAAGCCGACGTTCCTCATCGAGAACGCGGTCAAGGGGATGCTCCCCCACAACCGCCTCGGCCGCCAGATGCTCAAGAAGCTGAAGGTCTACGCCGGCCCCGAGCATCCGCACGACGCCCAGCAGCCCGAGCCGCTCGAACTCTGAGCGTTTCCGGTTTGAGGTTTCCTGCGGGAAGCGTCGCTTCTCGTATCGGGTCGCACCGACCGGAGCAGGAACCGGGAACCGAAAACCAGAAACCCGACCCTCTTCTATGGCAGTCTCCAACCAGTACCAGGCCGTCGGCCGACGCAAGACCAGCGTGGCGCGCGTTTATCTGCGCCCCGGCACCGGCCAGGTCCTCATCAACAAGCGCCCGCTCGCGCAGTACCTCCCCACGGAGGTCCGCCAGAAGGCCCTTCTGGCTCCCTTCGATGTGACCGGCACCGCCGGCCAGTTCGACGTCGTCGTCAACGCCAAGGGGGGCGGCCTCACGGGCCAGGCCGAGGCCACCCAGCTCGGCATCGCCCGCTGCCTCGTCGCCTTCAACGAGGAGCTCCGCAAGCCGCTCCGCGACGCCGGTTACCTCACGCGTGACCCCCGCATGGTCGAGCGCAAGAAGTACGGCCAGCCCAAGGCCCGCAAGCGGTTCCAGTTCTCGAAGCGGTAACCCGCTTCGCTCGGCTACCGGGTTCAGGGGCTCCGGCCCCAGGCACCCCGTACCCTCATCCCACACCCCGCCCGATGCCTCGACGGGTGCTCCGACCTCGACGCCGAGGCGGGGTCGCCGGGGCGCGCGACGGCGGGGGCGGCTTTTAACCCCCTACCCTCCCGCCCATGCCCCGCGCATCGATCGAAGACCTGCTCCGTGCAGGCGCCCACTTCGGGCACATGACCAGCCGTTGGAATCCGAAGATGGCTCCGTACATCTTCATGGAGCGCAACGGCATCCACATCATCGACCTCAAGCAGACGCAGGCCCTCCTCGACGAGGCCGCCGACGCCACCGCCCGGATCGCCGCCCGCGGCAAGAAGGTCCTCTTCGTGGGCACCAAGAAGCAGGCCCAGGAGGTCGTCCGCACCGAGGCCGAGCGCGCCGGGATGCCCTACGTCACCGACCGCTGGCTCGGCGGCATGCTCACCAACTTCCAGACCATCCGGAAGAGCATCCGCCGCATGGAGACCCTCCAGCGCCAGGAGGCCGACGGCACCACGGCCCAGCTCAAGAAGAAGGAGCGGCTCATGCGCCGCCGCGAGCGCGAGAAGCTCGAGCGCGTGCTCGGCGGCATCGCCGACCTCGGCCGCCTCCCCGGCGCCCTCTTCGTCGTCGACATCCGCCGCGAGCACATCGCCGTGGACGAGGCGCGCAAGCTCAACATCCCCGTCATCGCGCTGGCCGACACCAACGTGGACCCGGACCTGATCGACTTCCCGGTCCCCGCCAACGACGACGCCATGAAGTCGGTCGCCCTCTTCACCCGCATCATCGCCGACGCCGTCCTGGAAGGCAGCAAGGCCGGCGAGGTCGAGCGCGACGCCGACGAGGCCGAGGCGGAGACCCGCCAGGCCGAGGCCGAGGACATCGCCGCCGAAGAGGCCGAGGAGACGGAGGCGTAGCGCCCCGCTCCTGCAAGAAAGGAGGCGCGGAAGCGAGGAGGCCGCCGGGCCGATCCCTTCCTCTCTTCCGCGCCTCCGCTCTGATCCACCCCAACCTCCACACCCCCCATGAGCCAGATCACCGCCCAGGACGTCAAGCGCCTCCGCGAGATCACCGGCGTCGGCATGATGGACTGCAAGAAGGCGCTCACCGAGGCCGGCGGCGACTTCGACCAGGCCATCGAGCTCCTCCGCAAGAAGGGCCAGAAGGTGGCCGCCAACCGCGCCGACCGCGAGGCCACCGAGGGCGTCATCGCCATCGCCACCACCGACGACCACCGCGCCGGCGCCATCATTGAGGTCAACTCCGAGACCGACTTCGTCGCCCGCAACGAGGAGTTCGTCGCCTTCGCCCAGAAGATCGCCGACCTCGCGCTCGCCGAGCGCCCGGCCGACCGCGACGCCCTCCTCGCGCTCGATCTCGACGGCCGCTCCGTGGCCGACAGCCTGACCGACATGACGGGCAAGATCGGCGAGAAGATCGACGTCCGCCGCGTGGCCGTCGTCGAGGCGGACGGCGGCGAGGTCGTGGCCTACGTCCACCCCGGTGCCAAGCTCGGCGTGCTCGTCGAGATGGCGGGCTCCGGCGACCTTCAGGCCGCCGGCCGCGACGTGGCGATGCAGGCCGCCGCCATGAACCCCGTCGCCGCCACGCGCGACGAGGTGCCCGAGGCGGTCAAGGCGAAGGAGCTGGAGATCGGCCGCGAGCAGGCGATCAACGAGGGCAAGCCTGAGCACATCGTGGACAAGATCGCCCAGGGCAAGCTGGAGCGGTACTACAAGGACCACGTGCTCGTGGAGCAGCCGTTCGTCAAGGACGCCTCGATGACGGTCAAGCAGATGCTCGACAAGGCCGGCGCCTCGCTCAAGCGGTACGTCCGCTTCGCGCTGGGCGACTGACGCCGCCGCGCGCACGCGTTTGGCAGGGGCGAGGTCTTCGGGTCTCGCCCCTGCGTCGTTTGTGGGTCCGCCTCGGGAACCCGGCTGACGCCGTGACGGAGGCGGGCGTCAGGGAGCGGGGAAGGTCAGGATTTCCCCGTCGCGTCGTGTGACAAAGCGGTGGCACGCGCCCTTCGCACCTTACGCGTGCGCGTGCGCGAAGCTCTTGCCGGAGCCGCCGCGCCGCTCGAATCCGTCTCAGCCTCGCCGCCCCTCCGGGCGACTCCCATGCAGCACCTCGGCCCCTCCGGCGACGCTCGCGCCTTCACCGCCCAGGACGTCGCCGACAGCCTCGTCACCGGACCTGCCTACGAGCCGCCCTACGAGGGCGCGCTCCAGGACGAGTTCGCCTGGCACCTCGTCAAGTACCTCCGCGAGGACGTGACGCTCCACAGCGAGGTCGCCGTCGAGCGGCCGGGTGCGTTCTTCTCCGTCGACTTCGTCGCGACCGTTCCGCAGCCGGACGGCACCCTGCGCCGCGTGGCCTTCGAGTGCGGCGGGGCGCGCACCCTCCGCGACCACCAGCGCCAGCTCCGCCGCGACGCCACCCTCCTCGCCGCCGACGCCGCCGACGTGGTCTACCGCCTCCGCGGCTCCGACCTCCTCTACCACATGGAGGACGTGCTCTACCTCGTGAGCGGCTGGGAAGGGGAAGGCGCAGGCGCCCCCTTCTCCCGGCGCGGCCGGATCAACCTCGCGACGCTCGCCAGCCCCGAGGCGAAGACCCTCCGCCTCCGTCCCGAGCAGAGCAGCGTGATGGTGACCTACGCCCTCGACCTCGACGGCGGGGAGGGCGGCCTCGGCGAGCGGCAGCTCTGGCACGCAGCCAACGGGATGAACCCGTTCGTGCTCGTTCGCCGCCTCGACCGCCGCTTCCCCGAGGTGTGGGCGCCCTACGCCGAGCCCGTCGAGGCGCCGGTGACGCCGTCGCGGCTGGTGCCGCTGCGGAAGGCGAGCTAGGTGGGCGGAGGCTTGCTCTTAATCCGGGGTCGCCGCGGGCCGATACCCGCGCGGAGGACCGGTCGGCGCCGGTCCGGCTCCTCGAACGCAAGCCCTCTCCCGTATGAACACTTCCCGCTTCGCGCTGGCCCTGCTCGTCGTGGCCGGCCCGCTCGCCCTCCTCGGCTGTGACGCCGCCCACCCCCAGGCCCCGATGGTCTCGGTTGCGGGCACGATCCTGAACTCGTACGGCCGCCCCGTACGCGGCGCAACGGTGCAGTTGAACTCGGCCGACGGCCAGGACGGGGCCACCGTCACGACGGACGCCGAGGGCCGCTACAACGCCTCGGTGCCGGCCGGTCCCTACAGCCTCGGTGTGACGGCGCGCGGCTACACGGCGAGTGCGACGACGCTGACGGTGGGCGAAGGGGGCGTCACGGATGCGGACCACACGGTCGTCGGGCCGGCCAAGCTCGAAGGCCAGATCGTCAACGCCGCCACCGGGCAGGGCCAGCCCGGCGTAACGCTCCAGTGCGTGCGCCAGAACGAGGACGGCACCTACCCCGACCCGCAGGTGGCCTACGACTTTAGCACCGTCTCGGACGCGGACGGCAACCTCCACGCGCTCAACGTGCCGTACGGCGCCTCGCGCTGCTACGCCAGCGGCCCCGGCTTCGACCCCCGCACGTTCGACGTGAACCTGATGCGGGACGGGGTCACGGGCATCCCGCCCGTCGTCATCGTCCCGCCGCCGCCCGAGGGCGCCCTCCGCATCGTGCTCACCTGGGGCGAGAACCCGTCCGACCTCGACGCCCACCTGACCGGCCCCGACGGCAACGGCGGGCGCTTCCACATCTACTACGTCAACCGCTCGTTCGGGCAGACCAACCTGGACGTGGACGACACGTCGAGCTTCGGTCCCGAAACCGTCACCGTGTTTCCGACCGCCGAGGGCCTCTACCGCTACTCCGTGTTCAACTTCTCGAACCAGGGCACCGAGGGCGCTCAGGGCATCGCCCTCTCGCCCGCGCGCGTCGAGGTGTACGACCACGAAGGCTTCGTCTGCGCCTACACGGCCGCCACCACGAACCTGACCGGGAACACCTGGCGCGTCTTCGAGGCGACGGCCGAGCAGGACGCGGGCGCGCTGGCGATGGTGCCGCCCTGCACCCGAGGCGCGGAGGGCCTGACCGGCCTCGGCTACGTGATGGCCGGAGGCTCGAGCGACGACGGCGCCTTCCTCGTGCTCCCGCCCAAGAGCGTCACCGACTGACGACGCTCCGCCTGACCGGCTCGCCGCCCCGCCCATCCGGCGCGGGGCGGCCGTATTTTCGGCGTTCGCCTCTGCCGCCCACGCGCCGCGCGCGCCCCGCATGTACCTCAGCCGGCTCGAGCTCCACGGCTTCAAGAGCTTCGCCCAGAAGACCACCCTCCACTTCGACCCCGGCGTGACCGCCATCGTGGGGCCGAACGGCTGCGGCAAGAGCAACGTCATCGACGCCGTCCGCTGGGTGCTCGGCGAGCAGCGCGCCCGCCTGCTCCGCTCCGAGAAGATGGAGAACGTCATCTTCAACGGGACGAGCCAGCGCCGCGCCCTCGGCATGGCCGAGGTCGCCCTCACCATCGAGAACACGCGCGGCGTGCTCCCGACGGAGTATGCCGAGGTCACCATCACCCGCCGCCTCTACCGCTCCGGCGACTCCGAGTACCTCCTCAACGGCACCGTCTGCCGCCTCAAGGACATCCTCGACCTGTTCATGGACACGGGGATGGGGGCCGGCGCCTACTCGGTCATCGAGCTCAAGATGATCGAGGACATCCTCTCCGAGAACGCGGCCGACCGGCGCCGTCTCTTCGAGGAGGCCGCCGGCGTCACCAAGTACAAGCTGCGCCGCCGCCAGGCCCTCGGCAAGCTTGACACCACGCAGGCCGACCTGACCCGCCTCGCCGACCTCACCGAGGAGGTCGAGCGCACCGTGCGCAGCCTCCAGCGGCAGGCGCAGAAGGCCGCCCGCTACCAGCGCCTCGCCGGTCGCCTCGAAGCGCTCGAACTCGCCCTCGCCGCGTGGGACTACGACCGCCTCGCCGAGGAGCACCGCACGCTCGACCGCGAGGGCCGCCACCTCCGCGCCCAGGTCGAGGGCCTGACGGCGCGCGTGGACGCCGCCGAGGCCGCGCTGGAGGCACAGCGGACGGCGCTCGTGGCGCGCGAGCAGGCGTTGGCCGAGCGGCAGGCCGCCCTCAACGCGCACGTGGACCGCGTCCGACGGCTCGAAGCCGAAGTCCGAGTCCACGCCGAGCGCCGCGACGCCGACGCCCGTGCGCTGGAGCGCCTCGAACGCGAGGCCGAGGCGGACGCCCTCCGTCGTGAGGAGGTCGAGCGTGAGCGGGAGCGCACCGCCGCCCGGCAGCTCGACGCCGAGAACGCCCTCCGCGCTGCCGAGGCCGCCGAGGCCGAGGCCCGGACGCGCCGCGACACGGCCGTGCTGCTGGCGGAGGAGGCGCGCGCCGCCCTCGCCGAACACCGCCAAGCCGCCGCCGCCTTCGAGCGCGCCGCCGCCGAGGCCCGCGCCGCCCTCGACCGCCTCCTCGACCGCCGCGCCCTCCGCGAGCAGGAGCAGGAGCGCGCCGAGGCCGACCTCCGCCGCCTCGCCGACCAGCTCGCCCAGGCCGGCCGGGCCGTTACGCAGGCCGAGGCCGAGGCCGAGGCCGCCGCCGCCGCGTTCGAGCAGGCCGCCGCCGCCGCCGCGCCCCGGCCCCGGCCCGCGCCGCCGCCGCCCCCCGCCCCCGCGCCGCCCCGCCCGCCCCGGCCGGCCGGGCCGCGCCGCCGGCCGCGCCCGCGGCCGCGGCCGCCGCCGCCGCGTTCGAGCAGGCCGCCGCCGCCGCCGCGGAGCGCCGCCAGGAGTACGACGCCGCCCGCCGCGCCCTCGACGCCGCCGAGCAGGCGGTCCGCGACGCCCGCCTCGCGCGCGACACCGCGCGGGCCGAGATCGACCTCCTCCACAGCCTGCTGGCCGAGGGCGACGGCGTCTCGTCCGCCGTCGCCTTTCTCGCGGAGAATGAGGACTGGGGGACGGCGCCGCTGACCGTGGCCGACCTCGTGGCGGCGTCCGACCGCGACGCCCTCGCGCTGGAAACCGCCCTCGGCCCGTGGGCCGACACCCTCGTCGTCGAGACCGAGGCGGAGGCGCGCGACGGGATCGCCCGGCTGCGCGTGGCCGAGGCGGGGCGCGCGGCCTTCCTCGTGCTCGAACGGCTCCCGGCGCGCCCACCGGCCGAGCGCTCGCCCACGCCGCCCGGCGCCACCCCCGCCCTCGACGCCGCCCGCGTGGCGGACGAGCGCTACCGGCCCATCCTTCGGCTCCTCCTGCAAAACGTGTTCATCGTGGACACGCTAGAGAAGGCGCGCGCGCTGCGCGACGACTACCCCGTCGCCCGGTTCGTGACGCGCGAAGGGGAGTGGACCGACGCCCGCGGCTTCGTTTCCGGCGGCCGGGGCGCGACCTCGACCGTCGCCAACCGGCTCGGGCGGCAGGAGCGGCTGGACGCGGCGCAGGCCGCCGAAGCCGCCGCCCGGGTCCGCCTCGACGGCGCCGGCGCCCACCGCGACGCGCTCCAGGCCGAACTGGCCGCTTTCGACCTCGCCGCCCTCGACGCCGAGCGCGACCGCGCCCGGTCCGCGCTGGACGAGGCGCGCACGGCGCTGGCACGGGCCCAGGCCGAGCACGCGTCGCTGGAGAGCCAGCGCGCCCGGCTGGCCGAGCGCCTCGACGCCCTCCGCGCCGCCTGGGACGACGAGCCCGAGCCCGGCGACCTCCGCGCCGCCGCCGACGCCGAGGCGGCCTCCGCCCGCGAGGCCGTCGCCGCCCGCGAGACGGCCGAGGCGGATGCCGACGCCGCCGAGGCGGCCCGCCGCGAGGCCGAGTCCGCCTTTGGCGAGGCGCGCCTCGCCCTCGCCCAGGCCCGCAACGCGCACGACGCGCTGCGGCGCGACCTCGACCGCGCCGCCGCCGCCCTCGCCGACCTCGACCGCCGCGCCGAGGCGCGCACGGAGGAAGGGGACCGCCTCCGCGCCGCGCTCCTCGACGCCGAGGGCGCCGGCTCCGACCTCGCCGCCCGGCTGGCCGAGGCACGCGCCGGCTCCGACGCTCTCCAGCAGGCCGTCACGGAAGCCGAAGGCGGCCTCCTCGAAGCGCGCGCGCTCATCGCCGAGACGGAGCGGATGCTGCGGGCCGTCCGCCACGAGCGCGAGGCCGCGCAGGGCCGCCAGACCGCCATCGACCTCCGGCTCACGGAAATCATCACGCGGCAGGACGCCCTCGCGGAGCGGCTGGAGGAGGAGCACGGCGTCACGCTGGAAGCCGCCCACGCCCACCTCGGCACGCTCACCGAGGAGGAAGAGGCCTTCGACCCCGAGGCGGTCCGCCGCGAGATCCCGCGCCTCCGCGAGGGCATCCGCGACCTCGGCGCCGTCAACGCGCTCGCGCTGGAGAGCTACGAGGAGGAGAAGGAGCGGCTCGACTTCCTCCGCACCCAGCAGGCCGACCTGCAGGCCGCCGAGCAGACGCTCCTCGACACCATCGAGGAGATCAACACGACGGCGGCGGCCCGCTTCAACGAGACGTTCGAGGCGGTCCGCTCGGCGTTCCAGCGGCTCTTTGCCGATCTCTTCGGCGAGAACGCCACGGCCGACCTCGTCCTCGCGGGCGACGACCCCCTGGAGGCGCCCGTCGAGATCACGGCGCGGCCGAAGGGGAAGAAGCCGAGCACGATCAACCAGCTCTCCGGCGGCGAGAAGACGCTCACGGCCATCGCCCTGCTCTTCGCCATCTACCTCGTCAAGCCCTCGCCGTTCTGCATCCTCGACGAGGTGGACGCCCCGCTCGACGACGCCAACATCGCCCGGTTCATGCACCTCATCCGCTCGTTCGCGGACTCGACGCAGTTCATCCTCGTCACGCACAACAAGCTGACGATGGAGGCGGCCGACCGGATGTACGGCATCACGATGCCGGAGCCGGGCGTGAGCCGCCTCGTGGGCGTCCGCTTCGCCGACGTGGAGGCCCGGCCGGCCGGCGCCTAGCCCGGCCCGCCTCGGCGCCGAGGCGGAGGCGGTCGCGGCAAATCGCACCCTCGCCCCGTTCCTATCATCGCCCGTGCCGCCGCGGAGCGGCCGGACGCCCAGCCACCAGGAGATCGCACGATGGCAACGTCACGCCAGCCCACCTCGGCCCGAAAGCCGCCCGCACCCTCGGACAGCCACGCCGACATCGAGGACTGGGCGCGGCGCGTGATGCCGGACCTGCAGCCCATCGTCGCGCAGCTGGACGAGCGGATCCGCGAGACGATCCCCGGGCTGCACTACGCCGTCAAGTGGAGGAAGGCGTACTACGGCCTGCCCCACCTCGGGTGGCTCATCGAGATGGTCGCCTACGACGTCTCCGTGAACGTCGTCTTCTTCGGCGGCGCGGAGTTCGACCCGCCCCCGCCGCTCGGAACGACCGGGCGGACCCGCTACGTCAAGGTGAAGACGCTGGAGGAGGCGCAGGGGCCGGAGGTGCAGGCGTGGATCGAGCAGGCCGGGCGCGTGCCGGGCTGGCAATGAGGGGCCCCGAGGCGAAGCCGCGACCGCCGCGTGTTCCGCACCACCCGGCCCCGGCTGCTGAGCGGGGTCCTGCTCCTACCTTCCCGATGCAAGGAACGCTACCACGATGACCATGACGCTGGAGGACGCGCTCGCACAGCGGGAAGCGCTCGGCAACGAGAAGGTCCGGGCGCGCAACCGAAAGAACGGCGCCGGGGACAACCAGTTCGGCGTGCCGCTCGGCGACATCCGGAAGCTCGCCGCGACGATCAGGAGTGACCACCCGCTCGCACTCGCGCTCTGGGAAACGGGGAACGTTGACGCCCGGCTCCTGGCGATCCTGCTGATCGAGCCCCGGAACCTCGCGCGCGAGGAGGTGGATCGGATGGTGCGGGCCGCCGACTTCGTGCAGGTGGCCGACTGGCTCAACGCCTACGTCGTCAAGCACCATCCCGACAGGGAGGCGCTGCGCCAGCGCTGGATGGAGGACGAGGACCCCTGGGCCGCCCGCGCCGGTTGGGGCCTCACGGCAGGGCGAATCGCCCGGAACCCGGACGGCCTCGACCTCCCGGCGCTGCTGGACCGGATCGAAGCCGACATGGCGACGGCCGCGCCGGCGGCGCAGTGGACCATGAACAGCAGTGGACCATGAACAGCAGTGGACCATGAACAGCAGTGGACCATGAACAACTGCCTCGCAGGGATCGGCATCCACGTCCCGGAGCACCGCGAGCGCGCCCTCGCCATCGGAGAGAAGCTGGGGGTCTACCGCGACTACCCGGTTTCCAAGGGCTGCACCTCGCCGTTCGCCCCGATCTGGATCAACGAGATGGTGCGCCGGCAGGGCTGAACCGGTGGTAGCGGACCGCGATCCGCGCCGACGAGCGAGGGCGTTGCCCGCTCCTCACATCCTACCTGCGCGGGGCGTAGCTCGGCCCGCCTCGGTGCCGAGGCGGGCGTGGTCGTTTGGGGCGCGTGCCGTATGCTCGGGGGGACGCGGCGGCCCTGCGCGTGGGGAGGGAGTTGTGAAGAGGTGGGGTACCGGTCCGCATAAGTATAGGTTCTGCAGACTCCGCAGCCCTAGCCCGGATGCGCCTCGTCACCGTCGCCACCTTCACCTTCCCGGCTCAGGCGCACCTCTCGAAGGCGCTCCTGGAAAGCGAGGGGATCTTCTGCCACCTCGCCAACGAGCACATGGTCAACGCTGACGGATTCAGTTCCGTAGCCGTCGGCGGCGTCCAACTCCAGGTGCCGGAGGACGCCGTGGAAGCGGCCCAAGAGATCCTCAACGATGTCGAGCCGTCGGAGGATGAGGAGGACCACTCCCGGCTCGTTGCCGTCGCCGCATTCGACAACCCCCTCGATGCTCACGCCGCCGCGTCGGCTCTTGACGACGCCGACCTTCCACACAGCATTGCGGGTGAGGGGGCGTTCGGGGTGGGCGGTCGCGTATCCGTCCTCGTACCGGAGCAGGTGGCGGAGGAGGCGCTGGGAATCTTGCGTCACCGATGAGTCTGCAGAACCCGCCGCTGCACACCGACGACAGGCTTGACCGCCTTGCTCGGCTCATGGTCGGCGTCTACATTGCCCCCCTCCAGCGGCTGCAGCGCCCGTCGCGGGTGAGCGGCTACTCGTTAGGCGGCGCTCCCGTAGTGCCCCTGTCGGGGCTTGCACCTCGGTCAAGCAATGGTAGCAAACAAGCGTGGAGATACAGCGGTGAAAACCACTACATCCCTATGCGGGCGACGAGCTTGGCTGGTGAGTTAAGGATCGTCTAGCTTCCAGCCTGCGCTTTTCTGCGGTCGTAGTGCACAAGCGACCGCCTCGCCTCTTCGCTGCCAAGGTCAGCGGCGACTCTCAACCAGTGGGCCGCCCTCTCCAGGTCCTTCTCCACACCCTGACCGTTGGAGTAGGCGTTGGCGAGATGATGGGCAGCTCCCGCAGAGCCGTCGGCGGCAAGTTCTTCGAGCAGCGGGATCGCCTCGCTGTACTTGCCCTGCTCCCAGTACTCGCCGAGCACGAGCACGTAGCGCGCGTTGAGGTCACCGTCACCCGCGCTGGCCCTCAGCTCTTGTTCATGTCAGCAAGCACTCTGAGGCCGAACCCGCCACCTGCGGTTCGGAGGACTGCACACAGGCAGCGAGGAGAATGGGCGCGGCAGCGAGACGGACTACGTTCATGGCGACCTTGAGGCTTGGGTAGGCGGCAGCCCCGCCCGGTTGCCGCGCCAGGGGCGGCCTGACCCACGCTCGCGGGCGAATCCTGTTCCACCGCATGAGTAATCCGGTCCGGGCGCGCCGTAGGCCGGAGGTGGTAGCATCCGCGCAGACACGACCTCCTGGAGGAGCCCCGATGGGAGCCACGCCCCCCGACACCCTCGACGCCTACATCGCCGGCTTCCCGGCGGAGGTGCAGGAGCGCCTGCAAGCGATCCGGACGACGATCCGCGCCGAAGTGCCCGAGGCGGAGGAGGCCATCAGCTACCGGATCCCGACGTTCCGCCTGGGCGGCCGGGCGCTGATCTACGTCGCCGCATTCGCGAACCACGTCTCGGTCTACCCCGCGCCGGTGCACCACCCCGACTTCGCCGAGGACATGGCGCGCTACGGGTCGGGGAGGGGCACGGCGCGGTTCCCGATGAACGAGCCCATCCCCTTCGAACTGATAACGAGGATGGTGCGCTTCCGGCTGCAGGAGCACCGGGCGCGGGCCGGAGCCGGGCGCGGGGGCGCGTAAAACGGCGGCGCTGCCGTAGCTTTGCCCCCGTCGCCTCGGTGCGCCGGGCGGCCGACCCGTCCACCCCCTCGACCGCCCGTGCGCTTCCGCAGCCCCCGCCCGATGTCTACCCCCGACGCCCCCCGCCGAGCCTACTCGGCCCTGACCGTTCACCGGGCCCGGGGGGTGCTCTGGGTGTGCGACATCTCCCGCTCGTCGAGCTTCATCAACAGCGACGACCTCGCCGAGCACTTCGAGGCGTTCCTCCCCCGCCTCCACTGGGTCTCGTCGCTGGCCATCCAGGCCGTCCACGGCGAGCTCATCCAGTGGACCGGCGACGGGTTCATCGCGTGGTTCCCGCTGGAGGTCGAGCGCCAGCTCGGGCGGACGTGCAACCGCATCCTGGAGGCCATCTGGCACTTCTCGGCCTTCGTCAACATCACCCAGCTCTGCGTCGAGAGCCCCCGGCCGTTCCGCATCCGCCACGGCCTCACCTACGAGCCCGACGCGCTCGTGACGCTCACCACGCACCAGGACGGCCACGTCTCCAAGATCATCAGCGGCCGCAACGTCGTCCTCGCCTTCCGCCTCGCCGGCGTCGAGGCCGACTTCCCCAACGTGGCCACGCAGCAGAAGATCGTCCAGACCCTCCCCGCGCGGACGAAGAACCTGACCAACCTCAAGCGCTGGACGCCCTCGAAAGAGCAGTTCCTCAAGTACTTCAAGGGCGAGAAGATGGGGACGGCGGGCCTGTGCGTCTCGGGCCGGCCGAAGGTCAGCCAGTCCCGCGCCGACACCTGGATCACGCAGGCCGAGGCCCTCCTCGCCCGCGCCGAGGGCGGCCGGCACCGCACGCCCGTGGACAACACCTTCGTCGAGAACTTCTTCCCCGACCTCGCTCGCTCGAAAGACCACCGCTGGTGCGAGGAGTCGCTCGACCGCTACGTCCGCTTCCTGAAGGAGGACATGCTCGGCTCGCTCCAGAAGGCGCTCGACGTGATCCACGAGGTCCGGCCCGAGAGCCGCTCGGCCTGACGGCCGCTTCGTCGGGGGCCGGCCTGTGCCCCCGTCCGCTTCGCTCGCCCGATGTCCTTCACCCACCGCCTCCTGCGGAAGCCGTTCTTCGGCCGGTTCGAGGTGCCCTGGCGCTGGCCGGCCGGCGTGGACGAGGGGCGCTGGACGCGCGTGGCGTTCCGGAATCCGGCGGGGGCGCAGCTGGCCGGGCTCGTGGGGGAGGCCGAGGGAAGCCCCACCGGCGCGCTCGTCCTCGCGCACCCGATGGGTAGGGCGGCCAAGGGGTTCTGGCTCCGCTCCGGCCACGGCGACCTCTTCCGCGAGGCCGGCTTCCACGTCCTCGCCTTCGACTTCAACGGGTTCGGCGAGAGCGAGCCGGTCTCGTTCGACTACCCCGCCGACGTGCTCGCGGCGGGCCGATGGGTGCAGGCGCGGTACCCCGCGCTGCCGGTCGGCCTCGTCGGCATCTCGCTGGGGGCGGGGTGGGGGCTCTGTGCGATGGCGCGCGGCGGGAGCCCGTTCCGCGCGGCCGTGCTGGAGGCGGCGTTCCCGACGCTGCCCGACTTCTGGCGGCACTACCCGATGGCGTACGCCGCCCTCCGTGCCGCCCTGCTCGTCCGGCCCGCGTTCGAGCGCGGGCTCCGCCCGGAGCGCGACGCGGCCCGCCTCCTCGGCCGCCCGGCGGTGCGGCTCCTCTACGGCCGCGCCGACCGCTACACGCCGCCGGCCCACGGGGAGCGCCTGCTGCGTGCTCTGGACGGCGTCGCCGACGCGGCGCTCTGGGTGCTTCCGGGCGTGGACCACGCGGGCGCCTACCGGGAGGCGCCGGAGGCCTACGCCGAGCGCGTCGTGCCCTTCCTCCACGACGCGCTCGGGGCATCCACCCCCGCTCCCTGATCCCCCTCGACGACCGGTCACCGTCTTCCATGACCGACGCGCCTCCCGCCCTCTACACCGACCTCGCCGCCTGGTGGCCGCTGCTCTCGGCGCCCGAGGACTACGCCGAGGAGGCTGCGTGCTACCACCGGGCCCTCCTTGGGGCCGTGGAGGGGGCGGTCACGACGATCCTCGAACTCGGCAGTGGCGGGGGCAACAACGCCTCGCACCTGAAGGCGCACGCCCGCCTGACGCTCGTCGAGCCGTCGGAGGGGATGCGCGCCGTCAGCCGTGCGCTCAACCCCGAGTGCGAGCACCTGGACGGCGACATGCGGACCGTCCGCCTCGGCCGCACCTTCGACGCCGTGTTCGTCCACGACGCCGTGGCGTACATGACCACCGAGGCCGACCTCCGCCGGGCGATGGCGACGGCCTTTCTCCACACACGGCCCGGCGGTGCGGCTCTCTTCGCGCCGGACCACGTCCGCGAGACGTTCGTGCCGGGCACCGACCACGGCGGCCACGACGGCGACGGGCGCGGTCTCCGCTACCTGGAGTGGACGTGGGACCCAGACCCCTCGGACTCGACCTACGTCGTGGACTACGCCCTCCTCCTCCGCGAGGCGGACGGCACGGTCCGCGCCGAGCACGACCGGCACGTCGAGGGCCTCTTCGCCCGGGCCGACTGGCTCCGATGGCTCGCCGAGGCGGGCTTCGAGCCGGAGGTCGTGGCGTTTCACCATTCGGAGGTGGGGCGACCGCTGGAGGTGTTCATCGGCCGCAAGCCGGGGCGCACATGACCATCCCGGACACCCCTCGCCGGCGCGTCCGCGAGCAGGCCGAGGCCGTCCTGGCGCACGCGCGCGACGTCCTCGGCCTGCGCCGGGTCTTCGCCATCACGTCGCTCGATAACGCCGCGTCGATCCGGCCGCTCGGCCGCCTCGGCTTTGGTTTCGAGGGGCTCATCCGCCTGGACGACGGGGACGTCCGGCTCTTCGCCAAAGAACTCGGCGACGGCTGAGGGTGTGGACTGCACCGTCTGGTGGGCGTAGGGCCACCCTGCCGCACGGCCGTCGCTGTAGCTCCTTCGTTGCGTCCCGGATGGCTCGGCCGGACGCATGGTCGATGCATGGGGTCCGAACGCGCGTGCTGGTCTCCGAACGGGGCCGGCCGTCCCAGGACGTAGGGGACGGCCCTACACGGAGGATCGCGCCCGCCCGGCGGAGGCCGGCGTGTCGGCGCTCGCAGGGGCCGGGCGGAAAGAAGGAGAGCTTGGAGTCGTCTCCCACCTGCACCGGCTCCCGTGCTCCCGTCTCTCCCCGATCCGGCGCCGCGCCCGCGCCGTGAACCGCTCGTGCCGCCCCACGTCGCGTGGCCGCTGTTCGTCGTCCTGCTCCTGTCGATGAGCGTCGGCATGGCCGTGTTTACTGCCGTCATGGCGAACTCGGACGGCGGCGCCCAACTCGTCGAGGACGCGCCGTACGCCCGCTGATGCCCGGAGCGGTCACCGATATCCGGCACACCCCGCCCGCCCCGCCCGTCCGGCCGGATGCGCCGTGCCTTCACTGCGGCCTGCCCGTCGGGCCGCGCCCCGTCGTCCGTGACGGGGCGGCGTTCTGCTGCACCGGCTGCGCCGTCGTCCACGATGCCCTCGGTGCGGCGGGCCTTGGCGAGACGTACTACCGCCTCCAGCGCCTTGCACCCGGCACGACGCCGGTCCGGCCCGTCGCCCCGGACGCCCTCCAGGTTTCCGAACTCGACGCGCCGCGTTTCCTCGCCGAGGAGACGCGCCCGGCCGACGGCGGCCAGCGCGCCGTCGAGCTGTTCGTGGACGGTGTGCACTGCGCCGCGTGCGTCTGGCTCGTCGAGCGGATGCCCTTCGAGCTGGACGGGGTCGCGCAGGCGCGGCTGGACCTGCCGCGCGCCCGCCTCCACCTCCGCTTCGACCCCGAGCGCGTCAGGCTCTCGGCCGTGGCCGCGTGGCTCGCGCGGTTCGGTTATGCCGCTCGGCCCGCGCGCCGCGAGGGGGTCGGGCAGCGCACCGAGGCGGAGCGGAAGCTGCTCGTCCGCATGGGCGTGGCCTGGGCGCTGGCGGGCAACGTGATGCTCGTCGCCTTCGCGCTCTACGCCGGCCTGGAGGGTGCGGCCGAAACCGGCCTCGCGGCGGCGGCTCGGTGGGTCAGCCTCCTCCTCACCGCTCCGGCGCTCGCCTACGGCGGCGCGCCGTTCTTCCAGCGCGCCTGGGCCTCGCTGCGCATGGCGTGGGCCGCGCGGGACGTTCGCCGGCTCCACATGGATACGCCCATTGCGCTCGGCCTGGCCGTCGGCTTCGGGCATAGCGCGTGGGCGACGGTCACCGGCCACGGCGCCGTGTGGTTCGACTCCCTCGCCGTGCTGATCGCCGCGCTGCTGACGGCGCGGTGGCTCCAGCTCCGCAGCCGCCGCCTCGCGGGCGAGGCCTCCGAGCGCCTCCTCGCCCTCATCCCCTCGATGGCCCGTCGCGTTGGCCCCGACGGCATCGCGGTCGTCCGCGTGGACGAGGTGCGGCGCGGCGACCTCGTCGAGGTGCCGGCGGGCGAGGTGATCCCGGTGGACGGCACCGTGGCCGAGGGGGAGAGCCGCCTCAACAACGCCGTGCTGACGGGCGAGAGCCGCCCCGAGGCGGTCGGCCTCGGGGACCGCGTGCAGGCGGGCGCGACGAACCTGTCGGCCCCGCTCCGCGTCCGCGTCGAGGCCGCCGGCGAGGCCACGCGCGTGGGCCGGCTCCTCGCCTGGGTCCGCGACGCCGACGGCGCGCGGGCGCCCGTGGTGCTGCTGGCCGACCGGCTCGGCGGCTACTTCGTATGGGCCGTGCTCACGCTGGCGGTGGTCACGGCCGGGCTGTGGGCCGTCCTCGACCCGAGCCGGATCGCGCCGCACGTCGCCGCGCTCCTCGTCATCACGTGCCCGTGCGCCCTCGGCATGGCGACGCCGCTGGCGATGGCCGTCGCCGCCGGGCGCGCAGCGCGGGCCGGCCTCTTCGTCAAGTCCGACGAGGCCACGCAGCGGCTCACCGAGGTGGACACCGTCGTGCTCGACAAGACGGGCACGCTCACCGAGGGCGCGATGGCGCTGACGGACCTGACGGGCGACGAAGACGCCCTCGGCCTCGCCGCGGCGCTCGAAGCGCACGCGAACCACCCGATTGCCGCCGCCCTCGTCCGTGCGCGCGGCCCGGTGGACGACCTCGTCGTGGAGGGCTTCGAGTCCATTCCGGGCGAGGGCGTACGCGGGTGGGTCGGGGCGCGCTGCGTGGCGGTGGGCCGGCCGGGCGGCGCGCTCGTTTCGGACTGTCGGATGCCCGACGCCTTCGCCGGGGCCGTCGCCCGCTACGCCGCCGAGGGGCACACGCCCGTCGTCGTAGCGCGGGACGGGCGCGTCGTCGCGGTGCTGTCCGTGGGCGACCGGCTGCGCGACGACGCGGCCCCGCTCGTGCGCGCGCTGGAGCGCGAGGGCAAGCAGGTGTACCTCCTCTCGGGCGACCACCCCGAGGCCGTCGCGGCGGTGGCGCGGCGGCTGGGGATCGCGCCGGAGCGCGCCCGGGGCGGCGTCTCGCCGGAGGCCAAGCGCGCCGCCGTCGCGGCCCTCCGCGCCGAGGGCCGCGTGGTGCTGATGGTGGGCGACGGCGTCAACGACGCTGCCGCGCTCCAGGCCGCGGACGTGGGCGTCGCCGTCGGTGGGGGGGCGACGGCCAGCCTCGTCGCGGCCGACGTGTTCCTGACGCGCCCCGGCCTCGCGCCGCTGGCCGTCCTGCTCGACGGCGCCCGCGCCGTGATGCGGACGATCCGCCGCACGCTGGGCCTCTCGCTCGCGTACAACGCTGCCGGCGCCGGCGCCGCCCTCGCCGGCCTCGTGACGCCGCTCGTCGCCGCCGTCGCCATGCCGCTCTCGTCGCTGCTGGTGGTGGCCCTCTTGCTGCTGCAGCCCTCCTTCCGTACCCCGCATTCCGCCCTCCGCTCTCCCCACGCCTCGCTGCCGTGAACGTCCTCTACGTCCTCGTGCCCCTCGCGCTCGCGCTCGGCGCTGCCGGTGTGGCCGCCTTCCGCTGGGCCGTCCGCGACGGCCAGTTCGACGACGTCGAGACGCCCGCCCTCCGCATCCTCCTCGACGACGAACCCGCCGACGTGGGCCGTCCCTGACCCACCACGACCATGATGCCTACCCCTGCTGGACCGCGCCCCGCGCCCGCTCCGAATCCTGCCGTGCCCTCGACCCCTTCCGCCTCGGCCGAATCCTCCGTCGCCTTGCCCGAGGTGGCCTGGCCCGATCCCGAAGCGTTCGTCCGGGTGGACAAGGATGCGGTGGCCTGGGCGTCGGTGCCGGGCTTCACCGCCTGGGCCGAGGCGCACGTGCGCCCGACCGACGCCGAGCCGCCGCGCCCGCTCGCTCCGCTGGGCGGCGCCCTCGTGGACCCGGCCGCCGTGCCGCTGCGGTGGGAGGGTGTGCCCGGCGCCACCGGCTACGCCGTCCAGCTTTCGCCCGACCGCTCGTTCCGCCGCCACGTGCTCACCCTCTCTCTGGGCGCCGCCACCGAGGTCGTACTCACCGGCTTGCTGCCCGCTACGCCCGCCCGGCTGTTCTGGCGCCTCCGCGCCACGACCCCCGACGGCGTCACGCGCTGGAGCCCCTACGGCCGCTTTCACACCGCCCCCGACGCCGCCGTGGACGGCTACCGCGCGGCCGTCGAGGCGGCCCAGGCCGAGGCGCGCAGGGAGGCGCTGCGCCGCCAGGCCGAGGACGAAGCCGCCCGCGACCTCGTCCCCTTCATCGACCGGGAGGACACCATCCCGAGTGCAGCCGAGGTGCGCGCCCTCGGCCTGACGATGATCCTGTCGGTGGTCGTGACGGTGCTGGCCGTCCTGGCCGCGACGCTGCTGGGATCCTGAGCGCTTCTGCGCCCTTTCCTGAAAGGGCGGCCGTTCGCTTGCCGATCGCATCCGGGGCCGTAGGTTGAGCCACCCTCTCCCTCACCGCCCGGATGCCCTTCACCTGTGACGTCAATGCCCATCTGCGGCGGGCCACGATCACCCTCACGGGTGCCGTGGATGTGCAGACGGCCATAGAGGCGCTCGCCTGCTACCGCCATCCGGACTGGCGGCCCGACTTCCAGGCCCTCTGGGACACGCGCGGCGTGACGGGCCTGAGCGTGGCGCCGGACGACCTCGACCGGTTCACGGAGGAGCTCACCGCCCTCGCTCCGCTGCTGGGTGAGGGCCGCTCCGCCTTCGTCGTCCCCGACGAGGTGCACCGGGGCATCGCCCACCTCATCTTCCGCCGCCAGCCGCCTGCGGGGCGGGTCCGGCGCGTGTTCCGGACGATGGAGAAGGCCCTCGCCTGGCTCGACGAGGAGCGCACCTGACCGGGTCAACCGTGGCAGAGCACGTCCTGCGCGAAGGGCGGCAGGCCGGACGGGTCGAGGAGGGCCAGCGCCGTGGCCGCCCGCGCGGCGGTGAGCAGGCCGAGGGCGACGACGAACGCGCCGCCGAGGCGCTGGAGCGCGAGCCGCCGGGGGGGCGGGAGCCAGGCGCCCGCGAGGCCCGTCGCGTAGAGGGCGGGCACCGTCGCCAGGCCGAACACGGCGAGGGTGAGGGCGCCGCCGAGCGCGCTCCCGGTCGTGGCCGCCTTGGCGAGCATGGCGTAGACGAGCCCGCACGGGAGCAGCCCGTTGAGCGCGCCGAGGCCGACGAGCCCGCGCCAGCCGCCCCGCGCCACCAGCCGCCGGACGGCGCCGCCCAGCGACGCGGCGACCCGGGCGGTGAGACGGCCCGCGCCCGGCCGCACGCGCAGCACCCCGCACGCCGCCAGTCCGACGCCGACGAGGACGAACCCCAGCCCGAGCGTGAGCAGCCCCTGGAACCCCGACAGCGCGATGCCGACGGCGTCGCCCGCGAGGCCGGCCAGGGCGCCGACGGCGGTGTACGTGAGCGTCTTGCCGAGGAAGTAGGCTGCCTGGCGTCCGTGGATGTCGCCGCGCCCGCCCGCGTGCCCGAGCGCCACGACGAAACCGCCGCACATCCCAACGCAGTGCGCGGAGCCGAGCAGGCCGATCAGAAAGACGACGGAGAGGTCGAGCATGGGGCCGGGGAGACGACGGGAAAAGATCCGCCGGGCCGGGCCGGGCGGCCGCGAGCGGCACGCGCCTCGGGGCGTAGGGGTGCGCCCTACACGCCGGCCCGACCCCGGCCCGCCGCCTTTCCGGGCCTCGTCCGGTTGGAACGGAGCCCGCCGGGCCGTAGCGTACGGGACACCTCACCCCCGTTGCCATGCTGGTTCTTCGCCGCCTCCTCGTCCCTACCGACCGCGGCCCCTGCGCCGCCGCCGCGTACGCCCACGCCCGCCGCCTCGCCCGTCTCACCGACGCCGAACTCCACCTCGTCCACGCCGAAACCGTGACGGACGAGGTCCAGGACGACCCCGCCGTGACGCTGCCGCCGCCCGACGGCCTCCGCCTCGTCGAGGCTACGGTGACGGGTGACACCGTGGCCGGGGCGCTGCTGAACTACGCCGAGCAGCACGGCATGGACCTGATCGTGGCCGGGACGCACGGCCGGACGGGGCTCGCGCACTGGCTCCTCGGCAGCGTCGCCGAGCGGCTCGTGCGGGAGGCGCCGTGCCCCGTCCTCACCGTCCGCGCCTGCGACGAACCGGCCGCGCCTCCGCCGATCCGGCGCATTCTCGCGCCGGTCGACTTCTCCGCGCGGAGCGAGCACGCCCTCCGCCACGCCCGCGCCCTGGCCGACCTCTACGACGCCCGCGTGGACCTCCTCCACGTCGTCGCCGCCACGCTCGCGCCGGAGGCCTACGGCCTCGGCCTCGTCTGGGACGAAGCGATCCCGGAAGTCCTCGTGCGCAGCCGCGAGGCGCTGGCGGAGGTGGCCGCCCGCCTCCTCGGCGACGCGCGCACCGGCGCCCTGACCGTCGAGGTCGGCAGCCCGGCCGACGTCGTCCTCAGCGCCACCGAGGCCGAGCCCATCGACCTCGTCGTGATGGCGACGCACGGGCTGACCGGCTTCCGCCGCTTCGCCCTCGGCAGCGTCACCGAGCGCGTCGTCCAGCACGCCGCATGCCCCGTCTTCACCGTCAAGAGCCTCGGTCGCTCCCTCGTCACCGACGCCTGACCGCCATGCTCGCGCTCGACCGCGTCGCCGTCGATTTTTCCGACGCCTCCGTCGGGTGCTCCCCGCCGCGCCGTGTAGCCTGCTTGCCCTGCCGGTGGATGCCGGCTGATCGCTGTTCCCTCGAAGCGGAAGTAGGGGCGCACGGCCGTGCGCCCCTACCGCTGATCCGCGTGTTCCTGGCTACTTGAGCAGCGTCAGGCGCTG
>CAZOJJ010000036.1:23489-30955 GCA_964580105.1 uncultured Rhodothermales bacterium | reverse complement strand
TGCCCCCACAGATTGCCCCCACAGATTGCCCCCACAGATTGTATGAAAGCGGCCGGAGGAACGGCAGCGCGGAGGGAGACGGGGTACGTTTGGGACAGGTTCGTCCTAAATACAAAGCTCCTATGGCCGCTCCCACTGCGATGCCGCCCCTTCGCTGGGCCTGGCGCGGCGCGCTGGCGCTGTTCGTCCTGGCCGGACTCACCGGCGCCTTCTTCCGGTTCGCCGTCGCCCACGGCGGTACGCTGGGGCTCGACCTCACGAACGTGCGCCACGCGCACTCCCACCTGATGTACTTCGGGTGGGTGACGCCCGCGCTCTTTGCGCTGATCGCGCGCCACCTCCCCGACCTCGGCGGGCGGCCGGTGCCACGCATCGGCCTCGTCGTCGGTGCGACGTTCGGGCTGGCGCTGCTGGCGTATCCGCCGTTCCTGCTCTACGGCTACACGTCGGCACAGATCGGTTCGGCGGAGCTTCCGCTCGGGGTGATGGCGGCGGGGCTCAACGTGCTCACGTGGTACGCCTTCGCCGTCCTGTACGTCCGCGCGCGGCGGGGGGCGCCTCCGAGTCTGCCGCTTCGGCTGCTCGACCTCGCGCTGTGCTTCCTCGCCCTCGCCACGCTCGGCGCGTGGGGGCTGCCGGTGCTCCAGTTCTCGGGCCGCGAGAGCCCCGCGCTGATGAGCGCCCTCACGCACGTCTTCCTCGACGTGTTCTCGGAGGGGTGGTTCGTGCTCGGCACGCTCGGCCTCGCGGCGGCCGAGGCGGGCCGGGGCGTCCGGCTCGCACGGTGGGGCGTCCGGCTCGCACGGTGGGGCGCGGCGCTGGCGGCGGCGGGCGTGCCGTTCACATTCGCGCTCGGGATGCCGGCGGCGCTGGTGCCGCCGCTCTTCGCCGGGCTGGCCCGCCTGGCGGGGTGCTCGTGGGGAGCGGTCTCGGGCTCATCGTCGTGGCGTTGTGGCCGAGCCTTCGGGGGCCGTGGCGTCTGGCATTCGGGCTGCTCGTCCTGAAGGCGCTCGGCCAGATCGGCGTGGGCATCGCGCCCGAGGCGGGCTGGGCGGCCATGCCGGCCTACCGGATCCTCTACCTCCACCTGATGCTGCTCGGGTTCGTGTCTCTCGGCCTCGTCGCGGCGGCGCGCGGCGTGTGGGGCGAGGCGGCGACGCGCGGACGGGCTTTCTTCGCCGCGGCCGTCGGGCTCGTCCTCTTCTCGCTCCTCACGCTGACGCCCGCGTGGCCGGCTGCCTGGGGCGGCGCGTGGGTCACCGGGTTCGTCGCCGGGTGCGCCCTCGGCCCCGTCCTCGCCGCCGCCTGGATGGCGGTTGCCCCGCCAACGCCTCCATCATCCACACCCTCGTAGCTCGTCGGCCCCGCTTCCCTCCGGGGCCGACGGGCCAGCGCCCTGCTCGCTCGGAGGAAGGGGGCCGCCGCGTGGGAGCTACGCTCCCGGCTCGTAGACGACGGCCCCCGGCGGGAGCACCGGCGCGACGGCGCGGGCGACCTCCTTGGCGAAGGCGCGCACGAGGTGCCGCTTGAGCAGCGTCGCCGCATAGACGAGGCGGACGGTCCGTGTCGGTGGGGGGGCACGGAAGGGGCGGACGGACTCCGGCGCGTGGGAGCCTTCGCCCTGGACGGCCAGCCACGGCAGCAGCGTCATCCCGTAGCCCCGGTCCACCAGCCGCTGAAGCGTCTCGAGATTGCCGCTCTCGAACTGCACCGCCTTGGCGTCCGGCCGCGCTGCCGCGCCGCGCTCCAACAATCCGAGCACCTGCTCGCGGAAGCAGTGGCCCTCCCGCATCACCCACACGTCCTCCGCGCTGAGGTCCTCCACCGTGATCGTTTCCCGGCCGTAGAGCCGGTGCCCGGGCGCGACGTATCCCACCAGCGGCTCCTCGAACAGCGGCACCTCCACCAGCCCCCGCGCCGAGACCGGCGTGGCGACGAGCCCGGCGTCGAGGAGGTCGCGGCGGACGAACTCGACGGTCCGCTCGGCAACGAGCTCTTCGAAGACGAGCGAAACGCGGGGGTAGCGCCGCGCGAACGGGGCGATGACGAGCGGGAGGAGGTAAGGGGCCAGCGTCGAGAGCAGCCCCACGCGGAGCTCCCCGGCCATCTCGCCGGTCGCCTCACGGACGAGCTCGCGGAGCCGTTCGGCTTCGGCCAGCACCAGCCGTGCCTGCGCCACCACCTGCCGCCCCACCTCCGTCGGCACGATGGGGTGGGCCGTCCGGTCGAACAGCACGACGCCGAGTTCCTCTTCCAGCTTGCGCACCTGCGTGCTCAGCGTGGGCTGCGTGACGTGGCTCGCCTCGGCGGCGAGGCGGAAGTGGCCGTGGCGCTCGAGGGCGACGACGTAGGAGAGCTGGAGCAGGGTCACGGCCTGACTGATAAGCGGAAGCTATCGGAGGATACAAACAAGAGATTGGACACATCGCGAAATCGTGCCGATACTTCGGGCGAGTCCGGCAGTCGCGCCGGCTCCGCGGTCACCCCGGGTGCCCGGCGCCCTTCTCTTCTGCCCCTTCGGGGGGCCGGAGCATCCGTCCGGCCCCCCTCTACGGGTGGCTGCGGCTAGCAGGAGGGGATGCGTCGTGTGAGGACCCGTCGCGATCCCCGAACCGTCCATCCCGAAGGCGTCATGCGGAACCCCATCTACATCACCGAACCCGACCGCGCCGCGCTCTCCCGGCTCATCACGTCGCGTCAGCCGGCCCACCAGGAGGTCAAGGCGCTGGTGGACCTCAAGGAGGAGTTGGAACGGGCCATCGTCGTCCGTCCCGAAGAAGTGCCGCCCTACGTCGTCACGCTGAACTCGTCCGTGCGGCTGTGCGACCTCGACACCGGCGACGTCGGGGAGTACATGCTCGTCCTGCCCGGCCAGGCCGACTTCCGGGCGGGGAAGGTCTCGGTGCTGGCGCCCGTCGGCACGGCCCTCCTCGGGCAGCAGGAGGGCGACGTCGTGGAGTGGGTGGTGCCGGCGGGGCGCAAGCGGTTCCGCATCGAGGCGGTCACCTTCCAGCCCGAGCGCGCGCGGGACTCCTGGGCCGCCGTGTGACGACCGGCCGCGCTACGCCGCCCGCCTCCATGCTCAACCCCACGTTCCTCCTCGCTGCGACGATCAACGCCGACGGGTGCATGGACCTGCCCGCCGTCCGAGAGGGCTCGCCGTTTCCGAGGGGCCACTTCTGGCCCGGCGAAGACGGCGGGCTCCTCCAGCGGCTCGTCTCGAACGCGCCGGGCGACCGGACGCCCCCGGCCGAGGCCCGGCCCCTCGACATGGTCTTCTTCGCGCGGTGCCTGCGGGGCGCGCTCGGCGCCCTCACGCCGGACCTCTTCGCGCTCGTGGAGTACGAGGAGGGCGGCGTCCGGCGCGAGCGGCTGGCGTACGGCGACGCGAAGGCGGAGGCGGCCCGCGTGGCGCTGATCCGCGACGCGTTCGTCCTCCACCTCCTGGCCTACGAGGACCGCCTGATCTAGCGCCGACGTAGCGCCGACGGCCCGCGCCGCGTCAGGCCACGCGGCGACGCGGCACGGGCGAGGCCGGGTGCGTGAGCGTCGCCGGGCCGGCGCGGCGCAGCGCCTCGTCCGGCGTCAGCCCGGCGCCCTCGCCGCGCACGACGAGCACGGGGCTCGGTGCCCGACGCACCACCTGCTCGGCCACGCTCCCCAGGATCAGGCGGCGAAGACCCGTCCGCCCGTGCGAGGGCAGCACGACGAGGTCGGGGTGCAGCCGCTCGGCCGTGTCGAGCACGCCGAGGACGGGGTGGCCGGCGACGACGTGGGCCTCGACGGGCACCTTCGGCCCGTGCGTCTCGGCGGCGAGGTCGAGGAGCGCCTGCCGCGTCGAGGCCAGCACGTCGTCCGAGGGCGGCGGGAAGACGGCCGGGATGTCCGCGAGGCCGTAGCTCGGCAGCGTCTCGACGACGTGGAGGAGGTCGAGGCGCCCGCCGGTGGCGGCGGCGAGGTGCTGGGCGTAGGCCACGGCCACCCACGAGGACGGCGAGAAGTCCACCGGAGCGAGGAGGCGCCGTAGCTCGCGCGGGGCGCGCTCCACGGGCGGGCGGAGCGTCAGCACGGGGCAATCCGCCAGGCGGACGACCTCCTCGGCAACGCTCCCGAGCATGAGGCGGCCCACGCCGCGCCGCCCGTGCGTCCCCATCACGATGAGGTCGATGGCGTGGCGCTGGGCGTAGGCCAGCAGCCCGATGGCGGGCACGCCCTCGCGCTCCTCGGCGCGCACGATGGTCCCGGCGAAGGTATCGCCGGCCACCTCGCGGGCACGGGCATAGAGAGTATCCAGAGGCGCGGGCAACGCCTCCCGGGGCTCTGCGCCGTGCCCCTGCCATACGTAGACCACGTGCAATGCCGCCCGGAACAGGTCGGCGAGGTGGACGGCGTGCGCGAACGCGTGCTCGGCGCACGGCGACCCGTCCGTCGGGAAGAGGATGTGGCGCAGCGTCAGCATCGGAGCTCCGGGATGATTCGACCACAAGGTCCGGCCGATCCCGGGCGGAAGATGCGGGCGCCGCGCGTGCGGCGGTGCGGGTTAGGTCCCCGCCCCCCTGCGAGGGAAACCCCTACGACGCCCGGCCGCCACCGGCCGGCTCCGCACCTGTCCCGAGGCGGGCTGGTGGCCGAGGACGCGCGGCCGAGGCGTGGCGTCGAACGGCTCGGTGTGGACGGCGGGGAGCAGGTCGCCTTCGAAGGATTCGTCGCCCAGGGGGAAGCCGTCGCGCTGGGCCACCTCCCGGCGGAGCATCGTGTTGATCGTGAAAAAGGCCGACCACATGAAGAGGTTGCCGCCGTTGACGCGGTCGAACGAGCGGCGCAGGATGGACGGCCAGGCGTAGAACTTCGCCCGGGCCTCGACGCACTTCGCCTGCACGGCCTCGGGCGTCATCCGCTTCGGCCAGAAGGGGAGCATGTTGTAGCGGTAGTCGGGGTCGAGCCACCATGTGTCGAAGCGGAGGCGGCCCTCGCGCTCCAGGCGCTCGTAGAGCGGCGTGCCGGGGAACGGCGTGAGGTGGTTGAAGGCGGTGATGTAGAACTTGTGCTTCTGCGCGAAGGCGAGGGCTTCGTCGAACGTGTCGTCGGCGTCTTCGTCGTAGCCGAGGATGAACGTGACGTAGAGGCGGATGCCGTGCCGGCGGAGGTTCGCCAGCGCAACCTCGTAGCCGCCGCGCATGGTGTTGAAGCGCTTGTTCATCCGGCGGAGGTTCTGCTCGTTGAGCGTCTCGAACCCGAAGAGCAGCCCCTGGCAGCCGCTCGCCTTGAGCAGCGCGAGGAATTCGTCGTCGTGCGCCGCGTTGAGGCTCGCCTGGCCGACCCACCGCACGTTCAAGGGCGCGAGCGCGCGGAAGAAGGCCTTCGCCTGCTTCATGTTGGACGTCACGTTGTCGTCCACGAAGAAGAGAAGCTTGTGGCCGAGCGCCTTCATCTCGCGGATCTCGTCGAGGATGGCCTCGGTCGGGCGGCGGGTCTGCGTCGAGCCGAAGTAGGCCTGGATGGCGCAGAACTCGCACGTGAAGTGGCACCCGCGCCCGGCCTCGACGAGCCCGATGGGCAGGTAGCGCTTGCCCCGGAAGATGGAGCGGTCAGGCCGCACGTCGGTCAGCGGTGGGCGGCCCGCACCCCGGTAGACGCGTTTGAGTCGGCCTGCCTCGGCGTCGGCGAGGACCTGGGGCCAGACGCCCTCGGCCTCGCCGATCACGACGGCCTCGGCGTAGCGGCTCACCTCCTCGGGGACGAGCGTGGCGTGGAAGCCGCCCATCACGACGGGCACGCCGCGCCGCCGGTACTCCGTGGCGATCTGGTACGAGCGCCTGGCCGTGTACGTCTCGACGGAGATCGCCACGAGGTCGGTGGGCTCGTCGTAGGGGATGGCCTCCATCCGGTCGTCGTAGAAGCGGACGTCCACGTGCTCGGGCGTCAGCCCGGCCAGCGTGGCGGGCGGGAGCGGCTCCATCTGCCAGGCCTTGATGTACGGCTCGCCCACGCGGCGGCCGATGCAGGGGTGGACGAGCGTGAGGCGCATGGGGGTGGGTTCGGGGTGCAGGGCTCAGGCCGCCGGGCGCAGGCCCAACCGCCAGTCGCACGTGTAGTAACGGTGCAGTCGGTGGGCGTAGAACCGGTAGCCGAGGTTCGTCGCCACGCCGAGGGCGGGCTGGGTGCGCGCGCCGAGGAGCCGCTTGGCAATCGAGCGGTAGCGGTACGTCTGCTTCCAGGCCCACTCCGTCCCGCGCCAGAGCGCGTCCGGCGACATCTGCGCGGGCCGAAAGACGACGTGCTGGGCGTCGTAGAGGCTCCAGTCGGTCGTGAGAATCCGCCCCTCGGCGTCGAGTCGGCGGTAGAGCGGCGTGCCGGGGAACGGCGTCAGGATCGCGAAGCGCGGCAGGTCGATGTTCGCATCGTGGACGAACGCGGCCGTCTCGGCGAAGACCTCGGGCGTGTCGTGGTCGAACCCGAACACGAAGCAGCCCATGATGGCGATGCCCCGGTCGTGGAGCGTGTCGATGACCGTGCGGTAGTCCTGGTGCCGGTTGAACCTCTTCCGCGACTCGCCCAGCACGTCGGGCGAGAGCGACTCGAACCCGATCAGCAGCGCGCGGCAGCCCGACCGCGCTGCGAGGTCGAGGAGCTCGGCGTCGCGGACGATGAGCGTCGTCGCCAGCCCGCCCCACGTCAGGTTCAGCGGGATCAGCGCCTCGAAGAGCGCCTTCGCGTAGGCCACGTCGGCGATCAGGTTGAGGTCGAGGAAGAGCAGCTTCTTCGCCCCCATCTGCCGCACGTCGTCGATGACCTCCGCAACGGGCCGCTGCATCGGGCCGCCCCAGGCGCTCGGGACGACGCAGAAGGTGCACGCGTGGTGGCAGCCGCGCGTGGCCTCCAGCGTGTGCGACTGCGTGAACAGCCCCTGGGGCAGCAGGTCGCGCCGGGCGTGCGGGCGCCCGGCGAGCGAGAGGTTCGGCGTCGGACCGTAGCGCGGCTGCATCCGCCCGGCCCGGAAATCGCGGAGGAGCTGCGGCCACGTGTCCTCGGCGTAGCCGACGACCACGCTGTCGGCGTGGGCCTGGGCCTCGCCCGGCACGAGCGTGGGATGGACGCCGCCGAGGACGACGGGCAGGCCGCGCGCGCGGAAGCGGTCGGCCAGCTCGTAGGCGCGCGGGGCCGTCCCCGTGATGGCGCTGATCCCGACCAGGTCCGCCTCGATCCCGGGGGCGATGTCCTCGATGCCCTCGTCGATGAGCGTGACCTCGGCGGGCACGTCGTCCGGAATGAGCGCGGCGAGCGTGGTGAGCGTCAGCGGCGCGTAGCGCATGGTCTTCTTCCAGATGCCGGAGCCGTGGCGGTAGAGCGGCCCGCGCGGCGAGACGAGGGCGATGCGGAGGGGAGCGGTCATGAGAGGCGAGAAGAGATGCGGGCAATGTAGGGCGATGGCGTGTGCGCGCCGCGTGTGCGCGCCGCGTGTGCGC
>CAZOJJ010000036.1:15844-23389 GCA_964580105.1 uncultured Rhodothermales bacterium | reverse complement strand
CGGGCAATGTAGGGCGATGGCGTGTGCGCGCCGCGTGTGCGCGCCGCGTGTGCGCTCCAATGCGTGTAGACCCGTAGATTTCCGGCATGCTGATGCCCAGTGCCCTCCACCGCCTTCTCCTGCAGCAGGCCACGCTGGCCGAGCTGGGCGTGCGCGCCCTCGAAGGCCAGACGGCCCTGGCCCTCTCCGAGTACGCCGTTTCGGCCCTCGTCGAGGCGCTGGGCGTGGACCTCGTCGGCGTGTTCACGCGGGCCGACGGGCACCTCCGGCTCCTGACCGGCGTGGGCTGGGGCACGCTGAACGAGGTCAACGCGGCGAACCCGCACTTCGTCGCGGCGCTGGCGGCGAGCGAGCCGGTCGCTCTCGGGCCCGATGTGCCGCCGAAGCTGGCCGCCCTCGGCGTCGTCTCCGGCCTCAGTGTCCGCCTCGGGGCCGAGGGCGAGCCGGCCGGGTTCCTCGGGGCCTACGCCTGCGCGCCGCGCGACTTCGGCGAGGACGAGCGGGCGTTCCTGAGCGCCGTCGGCGTCGTGCTGGCGGGGGCGCAGGAGAAGGCGCGCACGGCACACGCCCTCCACGAGAGCGAGGCCCGCGCCCGCGCCGTCGTCGAGACCACCGTGGACGGCGTCATCACCATCGACGAGCGGGCCGTGATCGAGTCGTTCAACCCGGCCGCCGAGCGCATCTTCGGCTACCGCGCCGACGAGGTGCTCGGGCAGAACATCTCGATCCTCATGCCCGAGCCGTACCACAGCGAGCACGACGGGTACGTCCAGGCCTACCTGAATACGGGCGAGCGGCGCATCATCGGCATCGGCCGCGAGGTCACCGGCCGCCGCAAGGACGGCTCGACGTTCCCGATGGACCTCGCCGTGAGCGAGAGCGTGATGCCGGACGGCCGCCGCATCTTCACCGGCCTCGTGCGCGACATCTCCGAGCGGCGCGAGCTGGAGCAGGAGGTGCTCCGCATCGCCGAGGCCGAGCGGCGGCGCATCGGGCAGGACCTCCACGACGGCCTCGGCCAGATGCTCACCGGCACGGCGCTCATCGCGCGCGGCGTGGCCCGCCGCCTCGCCAGCGAGGGCTCGCCCGTCGCCGCGGACGCCGAGGAGGTCGTCCGCCACATCAAGGAGGCCGACGCCTACGCGCGGAGCCTGGCGCGCGGGCTCGTGCCCGTCGAGCTGGAGGCGAACGGCCTCGCGGCGGCGCTCGAACGCCTCGCGGCCAACGCCGAGCGCCTCTTCGGCGTCACCTGCGCCTTCGAGGCGGTCGGCAGCGGCGCGGCCACGCCGCTGCCGGACCCGGTGCCGACGCACCTCTTCCGGATCGCCCAGGAGGCGCTCTCGAACGCGGTGCGCCACGGGCGCGCCCGCCACGTCGGCCTCACGCTCGTGCGCGGCGCCACCCAGCTCCGCCTGCGCATCGAGGACGACGGGGCCGGCTTCCCGGTGACGCTCCGCACCGGCGGCCTCGAAGAGCCGCCCCACGGGCGCGCCGTCCCGCCCGAGGTGAGCGCGCCCGCCCGCCCGGACGACAACCGGGGCATGGGCATCCGTATCATGCACTACCGCGCCCGCGTGATGGGCGGCGCCCTCGAAATCCGCCCCGGCACCAACGGCGGCACCGTCGTCACCTGCACCCTCCCCCTCCGCTCCGAACCGCCCCCCGCCGCCCGATGAAGACCCGCATCTTCCTGGTCGACGACCACCCGCTCATGCGCAAGGGCCTCGCCATGACGCTCGAGGCCGAGCCCGACTTCGAGGTCGTCGGCCAGGCCGACGACGCCGAGCAGGCGCTGGCCGTGTTCGACGACGTCGCCCCCGACCTCGCCATCGTGGACGTGTCGCTCCCGGGCATGAACGGGCTCGAACTCGTCAAGCACCTCGTCGCCCGCGACCCCGACGTCCGCGTGCTCGTGGTCTCGCGCCACGACGAGGCGCTCTACGCCGAGCGCGCCGTGCGGGCCGGGGCCAAGGGCTACGTCTCGAAACTGGAGGCCGACGACCAGATCGTGCAGGCCGTCCGCCACGTGCTCCGGGGGGGGATCTACATGAGCGAGGAGCTCAAGGACCGGATGCTCTTCGGAGCCGCCGTCGGCCGAAAGGACGCGATGGAGTCGCCGCTGGAGGTGCTGAGCGACCGGGAGCTGGAGGTGTTCGAAATGACGGGGCGGGGCCTGCCCACGCGCGAAATCGCCGAGCGCCTGCACCTCTCGGTGAAGACCGTCGAGAGCTACCGAGCGCGGATCAAGACGAAGCTGAACCTCGACAGCGGCACGGAGCTGATGCAGCACGCCGTCCGCTGGGTCGAGGGCGAAGGCGCGGGCTGAGGCAGGCGGCGCTGTCCGCCGTCTTCCGATACCGCCTCGCCACGGCGGAGGACGACCCCGCCCTCCGCCGCCTGCTGCGCACCACGCCCATGCCGGGCCGCGTGGCCGTCACCTACGAGCGCGAGCCCGACTTCTTCCTCGGCAACGGCCCTCTCGGGGATACCGCGGAGACGCTCGTCGCGGAGACCGAGGCGGGCCGCCTCGTGGCCGTCGCCGTCCGGGCCACCCGGCGGGTGCTCGTGGACGGCGCGGCGCAGCGCGTCGGCTACCTGAGCGGGCTGCGCGTGGACCCCGCCTTCCGGGGGCGGCACCTCACGGTCAACGGCTTCCGCGCCCTCCGCGCGCTCCACGAGGCCGACCCGGTGCCCTTCTACCTCGCGGCGATCACGGCAGGCAACCGCGAGGCACGCGGGATTCTGGCGGACAAGCCGCGCAACGCCGTCCCCGCCTTCCGCCCCGTCGCCGAGGTGACCACCCTGGCGCTGGTCGTCCGGCGCGGCATGCGCCTGCCCTCCTCCCCCTTCACCGTCGAGCCCGGCTCGGCTGCGACGTGGCCCGCGGTCGCCGCCTTTCTCCGCGAATACGGGCGACGCGCCTCTTTCTTCCCGGTGATCGAAGAGGCCGACCTCGGCACGCCGCTCCTGCGGGGCCTCGCCGCCGGGGACTTCGTGCTGGTTCGGGAGGGCGGGTCTCTCGTGGGCGTGGCGGCGCTGTGGGACCAGTCCGCCTTCAAGCAGACGGTCGTGCAGGGCTACACCGGCGCGCTGCGGTGGGCGTATCCGCTCGTCGGCTTCGGCGCGCGGCTGGCCGGGGCCGCACCGCTCCCGAGGCCGGGGCAGCCGCTGCGCGCCGCCTTCGCGGCGTTCCTGACGACGGCGCACGACGGCGTGCTGCCCCTCCTCCTCCGCGCGCTCCTCCGGCGCGCCGCCGGGCGCGGCCACGCCTTCGTGCTCCTCGGCCTCGCGGAATCCGACCCGCGTCTTGTGGAAGCGCGGCGGCTCCCCCATATTGCCTACGCCAGCACCCTCTACACCGTCGCCTGGCCCGATGGGCACGCCCCCGACCTCGCCGGCCGTCCGTACGTCGAAATCGCCCAGCTCTGAGCCGCCCCGCCTCGGCGGTGCGGTGCAACCGGTGGCCGCGCTCACGCGGGCCGAGCGCGCCCGGATGCACGCCCTGCTGGCGCGCTACTTCGAAGGCGTCACGCGCCGGGGCTTCGAGGCCGACCTCGCCGAGAAGGAGTCGGCGATCCTGCTGCGCGACGCGTCGGGCGCGATCCAGGGGTTCTCGACGCTGCTGCGGATGGAGGAGCGGGTGGGCGGCGAGACCGTCGTGGCCTACTTCTCGGGCGACACCATCGTGGACGCGGCGTACCGCAACACGCCCGCGCTGGCGCAGGTGTGGTCGCGCCACGTCTTCCGGCGGGCCGCCGAGGAGCACGCGCCTGCGTACTGGTTCCTCATCTCGTCGGGCTACAAGACGTACCGCTTCCTGCCTGCCTTCTTCGCCACCTTCTACCCCCACGCGTTCGGCCCCACGCCGCCGCACGAACGAGCCATTCTCGACGCCGTCGCCCACCGCAAATTCCCGCACGAGTACGACGCCGCGACGGGCGTGGTGCGCCTCCGCCACGCGACGCCGCTCCGCGAGGGCGTGGCCGAGCCGACGGCGCGCCACCTCCGCGATCCGCACGTCGCCTTCTTCGTGTCGGCCAACCCCGGCGCGGCCGAGGGCGACGAGCTCGCCTGCCTGACGCGCATCCACCCGGACAACCTCACGCCCGCCGGCCGCCGCATGGTCGGCAATGCCGTGTGAGGGTTCACGATTCGAGCTCCTGGCACCCTGAACCGCGAACCCTGAACCGCGAACCCTGCCCCTCGTACCCGCATGTCCACGCTCGACCCGACGCCGATCACGCACAGCGAGGCCCGCGCGGCCGTCGCCCGCCTCCTCGGCGGACGGCTGGCCGGCCTCCGCCGCCTCGACCTCGGCAAGCGGCTGGGCGAGCTCGCCGCGTTCGCCGGCCTCCTCGCGGCGAGCGCCGGCGCGATCCTGTGGAGCCTGGCGCTGGACGGCGCGGCGATGGGGGCGCTGCGGATCGCCGGGACGGTGGGAGCGGCGCTGGCCGTCAACGCGTTCGTGCTGCTTCTCCACGAGGGGATGCACGGCGTGCTGTTCCGGAGCCGACGCGCCAACCGCTGGGCGAGCGTGGCGCTGGGCGCCCCGGCGCTGATCTCGTTCACGGCCTACCGCGTGATGCACACGCGCCACCACGACCACCTCGGCACCGAGGACGACCCGGACGACTACCACAACTACACCGGCCGGCGCGGCGTCGTGTGGGCGCTTCACTACGTGCGCCTGACGGTCGGCTGCTACCTCTACCTCCTCGCCATCCCGTTCCTCGCCGTCCGCCACGGCTCGCCCGCCGAGCGCCGCGCCATCGCGATGGAGTACGCGCTCCTCGGCACGGGCTACGCGCTCCTGTTTGCGCTCGTCCCGTTCGCCGTCCTCGCCGCCGTCTGGCTCGTCCCCCTCGTCCTCGTGTCGCTGATGGTGCAGGTGCGCGGCTTCGCGCAGCACGGCATCACCGACGCGCACGACCCGTTCCTCGCCAGCCGCTCCATCGAGGCGCACCCGGTCGTGGCGTTCTTCCTGCTGAACGAGAACTACCACCTGGAGCACCACCTCTTCCCGGAGGTTCCGAGCTACCACCTCCCGGCGCTCCACCGGGCCATCTGGGACCGCCTGCCGCGCGCCGTGTCGGGCACGTCGTACCTCGGCTTCCTGGCCCGCTTCCTCCGCGCCACGCTGACGCTGGACGAGACGCCCATCGGCCTCGTCGAGCCTGCGAAGACCCGGGCGTGACGCCGCGCCTGACGCACGCCGTCTGGGCGGCGGCAAGCCTCCCCGAGGCCCGCGCCTTCCGCCGCGCGCTGGGTGACGTGGAAGGCTCGCAGCGGCGGTTGCTGGCGCGGATCGTCCGCGCGGGCGCCCGAACGGCCTACGGCGAGGCACACGGCTTCGGCGCGATCCGCACGGCAGAGGCGTTCCGGCGGCGCGTCCCGCTCGTGGAGTACGACGCCCCGGGGTCGAATCCGGGGCGGGCGCTCGCGCCGTTCGTGGACCGGATCGCGGCAGGCGAACGCCGCGTGCTCACGGCCGAGCCCGTCCGCCTCCTCGAACCCACCAGCGGCTCGACGGCGGCGACGAAGCTCATCCCTTACACCGCCGCCCTCCAGCGCGACCTTCGCCGGGCGATTGCCCCGTGGATGGCCGACCTCTACACACGCCACCCGGGCGTGGGGCGCGGCCCGCACTACTGGGCCCTCAGCCCCGTCGCCCGGGCCGTGCGGCACACCGAGGCGGGCGTCCCCATCGGGTTCGAGGACGACGGCGCCTACCTCGGCGCGATGGGACGGCTGGCCCGCGCCACCTTCGCCGTCCCGCCCGAGGCCCGGCACGTCTCGGACCTCGACGCGTGGCGCTACGTGACGCTCCGGCTGCTCGTCGCCCGGCGCGACCTCGCGCTCGTCTCCGTCTGGAGCCCGACGTTCCTCACCCTCCTCCTCGACCGCCTCCCCGGCTGGGCCGACCGGCTGGCGCACGACCTCCGGCTCGGCGCGCTCTCCCCGCCCACGCCCCTTCCGCCCGACCTCGACGCCCGGCTGACGCGCGGCCTCGCGCCCGATCCCCGCCGCGCCGCCGAGGTGGCCGCCGCGCTCGCCGAGGCCGACCCGGCCGCACGGCACGCCCGGCTCTGGCCGCGCCTCGCCGTCGTCAGCGCCTGGGCCGACGCCTACGCCGCGCGCTACGCCGACGCGCTGGCGGCGCAACTCCCGCACGCTGCGTTTCAGCCGAAGGGCCTGCTGGCGACGGAGGGCGTCGTTTCGATCCCGTACGGCGGAGGCGAGGGCGCCGTGCTGGCCGTCCGCTCCCACGTCTTCGAGTTCCTGGGCGAGGACGGCGCGGTGCGCTGGGCGCACGAGCTGGAGGCCGGGCAGGTCTACGAGGTCGTCCTGACGACGAGCGGCGGGCTCTACCGCTACCGCCTCCGCGACCTCGTCGAGGTCGTCGGGTTCGAGCGAGAGGCCCCGCGCCTGCGGTTCCTCGGAAAGGCGTCGTGGGTGAGCGACCGCGTGGGCGAGAAGCTGGACGAGCGCCACGTCCGCGCCGCGCTCGACGGGTACGACCTCGCCTTCGCCCTCGTCGCCTTCGACGCGCGGCGGGAGGCGTACACGCTGTTCGTCCGGAGCGACGCCGAGGCGGCCCACCTCACCGCCATCGCCGAGGCCATCGAAGCCCGACTCCGGGATAACGTCCACTATGCCTACGCGCGGGACCTCGGGCAGCTCGGCCCGCTCGGCGTCTTCCGCATCCGGGGCGACGCCCCCGCCGCCTACCAGGCGCACCAGGCCCGCCTCGGCCGCCGCGTGGGCGACGTCAAGCCCGCCTGCCTCGACCGCGCCGACGGCTGGGCCGACGCGTTCGAAGGCGCCTACCTCGGTAGTTAGAGCACACGGCGGACACCGCGCCGGACGACGTCCGCCACCAACCCGTAGACGAGGTGCGAGGCGAGCGCGTAGAGGTGCACCGACGGCGGGTGCTCGGTCGGCGGATCGGAGAGACCGAGGGCCGGAACGGCGATCTCGTCGGCCGCGATCCAGAAGACGGTGCCGAAGGGAAGGCCGGCGCCCGTCGCCGCCTCGGGCCACAGCTCGGCGGTGGCGCCGTAGGCCGTCCCGGCCGCCGTACCGAAGGCGTAGTGCACGGCCGGCCCGGCCACCTGCTTCTCCCTCCTCGTCAGCTCGTGGCCCAACACGCCCTCCGAGATCGCCTCGGCCGCCCGGACCGTGGCGGGCTCGGCATCGCCGCCGCCGCCCGAATCGTCAGATTCCCCGAGGAGCCTGGCGAAGGCCTCCGGCGGTACGGCGGCCTGGAACTGCGTCATCACCCAGGAGGCGACGGCGCCGCCGGCCATTCCCGCCAGGGCGCCTTTCCAGAGGCTGGGTCGCTCCCGCACCGGGAGCCAGTCGTCGTAGAACATGAAGGCGAACGGTTGAGTGAGCGGGGTCAGCGATCCCGAAGGCGGTGCACCCCGGCGACGGCCTGGCGGATCGGGGCGCGCACGGTCACCTCCGCCCGCTGAGGACGCCCGCCGCAACGCCGAGGAGGGCCGCGGCGCCGAGGAGGGCCGCGGCGCCGAGGAGGGCCGCGGC
>CAZOJJ010000036.1:5048-15744 GCA_964580105.1 uncultured Rhodothermales bacterium | reverse complement strand
GCGGCGCCGAGGAGGGCCGCGGCGCCGAGGAGGGCCGCGGCGCCGAGGAGGGCCGCGGCGCCGAGGAGGGCCGTGCGGCGCGCCGGCCGCGCCCGGTCGTCGAAGACGCCGTGGGCGCCGCGGTCCTCGGCCGCGTCGAGCGGGGCCCAGAGGTTGTGCGCCTCGCGCGTGCGCGGCTCGTCCGTCTGCTGCGCGTCGTAGCCGGTCTTGCCGAGGTAGCGGTCGAGCAGCCCCGGCGCCACCTTCTGCCCCACAATGGCCTTGACCGTCGGGAAGCCGACCCACACCTCGCGCTGGCGGCCGTGTGCGGCGCGGACGATGGCGCGGGCGGCCACCTCCGGCTGGAAGATCGGCGGGACGGGCTGCGAGGCGCGCGGCAGCCGGCTCTTGACCCACCGAAACTGCGGCGTGTTGAGCGCGGGGAGGTGAACGGCCGTGATGGACACGTTCGAGCCGTCGTGGATGAGCTCGCACCGGAGCGAGTCCGTGAACCCGACGATGGCGTGCTTGGCGCCGCAGTAGGCGCTCTGGAGCGGGATGCCCCGGTAGGCGAGTGCGCTCCCGACCTGCACGATCTTCCCGCGGTCGCGCGGGAGCATCCGCCGGAGCGCGGCCATCGTGCCGTAGACGTAGCCGAGGTAGGTGACCTCGGTGACGCGCCTGAACTCCTCGGCCGTCGTCTCCTTGAACGGCGAGAAGACCGACTGCATCGCGTTGTTGATCCACACGTCGAGGGGACCGAACGCCGCTTCGACGGCGCCGGCGGCGGCCTCGACGGCGGCGGCATCGGCTACGTCGCACGGGAGGACGAGCGCCCGGCCGCCGAGGCGCTCGACCTCGGCGGCGGCGGCCCGGAGGCCGGCCTCGCCCCGGGCGACGAGGCCGATCCGCGCGCCGCGCCGGGCGAACGCGCGGACAACGGCCCGGCCGACCCCGGCCGACGCGCCGGTAACCACGACGACCTCGGGAGCGTCAGGGGAAGCGGACATGGAAGAGGGGCAGCGGTGAGACGGCGCGTACCGGTACGCACGCGCCGTCTCACGCCGCCTCACCGGGCGCGGTTCAAGGCGGCGGCAGACTCCGCTTTTCCCCCAGCGCCCCCGAGGCGGGCCGCCCGGGACCCGCTCACACGTGCTCGTCGAGGCCGTGCGAGCCGAGGTAGTCCACGATGTTCTTGACCTGCTGCGTGGCGTCGAGGTGGCAGACGAGCACGGCGTCGCCGGTGTCCACCACGGCGATGTCGTGGACGCCCACGAGGGCGAGGAGGCGGCCGTCGTGGGCGCGGGCGTAGGAGCGGCTCGTGTTGTGGAGGAGGACGTTGCCCTCGGCCGCGTTCCCGGCCGCGTCCTTCTCGGCGAGGTCGTAGACCGCGCGCCAGTCGCCCACGTCGCTCCAGCCGAAGGAGCCGGGCACGACGCGCACGGCGCCCTCGGACGCCGCCGGCTCCATCACGCCGTAGTCGATGGAGATCTTGGGCGCACGCTCGTAGGCGCGCTGGACGGCCGCCTCGGCGGCGTCCCCGGCGTCGTCCTCGGCGTAGGCCGCCTCGACGGCGGCGAAGGCGGCGTGAACATCGGGCAGGTGCCGCTCGATGGCGCGGAGGATGGCATCGGCGCGCCAGATGAACATGCCCGAGTTCCAGAGGAAGTCGCCCGAGTCGAGGAAGCGCTCGGCCGTGGCGAGGTCGGGCTTCTCGGCGAATGCCTGCACGGCGTAGGCGCGCAGGGTGTCGTCGCCGTCGCGGAGGGTGGAGTCGTACTGGATGTAGCCGTAGCCGGTCTCCGGATGCGTCGGCTCGATGCCGATGGTGACGAGAACGTCACCCTGCGCGGCCTCCTCGACCGCCGCGCGCAGCACCTCCTGGAAGTGCGCCACGTTGCGGATGAGGTGGTCGGCGGGGAGGACGACGAGGACGGCCTCGGGGTCGAGCGCGTGGATGCGTGCCGCCGCCAGCGCGATGCACGGCGCCGTGTTGCGGGCAACCGGCTCACCGAGGACGTTCTCGGCCGGAACGGCCGGGAGGTGCTCGCGCGTCTTCTCGACGTAGTCCGTGTGGGTGACGACGAAGACGCGCTCGGGCTCGATGAGCGGCTGGAGCCGGGCGAAGGTGTTCTGGATGAGCGAGGAGGGGCCGAGGACGTCGAGAAACTGCTTGGGGTGGGCGCGGCGGCTGTGCGGCCAGAAGCGGCTACCGACGCCGCCGGCCATGATCACGGCGTAGAGGTTCATAGAGGTAGGGTGGAATCGTGCGGCACGGTGGATTTGTGGGGGCGCCCGCCGCGATCTTCGGCGGGCGCCGCCCCGAACGTAGGCCCGAAAACGTGTCGCGTCAAAGAACGCCGCCTTCCTCCCCCTCCGCGCCCCGCCCGAAGGTCGTCGTCGTCTCGCCGGCGCATCCGTCGTACGACGACGTGCGGGTGTTCCAGAAGGAGGCCCGCACCCTCGCGCACCACGGCTACGACGTCACGCTCTACGCGCAGGCGCCCGGCCGCCTCGGGCCCTTCGCCCACGACGCCATCCGCGTCGTCCCGCTGGAGGTGAACTCGCGGACGAGCCTCGTCCTCCATCTCCCGCAGCTGACGCGGCGGCTGCTGGCCGAGGACGCGGCCGTGTATCACTGTCACAACCCGTTCACGCTCCCGCTCGTGTTCGCCCTCAAGGCGGCCGGGCGAAGGGTGATCTACGATGTCCACGAGGACTACTGGGAGCGCGTGCGCATCCGGCCCTGGATCCCGCGCCCGCTGCGCACCCTCACCGGGCTCGGCGTGGTCGCCCTGGAGCACGTCGCCGCCCGCATCGCCGACGCCGCGGTGGTGACCCAGGAGGATGTGCGGGCCCGCCTCGGGCCCCGCGCGCTGCTCATCGACAACGCGCCCATCGTGGACGGTGCGCTGATGGAGGCCGCCGCGGCCTTTGGCGCGGCCCTCTCCGACGACGAGGTGCACCCGGGCGGCGCCCTCCGGCTGGTCTACGCCGGCGGCCTCTCCGTCTCGCGGGGCCTCCTCTCGATGGTCGACACTGTGGAGCGCCTCCAGGCCACCGGGCCGGCAAGGCTCTGGCTCCTCGGCCACGACGACCCGGCGAGCCTGGCGCAGGCGCGCGCGCGCCCCGGCTGGGCGCACGTGGATTTCCTGGGACCGAGACCCCAGCACGAGGCCTTCGGCTACATCACCCGCGCCGACGTCGGCCTCGCCGTCCTCCTCGATGAAGGCGGGCACCGCTTCATCTCGTCGAACAAGCTCTACGAGTATATGGCACTCGGGACGCCCTTCGTGGCGAGCAACTTCGCCCGCTGGCGCGAGCGGCTGCCCACGGGGTCCGGCGGCCTCTTCGTGGACCCTACCGACCCGGAGGCCATCGCCCGGGCCGTCCTTCACCTCGCGGCGCACCCGGAGGAGGCACAGGCGCTCACCGAGCGCGGGCGCCTCTTCGTCCGCGAGGCGTTCAACTGGGAGCGCGAGCAGGCGAAGCTGCTCGCGCTCTACGACCGGCTGGGCCGCGCGGCCGGCTGAGTGGGCGGCAGGGGCGCACCACCGTGCGCCCCCTGGCGCACCACCGTGCGCCCCTGCCAACACGCCCCCGGCCTCAGCGGATGACCGCGATGCGGTCGAGGCTCTCCGGGTTGTTGACGGCGAGATCCTCGCCCTCGGTATTCCGGAGGAACACCTTGTAGAGGTACACGCCCGAGGCGACGGGATCGCCGTCCTCGTCGGTCCCATCCCACGGCACGCTGTTCCAGCCGATCCGCAGGCCGCCCGCTTCGAGGAGCGTGGGGTCACGGAGCAGATCGAGTTCGCGGACGAGCCGGCCGCTGACGGTGTAGATCCGGATGCGGAAGTCGTCCACGAGCGTGGCGTCCGAGCCGCGCATGCGGAACATGAGCCGCGTCCGACGGCTCATCGGGTTGGGGTACGGATAGAGGCTCTCGACCTCCAGCGCGTTCTGCACGCGGAAGTGGACCTGGTAGCGCGTGGAGTCCTCGGCCGTCGGGTCCACGAGCGCCGCGTTGCCGGTGGCGTCGAAGGCGCGGACGGTGAGGGTGTGGACGGTATCGCGCCCGGCGAGGTCGGGCTCGAAGCGGATGTGTGCCTCGTTGCGCTCGGGTGTGGCGGGCGTAAAGGTGAATTCGTCCGGATGCAGCACACGCTGGTCGAGCGTGATCTGGAACGCCGAGGGGTCGTCGAGCGGGAGGTAGGGGTTCTCGTCGGTGACGGTCACCTCGATGACCGGACGGGCCGAGACGAACGGGAGCTCCGGGTTCTGGAGGTCGACGACCGGGCTGGGGTCGTTCTCCAGCCGGAGGCCGTCCACGAGCAGTTCGAGGACGGGACGGACGCGATCGGGCTCGACGGCGAAGGTGCCGACGAAGGCGTTGTTGTAGATGACGCGTTCGGTGCGGCCGGGCTGCTCGGCCATCCCCGAGAGCACGTTGTTCCCGACGTACCCTCGCGTCTCGATGTCGGCGTCGACCGTGATCGCTTCGTCCGGCCCCACCTTCCCGAACGTCTCCGTAAGGAGGGTTTCGGTCTCGTTCTCGGCGTTGGTGAGCTGGACGACGACGCGGGCCGTGTCCGCCGCGAAGTCGCTCAGGTTGCGGATGACGATGCGGGCCGAGGTGGCTTCGCCCTCCTGGAGGCCCGGCTCCGGGAACGTCGAGGCCGCCCCGTCCACGACGAGTTCGGGGACGGGCGCGTAGCGGATGCGCCAGGCCTCCAACTGCGGGGTGCTCTGCTGCGACGGGTCGGCGAGGGTGACGCGGAGGCGGAGGTAGGGGTGCTCCTGGGCGTCGATGCCCGAGAGATCAAGGGGGGTGCGAAGGTCCAGGCTGTCCATCAGCACCTCGCTGCCGGTCGCTGCGAGCACGTCCACCCAGGCGGCGGCCGAGGCGGTGGGGAGGTCGATGTCGGCGACGAGCTCCCCCCATTCCTGGGACGGCCCGATCCTCGGCGAGGTCGTCTCCCCCTCGGGGAAGCTGAACGTGAGCTTGTGCGTCCACTCGATGGTGCCGGGCCCGCCGGTCGGGTCAACGATCTCCTCGGTCTCGTCCGGGAAGCCCTTGCGGGCCATGAGGAGCCAGGGGTCGTCGTACGTGAGTGTGTCCACGGCCGTGCTGCCGAGGGCCGCGAAGGCCTGCCTGACCTCGTTCTGGAGCGGAACGCCGTTCTGCGTCCGGCCCACCAGCCAGTTGCGGATGAAGACGTAGTCGCCCTCCTCGACGTTAGCGAGGGAGTCGACGAGGGCCTGGATCTGGCCCGGGACGTGGTAGCCCCAGATATTGGGGTAGGGGACGAAGGCGCGGTACTGCTTCACCGTGCCCCGGTCGCCGTCGAGGACGAGGTAGCCGATGCCGGGGTCAAGCAGCATGTAGCTCTCGTTGTTGACCTGAATGAGGCCGTTGAGCGGGCTCTGCCCCGTCCGGTCGGAGGTGGCGAACACGGAGACATGGTAGGGCACGAAGGCCCAGCCCCCCTCCTCGGTCCACTCGAGGCGCTGGGTGCCCGTGTTGTCCAGCCAGAGGGCATCCCGCTGCGTCCAGGTGAAGGCGCCGGCGTGGGCGGCCGAGACGGTGAAGCGGCCGTCGGCCCAGTTGGGCTCGGGGTCGTTGTCGTCGATGCGGGCGCGCCAGTAGTAAACGGTCTCGTCGTCGAGCGGCTCGCTCACGTTCCAGTCGGCGTGGGCGTCGTTGAGCGTGGCGTTGAACGTGCGGAGGTCCGGGGAATCGAAGGTGGGGACGGTGTCGAGTTCGAAGCGAACCGGCAGCCCGTTCGTCCCGGCGAGGTTGGCGATGCTCACGCGGAGGCGGGGCGTGCGTCCGGTGATGCCGTAGGGCTCGGGCGCGACGACGGTGAGCCCGTTCGAGAAGACGATCTGCGTCCGCTCGGCGAGGTTGTTCGTCTCCACCATCTCCTCGTAGGCATTGCCGGGGTCCGCGGCGACGGCGAAGCGGTGCGGCCCGGGCTGGTTCTCCATCCGCACCTGGAAGGTGAGCGTGTCCGCGATGGCGAAGGGCGGGACGCGCACCTCGTAGGGCCGCACCGTCCCGTCCGGGAGCGTGTGCGTGAGGGCGACGGTGACGGAGTCGGCGGGGTAGTAGCCGCGGTTGCGGAGGTCCACCGTGAGCGTGAGCGTGGAGTCGGCCACGAGCGGGATGAGCGGCTCGACGCGGAGGTTCGCCTCGGTCACGTGGAGGTCGGGCTTGTCCGGCGCGTTGAAGCGGAGGCCCGGGTCCCCGATGAGGTTGTACTGCGTGGAGTGGCGGACGTACCAGTAGGAGTCGGTGCGGCCGATGAAGCGGTTCTTCGCCTGGCGGATGGCGTCGCCGACGACGCGGAGGGTGTCCTGGAAGAGGGTGCGGTGGAGGTCCACGCTGAGGGCCGCCGAGGCCGACACGGTGCCCAGCTCGGACGACCCCCAGTGCCCGATGGCGCCGCTCTCTCCTTCGAGCAGAAGCGACTCGGCGAGGGTGCGCGTGTCCGCGTCCCGGCCGAGGCCCCCGCCGAAGGCACCGGTGCGGCACCCGAAGGAGAGCACGAACGGGAGGCGGTCCGCGTTGTCGAACTCTGCCGCCGGGTCGGTCACGATCTCCCACGTCTGCGCCGAGGAGTGGCCGAAGTAGCTCAGGAACGAGGATCCCCGCCGAATGGCGACGCGGACGGAGTCCCGGAGCGAGGTGTCGAGGATGGTGTTGGAGGTCTTGAAAAAGAACACGGTGTCCTGCCCGGCGGGAGGGCTCCCCGCGATGGCGGCCCACGAGCGGGTGTGGTTCTGGAAGGTGTTCTGCTCGCTCTCGGTCCCCCCGGTGAGGTAGTACATCCGCTGCTGCCAGTCGGAGAAGGGGGCGTCGAGGTAGCGGGTCACCTTCTGGATGTAGAGGGCGGCATCGGCCTCGTTGCGGAGCGGGATGCGCCCGATGGCCATGTGCTCGTGGCGGTCGTACTGCCCCTCCACGCCCTGGACGTACCACGAGTCCGACGAGGCGACGCCGTAGGAGGGCACCTCCCAGGGCGCGAGCGTCGTGTCCGGGTGGGGGTAGCGGGCGTCTCCCCAGAGGAGGGCGTAGCGGGGGGCCGTGCTCCAGGCCCGGCTCTGCTGGAAGAAGCGGCGGAGGGCAACGGGCGTCGGGCGCCCGTAGTCGAACTGGTCGAAGATGTCCTGGAGCTCCACGACGGCGGTCTGATACCCGCTCCGGGCAGCGTGGAGGTCGGCGTAGGCCTGGGCGGAGGCGCGGAGGCCGGGCGGGGTCACGATGACGTAGTCCGCGCTGCCGTCGCGCCAGTCTACGACGTCGTCCATCCGGATCCCCGCCGGGCTTCGGATGGCGGAGGGCTCGGCGGTCCAGAACCGGCCGGTGGCGTTCCCGCGGTCGCCGAAGCTGAGGGCGCCGTCGGTGTCGGTAGTACCGGTGAACCGGCGGCCGGTGACGGGGTCGAGGATGACGAGCGGCGTGTTGGGGGTGTAGTGGGTCAGGAGGTAGCGATAGTTCCCGCCCCCCCTCGCGGGGAACATGTCCTGCCCGTCGAGGGGCCGGAGGTAGCGCCGCACCGTCACTCGGATCCAGTCGATCATCACCCGGTTCGGCGTCTGGCCGTCGTGGTACCGGTTGTCGATGACGACCTCGGCGTAGACCTGGTGGCCTTCGGGGTAGTAGTAGAGCTCGTGCTGGGGGATGGAGACGCTGAGGGTGCGGAACCCGTAGCCGGTCCAGTCCTCCTCGGCGACCACGTCGTAGCCGGACCAGCGGCGCCCCTTCACGCGGACGACGTGCCGCGCGGCCGAACCGGCCGCCACGCGCACCTCCAGCAGGGCCGTATGCCAGGGAACGCGCTGGATGTCCGGCACCCTCGGCCCGAGGATGACCGAGTCGCGCCGGATGGAGTTCTGGTTGAACGTCCACCAGTAGCGGCCCTCGCCGTGGGTGTAGTACGGGTTCTTCGAGTCGGCGCTGTCACCGTCGTAGTAGGAGAAGTCCGGTTCGCGGTGGAACGTCTGGGGCACGTAGTCGACGTCCTCAGCGCCGGGCTCGGCCGTCAGCGGGCGGTCGTCGTAGCGGAGCCCCGGCTCACCGTTCCACGTGAGCCAGTAGATCGTCGTGTGGGTGTAGAGGCTGTTGTACGTGCTGCTCTGGAGGGGCTCGCCGGGCGTGAGCCGCTCGGACTCCTCGGTGACGTAGTAGGCCCACGCCTCGTCCTCGCCCGTGTTGCGCCGGCCGACGAACTGGATCCGGTCCGCCGGGTCGAACACCGCGGGGTCACCGAGGAAGGCGATCGGTACCTCGACGCCGCGCTCGTAGAGCTTGAGCGTGGCCGGGTCGATGGCGCCCAGCGGGACACCGGCCGCGGCGAGGTCACTCCCGCTCACCTCGTAGATGCCGTCCTCGGTCACCTCGATCTTGACCCACGGCGTGGTGGGGTCGTACCAGGACGGGTCGTACCCGTCGGTGGGCTGGGCGAGGAGGCGGGGGGCAAGCGCGCTGCCGAGCAGCACGAGCAGGGCGACGGCGAAACCGGACCGGACGAGGCCGGTGCGCTCCGGGGAGACGGCGGACATGGGCGCGAAGTGTGGGTGGATCCGAGTACCGCGCAGACCACGAAGCGCCGGGGCGCTCACGCGGCGGGCGAGGAAGATAAAGGCCGTCTCAACGTGCCGCTAGGCGGAAAGAATCGGATCCGGAGTCGCGCGATGGGGCTTCGAATATAAGAGGCCCGGCGTCAAATGCTACCTTCCGCCTTGGAACGTGTCGCTTTCGCTCCCGCCCACTCCCCCGCCGTGCCCACGCCCACCGTCTGCGCCGTCGTCGTGACCTACAACCGGGCCGCGTTGCTGGCCCAGGTGCTCGACGGCCTCCGCGCCCAGACCCGCCCGCCCGACGCCGTGCTGGTGGTGGACAACGCGAGCACCGACGGCACGGCGGACCTGCTCGCCGAGCGCTACCCATCCGTGCGTGTGCGGCGGCTCGACCGCAACGCCGGGGCCTCCGGCGGCTTCGCCGAGGGCGTCCGCGCCGCCCACGCCGACGGCTTCGACTGGATCTGGATCCTCGACGACGACGTGGTGCCCCGCCCCGACTGCCTCGGCGAGCTCCTCGCGGTAGCGGCCGAGGCGGGCACCCCCGTCGCCGTGCCGCGCCGGATCGAGCCGGACGGGTCCGTCATCCGCGCCGAGGCCGTCATCTACGAGGCGGATCAGGTCTACCGCGCCCCGGACTGCGGCGACGCCCGCTGGTGCCTCGTCGACCTGTTTACGTTCGAGGGGCCGCTCGTCCACCGCCGCGTCGTCGACGCCATCGGCCTCCCGGACGCCAGCCTCTTCATCCTCACCGACGACACGGACTACGGCGTGCGGCTTTACCGCGCCCTCGGCCCCCTTGCCGCCGCGCTCGCCATGCGCGCCGCCGTGGACCGGAAGCTGGCGGCGGAGCCGGCCGTGCGCGTGCACTCTCGCCTCAAGCAGCTCGTCACCGGAGATCCGTGGCTCACGCTCGTCGCCGACGACCAGCACTGGAAGCGCGGCTACTACCTCCGCAACCGGCACCTCCTCTGGAAGCGGCTCGGCTGGCGGCGGCGGCGGCTCACGCAGCTCGCTGCCCACGCGGGCTACCTCGTGACCGACGCGCTCTACGCGCTGCGCCACGGGTGGGACTGGCGGCTCCGCTTCGGCGTCAACGCGCGGGCGTTCGGCCTCGGGCTGCTCGGGCGGTCGGGCGCGTTCGTGGACCCGGCGGCGTACCACGCGCGGCGGAAGCGGCGGGCGGGCGCGTAGCCGTCCGCTCGCTCCGAGGCTACACCCCGGCCGGGGTCTACCGTCCCGCTAGCCTTGCCGTCCTTCGTCGGCACCGTGTCTTCCCCTCCTGCCCACCCCGGCGTCCGCTTCCCGCCGCCGCTCCTGTTCCTCCTCGGCTTCGCCGTGGGGCTGCTGCTCCACCGGCTCTGGCCGCTGGCGCTCCTCCCGGGCGGTCCCTCGCGCGCCTCGCTGATCGCGGCGTGGGGGCTGGGGGCCCTCGGCTTCGGCCTCGGCGGCTGGGCCCTATGGACGTTCGCCCGCGCCCGCACGGCCATCTTCCCGCACGCCCCCGCCGCGCAGATCGTCGCGCACGGGCCGTACCGCTTCAGCCGCAACCCGATGTACGTGTCGCTCACGCTGGCGTACCTCGGCTTCGCGCTGGGGCTCGACGTGCTCTGGCCGCCCCTGCTGCTGCCGGTCGTGTTTGCCGCGCTGTGGCGGTTCGTCGTTCGGAAGGAGGAGCGCTACCTCGCCGCGGCGTTTCCCGAAGCCTACGCGGCCTACCGCGCCCGCGTCCGCCGCTGGCTGTGAGGCTCGGGCTCCGGGGCGCTCACTCCGAGGGCCGCAGCGCCTGATCGGTGTGGACGACGAAGCCGGCTGCACCCGGCTCGGCTTCCGGCGCCTTCCGGAAATCCTCCTTGGCGTCGAACGTCACGATCAGCACGCGGGCGCCGGGTGCGTAGCGGGCCAGGTGCTCGGGCGTGCCGAGGCCGCCGGCGCTATGGAACGAGCCGGTGACGTGGACGACGAGCGCGCCCGGATGCCGGCCGAGGTGCTCGGCAATGGAGAACGCCATCGTGGCGTCGCGGAGGTTCTGCGCGGCGAGGAGGTCGTCGAGGCTCGGCATCGCGGGCATCACGCCGCCATGCGGGCGCTCGCCATGCGGGCGCTCGGCCGTCGAGCCGGGTGCGGCATG
>CAZOJJ010000036.1:3121-4948 GCA_964580105.1 uncultured Rhodothermales bacterium | reverse complement strand
GCCTCGGCCGGTGCCTCGGCCGGTGCCTCCGACTGCGCCAAGGCGGGCGCGGCGCCGAGCAGCGCCAGGAGCACGAGGAGCGTCCTCATTCGCCCGATCCGTTCTCGCGGCGGGAGCCCCGGCGGCGCCCCTTGCGGCGCTGCGTCGGCGCTTCCGCTTCGGGGGCCGCCCCCTCCGCCTCGGGCGCGGCCGGCTCGGGCATCGGGACGGGCGCCCGGTGGAGGCTCCGCTGGTAGGCCTCGTCGAGCAGCATCGCCAGCAGCTCCGGCTCGCCCTCGGCGACGAGTTCGCGGACGACCGGGATGAAGCGCTGGAGCCGCTCGCGGTCGAGGTTGGTCTTCTCGCGGAGGCGGTCCTCCAGGAGGTTCGTGAGGCGCTCGCCCACGCGGGCGGCCACGTCGTCGTCGGAGGGTACGTCGCGGTACTCCATGTCGATGTCGTATCTGCGCACGATCTCGCGAAGGACGGGCTCGTCCTGCTTGGTCACGAGCGAAACGGCGACGCCGGACTTCCCGGCGCGCGCGGTCCGCCCGGCGCGGTGGATGTAGTACTCCCGGTCCTGCGGCACGTCGTACTGGAAGACGTGGCTGAGGTCCGAGACGTCGATGCCGCGCGCCGCCACGTCCGTCGCTACGAGGAAGCGGAGGGCGCCGGTGCGGAGGCGGCCCATGACCTGCTCGCGCGCCTTCTGCGTGAGGTCGGAGGAGATGGCGGCGGCGTCGTAGCCGTAGTTCGAGAGGAACTGCGCGAGGTAGTCCACGTCCCGGCGCATGTTGGCGAAGATGATGGCCGAGGCCGGGTTCTCCATCTCGATGAGCCGGACGAGCACGCGGTCCTTCTCCATCGGGTCCACGCGGTAGGCCCGGTGGGCCATGACGTCCACGTGGATGGTGCCGCCGGAGAGCGTGAGGAAGCCGGGGTCGTCGAGGAACTCGCGCCCGACGCGCTGCACGGCGTACGGCATCGTGGCGGAGAACATGTAGGAGTCGCGCCCGCGGGGGAGGAAGCGGCGGACGCGCTTCATGTCGGGGTAGAACCCCATGCTCAGCATCTCGTCGGCCTCGTCGAGGATGAACACCTTGAGGCGGTCGAGCCGGAGCGTGCCGCGTTCGAGGTGGTCGAGCACGCGCCCCGGCGTGCCGACGACGAGGTGGGCGCCCTTCTTGAACGCGTCGATCTGGGGGCCGTAGGCGGTGCCGCCGTAGACGGAGACGGCGCGGAGGCGGCGGTCTTCGGGGAGGCCGCCGTTCATCCGCTCGAACTCGCCGAGGATCTGCTTGGCCAGCTCCCGCGTGGGGCAGAGGACGAGGGCCTGCGCGGCGTCGAGGGCCGGGTCGAGGCGCTCCAGGAGCGGGAGGAGGAAGGCGCCCGTCTTGCCGGAGCCCGTCCGGCTCTGCACGATGAGGTCGCGCGCGTCCAGGATGTACGGGACGGCCGTGGCCTGAACGGGCATCAGGCCGGGCCAGCCCATCGCCTGGAGGCCGGCCTGAAGGGTCTCGGGAAGGGAGGCGACGGTGGCTTCGGGGAGCGCAGGGTCGGGCGCTGGGAAGGGGGAGAACGCGGGCCCGTCGTGCTTCTGCTCTTTCTGGGCCTTGGAGGTCAGGTCGATGACCGCCTTGTAGGACATACGCCGGGGGTGCTTGAATCCGATGCTCTATGAGGGCGCGGGGACGGAGGTTCCACGCGGAGGATACCTACGGCCCCGCTTCACGCAAAAGGCGTGGCGGGCCCCCTCAATCGAGCGAGCCTCGTGCGAGCCTCGTGCGCCTCTTCGAGCGCAGCTTCGAGCGCCGCTTCGAGCGCCGCTTCGAGCGCCGCTTCGAGCGC
>CAZOJJ010000036.1:0-3021 GCA_964580105.1 uncultured Rhodothermales bacterium | reverse complement strand
GCTTCGAGCGCCGCTTCGAGCGCCGCTTCGAGCGCCGCTTCGAGCGCGAGCAAGGGGGCGCCGGAGATTCGACTTCCGATTCCACCCACCTCGGGACCCGCGCGCCGCAGGATGGAGCCCCGGAAGCTACCCCGACCGCGTCGCCCCCGCCTTGGCAGGGAGGGGCGGGGGGTGGTTCGACCTCGGCGCCGAGGCGGGCGGACTCAGCCCCGATTCAGGCGCTCGCCTTGCGCTCCTCGTAGAGCGGCTTCCGCTTCCCGTCGATGACCTCGGCCGTGATCCGGCAGCTGGCCACGCCACCGCGCTCGGGCGCGTCGAACATGAGGTCCAGCATGGCCTCCTCCATGACGGCGCGGAGGCCGCGCGCGCCGGTGCCGAGGGCGTGCGCCTTCGTCACGACGGCGTCGAGGGCGTCGTCGTCGAAGAGGAGGTCCACGCCGTCCATGACGAAGAGCTTCTGGTACTGGCGGACGAGCGCGTTGCGCGGCTCGACGAGGATGCGGCGCATGTCGGCGGCGGTGAGGCCGTCGAGGGTGGCCACGACGGGGAGGCGGCCGACGAACTCGGGGATGAGCCCGTACTTGAGGAGGTCGTCCGGCTCGACGTGCTGGAAGATGCGGGGGTCGCGCTTGTCGAGCTTGGCGGCCTCCGGGCCGGCGGTGAAGCCGATGGGCGAGGCCGAGCGGCGGCGGGCGATGATCTCGCCGAGGCCGTCGAAGGCGCCGCCGACGATGAAGAGCACGTTCCGGGTGTCGAACGAGATCAGGCTCTGCTCGGGGTGCTTGCGCCCGCCCTTGGGCGGCACGCCGGCCACGGTCCCTTCGAGCATCTTGAGCAGCGCCTGCTGGACGCCCTCGCCCGAGACGTCGCGCGTGATGGAGGCGTTGTCCCCCTTGCGCGCGAGCTTGTCGATCTCGTCGATGTAGATGATCCCGCGCTCGGCGCGGTCCACATTGTAGTCGGCCGCCTGGAGGAGGTGGCTCAGGATGGACTCGACGTCCTCGCCGACGTAGCCCGCCTCGGTGAGCGCGGTGGCGTCGGCGATGGAGAACGGGACGTCGAGGATCTTCGCCAGCGTCCGCGCGAGCAGCGTCTTGCCGGTGCCCGTCGGCCCGATGAGCAGGATGTTCGACTTCTCCAGCTCGACGTCGTCGTACTCGTGGAGGTAGTCTTCCGCCTCGATCCGCTTGTAGTGGTTGTAGACGGCGACGGCGAGGGCGCGCTTGGCCCGCTCCTGCCCGACGACGTGCTCGTCGAGGGCGGCCTTGATCTCGCGGGGCGTCAGGCGGCGGTGGCGCGGCCCGGCGTACGCGCGCCGCGCGGGCGGCGTGTACGGCAGGAGGTCGCCCTGGACGATGCCCGAGGCGTGGTGGATGCAGCCGTCGCAGATGTAGACCTGCGCGGGCTCCGGCCCGGCCACCATCGAGGCGACCTCGTGGGCGGTGCGGCCGCAGAACGAGCAGCGGATGAGGTCGTCGCTGCTGGTGTCCATCGGGGTCGGGGCGGGGCGGAGGGGGACGCGGTGGGCCTAAGAAATCGAATCGGCCGGGGAGATGCAACGGTTAAGCCCCCCGCCCCCTCGGGAAACCGGGGAAGACCGGATGAAGGGGGATCGGGGGAGGCACCGACCGGTTTAGGTTACGCTATGGAAACCGTACTCGCCCCGTCGTTGCTGCCCGCCGAGTTCGTCGAACGCCTCTACGCCCTCGTGCCGCCCGGCCGGGTGGAGGCCGTCCTCGCCACCTTCGAGGCGCCGCGCGCGCCCGGCTTCCGGATCAACACGATCCGCGTCGCCCCCGAGGCCATCCTCGACGCGCTCCGCGCCGACGGGCTGACGCCGGAGCCGGTGGCGGGCGTACCCGGCGCGTACACCGTGCCGGTGGACCAGCGGCCGGGGCTGCTCGCCTCGCTCCCCTACGCGCAGGGGCACCTCTACGTCCAGAACGTGTCGAGCCAGCTCCCGGCCCTCGTGCTGGACCCGCAGCCGGGCGAGCGCGTGCTCGACCTCTGCGCCGCGCCGGGCTCGAAGACGCGCCAGCTCGCCTGCCTGATGCAGAACGAGGGTGAGGTGGTGGCCGTCGAGAAGGTGCGGGAGCGGTTCTACAAGCTGCGCTCGAACCTCGCCCGGCAGGGCAGCGCCGTCGTCCTCCCCGTGCTCGCCTCGGGGGCGGCCTACTGGCACCGCGAGCCCGAGGCGTTCGACCGCGTCCTCGTGGACGCGCCGTGCTCGACGGAGGGCCGCTTCCGCGTGGGCGACCCCGAAACGACGCGCTACTGGAGCCCGCGCAAGGTCCGCGAGATGCAGGCCAAGCAGCGGAAGCTGCTCTTCGCCGGCGTGCAGGCGCTCCGGCCCGGCGGCACCCTCGTCTACTCGACGTGCACGTTCGCGCCGGAGGAGAACGAGGTCGTCCTCTCGAAGGCGCTCCGGACCTTCGGCGGCGCCGTCGAGGTGGTCGAGGCCGGCCTGCCGACGACGGGGCCGGTGGCGGCGTCGGTGCAGGAAGGGCTGACGGAATGGAACGGGCAGGCGCTCGACCCGCAGGTGGCGCACGCCCGGCGGGTGCTGCCGGACGGCACGCTCGAGGCGTTCTTCGTCGCGCGCCTCCGCAAGCACGAGAGCACGCTGCGGTAGCTGCGTTTCGGCGGCCTACCCGAAGAAGAAAAGCACGAAGCCCCGCCGACACTGGGCCGGCGGGGCTTCTTCGTGTGCCGCGCGGGGCAGGGTTTGCCGCTTGCGCTACTTGAGCAGCGTCACCCGCTTCGTCGCGGTGAAGGTCTCACCGACGACGCGGTAGGTGTACGTCCCGCTGGCCAGGCGCGCCCCGTCGATGGTGAACCGGTGGGCCGTGCCCGCCGAGAGCTCGCCGTCGTGGAGGAGCGCCACGCGGCGCCCGAGCACGTCGTAGAGCTCGATGCGGACGGTCTGCGCCTGGGCGACCTCGAGCGAGAACTGGGCCTGCGGGTTGAACGGGTTGGGGTACGCCTCACCGAGGCGGTAGACCTCGGGCAGCTCCGTCCCCG
>CAZOJJ010000035.1:29418-31206 GCA_964580105.1 uncultured Rhodothermales bacterium | reverse complement strand
TGCGCGAGGGCGGCCCGAACGGCGAGGAGGCCGCCTCCGTGCCGGTCACGCTCACAGTCACGGAGGGGACGGCCGTGGAGCCGGGGGCGCCCCAACCAGACGAGACGCTGCGGGTGTGGCCCAATCCCGTCGCAGGAAGGCTCCACGTTGAAGCGGATGCCCACGAGGCCGTACTCTACGACGTGCTCGGGCGGGCGGTCCTCCACGCCCGCCTCGGCGACGCCACCGAGGTGGACGTGTCGGGCCTGCCGCCTGGGGTGTACGTCGTTCGTGCGGGAGGGCAGGCCGCCGTCATCACCGTGGGGAGGTGAGGCCGGCCGTGTGTCACCATGGGGCTGCCGCGTAGCGAACGCGGCGGGCAACTGAAAAGGGGCGACCGTGATGGCCGCCCCGCATGGACGGGATCCCGGAGGAATCAGTCGTTCGGGTTCGACTTGAGCAGGCCGCCCGTCTCGCCCTTCCGTCCGAACAGCTTGTCGAGCACGTCCTCCCGCGTCAGCAGCGCCGTCAGGCCGACGAAGAGGGCCTCGCCGATGAGGCGGCGCACGACGCCCAGCCGGAACAGCCCGCCGATGGCACGGAAGAGCAGCGGCAGGATCAGGAGCGCGCCCAGAAAGCCGAGGGCGACTTCAAAGAGGGAGCGGGCGGCGGGGTCGTTGGAGAGAGAAGCCATCGGGTAGAGGAGCGAGAGGGAGGGGATGCTGGTACCTGCCCGGGTGGGCCGGAGGTTCCGAGCGGCCGGGTTCGTCCGTTCGCTGTACTTTCCGGTGTCCCAACCAGCCGCTGCCCGTCATGGCCAAGAAAGCGAACAAGCGCGAATCAAAGAAGGCCCAGGCGGCCCTGACCCAGCTCCCCGAGGCGCTCGGCGAGCGCGCGCACGACGTTTGGCTCGCCGGCCTCGGCGCACTCGACCGCGCAAGGAAGGAAGGCGCCGAAGGCTTCGAGGCGCTCGTCAAGCGCGGCTCTAAGGTGCGCGCCAAGAGCGCCGAGGCGGTGGACGCCGCCCTCCACCAGCTCGGCGCGGCGCGCGGCAAGGCGGCCGAGGTGGCCAAGAGCGCAGCGGCCACGGCCGCCGAGACGGTCAACGCCGTCGAGGAGCGGCTGGAGACGGCCGTCGAGGCCATCCTGGCCCGAGCGGGCGTCCCGCGGCGCGCCGAGGTGGAGGCGCTGACGGCGCAGGTCGACGCGCTCCAGGCGCGCATCGCACGGCTCACGGGTGGGGCGACGGTCTACCGCGTGGAGCCGCACCCCGACGGCTGGGCCGTCAAGAAGGAGGGCGCCGCGCAGGCGTCGAGCGTGCACGGCACGAAGAAGGAGGCGCTCTCGGCGGGGCGCAGTCTCGCGAAAGGGCACGCCCCGAGCCGGCTCGTCGTCCACCGCGCCGACGGCTCCGAGCAGGACACGACGGAGTATGGAAGTGAGAAGTAAGAAGTGAGAAGTAAGAAGTGGGAAGTAGGAAGTATGACGAATGTTATTTTTCTAACTACTAACTTCTAACTTCTAACTTCCTGTCTTCTCCCGCGTAGCGGCTCGCCAGGGCGTCGAACTCTTCCTCGAAGGCGGCGGCGAGCGCGTTCGGATCCTCGACCACCCGCGCGTCCGCCGCCACGCCGACGAGGACGCGGCCGTCGTAGCTGAGGATGCTCAGGCCGAGGCCGAGATCGCCCGCCTGGGGCACCCAGAACATGAGGTCGGCGAGGGGCACGCCCATCAGGTGCAGCCGCTCGGCCGGGCCGGGCACGTTGGTCATCACGGCCGAGCACTTCGTGCTGAAGAGCCAGACGACGA
>CAZOJJ010000035.1:4795-29318 GCA_964580105.1 uncultured Rhodothermales bacterium | reverse complement strand
CGGTCGGCTCGCCCCGGCCCGCGAGGTAGCGGCGGAGGCCGCCCGCCGCCGCCGCGAGGAGCACGTCGTTGACCTTCGCGCCCGTCGCCCGCCCGACGGCCTTGATCGTGTCCAGCGGGATGGGCCGCGTCCAGGCCGCCCGCTTCATCGTCGAGACGCCGTCCTTGAGCCGCGTCTTCGGGTCGGGCTGCAGGGCGAGGAGACGCACCAGCGCGGCCACCGCCTTCCCGGCTGCCACGAGGCCGCGGCCGAGTACCTTCGGGCGCGTCAGCGCATGGCCCACGGCTGTACCGACGCGCTGCCCGCCTCGGGCGAGGCGCGCGCCGAGCGAGCGCTCGGGAGCAACCGGGGAGGGACGGATCGCGGACGGGTCCCACAGCTCGTCCGAGAGCGAGAGCAGCACGTGCATCAGCGCGATGCCGTCGCCGATACAGTGGTGGAGGCGGACGATGAGGGCCGAGCCCTCACCGTAGCGCTCGACGTGATGCATCGTCCACGGCGCCGTCTCGAACGCGAGCGGCTCGCTCATCAGCGCGCTCACGGCCGCTTCGAGCGCGTCCTGGTCGCCGGGCGCGGGCAGCTCCAACGGGACGATGCGGCGGCCGAGGTCGAACGGCTCCTCCAGCGCCCAGCGCGGTGAGGACGTGTCCGCGCCCTCGATTCCCATCCGGAAGCGGCGGTAGACGAGCAGGCGCTCCTCGGTGAGGCGGAGGAGCGTCTCGCGGGGCATCGGCGCCGCCGTCGTCATCACGCCCGTGATCGTCATCGGGTTGACGGGGCGCTCCATCCGCAGCCACGCGGCGTCGGGGGCCTTCATCTTCTCCGTGACGCGGGGCATGGGGCGGGCGGGCGGTTCGAGAGAAGCTACGCTACGACGTGCGCCGCTCGGCTCAGCCCACCGCCCCCTCGCGCACGGCCAGCTGGCCGCACGCCGCGTCGATGTCCTGGCCCCGGCTGCGGCGGACGGTCACGGTGACGCCCTCGGCCACGAGCGTGCGGATGAACCGTTCGAGCCGCACTTCGCCCGGCGACCGGAAGTCGGTCCCCTCGACCGGATTGTAGACGATGAGGTTCACCTTGCTCGGCGCCCAGCGGACCACCTTCGCAAGGTTCTTCGCGTCGGCGTCCGAGTCGTTGACGCCCTCGAAGAGGCAGTACTCGTAGGTGACGCGGCGGCCGGTCCGTGCGTGGTAGTACTGGACGGCCTCCTTGAGCGCGCCGAGGTCGGTCTTCTCCGAGCGGTTGACCGGCATGATGGCGCTTCGCTGCGGGTCCGTCGGCGCGTGGAGCGAGACGGCGAGGCCGAAGGCGGGAGCGCGGCCCTCGGCCTGGTCGTCGGCGAGCTGGCGGATGCGCCGGGCGAGGCCGACGGTCGAGACGGTGATGCGCCTGGGCGCGAGGCCGAGGCCGTCTTTGAGCAGCTGCGTGCTGGCGACGACGCCGGCATAGTTCTGGAGTGGCTCGCCCATGCCCATGTAGACCACGTTCGTGACGCCCTTCCCGAAGCGCTCGCGGGCCACGGTGTCCATGTGCCGCACCTGGTCGGCGATCTGGCCGGGCGTGAGGTTCTCGTGGAAGCCCATCAGCCCCGTCGCACAGAAGTGGCAGCCCATCGCGCAGCCGACCTGGCTGGAGACGCAGACGGTCATCCGCTTCGGATGCCCCTCGTCGTCGAAGTCGGGGATGAGGACGGTCTCGACCTTGCGGCCGGACGGCAGCCTGAAGAGGCTCTTGACGGTGCGGTCGGTGGCCGTCCGGCGCTGGACCTCCTCGATGGCGCCGAGGTGGGCGGCCTCGGCGAGCCGGGCGCGGAACGCCTTCGGCAGGTCGGTCATCGCGTCGAACGAGGCGGCGCCCTTCTCCCAGATCCACGCGTAGAGCTGGCGGCCCCGGAAGGCCGGTTCGCCGAGGGACTCGGCGAAGGCCTCGAGGCCGGCACGGTCGAGCGTCTTGAGGTCGGTAAGCACGAGCGTCGCGGGGTCGTCGTCAGCCGGAGAAAACAGCGCGCGCCGGGGGAAGGTCCCTCCGGCGCGCGAAGAACGAGCGGATGATCCGCTAGCCCGCCTCGGCGGCGAGGCCGCTCACCCGAGGAAGAAGTCCGCGACCACGAGGGCGAGGAAGGCCGGGACGTAGAGGATCGAGGCGAAGAGGAGGCGGCGCGCGCGCCGGTCGGTCGGCCCCGCGAAGAACGAGAAGGCCGGGAGCGTGAACGCGGTCCCGAGGCCGGCCATGCCGACGAAGTAGAGCCAGCCCGCCGAGCCCGTCGCCGTCGGCAGCACGCCGGCAACCAGGAGGAGCAGCGTGGAGACGAGGACGTGGAGCGCGGTCGTCCGGCCGGTGGCGTCCACCGACGGGAGCATCACGAAGCCGCCGCGGGCGTAGTCCTCGCGCAGCATCCACGCGATGGCGTAGAAGTGCGGGAGCTGCCACAGGAACAGGATGGCGAAGGCGGCCCAGCCCACCGCGTTCAGCTCGCCCGCCGCGGCGGTGACGCCGCCGAGCGTGGGGAGCGCCCCTGGAATGGCGCCGACGAGCGTGTTCAGCGTCGTCCGCCGCTTGAGCGGGGTGTAGACGGCGACGTAGAGGACGACGGAGGCGCCGGCGAGGGCCGTCGTCAGCGCGTTCGTCGTCAGGCCGAGGACGGCCAACCCGGCCGCGACGAGGGCGAGGCCGTAGGCGAGCACGAAGCCCGGACGAACGCGCCCGGAAGGAATCGGGCGGTGTTGTGTCCGGTGCATCCGGGCGTCGTAGCGGCGCTCGACGAGGTGGTTGAGTGCGCCGGCGCCGCCGGAGGTCGCCGCCGTCCCCAGGAGGAGGCCGATGAGTGTGGGCCAGTGGGGCGGGACCGCCGTGCCCAGGAGGTAGCCGGCGGCAGCCGTGGCGACGACGAACCCGGAGATCCCCGGTTTCAGGAGCTCCTTGAGGTCCGCGAGGCGCACCCGGAGGGAGGCGGGGGCCACAGTGAGGTCGGCGTCGGCAGCGTAGGAGAGAGGCCGCATGGACGAACGGGTTGGACACCCTAATGAAACGCCGCCGCCTCGCTCGGTCTATGAATAGAGGGCGAGGAAGGGGACGGCGATGTAGGAAGTGAGAAGGAAGAAGTGAGAAGGAAGAAGTGAGAACGGCGGAGTGGCAGGGCGGGGCGCCAAGCCGGAGTAGTTTCCCTTTCTCGCTTCCCTCTTCTCTCTTTCCCCTTCCCCATGCCGCTCATCGCCTCCATCTCGGGCATCCGGGGCGTCTTCGGCGACGGCCTCGACCCCGCCGTGCTCGTCCGCTACGCCGCCGCCTTCGGGGCGTGGTGCCGCCGCACCTCCGGCCGCGACCGCCCCCTCGTCGTCGTGGGGCGCGACGGGCGCACGACGGGCGACGTCTGCGCCCGCCTCGTCACCGCCACGCTCCAGAGCGCCGGCTGCGACGTGGTGGACGCCGGCATGGCCACGACGCCCACGACGGCGATGGCCGTTCTGGAGACAGGGGCGGCGGGGGCGGTCATTCTCTCGGCCTCGCACAACCCGGCCGAGTGGAACGCCCTCAAGCTGCTCAACGCGAAGAGCGAGTTCCTCGACCCCGGCGAGGCCGGGGCCGTCCTGGCGATGGCCGAGGCGGAGGCGGGCGCCTACACCGTCACGCACGAGCAGCTCGGCGCATACCGGCAGCAGGACTTCCTCGACGCCCATCTCCGCCGCATCCTGGAACTGCCGTACATCGACCCCGAGGCCATCCGGGCGCGCGGTTTCCGCGTCGTCGTGGACGGCATCAACTCCATCGGCGCCGTGGCGATACCGGCGCTGCTGCACGCGCTCGGCGTGGACGACGTGGAGGTGCTCAACGGGGAACCGAACGGCCGCTTCGCCCACGACCCCGAGCCGCTCCCCGCCCACCTCGGCGGCATCATGGAGCGTGTCCGGGTTACGGGGGCCGACCTCGGCATCGTCGTGGATCCCGACGCCGACCGCCTCGCGTTCGTCGAGGACGGCGGCGCGTTCGTTGGCGAGGAGCTCACGCAGGTCGTCGCCGCCGACTTCCTGATGCGCAAGCGGCCCGGCCCGTTCGCGACGAACCTCTCGTCCAGCCGCGCCATCGAGGACGTGATGGCCCGCTACGGGCAGCCGGTTTACCGGAGCGCCGTCGGCGAGATTCACGTGGTCAAGGCGATGCAGGCGCACGGGGCCGTGCTCGGTGGCGAAGGCAACGGCGGCGTCATCCTGCCCGACCTCCACTACGGCCGCGACGCGCTCGCCGGGACGGCGCTCGTGCTCCAGCACCTCGCCGAGACGGGTCGGTCGCTCTCCGAGGTCCGCGCCTCGCTCCCGCGCTACCACATCGCCAAGCACAAGCTGCCGCTCGCGGACGGCCTCGACCCCGACGCCCTCCTCGCGGCGATGGCCGTGCGCTATGCGGGCGAGCGGATCTCGACCGTGGACGGCGTGAAGATCGACTTCGACGAGGGGTGGGTCCACCTGCGCAAGTCGAACACCGAGCCCATCCTCCGGATCTACACCGAGGCGGGCACGCCCGAGGCCGCCGACGCGCTGGCGGAACGGTTCAAAGGGGAGCTGCTGGCGGCGGGGCGATGACGGCGCCGGGTGGGCTCAGAGGCGGAACGGCGGCACCGGCGGGGGAGCGGGGCGGCTCCCCGGCGGGTGATGGCGCATCGGGGCGAACGTCCGGAGTGCCTCCTCCCGGTGGAGGACGTCCTCCACCACGACGCCCCGACGCACGAACAGCCCCACTTCCGCACGGACCTCGCCGGCCTCCCCGTAGCTTCGCTGGAGCACGTCCGGGTTCGCGACGAAGCCGTACGTAAGCGTGAGGCCCAGCAGGAGGGCCAGCCCCGCGCGGCCGGGCGCAGCGACGAAGGCGAACAGGGGCAGCGCCACGAAGAGGACCGGCAGCAGGTAGGAGACCTCGATGGGGACGTTGAGGAACAGGAGCGCCTGGGCGGCCACCACGAACCCGCCGGCCACGAGGAGGGACGGACGAGGAAGGCGGAGACGAGAGGCCACGGCTCGGTGGGCCGTCACGCCGGCGATCAGGAGAATCGGGGCCAGGCCGAACAGGTACGCACCCTTGTAGAGAAAGCGATACAGGCGCTCCAGCAAGCTCCAGTCCGGCATGGCGTACGTCAGGAAATCGAGCGTGCGCCCGGAGGCGAAGTAGGGGGGGAGGTACAGGACCACGGCGATCAGGAGGGCAACGGCGCCGGAAGAGAGCACCGTCGCGAGCTCGCGCGTCTCGCGGCGGCGCAGGAGGACGGCCAGCAGCACCGCGTAGATCACCGCAACGGCCGGGGCATTCGACAGCCGCGACCCGATGGCGAGGCCGAACAGCAGCGCCGCGAGGTAGTACCGCCGCCGGGGCAGGCAGGCGACGGCGGCGACCCCGAAGAAGAGGCTGTACACGTAATCCATCGAAGACGAGGCGGCGATGACGAAGAAGGGGTTGGCCCCGACCGTCGCGGTGAGCAGCAGTGCCTCGCGCTCCGGGAAGAACGGGCGCAGGAGGCGCCGGAACAGGTAGAGCGTCGCCGTGCCCAGGAGGGCAGAGGCGAGGTTGGAAAGGACGTGGCCTCCTGCCAGCGAGAGCAACCCGACGGCCACCTCGGGCACGACGTAGCCGGGCGTGCGCGAGTACTCGTAGACGCCGTGTACGAAGAGGTGATGGCCCGACCGCAGCAGGAGGTAGGTGTCACCGTCGGTGCCGTAGCCGAAGAGCCCGAGGGCGGCGTAGGTGGCGAACAGGCCCAGGAGAACCGCGTGCCCGCTGCTCAAGACGAATCGGTTGGAGACGGCGACCTGCGTGGTTGGTGGCATGGGGGGAGGCGGTGGCAGGCGGTGCCTTCCACCAAGTTCCGTTGGGCAAGGCGGGGAGGATACGACGAGAGCCGCGCAGGTCCTGGAGGAGCAGCACGGTCCCTTCGGCATGCCGGACACCGTGCCGGGCCCCTTCCATTCCTACGAATGCATTTCGACGGCAGCGTTCCTCAGCCGGCCCCAACGGCGGCCCCGACGGCCTCCAGCACGGCCTCGGCGGCGCGGCGGCCGGTCTCGGCGGCGCCGTTCATGAAGCCCTGGTAGTCATACGAGCAGTGCTCGCCCGCGAAGAACAGGCGGCCGACAGGCTCGATCTCCGCGCCCGCGAGGGTCGTCCACTGCCCCGGGCGGTAGCACGCGTAGGAGCCGAGCGTGAACGGGTGCGTCGGCCAGTGGAAGCGGCCCACGCGGCCGTTGCGGGCGTCCGTCACGCCGGGGAAGACGGCCTCGACGCCCGGCAGGAGGCGCTCGACCTGCTGCTCGGGCGTGCCCTCCCCGACGCGCCATCCGTCGGCGCCGCCGGAGTAGAGCGTCAGGCCGCCGCCCTCGCCGGGCTGGAGCTGCGCGTTGTCCCAGCAGAGCTGGAAGCCCGCGTCCGAGAAGCACTCGCCCGAGTAGCCCATGCCGCGCCAGGGCCGTGCCGTCGTGCCCACGAACAGCTTGGCGTTCATGCCGTAGCCGAGCTCGCGGATCGCCCGCGTCTTGAAATCGGGCAGGTCGAGCGCAGCGAGGTCCACCTGGCGGAGCGTCGTGAAGGGGAGCGTGAGGAGGACCACGTCGGCGTCGACGTCGCGGGCACCGCCGTCGGTGTCGAATGCGAGGCGGTAGCCGGCGCCGGCGGGGCGGACGGCCGTCAGCCGGTGACCCAGCTCGATCCGGCCGTCGAGGCGGGCAGCCAGCTCGTCCACCACGCGCTGGTTGCCGCCGACGACCTTGAAGCGCTCGTCGCTCTCGCCGAAGGGGGCAAACCCCTCGCTGAGGTCGGTGCCGATGAGGAAGATGAGGTTCAGGGCAGACTGCTCGTCGGCGTCGAGGCCGTACTCGGTGACGTAGGCGACCTCCAGCAGGTCGCGGATCATGCCCTCGGCGCCGATGCGGTCGAGGTAGGCGGCGAGGGACATCCGGTCGAGCGCCGTCGCCCCGCCGTCGTCGCGAAAGTCCACGACCTCGCCCGTGGAGTCGTAGTCGGTCTGGATGCGATCGGCGAGGGGGGCGAAGGCCTCGGCCACCTCGGCCTCGGTGTAGTGGCGGCCGTGGAAGTAGAACGCCTCGTGGAGCGGGTCGTCGTCGGTGTCGGAGAGGTCGAGCCCGAACTCGGCCACGAGGTCCAGCACGTCGGTGTGGATGGAGTCGATGAACTCGCCGCCGAGCTCCGTGGTCTGGCCCGGGTTCATGAGGTCGTGCGCGGTGTACATCCGGCCGCCGGTGCGCGTGCTGGCTTCGTAGATCGTCGCGTCGAGGCCGGCCTTCCGGAGCCGGTACGCCGCGTTGAGCCCGGCCATGCCGCCCCCCACGATGGCGACGCGCTGGCCGCCCGCCTGCGATACCGTCCGGCACCCCCAGAGCGTCGGGCCGAGGACGGCCCCGGCGGCACCGGCGCCGGCCAGCTTGAGGAAGCGTCGGCGGTCGAGGGCGAAGCCGCCGGCGTCCGAGGCGCGGCGCGCAAGGCGGGCCTCGCGGTCGAGGTCGAGCAGCTCGTCGAGCGGGGGAGTGTCGGGCCGGCCGGCCGTACCGGCAAGGCGGGTGGCGCGGCGGAGGGCGCGGAAGAGCGGCGTGCGGGCGCCGGAGGCGGGGCGGGCGGGCATCCGGGAGCGGGGCGGGTGGACAGGGCCGCCGCGAGCGCGGCGTGTGGGCGGACGATACGGCGCCCGCCGTTCCCGTCAAACCCAACCCGCCTGCTCCGTTCGTCAGTTCACGCCGCGGAGCTGCGCCAGGATGCCGTCGATGCGGGCGTGCTGGACGGCCGGGGCCAGCGCGCGGGCGTGCTCGTAGTGCCTGACGGCCTCCTCGGTGCGGCCCGCTGCCGCGAGCGCCTCGGCGAAGCTGTCGTGGACGTTCCACGAGTCGGGGTGGTCGGTCACGTTCTTCTCGAAGACGGCGAGGGCGTCGTCGGTGCGGTCGAGACCGAGGAGGAGGTAGCCGTAGGCATTGACGTCGGCCTCGGTGGCCGTGGCGAAGAGCTCGGTTTCGAGGGCATCGGCCTCGTCGGTGCGGCCGAGGGCCGTGAGCAGGGCGGCCTTCGTGCCGAGGTTGGTCCCGTTCCGGTCGATGGCGATGGAGCGGTCCACCCAGCCCAGGGCGTCGCCGAGGTGGACGCCGTGGCGGAGGGCGTAGGCGGCGATCTGGTTCCAGCCGTCCCAGAAGAAGCGGGGCAGGCCCCGCAGTTCGCGCAGCATGTTCGCCAGGACGACCTCCGGCGTGTCCACCTCGATGCGGAGGGGGAGTTCGAGATCCGCCCAGGCCATGACGAGCGTGGTCGTCGTGTTCGTGGGGTCGTCGAAGCGGTAGCTCAGGCGCTCCTCGCCGCGCCCCGGCCGGGGTGCGACCTCGACGCGGAGGGCGTCCTCGGCCTCGTCGTACGAGAACGAGCCCCAGGCGTCGGCCATCGTGCTGAAGATCACGGTCCACGCGCCCGTCGTGGGAATCATGTGGAGGCCGTAGCGCCCGGCCGGGAGCGCCCGGCCCTCGACGCGGATCGCGCTCGACGTCTCGAAGACCGTGTTCTCGTTCGCGCCGGCGCGCCAGACCTGGTCGTACGGCACGAGGCCGCCCCAGATCATGCGGCCGTTGACGCCCGGGCGGTGGTAGTCCACCCGCAGCTCGGTCAGGCCGACGGTCTGATGGACGGCGGCATGCGGGCTGGCGTCGGGCAGCGTGAGGGTGCGGTTCTGGGCCGAGGCGAGGGGGATCAGGACGAGGAGGACGAGCGGGGCGGGGCGGAAGCGCATGGGGCACAGGGGCGTGTGATACGGGATCATACGAACCCGGAGCCAAAGGCGGAGGGCGGGCCCTTCCTTTCGCCCGACGCCGTTCCCGCTGCCGACTCGGCCCGTCCGTCGCGCCGCCGAGGCCGGGGTATCTTTCCGGTCCGTCTCTCCGCTCAGCCCCTCGCCCGGCATGTCCGATTTTCCCCGCGTCGCGTATTTCTGCATGGAGTACGGGCTCGACCCGCGCCTCCCGCTCTACGCCGGCGGCCTCGGCATCCTCGCTGGGGATCACCTCAAGGCCGCCCACGACCTCGGCCTCCCGCTCGTCGGCGTCGGCCTGAAGTGGAAGCAGGGCTACGGCCACCAGGTCCTCACCGAGTCCGGCCAGCCCGGCGACCTCTTCTATCACCACGACATCGACGGCTACCTCGACGATACGGGCGTCGAGGTGCGCGTTGCGATCAAGGGAAGCGAGGTGCGGTGCAGGGTGTGGAAGCTCGACGCCTTCGGCAACGCGCCCCTCTACCTCCTCGACACCGACCTCCCCGGCAACGCCGAGCCGTGGACGACGGGCCAGCTCTACGGCTGGTTCGGCGAGGAGCGCGTGGCGCAGGAGATCGTCCTCGGCGTCGGCGGCGTGCGGGCGCTGCGGGCGCTCGGCCACGAGGTGGACGTGTACCACTTCAACGAGGGCCACGCGCTCCTGGCGGCCTTCGAGCTCATCCGCGAGAAGCGCGAGGAGGGGATGGCCTTCGAGGACGCCGTAGCGGCCACGCGCGAGGAGGTCGTCTTCACCACGCACACGCCGGTTCCGCAGGGCAACGAGAGCCACCCCCTCGACCGGCTCTTCTACCTCGGGGCCGACCTCGGCCTCTCCCGCGACGAACTCACCGCACTCGGCGGCGACCCGTTCAACATGACCGTCGGCGCCCTCCGGCTCAGCCGCGTCGCCAACGGCGTCGCCCAGCTCCACGGCGAGACGGCGCGCCGGATGTGGGCCGACGTGGACCGCCGCGCCGCCATCCTCGCCATCACCAACGGGGTTCACGTCCCAACGTGGGCGGACCCGGCCATGCTCGCCGCGGCCGAGTCCGGCGCCGACCTCTGGGAGCCTCACCAGGCCAACAAGCGGGCGCTCATCGAGCTCGTCGAGAAGCGGACGGGCGCGCGCTTCCGCGAGGACCGGCTGCTCGTCGGGTTCGCCCGCCGCGCCGTTGCCTACAAGCGCGCCGACCTCATCTTCTCGGACATGGAGCGGATGCGTCCGCTGCTGGAGCACCGGCGTATCCAGCTTCTCTTCTCCGGGAAGAGCCACCCGCTCGACGACGCGGGCAAGGCGCTCGTCGCCGAGATCGTCGAGCGCGCCGTCGAGTTCCCCGACGCCGTCGCGTTCCTGCCGGACTACGACATGACCATCGGTGCGGCCATGACGCGCGGGTGCGACGTGTGGCTCAACAACCCGCGACGCCCGAAGGAGGCCAGCGGCACCTCGGGCATGAAGGCGGCCATGAACGGCGTGCTCAACGTGTCCGTCCTCGACGGCTGGTGGCCCGAGGCCTGCGAGCACGGCGTCAACGGTTGGCAGATCGGCGGCGGCTTCGAGAGCGAAGACACGGCCGTGCAGGACGCGCACGACCGCGCAGCGCTCTACGACGTCCTCCTGGGCGACGTGCTGCCGACCTACGAGCAGGACCGTGCCCGCTGGGAGGGCATGATGCGCGCCAGCATCCAGACCACCCGCGACGCCTTCAGCGCCGAACGCATGGTGCGGGAGTACGTGGAGCGGATGTACCGGAAGGCGTGATCCCCGGTGTCCCGTGCGCCGCCCGTCCTGCCGAGTAGCGGCGCGTCAACCACCCCCCGGCCCCCTCCTCGTCTGAGGAGGGGTGAGTAACGAAGCGCGCCCCGGCCGACGGAGCGACCGAGGCGCGGATACGCACGGATGTGGGGCGGCCTACATGTCCTACATGTCGGGGTGGGCCGCGTTGTAGGCGTCGAACTCGGCCTGGGAGACCAGGCCGTCGCCGTCGGTGTCGTAGAGGGTCAGGTCCCGGTCGGCCCAGGCGGCGGCGAACTCGTCGGCGCTGAGGAAACCGTCGCCGTCGGTGTCGGCACCCGTGAACAGGTTGCCCTCGGGCTCGCCGGGCTCGTCGATGATCTCGCCGTCGCCGATGACGTCTTCCCTGTCGCCGGGCGGCGCGCCTTCTTCGATGGCTTCGTCGGTGGCGGTGTCCTGGCAGGCGGTGAGGGCCATCGGGAGGCCCAGGGCGAGGACCAGAATGAGGAGTCGCATAGAGGTGCGGGTGGGGTGAAGGGAACGGGAGAGGTGCGCCCCGTAAACGACGGAATCGGGCCCCGGGGTTCCGCTCGGCATGACTGACGTGTTGGCTGCGGTCGTGTGGTAGGGGCACGGCGCGCCGTGTGCCTACGCTCCGTTGCCAGATCCGAGCCGTTGGGTCAGGCCACCGTCCGCGGTCGTCCACGCATGGAGCCGTACGGGATTGGAGAGGCAGTGCGTCTCCACCTCGAAGTAGAGCGTGCACCGCCCACGGTTCTCGAAGGATGGTCTGGATTCCTGCGGGAAGCTCCGCTTTCCCGATCAGGTCGTGAGTGCCGGTGTTGGGATTCTGTAATCGACGAATTATGCTTCTGCTTCCAGCAGGACTGAATCTCGCCCGACGAGCTTGTTCAGCCCCTTCATGAAGTCCGGCGTCGGGTCCACCACGGCCGTCCGGGCGTGGAGCCGCACGGGGTTGGGGAGGTGGTGCGTCTCCACCTCGAAGTAGAGCTTGCACCGCCCCGGGTTCGCCGCGCACAGCGCCTCCAGCGCGTCGAGCGCCTCCGGCCGCGTCGTGTCCGCGTTGAGGCGGAGGACGATGGCCTTGACGAGCTGCTCGCGGACGCGCCACATCGGGAGCACCTCGCGCGCCACCAGCTTCACGTCGCCCTTGACCTCCACCTTCCCGCGCACGAGCACGACCTCGTCGAGCTGGAGAAGGTGAGCGTAGCGCTCGACGGCCTGCGCGAAGAGGACCACCTCGGCCTGCCCCGTCGTGTCCTCCACGGTCACGAACAGGATGGGCCGGCCCGTCTTGGTCGTCCGCCGCGTGATGGCCGTGACGATGCCGCAGACGGACTGGTCGCTCTCGTCGGGCACGCCCTCGGTTTCGCCGAGGCGGAGGGTGGCGAAGGTGCGCGCCTCGGCGGCGTAGTCGTCGAGCGGGTGGCCGGAGACGTAGAAGCCCATGAGGTCGCGCTCGAAGCGGAGCTGCTCGCCGCGCGTCCACGGCTCGGCGTGGGGGAGGGCGGGGAGGTACTCGCCCGCGCCGTCGCCGCCGAAGCCGCCGAAGAGCGAGTTCTGGCCGGCGGCCTTGTCGGCCTGCCGCTTCTGCGCCCAGCCGAAGGCCGTCTCGACGGCCGCCACGTGCTGCGCGCGGTGGCCCTCGAAGGCGTCGAGCGCGCCGGCCTGGGCGAGCGCTTCGAGCGTCTTCTTGCCGACGGCCCGGAGGTCGAGGTCGCGCACGAGGTCGAAGAGAGAGCCGAACGCGCCGCCCGCCTTCTCGCGCGCCTCGACGACCGCCTCGATGGCGCCGTGGCCGACGCCCTTGATGGCCGCCAGCCCGAACCGCACGCGCCCGCCTTCGACGGTGAAGTGGGCGGCCGAGCGGTTCACGCACGGCGGCAGGATCTCGATGCCCGCGCCGCGCGTGGCCTCCAGCGCCGTCGCGAGCTTCTTCGAGTCGTGCATTTCCGTCGTGAGGACGGCCGCCATGAACTCGGCGGGGTAGTGCGCCTTGAGGTAGGCCGTCTGGTAGGCCACGACGGAGTAGGCGGCGCTGTGGCTCTTGTTGAAGCCGTAGCCCGCGAACTTCTCCATCATGTCGAAGACCTCGGTGGCCTTCTGCTCGTTCACGCCCTTCGCGGCCGCCCCCGCGACGAACGTGGCGCGCTCCTTCGCCATCTTCTCGCGGTCCTTCTTGCCCATCGCGCGGCGGAGGAGGTCGGCGCCGCCGAGGGTGTAGCCGCCCATCACCTGCGCCATCTGCATGACCTGCTCCTGGTAAACCGGGATGCCGTAGGTCGGCTCCAGGATCTCGGCCAGCATCGGGTGCGGGTACTCCACCTTCTCCAGCCCGTGCTTCCGGTTGATGTAGGTCGGGATGAGGTCCATCGGCCCCGGCCGGTAGAGCGCATTCATCGCGATGAGGTCGTCGAGGCACGTCGGCTTCAGCTTCCGCATCCACTCGCGCATCCCGTCGGACTCGAACTGGAAGATGGCGACGGTGTCGCCGCGCTGGAAGAGCTCGAACGTCTTCGGGTCGTCGAGCGGGAGGGCGTCCAGGTCGATCTCGACGCCGTGGTTCTCGCGGATGAGCGCGAGCGCGTCGTTGAGGATGGTGAGCGTCTTGAGGCCGAGGAAGTCCATCTTCAGCAGCCCGAACGACTCGATCCACTTGCCGTCGTACTGCGTCACGACGGCGTCGCCGTCGCCCGACTTGCCCTTCTGCACGGCCACGGGGACGTACTGGCTCACGTCGCCCGGCGCGATGATGACGCCGGCGGCGTGGACGCCGGTGTGGCGGGCGGAGCCTTCGAGGACCGTCGCGTAGTGCATGAGCTTGCGGATCTGCGGGTCCGGGCTCTTGAACAGGTCGGCGAACTCGCCCACCTCGGCCTTCGCGCGATCGAGGTTGACGCCCACGCCGTCGGGGATCAGCTTGGCGATGCGGTCCGCCTCGGCGAGCGGGACGCCGAGGACGCGGGAGACGTCGCGGATGACGGACTTGGCGCCCATCGTCCCGAACGTCACGATCTGGCAGACCGACTCGCGGCCGTACTTCTGCACGACGTAGTCGATCACCTTGCCGCGCCCCCGGTCGTCGAAGTCGATGTCGATGTCCGGCATCGAGACGCGCTCGGGGTTGAGGAAGCGCTCGAAGAGGAGGTCGTACTGGAGCGGGTCGATGTTGGTGATGCCGAGGCAGTAGGCCACGGCCGAGCCGGCGGCCGAGCCGCGCCCGGGGCCGACGGAGACGCCGAGGCGGCGGGCGGCCGTCGTGAAGTCCTGCACGATGAGGAAGTAGCCCTCGAAGCCCATCTCGGCGATCACGCCCAGCTCGTAGTCGAGGCGCTCGCGGAGGGTCTCGGAAACCACCCCGTACCGCCGCCGGGCGCCCTCGTAGGTGAGGTGGCGGAGGTAGGCGTCGGCGTCGCCGAACTCGGGCGGGATGGGGAAGTGGGGCATGAGGAGCCGGCCCATCGGCAGCTCGAAGGCGCACTTGTCCGCGATCTCGCGCGTGGCGTCGAGCGCCGCGTCGATCTGCAGGGCCGACTCGAAGACGCCCTGCCCGAGCGACGGCCCGAAGGCCTGCCGCATCTGGTCGGCCGACTTGAGGAAGAACTGGTCGTTCTCGAACCGCATCCGGTTCGGGTCGTGGAGGTCCTTGCCGGTCTGGAGGCAGAGGAGCACGTCCTGCGCCTCGGCGTCGGCCTGGTCCACGTAGTGCACGTCGTTCGTGGCGACGACCTTGACGCCGTACTCCTTCGCCCAGCGCATCAGGACCGCGTTGCACGTCCGCTGCGCGGGGATGGCGTGGTCCTGGATCTCGATGTAGTAGTCCTCACCGAAGATGTCGAGGTAGGCCTCGAACACCGCCCGCGCGGCCGCCTCGCCGTCCTTCAGGATGGCCTGGAGCACCTCGCCCTGGAGGCAGCACGTCGTGGCGACGAGCCCCTCGCTGTGCGCGCGGAGCGTGGCCTTGTCGATGCGCGGCTTGTAGTAGTAGCCGTCGGTGTAGCTGAGCGAGGAGAGGCGGATGAGGTTGCGGTAGCCGGCCTCGTTCTTCGCCAGGAGGACCTGGTGGTAGCGCGTGCGGTCCTGCACGCCCATGTCGCCGCAGACGTAGAACTCGCACCCGATGAGGGGCTGAATGCCGGCCTGCCGCGCGGCGGTGTAGAACTCCGGGACGCCGTAGAGATTGCCGTGGTCGGTGATGGCGAGGGCGGGCATCTCCAGCTCTGCCGCGCGGCCGACGAGCGTTTTGATGCGGGCGGCGCCGTCGAGGAGGGAGTACTGGGTGTGGCAGTGGAGGTGGCAGAACTCGGGCATGGGGCGAGGCGTGTCCGGGGGGCGACGGGGAAATCCGCGCCGGAAAGAAAGCCGGAGCCCCGGCCCGCTTCAACCTCTGTGGATAAGTTCAGCGAGGAGGCCCTGGGCGCTTGTGCTCGCTCGTGCAGCAGCGCTGCTTGCCCGCAGCCCCATCGCTGCTTCCTACTTCTCCCTTCCCATGCTGCTTCTCTACCTCGACGCCTACCACCTCGGCGACCCGCTCTTCCTGGCCGGGTTCGCCCGCGACGTCAAGGCCCACCGTGGGCCGTTGCTGCTCGCACACGGGGGGGGGGAGGAAGCCGAGCGCGCCCTCGAAGCCGCCGGCTTCCTGGCGACGCGCCGGGCCGGGCGGCTGGAAACGGACGCCCCCGGGGCCGGCGCGCTCGTCGAACGGGCCGTGCGCGACCTCAACCGGCGGATCGTCCACGAACTCAACGAAGCGGGCGTGGCAGCCCTGCGGATCCTCGGCACCGACCGCGGGCTCCTCCGCCTCGGGGAAGGCGGCGCGGTGGACGTGGGGCGCGTGGGCTGGCTGGCGGCGCTCGTCAGCCAGCGCGTCGTGCCCGTCGTGGGGCTCCTCGCCGAGCGGGACGGTGGCGCGGTGGAGTCGGCTCCTGCCGAGACGCTGGTCGGCCTCGCCGGGGCGCTCGCCGGGGCGCTCGCCGAGGCCGAGCCGGTGCGCGACGTGTCCGTCGGCTTCCTCGCACGCGGGCGGCGGACGGGCGGGGGCGAGAGGGGCGCGCCGTTCTCCTCCGAGACGATGCCCGCCGCCGAGGTCGCCCTGACGGTGTCGGAGGCATCCGTTAGGGTCCGCGCCGTCCATCCGGGCGACCTGCGTTCCTGATCGCATCCGACGCGTTACGACGGGGAGGGGCAGCCCGCGGGGCCCGGGCCGCAGGACCCCGCGATCGGCCTAAATGGCCACGAGAACGGCCCTTTTTCTTGACACCCCTGAGCCCGGCGCGTAAGTTGAACCAGGCCTGCGCAGTGGCTTGGCTTGCATGAGCCGACGCCGGCCGGCTCTCCCTATCACCCTTTCATCTCCAGGAGGATTTCCATGGCTGACCGTTTCAACCAGTTGAAGGAGTTCGTTGCCGACCTCGAGCGCGACTTCTCGCAGTTCTACGAGAAAGGCAACAAAGCCGCCGGCACCCGCATCCGCAAGGGCATGCAGGAGCTCAAGAAGATGGCGCAGGACATCCGCGTCGAGATCCAGGAGCGGAAGTCGGAAGGCTGAGGCCGCCGCTTCCCCACCGGTTCGAGCCGCGTCGCTTCCCGGCGCGGCTCTTCTTTTTGTGTGCGCCATGCCCTTTTTGTGTGCGCCATGCCCCGCTCGCTCTTCGTCCTCGCTTTTCTTTTCGCCCTCACCCCGTGTGCGGCCCAGGAGGCGCCGCCGCCGCTGACGGAGGCCGACGGCTGGCGGTCTCTGTGGAGGGCTCAACTCGCCGGCTCCCAGGCGGCGTATTCGAACTGGCAGGAAGGGGGAGTGAATACCCTCGCCGTCACGGCCTCGACCGCCGGGACGTTCGAGCGCGTCCTCGGCGCGTTCAAGCAGAAGCACGACGCCCGCCTCGCCTTCGGCCTCCTGAAGCAGGACTCGCTGGACGTCCGGAAGGCTGAGGACGTCATCCGCTACGGGGTCGCCGTTCAGTACCGGGGCTGGGGCGTGCTCCGCCCCACGCTCAGTCTCGACGCACGCACCCAGTTCGCGCCGGGTTACGACTACGCCCCCGAGGCCGAGGAGTACCCCACGCTGCCCGTCGTCCCCGGCGAGCGGGTGAAGGTGTCCGACTTCGCCGCGCCGGCCTACCTCACGCAATCGCTCGGCCTCACGTACGACCCCGACCGCTGGTACTCGGCCCGCCTCGGCTTCGGCGTCAAGGAAACCGTCGTCGGCATCGAGCGGCTGCGGCCGGTGTACGGGAACGCCCCGGATCAGGCCGTGCGCGTCCAGGCCGGGCTGGACGCCGAGGCGCGCATCGAGCGGGAGCTGGTGCGCAACGTGTTCCTGAAGTCGCGCCTCGGCGTGTTCGCCGCGTTCAACGAGCTCGGCAACGAGGCGCCGGACACGCTCTTCGAGAACACCCTCACGATGAAGGTCAACGACCTGCTCAACGTGAGCCTGGAGGTGGCGACCCTCTTCGACCGCGACGTGAGTGCCGAGGTGCAGGTGAAGGAAGTCCTCGCCGTCGGAGTGTCCGTGGCGCTGCTGGGAGGCTCCTGAGCCCGAACGGCGATGCGCGGCAGGCTCGGAGCGGCGGCGGGGGTCTACCTGGGCGCGGGCCTCGTGCTGGCGGCGCTTCCACTCTTCGGGCTGCTGCACGTCGAGGCGAGCGCGGTCGTGGCGGGCCTCGGCTTTTTCGTCGCCGGGATCGCGTCGGTCCGGGCGTTTCGGCAGGGGGAACGGCTCGGCCCGGTACTGCGCCGTCACCTCGGGCTGCTCGCGATTCCGTGGGCGATCCTGACGGGCACGCTGCTCTGGCGGCCCAACTGCGATTACGCCGCCGGATTCGGGTTCTACGTCCTCTTCGCCGTGCCGAGCGTCGGGCTGGGCGTGGCCCTCGCCTACGCGCTGACGGGCTGGCGGCTTCGGTGGCCGCGCGCCGCTTTCGTCGGACTCGGGTTGCTGGCGGCCCTGCTGCCGGTGGCGTACGACCTCGGCCTGCATCCCCAGCTCTACACCTACAACCACGTCTGGGGCGGCGTCCTCGGGCCGATCTACGACGAGGAGCTGGCCGTCCGCCCCGGCCTCTTCGCCTTCCGAGGGATGACGGTGCTGTGGATGCTCGTTCTGCTGGGCATGGGCGCCTGGCGGCGGGGTGCGCGGAAGGGGCGAGTCCGCGTCGTCGTCGCCGGGCTGAGCCTGGCACTGGGGTACGCGTTCGCCGAGCCGCTGGGGATCCACACGTCGTACGCTCGGATCGAGAGCGTGCTCGACGCCGAGGTCGCCGCGCCCGGCTTCGTGATCCACTACGACGCCGACGCGATGCCCGAGGCGGAGGCGTCCGCGCTGCGCGACGAGCTGGCCTACCGCTACGCCTGGCTCGACGATCGTCTCGGCGTCGCGCCGTCGGAGCCGATCCACGTCTACGTGTACCCCGACGCCGAGACGCGCGGGGCGCTGATCGGCTCGCGGCGGACGAGCGTCACGCCGGTCTGGCTCGCGCGCCCGCAACTCCACATGCTCCGCGAGGCGCTGACGCCCGACGCCCTCGGCCACGAGCTGGCCCACGTCTTCAGCCGCGAGTTCGGGATGCCGCTGTTGCGGGCGTCGCCGGCCGTGGGGCTGGTGGAGGGGCTGGCCGTGGCGCTGGAGCCGCCCGACGGCTTCCCGAGCCCGGCGCAGCAGGTGGCCGCCGCGCTCCGCCTCCAGTCGGCCGACCTCGGCGCGCTCGAGGCGGGACCCGCCGAGGCCGTCGCAGGAGCGATGGACCCGCTCGGGTTCTGGACCGGCCGGGGCGCCGTGTCCTACCTCACCACCGGCGCCTTCGCCGGATGGCTGCTGGACCGCTACGGCGCCGACGCCCTGCGCCGCGTCTACGCGACGGCCGATTTCGCCGGCGTCTACGGCCGCGACGTGCGGAGCCTGGCGCGCGAGTGGGAAGCCGACCTCGCGGCGCTGCCGCCCTCGCCCGAAGCCGAGGTGCTGGCGGTGTGGCGGTTCTCGCAGCCCTCGCTGTTCGAGCGGCGGTGCCCGCACCACGTCCCGCCCGAGGTGCGCTGGACGCGCGAGGCGCAGCGGGCCGAGGCCGGGGGCGACGCCCTCGCCGCCGTTCGGGCCTACGAAAACGCCCTCGACGCCGACTCCACCTACCTACCGGCGCTCATCGGTTGGTCCCGGCGGACGATTCTGACGACGGACCGAGCGGGTGCGCCGATCCGGCGCCTCCGCGCCTACGTCCGCCCCGATTCGCTGCCCGATGCGGTACACCTCACCGCCCTCGGCGACGCCTACCGCCTGGCGGGAGACTCCGCCTGCGCCGCCTCGGCCTATCGCGATGCGCTCGCTGCCATGCCGGTGTGGGCCGACGCCGGCCGGGCCCTCGTGCTCCTTCGCCCGCACCTGTCGCAGGCCGGGCTGGAAGCGCTCCTCGCGGCGGGCTCGGCGGCGGAGCGCGCCGCGCGACTGGGAGAGAGGGCGGAGCCCGTCGCGGCCGTCTTCGCGGCGTGGTCGTGGCGGGAGGCGGGTGAGCCGGTCCGCGCGTACGAGGCGCTCGCCCGCTGGTCCGGCCCGGCCGGCCTCGGGCTGGATGCGAACGAGGCCGCACACGTCGAGCGGGAGGCCCTCGCGTGGCGGGCCGACTTCGCCCTCCGCGCCCGCCGCTACGCCGAGGCGCTCGCCGCCGCCGTCGAGGCGCGCGGGCACATGGCCGAGGCGGGCGCGGAGGGCGCCGTGCGCCGGCTCGACGACGTGATCGCGCAGGCGCAGTGGCACCTCAGACGCCCCTGAGGCCGTGCGGCACTTTTCCTTCCCCGACTCGGGCGCCCCGCCTATCTTCGGGGGCCCGTTCAAGCCCTCCGCCCATGCGTTTTCGCTCCGCTCTGCTCGTCGTTGCCCTCGCGGTGGTGGGGGGGTGTGCCGCTCCGGACGAGCTCGGTGAGGGCGGCGCGGGCGGCGTTTCCGTCGTCCAGCCGGGCTACTACGAGGCCGGCGGCGAGGCCGGCCGCTTCGTGCTCGCCCGCACGGCGGACGACGTCAAGACGATCCAGCTCAACCGCACCGGCGACGAGACCAGCCCGCCCATCGTAACGATGAACTCGGGGCAGACGCTGACGCTCGCGTTCGACCTGCTGGACGAGGGCACGGGGCGCCCGCTCTCGGTCTACTTCTACCACGCCGACCGCTCCTGGCGCCGCGACCTGACGCCGTCCGAATTCCTCCGCGCCTTCCTCAGCGACGACATCCGCAACTACCGCACCTCCAGCGCGACGGAGATCCGGTACGTCCACTACGAATACGAATTTCCCAACCCCAACATCGACTTTCTGCTTTCCGGCAATTACATCGTCCGGGTGGCGGAGCAGGGGAACGAGGAGGCCGTGCTCTTCGAGCGTGCCTTCTTCGTGAGCGAGGAGGCGGCCGAGCTGCGGTTCACGTTCCAGTCCGGCTTCACGGTGGGCGGCTCGGTATTGCAGCCCGTCGTCCAGTTCCGGCCCGGCCCCGAACTGGAGAACGCGCAGGCGTTCGACTACAGCGTGTGTTTCGTGCGGAACGGCCGCTACGGGCAGGCCCGCTGCGCCCCCGAGCCGACGCTCATCGAATTGGCCCTCTACCAGTTCTACCTCCCGCGCGAGTCGGCCTTCGAGGCCAGCGAGCCGCTGTTCGAGGTGGACCTCGGCCTGCTCCAGGTCGGGCCTCAGATTGCCGGCGTGGACTTCTCGGTCTCGCCCTACCACGTCTCGCTCGATCTCGACTACGCCCGCTTCGGGAGCGAGTTCATCGAGGGCTCGCTCAGCGGCCAGCCCGTCGTCTCGGCCGTCTACCGCGATGCGGGCGAGGCCGCCACGCAGGCAGAGTACGTCGCCACCACGTTCCGCTACGTCCCGGCCGACGGCCCGGAGCGCGGCCCGGTCATCCTCTCCGGCGCCTTCAACGACTGGCAGATCGACCCCGCGTACGAGATGACGTGGGACCCCGAGACCGGCCGGTACGAGACGACGATTCTGCTCAAGCAGGGCCGCTACCTGTACCGCTACTACGTTGACGACCCGGCGGCCCGCCCGCCCGTGCGCGATTTCCAGCCGAGCCGCTACACCGCCTTCGTTTACCTCCACGACCCGTCGCGGCTGACCGACCGGCTGGTCGCCACCCGCTCCGCCATCGCCGAATGACCGCCTCCCGCATGCGCACCCGCCTCGTCATCGCCCTCCTCGCCCTGGTGCTCCTGCCGCTGGGCGGGTGCAGGACCGCGCAGCCCACCGCCTCCCCCTCGGAGGCGCCGTCGAACCGCGCCCGCTCCAACGGCAGCGACGACGGCATGAAGCCGTACGCCGAGGTCGTCCCCGAAGACGCCGTCCACGACGACGGGCTGTTCACGGCCCACTGGGTCAAGGATGGCGAGCAGTTGCTCTACGAGATCCCCGACTCGCTGCTGAGCCGCGAGATGCTCCTCGTCAGCCGCATCGCGCGGACGGCGGAGAACGTCGGCTACGGCGGGCAGAAGGCGAACACCCAGGTCGTCCGCTGGGAGCGCCACGCCGACTTCGTGCTGCTCCGCGCGGTCTCCTACAACAGCGTCGCCTCGGACAGCCTGCCCATCTACCAGGCCGTCCGCAACGCCACCTTCGAGCCCATCATCGCCCGGTTCGACGTCAAGGCGCTCGCCCGGGACTCGGCCGGCGTCGTGATCGATGTGACGGACCTGTTCACCAAGGACACGCCCGTCCTCGGGCTCGGCCAGAGCGCCCGCGAGCGGTTCAAGGTGCGCCGCCTCGACCCGGCCCGGTCGTTCCTGGTGCGCGCCGCCTCGTACCCCGAGAACCTCGAAGTGCGGACGGTGCTGACCTACGAAGCCACGGAGGCGCCCGCCAACAGCTCTACCGGCACGCTCTCCTTCGAGATGAACCACTCGATGGTGCTGCTGCCCGAGGTGCCGATGCAGCCGCGTCTGTTCGACCAGCGCGTCGGCTACTTCACGATCCAGCAGACGGACTACGGCGTCCCCGCCCAGCGCGCCGAGGAGCGCCGCTACGTCACCCGCTGGCGCCTGGAACCGTCCGACCCCGAGGCCTACGCGCGCGGCGAACTCGTCGAGCCCGTCGAGCCCATCGTGTACTACATCGACCCGGCCACGCCCGAGGAGTGGCGGCCGTACCTCAAGCAGGGCATCGAGGACTGGCAGCGCGCCTTCGAGGCGGCCGGCTTCAAGAACGCCATCCTCGCGCGCGACGCGCCGACGCCGGAGGAGGACCCCGAGTTCAGCCCGGAGGACGTGCGCTACTCCGTCATCCGGTACTACCCGTCGGCCATTCAGAACGCGAGCGGGCCGCACGTCCACGACCCGCGCTCGGGCGAGATCCTGGAGAGCGACATCAACTGGTACCACAACATCATGAACCTGCTGCGGAACTGGTACTTCGTCCAGACCGCCGCCGCCAACCCGAGTGCGCAGGGCGTCCGCTTCGACCAGGAGGTGATGGGCGAGCTGATCCGGTTCGTGGCCGCGCACGAGGTGGGCCACACGCTCGGCCTCCGGCACAACTTCTACGCGTCGTCGGCCGTCCCCGTGGACTCCCTCCGCTCGCCGACGTACACCGCCGCGAACGGCACGGCTCCGTCCATCATGGACTACGCGCGCTTCAACTACGTCGCCCAGCCCGGCGACGGCGTGACCCGCTTCACGCCGGACATCGGCCCGTACGACGTCCACGCCATCGAGTGGGGCTACCGCCGCTTCCCCGAGGCGGGCGCCCCCGACGACGAGAAGCCGATGCTCGACCGGCTGGCCCGCCGCGCCAACGACGACCCGCGCCTGCGCTTCGTCCTCGAAGCCGTCGTCGCCACCGACCCGCGTGCGCAGAACGAGGACCTCGGTGACGACCCGGTGCGCGCCGGGCAGTACGGCCTCGCCAACCTCGCGCGGATCGTCGACAACCTCGTCGAATGGACGAGCGAGGAGCTGGAGGGCTACGACCACCTCGACGAACTCTACGGGCAGGTCGTCGGCCAGTGGGTGCGCTACCTCAACCACGCCGGGAGCAACGTCGGCGGCGTCTACATCGATTACCGCACGGCGGGCGAGGACGGGGCCGTGTACACGCCCGTCGAGCCCGAGCGGCAGCGGCGCGCGCTCCAGTTCGTGATCGAGAACGGGTTCGAGCGGCCGGACTGGCTCCTCGACGCCGACCTCCTCCGCCGCATCCAGGCCGCCGGCATCGTGGACCGCGTGCGCAGCGCGCAGGTGGGCGTCCTCAACCGGCTGCTCGACCCGAGCCGCCTGGCCCGCCTCCTCGAAGCGGAGGTCATCGACGGCAGCACGTACACCGCCGAGGTCATGCTGGCCGACGTGCGCGCCGGCCTCTGGCGCGAGCTGGCCGCGGGCGAGTCCGTGGACCCCTTCCGCCGCAACCTCCAGCGCGGCTACGTGGACCGGCTCGCCACGCTCATGACCGAGGACAACGAGGCGCCGGGCTCGTCCGACTTCGTCCGCTACTACACCGGCTACACGCCCGTGAACGTCGGCCAGTCGGACATCCGCCCGCTCGTGCGCGGGGAGCTGCAGGACCTCCAGCGCGCCGTCGAGCGTGCGCTCCCGCGCTACCGCGACGACCGCACGACGCGGCTCCACCTCGAAGACGTCCTCGCCCGCATCGAGGACATCCTCGACCCGGAGAAGTAAGCGCGTACGCGTGTAGCTACGGTGAGGAACGGTGGGAGACGGAACCAATCGGCCCCGGCGCCCTCTCTTGCGCGCCTACGCGCTTCCTTTCCTCCATGCTCGACTTCTCCGCCGCCTACCCGGACGTCCTCGTGCTCGTCGGTACACAGACGGGCAACTCCGAGCGCATCGCCGACGCCGTCGCCGGGCGGCTTGGCGACGTGGGCTTCTCGTGCCACGTCACCGACATGGCCGAGGCCTACCCCGAGATGCTGGCCGACTACCGCCAGCTCGTCGTCGTCGTCTGCACCTGGGCCGAGGGCACCTTCCCGGATAACACGGTCGATTTCTTCGACGCCCTGACCGACCTCGCGCCGGACCTCGGCCACCTCGCCTACGGCCTCGTCGCCCTCGGTGACCACGACTACGACCCCTACTACCAGGTGGCCGCGTACCGCCTCGACGGCACGTTCCAGGAACTCGGCGCGCGCCGGCTCCTGGAGATCCACGAGATCGACGGCACGCCGAACGCGCGCGACCTGGAGGAGGCCGGTGCGTGGGCGCTCCGGATGGCCCGGGCCTTCGCGGCCGTCCACGAGGCGCCGTGACCGGGTCCTACGCCCCGCCGAGGCGGGCGAGCAGCCAGCGACGGAACGGCTCGGCCTCGGCGGCCTTGTCGGTCCACCGCGCCCGGTCGTACATCGTCAGCGCCATCAGCAGCGCGTGGTGCTGCCCCGCCCGGTCGCGCGCCAGCTCGAACTGGTGGTAGAGCCGGTCGATGACGGCCACGCTCTTGCGCGCCGTCTCGACGTCCCTGAAGCCGAGCTTGCCCGCGAAGTACTTCGAGTACACGTTCATCGGGTGCGAGGTGGACGTGTACAGATCGAAGTAGCCCTCGGCGAGGCCCTCCTCCTGAAGCACCGTGCCCACGTAGCTCGGGCGCGACTGCGTGAGGAGGGCGAGGTCTTCGACGTCCTCGACGCCCGCGAGGTAGAGCGCGAGGATCTGGTCTTTCTTGCTGACGGGCTCGTCGGCGTGGGCCGGGTGCCGGGGTTCGCCCTCGGCCGGCGTGGGCCGGGTGGCGTCAAGCGGTTCCATGCGAGAGGGGCGGAAGGGGAGGGGATCCCCGCTGGTACGAACGGGTTGGCGCCGCGTTCTCCCTCCGAACCGCCGTGCGCCGGACCGACCGTGGCCCGGGCGACCTTCGCGTTCGTATCTGCGAGGTAGTACGCTGCCACCACCCTCACTCGAACGGCGCATGTCCTCGGGAATCGGGAGGCGGCTCGTGTCCCCCGCCGAGGACGCCGTCGATCACCCGAACGCCGTCGATCACCCGAACGCCGTCGATCACCCGAA
>CAZOJJ010000035.1:0-4695 GCA_964580105.1 uncultured Rhodothermales bacterium | reverse complement strand
ACGCCGTCGATCACCCGAACGCCGTCGATCACCCGAACGCCGTCGATCACCCGAAAAGGAGCCGCACCACCCACACGGCGATCAGCATCGCGGCGAAGTCGGCGATGAGCCCGGCCGGGACAGCGTGGCGCACCTTCTTGATGTTCACCGCGCCGAAGTAGACGGCGATCACGTAGAACGTCGTCTCGGTGGAGCCGAACATCGTCGCGGCCATCTTGACGAAGAGCGAGTCCTCGCCGTACTGCGCGATCATGTCCGGGATGAGGGCGGCCGAGCCGGAGCCGGTGAGCGGGCGGATGATCGCCATGGGCAGCACCTCGGGCGGGAAGCCGACGAGGCCGAGGAGCGGGCGGAGGGCGTCGGCGAGGAAGTCCATCGCGCCCGAGGCGCGGAACATCCCGATGGCGAAGAGGATCGCGACGAGGTACGGGATGATGCGGACGGCGACCGTGAACCCCTCCTTCGCGCCCTCCACGAACGACTCGTAGACGGGCACCCGCTTGAGCAGGCCGTAGACGGGGAACCCGACGACGATGGCCGGGATGACGAAGAAGGAGAGGGCGCTGATGACGTCGCGGACGGTTTCCATGGGTAGGAGGGGAGGAGAGGCAGAATGGAGGAGGGCTGAGGGAGACGCGCTATGGGCTGGGTGCCTCTTCCATGCCCCCCTTCTCCCGTTCGCCCGGGCTCCGATTCGGGTCGCTCGCGCGGTACACCCGGAGGCGGCCGAGCGTCTTCGCCGCGACGATGGCGAGGAGCAGCGAGAGGCCCGTCGTGATCCAGATGGCAAAGATGAGCTCGTTGATCTGGAGCCCCATCAGCGCCAGCAGCAGCACCGGCGGGACGAGCTGCACGCTGGCCGTGTTGATGGCGAGCAGCATCACCATCGGGTTCGTGGCCGTGTCGTCGGTAGGGTTGAGCGTCTGCAACTCCTCCATCGCCTTGATCCCGAACGGCGTCGCGGCGTTGCCGAGGCCGAACACGTTGGCGGCCAGGTTGAGCGCGATCATGCCGAGCGCGGGGTGGTCCGGCGGCACCTCGGGGAAGAGCGGTCGGAGCACGGGCCGGACGAGCCTGACGAGGGCGTAGACGACGCCGGCCTCCTCGGCGATCTTGAGCAGCCCCAGGAACAGCGCCAGCACGCCGATCAGGCCGAGGGCGATCTCGGCCGCCGTCGCGGCGAAGTCCAGCGCCGCCGCCGAGATCGCATGCATCTTGACGAAGCGGACGCGCTCGAAGCGCAGCGCGCCCGCGCCGGCGATGACCGTGCCCGCCGCATCCGAGGTCGGGCGGAATTCGACGAGGCGGCCCTGGAGCTGCTCGGAGTCCCGGTTCGTGAACGCGGCGATGGTGGCGAGCGGCTCGGGCAGGTCGGCCTCGGCGTCGAGGCGGACCTGGGCGCCTTCCTGCGTGCCTACGAGCGTGGCGGCGTAGGCGGAGTCCGGCCGCGCGTCGGTGCCGTAGAAGCGCCCGTACTCGGCGGGATCGATGCGGACGGTGACCGGCTGGCGGCGCGCCTCGGGGTTGAAGCCTTCGGGGAAGGCGAGAGTGACCGGGAGCGGCTCGTCGTTGCGGTACGTGTCCCGCGCGAGGTCGCCCACGTCAGCGACGAGGGCGAAGACGAGGCTGAAGACGATCAGCCCGGCCCAGATGTAGTTGAGCATGGAGGAAGGGCGGTGGAGAACGGGGCCTCCACGGTACGGACGCCGCCCTTTTGCCGCAAGCCTACGCGGCCCCGTCGCCGGCTTCGGCGCCTTCGGCCTTGGCGTCGAAGTACGCCCGCACCCGGCGCGCGAGGGCCGGGCCGGTGACGTCGGCGATCTGTGCCTCGCTCGCCTCGCGGACGGCCTTCACGCTGCCGAGCCGGGTGAGCAGCTTCCGCGCCGTCTTCGCCCCGACGCCGGGGATCGCCTCCAGCTCCGTCTTGAGCGTCGAGAGCCGGCGCTGCTTCCGCTGCGCCGTGACGGCGAAGCGGTGCGCCTCGTCGCGCGCGCGCTGGAGGAGGCGGAGGGCGGAGGAGGTGCGCGGGATCATGATCGAGTCCGAGCGGCCGGGCACGAACACCTCTTCGAGCCGCTTCGCCAGGCCGACGACCGGAAAGCGGCCGTAGACGTCCACCCGCTGCAGGCTCTCGACGGCCGAGGAGAGCTGGCCTTTTCCGCCGTCGATGATGACGAGGTCGGGCCACGGCCCGTTCTCCTCCAGCAGCCGCGCGTAGCGCCGCTCGACGACCTCGCGCATGGACTGGAAGTCGTCGGGTCGGCCGTGTTCGACCGAGCGGATCTTGTACGTCCGGTAGTCCGACTTCTTCGGCCGTCCGTCCTCGAAGACGACGCAGGAGGCCACGGTGCCGGTGCCGCCGAGGTGGGAGATGTCGAAGCACTCGATGCGGCGCGGAGGCTTCTTGAGGTGGAGGTCGCGCTGGAGGGCGAGGACGGAGCGGGGGATGCGGTCTTCCTCCTGCTTCTCCTTCTGGAGCCGCCACTCGGCCAGGAGGAGGCGGGCGTTGGCCTGGATCATCTCCATGAGGTCGGCCTTCTCGCCGCGCGCCGGGACCTTGAGCGGGACCTTCTTCCCGCGCCCTTCCCGGAGGAGCGCCTCGAGCGGCTCGGGCGCCTCCGCCTCGGTGGCGAGGTAGACCTCGTCGGGGAAGAACGTGGTCTCGGTGTAGTAGTCCTCCAGCACGCGCTGCATCAGCGCCGCGTCTTCGGTCCCGTCGATGACGCGGAGGACCTTGTGCTGGCGGCCGATGAGTTTCCCCTCGCGCACCTTGAAGAGGACGCCCACGGCCACGTCGTGCTCGCGGTCCACCTCCAGCGCAAACAGGTCGCGGTCCACGTCGCGGTCGGTGACGACCTTCTGCTTCTCGCGGTACGTCTCCAGCGCGCGGATCTGGTCGCGCAGCTGGGCGGCCTCCTCGAACGCCCGCTCGGCGGCCAGCCGCCCCATCTCGTCGCGGAGGAGATCAATCAGCGTGTCGGTCTTCCCGTTGAGCAGCGTCTTGACCTGCTCGATGGTCTGGTCGTAGTGGGCCTCCGTCTCGTAGCCGACGCACGGCGCGGCGCACTTCTGGATGTGGTAGTCGAGGCAGGGCTGGTACTTGCCCGCCTCGATGGCGGCGGGCGAGAGGTTGAGCGAGCAGGAGCGGAGCTTGAAGATGCGCTGGATGGTCTTGAGCATCTGGCGCATCGCCTTCACGTCGGTGTAGGGCCCGAAGTAGAGCGAGCCGTCACGGCGGACGCGGCGCGTGGGGAAGACGCGGGGGAACCGCTCGTTCTTGATGCAGATGTAGGGGTAGGTCTTGTCGTCGCGGAGGTTGACGTTGTAGCGCGGCTTGAGCGCCTTGATGAGGTTGTTCTCGAGGATGAGTGCCTCGGCCTCGGTGTCGGTCACGATCACCTCCACGTCGGCGATCTTGCGGACGAGGGCGTCGAGGCGGCCCTCGCGCGGCCTCCCTTCCTGGAAGTAACTGCGGACGCGGCTGCGGAGGTTCTTCGCCTTGCCCACGTAGAGTACGGTGCCCTCGGCGTCCTTGTGCTGGTAGACGCCGGGGCGGGTGGGGAGGTGCTTCAGCTTGTCGGCGAGGGCGGGCGTCATGCGGGAGGCTGCGGGGGGAGGGGCCGAACGTCCCGACACGGTGGAAGGTTCAGGCTCATCGCGCCCGCGCGCGCCCTTGCATGTAAACCCAATAATCACTACTTACGGTACTCGCCCCTGTACCCGGGGACCTGTCTCCTTAACCAATCCCGCACCCATGAACCGTTTCGTACCGCTCCATGCCAGCGGACTCCTCGCGCTCCTGATCGTGCTCGGCACCCCGACAGCCTCCGCGCAGGACGTCGACTGCTTGAACATCCCGGATCTGGCCATCGCCGAACCGCCAGAATACGCCCAGTGCCGGCCGCCGATGGTCTACGAAGAGACCGAGTCGCTGGGAGGCCTGCCCGCCTTCGGAACCAACCTGCGGGTTGCCACCGGAGCGCCCCGGGACCTGATCTCGTTCGAGTACGATAACCCGGCGGCTCCCGTCGTCGTCGGCACGCACGCGGAGAGCTTCTTCGCCGGCGACTTCGCGGGCGACGACTTCTCCAAGCTCTACGCCATCAACTTCCCCGCGGCGGGCGTTCCCTCGCTGTACACCATCAACCCCGTCACCGGTGCGGCCACCCTCGTGGCGGCAACGAACCTCGCGGCGGGTGACAACGCGGCGGGCATGGCCTGGGACTACACGACCAACACGATGTACGTCACCGTCCTCGGTGTGGCCGGGAACACGCTGAACACGCTCAACCTCGCCACCGGCGCGTTGACGGTGGTGGGGCCTCTCACCGGGGTGGTCACGCCGATCAACCTGCTCGCGCACCCGGTCACGGGGCAACTCTACACCGTGGACATCGCTGACGACGTCTTCTACTCCATCGACAAGGCCACCGGTGCTGCAACGGCCATCGGCCCGACCAACTACGCGATGAGCTTCGCGCAGGGCGCCGACTTCGACAACGCCACGGGTATCGCGTACCTCTGCGCCTACCAGGGCTCCGGCGTCAACTCGGTCCGCACCGTTGACTTGGCCACGGGCAACACCACGGCCGTCGGGTCCTTCACCAACATGGAGGTGGACTTCTGCGCCAGCATGAATATGCTCGTCCCGGTGGAGCTGACGGCGTTCAACGCGGTCGCCAACGGCTCGGACGT
>CAZOJJ010000034.1:0-32558 GCA_964580105.1 uncultured Rhodothermales bacterium | reverse complement strand
TCGTGGGTCATGATGGACCTCGTTGGCTTAACCCACAAGAAACGCTACGCTACCCGAGCGGCCGGCCCGGCGGCCCCGGCTCAGGGTGCGAAGGACGGTTCAGGTGTGAAGGGTGCAACTCGAACATCCGTCGGACTCGCACCACGCCGCCCAACCTACCAGCGGGACGTTCCGGCTGTGATAGCTGCGGCTACCGCCGTCTCCACTGCAGAGGGATCTACCCGACCGACCAAGCGATGGCCCTCAGGCAGCTGAAAGCGGATGAACTCCCGCCCCGACTCATCGCTGATGATGGTGGCAGCGGTCCCTTCCGGGAACCGGAAACCGCCGGACGGGGCAGGCTGCTCGCCCGCGAGGGATGGCTGGGGAGCGGGTTCGGCATCAATCAGGGTATCCTCGCAAGCATAGAGGGCGACCGTGGCAATACCGATCGTCAGGATGAGAGCGAGCCTCTCCATAGCCCACCTCCTTTGCAGGTGGGTTGCGGCTCTATATGTTGTGCAATATGCGGCGCGATATACAACATCCCACGAAAGATGGACGAGGATGTCAAGGCGTGGGCCTGACCTGGTGCATTGTCCCGGGGCCCGCGCAGGCGGCGTACGCAGCCCTGGATTTACCGTAGCGCCTCACGCAGTTCGTCCTGCGTATCCGCGAGGCGGTCCAGGAACAGGCCCAGAACGGCGTCGAGGTCGTCCGCCTCGACGAGAGCGAGGGCCTGCCGGTGGCCACGGCGCACGGCCTCCACCACCGCCTCGGGCACGTCCGGATACAGGCTGAGCAGCTTCTGGTGCGCCACACGCAGTTCCTCGGCGAGGTCGCTCAGCGCGAGACGGTCCTCGAACGCCTGTACGAGCGCGGCCTCCGGGTCGTCCGGCGGGCCGGCGACGGCGCGGAGCCGGAGCCGCACGAGCAGGCTGCCGATCCGCCCCAGCGCGCCGCCGAGGTAGACCCGCACCGCCCCTTCCTCCTCCTGGGCCGAGGCGTCCAGCCCGGCCCGCCGCGCGTCGATGGCGCGGCGGACGCCCAGCGCCGTGCGGACCGAGGCGACGAGCGCGAGGGCGTGGAGGGCAGCCGATGCAAAACGATCGTCGGACATAGCCGGGGTGGCGCGTTTACCGTGCTCGGTTGCTCGTGTCTTGGATGGCCTCTGCCGAGAAAACGAGAAACCGGAAACCTCACACCTCCAGATAGCGGAGGAAGGCGTCCACGCGCTCCTGGAGGTCGGTCTCGGCCTCGTCGAAGAGGGCGACCAGCTGGTAGCCGTGGTGCTCCATGAGGTGGCGCACGCGGGCCGTCTCGGTCACATTCAGCTTGAGCGTGATGCGGACGACGCCGGCCTCGGGCTCATCCTCGGTCGAGACGGACAGGATGCGGATGTCGTTCTGCTCGATGAGGTGAGCCAGCTGCGCGAGCGAGAAATCGCGGCGCGCGCCTTCGAGGACGAGGATGGAGCCGGGCTCCTCCGTCGCGAGCATGTGGGCGAGCTGGCTGAAGAGGGCGGCGCGGACGACGAGGCCGAGGTAGTGGCCGTCCGTGGTGACCACCGGCAACACGCTCAGACCGTGCCGCAGCATCAGGTGCGCGGCGTCGAAGACGTGGAGGTCGGGCGCCGCCATGACCGGCGTCATCTCGTCGAGCGCGGCCAGCGGCGTGTCCGGGTTGGGCTCCCGGCGGAGCGACGCCTCGTCCACGATGCCGACGAGCCGCCCCTCGGCCGAGACGACCGGCAGGTGTGAGACGCCGTGCTCGGCCATGCGGTAGAGCGCCTGGCCGACGGCCTCGCCGACGGAGAGCGCCGGCACCGTGGGGCTGAGTAACGTCTGGACGATCATGGGAGGAGGCGGTGAACCGCCCGGGTCAGGCTCGGAGCGCGTCGGTTTGTGGGTAAAGTCGCGCAAGTTGCGTTCCAGGTCACACCGTTCGCCGTCCTGGCACGACGGCTCACGCCACGTTCGAGGCGGTTCGGCAGAAACCGGCAGCCGGGCGACTCATTTTTCCCGCTCGGCCGGCGCCGAGGCCGGGAAGGTAGCCGCGCCGAGGGAGCCGTCGCCGCCGGCCTCGACGGGCACGAGGTGCGCAAACCGTTCGAGCATGCGCGCCAGTTCCGGCGCGTTCTTCGCCGAGGCGCGGTAGCGCAGGCGGAGCGCGGGGCGGACGGTCCCGTAATCGTCGGCCATGACGGTTTCCTCTCGGAGCACCTCGGCGACGCTGCGGAGGTAGGCGTAGCTCTTCGCCTCCGCCACCGGCAGCAGCGCCTCGGCCTCGACGTAGTCGCTCTCGATGAGGGCGAGGAGCTGCGCGCGGAGGGCCTCCAGGCCGATCCCGCGCAGCGACGAGACGAACGCGGCCTGCTCGTACTCGGAGCGGAGCGCCGCGATCAGCCCGCGCTCTTCGAGCACGTCGAGCTTGTTGAACACCATCAGCGTCGGCTTGTCCGAGGCGCCGAGCTCGTCCAGCGTTTCGCGGACGACACGGATGTGGTCCTCGAAGTGCGGGTGGCTCGCGTCCACCACGTGCAGCAACACGTCGGACTCGCGGACTTCGTCGAGCGTGCTCTTGAAGCTCTCGATGAGCCGGTGCGGCAGCTTCCGGATGAACCCGACGGTGTCTGAGAGCAGGACCGGCTTGTTCGGGGCGAGGTAGACCTGCCGCGTGGTGGCGTCGAGCGTGGCGAAGAGGCGGTTCTCGGCGAGCACGCCGGCATCCGCCAGCGCGTTCATGAGCGTGCTCTTCCCCGCGTTCGTGTAGCCGACGAGTGAGACGCGCGTGAGCTCGCTGCGCCCTTTCCGCTGGGTCGTCCGCTGCCGGTCGATCTTGTCGAGTTGGTCCTTCAGAACGGCGATCCGCTTGCCGATGAGGCGGCGGTCGGTTTCGATCTGCGTCTCACCCGGCCCGCGCATCCCGATGCCGCCCTTCTGGCGTTCGAGGTGGGTCCAGGCGCGGGTGAGGCGGCTGCGGAGGTAGTCCAGCTGAGCGAGCTCGACCTGCGTCTTGGCCGTGGCCGTTCGCGCGTTGCGCGCGAAGATGTCCAGGATGAGGCCGGAGCGGTCGAGCAGCTTCGTCTTGAGTTCCTTCTCCAGGTTGCGCTGCTGGATCGGCGAGAGGTCGTCGTCGAAGATGACGAGGTCGGCCTTGCGGCGGTCCACGAGCTTCTTCAGCTCCTCGACCTTGCCCTTGCCGATGTAGGTCGCCGAGGCGATGCGCGGGAGCGCCTGCGTGACGCGGTCGGTGACCGTAGCGCCGGCCGTGTCAGCGAGGAGCGCGAGTTCGTCGAGGCCTTCCTGGAGGTCCCGGTCGGTCGTGTCCGGCGTCTGGACGCCAACCAGGATGGCGATTTCGGTAGCGAGGGCGTTGGGGACGGCGGGGCGTTGTGTCAAGCGATTCGGAGGGAGGTTGGGGGGACGGCGAGAACCGTTACCTAACTGTGCGCCAGCATGTGCGGCCTGATTCAACGGCGCGGGTCGGATGCGGTTGCCCGGGCTGCCAGGAAGGTACGTGAAATATCGAGAACGGCCGGAAATATCGAGAACGGCCGCCCGCCCGGGGCCATAGGTGCCTTCCTGAATCGGCCCGGCAGGGTCACGCCACGACGGACTCGGGTTTCCGGTCGGAACCCTGCGGCTGCCACCGCATCGCCACGAGCATCTCGGCGATAAGGAAGGTGAGGGCCAGCGCGAGAAACACGTTCCACAGCTCCACCCCACCGCGCTCGGCCTGCAACCGCTCGGCCGCCGCGAGGCCCGCGCCGCCCGCCGCGTCGAGCACGCGCACGGGCCGGCCGGTGGCGGCCTCCAGGCGTGCCTCGGCGTCGTCGAGGGCGAGCGGCGTCAGGTCCGACTCGCGCGGGTCGAGGTTGAGGGCGAGGCGTCGGACGAGCGTCTCGCCCCGCCTCAGGTCGTACAACCCCGGCTGCATGAGCGTGTCGTCCACTTCCAGCACGACGCCGCCGGGGACCGTGCGCTGGGCCGGGATGACGTCGAGGCCGTCGGGGCCGACGAGCCGCAGCGGCGCGGCCTCCGCCCCCCCCTCTACGCGCACCGTCCCCGCCTGACCAACGAGCAGGCTCTCCCCGCCCGCCTCGCCGGCACCGACGTAGACCGCCGAGCGGTACAGCAGCGGCACGAAGAGCCCGCGCGTCGGCACGTCGCTCCAGCGGGGATCGGGCGCGACGGTGTAGAGGAGTGCGCGGCCTTCGCCGTGGCGGACCTCGGTCAGGAAGGGCGTCCCCCCGGCTAGCCGAATCAGCGTCGTCTCGTCGCCGCCGCCCGGGGCGTAGCGGCCGGCCCGGCTGATGGCCGGGTCCTCCAGCCGGGGTCGTCCGCCCGTCGTCTCGAAGACGCCTTCGAAGAGTGGATGCTCTAGGTCGGCGTCGCCGAAGCCGCCCAGGGGCGGGCCGTTCAGCGCGCCCAGCGTACCGTCGAAGCGCCCACCGCCCAGCGCGGCGAGGAGCGGATTGAGGGCGCCCGGGTCCGGACCGGGGAACACGATCAGCCCGCCGCCGCCCTCCACGTAGCGTGCCAGCAGCCCGGCCTCGCCGCTCGACACGCCCTGGGGCCCGACGAGGAGGACGGACTCGTAGTTCTCGACGCCGGCCGCCGCCAGCGCGCTCTCGTCCACGGCCGTCACTTCCATCGCGCCTCGCTCGGCAGCCAGCTCCAGCGCCAGCGTCACGAGGTCGGCGCGGGTCTCGGCGCCGCGCACGACGAGCACCCGCCGCACCTCGGGGACGTGAAGGGCGAAGTAGCGCACGTCGTCCCACTCCGCGTCGTCCGGCTCGATGCGGACCTCGCCGCCGAGCCAGCCGCGCCGGTCGGGCGTGAACGAGAAGCGGACGGTCGTGGGGATGCCCGACGGAAGGTCCGCCGCCGTCTGCGCCACGCGCTCGCCGTCGAGGAAGACGCTCACACCGTACCCCTCGGCGTCGCCGCCGTAGCGCACGATGGTCGCCGTGAGTTCGACCGGCCGCCCGGCTTCAACGATGCGGCTCTCGACGCGCACGTCGGCGACGGCCGTGTTCGCGTGGCGCCGCTCGCCCAGCGGGAGCAGCGTGAGCCGCACGTCTTCAGGAAGCGGCGAGGCCGCGGAGTCGGCGAACGTGGCCGCCTGGAGGTCCGTGATCAGGAAGAGGTCGCGCACCGGGTTGGCCGACCGCTCCAGCAGGCTGGCGGCGCGGGCCAGCGCCGAGGTCGCGGTTTCGGCGCCGAACTCGGGCGTCATCGCATCCAGGGCGTCGAGCACGTTCTCCGTCGGTGCGAAGCCGGGCGGGGCGGCCTCGGCGGCGCGGGCCGTCGTCACCAGAGCGAGGTCGTCGCCGGGCTGGACGGTCTGCGCGAGCGCGGCGGCCAGGCTGCGGGCCTGGTCGAGGTAGGCGCCCTGTGCGTCCCGCTGCGTCATCGAGAGCGAGTTGTCCACCACGACGGCGACGGCGGCGGGCGGGCGGGCGCCGAAGACGCCGTCCCAGGCGCTGACGAGTGCGGGCCGGGCGAACGCGAGCACGAGGCAGGCGATGGCGAGCGTCCGCAGCAGGAGTAGCAGCCACTGCCGGATGCGGACGCGCTGCATCGTCCGCTTCTCCAACTCCCGCAGAAACGCCAGCGACGAGAAGTCGACGCGCTTGGGGCGGCGGAAGTTGAACAGGTGGATGATGAGGGGGATCGCCGCGGCGACGAGCCCCAGGAGCGCGAGCGGGTTCAGAAAGGCCATAGGCCCGGGGAACGACCAATGGGAAGCGATTGATGCGCGGCCATAAAAAATCGCGCCCCTCATCCCGGTGTGGACGAGGGGCGTCAGGAGCCCTGGGGCGGTCGGCGTCTACTTCAGGAGCGTGGCACGGCGGGTCGTCGAGAAGCCGTCGCCGGAGAAGCGGATGAGGTAGAGCCCGCTCGGCAGGCCGCTTCCGTCTACCCGCGTCTCGAAGCGGGTGTTGGCCTGCACCGTTCCGGCGAAGAGCGTCCGGACTTTCCGGCCGAGGGCGTCGTAGAGTGCCACTTCCACCCGCTGCGTGCGGGCGACCGCGAAGCCCACCGTCGCGCTCGGGTTGAACGGGTTGGGGTAGACCGATTCGAGGAGGTACCCGTTGGGCATCTGCTCCGGCCCGATTACCATCTGTGCCGCCGTCTCCGGCTCGCCGGTCCGCGCCTGCTGGGCACGCACGTCGCTCGTCGCCAGACCGGCGAGGAGGAGCATCAGGACGAGGAGGAACGAACGTCGCAAGGGAGTAAGGGTGGCTGCGGTACGTGAAGCACGGTGGGTTCTGAGCATCCTATAGATAATACAGCGCCGTCGAAGTTCCTAGTCCCCGCTCGCAGTTCTTCGAAACGTTACGGAAGCGATCGCGGGCACTTCCGTGTTCGGATCCCCTCCCCGTTCACGCTGACACAGCGCTTTCATACGGCCTGCGGCATCTTCTCCCGGCGCGGGGCGTTGGCCCTCCGTTTCTCCCGGCCCCAACTCCATGGCGACGAAAAAGCGCGGCACGCGTACGAAGACCTCGGCGAACGCCCCCCCTCCCTCGAACGGCGGCGCCCGACGCTTTGCCGGCCACGAGCTGGTGATCAAAGGCGCGCGCCAGCACAACCTCAAGAACCTCGATCTCACGATCCCCAAGAAGAAGCTGGTCGTCGTCACCGGACCCTCCGGGAGCGGAAAATCCAGCCTCGTCTTCGATACGATCTACGCCGAGGGACAGCGGCGCTACGTCGAGAGCCTGAGCGCCTACGCCCGCCAGTTCTTGGAGCGGATGGACAAGCCGGACGTGGACCTCATCACCGGCCTCGCCCCCGCCATCGCCATCGAGCAGCGGACCGGCACGCGCAACCCGCGCTCGACCGTCGCCACGCAGACGGAGCTCTACGACTACCTCCGCCTCCTCTTCGCCCGCATCGGCACGACCATCTCGCCGGTCTCGGGTGAGCCGGTGACCCGGGACTCCCCCCGCTCCGTCGCCGAGGCGCTCCAGGCCGGCCTGGAGCCCGGCACCCGCTTCTACCTCGCGTTCCCCTTTCCCCAGCACAAAGGCCGGAAGAAAGAGGACGAGCTGGCGGCGTTGCTGGCGCGCGGCTTCTTCCGCCTCGTCGCGCTACCGACCGAAAAGCAGGCCGAAGGGGGCGCACCGGCCGAGCTGATCGACCTCAACGAGACGCCCCCGGACGCGGTCAAGACGCCCATCGCGCGGTTGCTCGTGCTGGTGGACCGCCTCGCCGCGCGGCCGGGCGACGAGGCCGTCACGGCCCGCCTCGCCGATTCCGTGGAGCAGGCGTTCCGCGAGGGCGGCGAGCGCGCCGTCGTCGTCACCGCGCCCCGCGAAGGGCCGTTCCGGCGCCTCGACTTCTCCGCCCACTTCGAGCGCGACGGGATGACGTTCGAGGAGCCGACGCCGCAGCTGTTCTCCTTCAACTCGCCGCTGGGCGCGTGCCCCGTCTGCCAGGGCTTCGGCCGCGTGCCCGGCCTCGACGAAGACCTCGTCATCCCCAACCCGGACCTCTCCCTCCGCCAGGGCGCCGTCGCGCCGTTCCGGACGGACCAGTGGGCGAAGTACCAGAAGGACCTCATCCGCATGGCCGCCCGGGAGGGCATTGACATCGACAAGCCGTACGGCGCGCTGCCGGCCGAGCACCAGACGCTCGTCTGGCACGGGAAGGGGGACTACGACGGCATCCGCGGCTTCTTCCGCTTCCTGGAGTCGAAGGCGTACAAGATGCACTACCGCATCTACGCCGCCCGCTTCCGCGGCTACACGCGCTGCGAGGCGTGCGACGGCTACCGGCTCCGCCCCGAAGCACTCTACGTCAAGATCCAGGGTCCCGCTCTCGGGCCCGAGGCGGAGGGCCTCGCCTGGTACCACATCGGCGAGGTGGCCGAGTTGACGACGCAGGACGCCCGGACTCTCTTCGACGGCCTCACCCTGACCGGCTACCAGCAGGCCGTGGCCGGACGCGTGCTGGAGGAGATCCGCAAGCGCCTCGGCTACCTCGTCGAAGTCGGCCTCGACTACCTCACGCTCGACCGGCTGGCGCAGACGCTCTCCGGCGGCGAAACCCAGCGGATCAACCTCGCCACCAGCCTCGGCTCCTCGCTCGTCGGCTCGCTCTACGTCCTCGACGAGCCGACCGTCGGGCTGCACCCGCGCGACAACGACCGGCTCATCACCATCCTCGAAGGGCTGCGCGACATCGGCAACACCGTGCTGGTGGTCGAGCACGACGAGCAGATGATGCGCCGGGCCGATCAGATCATCGACGTCGGCCCCGGCTCGGGCGTCCACGGCGGCGAGGTCGTCTTCCAGGGCACCTACGACGAGGTGCTCCGCGACGAGGCTTCGCTGACGGGCGCGTACCTCTCCGGCCGCAAGGCCATCCCCGTACCCGCGCGGCGCCGCCCGCTCGACCCCGCACGGGTGATCGAGGTGCGCCACGCCCGCGAGCACAACCTCAAACGGATCGACGTGCGCTTCCCGCTCGACCGGATCACGGTCGTGACCGGCGTCTCCGGCAGCGGGAAGTCCACCCTCGTCCACGACACGCTCTACGCGGCGCTGAAGCGGCTCAAGGGCGGCGAGTACGACGGAAAGGTGGGGGCGCACGACGCCGTCCGCGGCGCCGAGTTGATCGAGGCGGTCGAGATGGTGGACCAGTCGCCCATCGGGAAGAGCCCGCGCTCGAACCCCGTCACCTACGTCAAGGCGTTCGACGCCGTGCGCGACCTGCTGGCGAGCACGCACCAGGCGAAGGTGCGCGGCTACGCCCCCGGCACGTTCTCCTTCAACGTGCCGGGCGGGCGGTGCGAGGTCTGCCAGGGCGAGGGGGTCGTGCAGGTCGAGATGCAGTTCCTCGCCGACCTCTACCTCGAATGCGAGGCGTGCCGCGGGGCGCGATTCAAGCAGGACGTGCTGGAGATCCGCTGGAAGGGCAAGCACGTCGCCGAGATCCTCGACCTGACCATCGACGAGGCGGTGGACTTCTTCGAGGGCCAGACGCGGATCACGAACAAGCTGCAGGTGCTCCGGGACGTCGGCCTGGGATACCTCACGCTCGGCCAGCCCGCCAACACGCTCTCGGGCGGCGAGGCCCAGCGCGTCAAGCTCGCCGCCATCCTCGGCAAGCAGAGCACCGGCCACACGCTCTACCTCTTCGACGAGCCCACGACGGGCCTCCACTTCGACGACATCCGCAAGCTCCTCGACGCCTTCCACGCGCTCGTCGAGGCGGGCCACTCCGTCATTCTGGTCGAGCACAACCTCGACGTCATCAAGGCGGCCGACTGGGTGATCGACCTCGGGCCCGAGGGCGGGCGGCGCGGCGGCTTCGTCGTGGCCGAGGGGACGCCCGAGGACGTAGCGGCCGTGCCCGAGAGCCACACCGGCCGTTTCCTGCGCGAGGTGCTGGCCGGGGCCTCACTCGGTGGAACGAATTAGAAACGGATGAATAGCGCCGCCCCGCTTTGCGGAGGGCCGATAAACAATCCATCAAGCCAGAACCTGCCGCCCGGCCCGCCGTTTTGAGCGCCATTGTGCCGCCGTGCGGCACCCTCTCCCCTGCCGCCAGCTGATACCTCCATGCCTGCCGCTCCGCGGACCTCCGCCCGTCCGGTCCCTGTGCAGGGGGACGGCGCCGCCTACATCGCCCGCGGCGACGGCTACGGCGGCGCGCCGGCGCGGCCCCGGCGTCTCGCGCTCTTCACGGGCAACTACAACCACATCCCGGACGGCGTTTCGCTGACGCTGAACCGGCTCGTCCGCCACCTCGAGGCGCGGGGCGACGAGGTTCTGGTCTTCGGCCCCACCGTCGCCGACCCGCCGATGGAGCACGCGGGCACCTTCGTGCCGATCCCTTCCCTCCCTGCCCCCGGCCGCTCGGAGTACCGCCTCACGGTGCGCTTTCCCCGGAACGTGCGGGAACGGCTCGACGCGTTCGCCCCGGATCTCATCCACATCGCTACGCCGGACTACCTCGGGATCCAGGCGCTCCGCTGGGCGAAGGCGCATGGCATCCCCGCCGTGGCCTCCTACCACACGCACTTCGCGTCGTACCTCAAGTTCTACCGCCTCGGCTTCCTGGAGGGCGCGCTCTGGAAGGCGGCGCGCTGGTTCTACAACCAGTGTGAGCGCGTCTTCGTCCCCTCCGAGTCGGTCGGCGACGTGCTGCGGGAGCACGGCATCGTGGCCCCGATCCGGCTCTGGACGCGCGGCATCGAGAGCGACCGGTTCAGCCCGGCCCGCCGCTCGGCGAGCTGGCGCGAGGCGCTCGGCTTCCAGACCGGCGTGCCCGTCGTCTCGTTCGTCGGCCGGCTCGTCTGGGAGAAGGGGCTCGACGTCTTCGCCGAGGTCGTCGAGCGGCTCGAACGGGCGGGCATCCCCCACCACAGCCTCGTCGTCGGCGACGGGCCGGTGCGCGAGGAGCTCGAGGCCCGCCTGACCCGGACCCACTTCACCGGCCACCTCGCGGGCGACGACCTCGCCGTGGCGTACGCGTCGTCGGACGTGTTCCTCTTCCCGAGTGAGACGGAGACCTTCGGTAACGTCACGCTGGAGGCGATGGCCTCCGGCATCCCCACCGTCTGCGCCGACGCCCCCGGCAGTCGCAGCCTCGTGGAGGACGGCGTGACGGGCTTCCTCTGCCCGCCGGGCGAGATCGCGGCGTTCTTCGACGCGACCGCGAGCCTCGTCCGCAGCGGGGGCCAGCGTGCCCGGATGGGTGCGGCGGCGCGGCGAGCCGCCCTCGCCTACGACTGGACAGCCATCATGAATCGCCTCCGGGCCGATTACGCCGACGTGCTCGGCGCCCCCCCCGTGCCGGAGCCCGTCCTGTCCGATCCGGGCGCACGTCCGGCCGCGCGCCCGGCCGTGGCCTGGTAGCGGGCAGCCTTCTGGTTTTTTCGTGATCGTCTGCGACCTCACGCACGCGTACACCCCCACCAGCGGGGGCATCCGCACCTACATCGACGCGAAGCGCCAGTACGTCCTCGCGCATACGGAGGACACCCACGTCCTCATCATCCCCGGTGAGACCGACGAGGTGGAGCGGGGCGAGCGCTGGGTCACGTACCGGATCAAGAGCCCGGTCATCCCCGGCGCGGCGCCCTACCGCTTCTTCCTGCGGCGCTCGAAGCTGGCCGCCGTGCTGCGTGAGGCGAAGCCGGACCTTATCGAGCTCAACACGTACTACATGCCGCCGGAGCCGCAGGCGGCCTTCGCGTACCGCGACGAACGGCGAGCCGCTGGGAAGTCGGTGGTGGTGGCCATCCACTACCACACCGACTTCGCCCGGTCCTATGCAAAGTACTACGCGCAGAAAGTGCTGGGGGGCTGGCTGAGTGATCGGGTGCAGGCGGTGGCCGAGCGGTACGTCCGCTCCATCTTGCTCCGGAGCGATGTCGTGCTCACATTCTCTGACCAGCATCAGGCCCAGTTGCGCTCGCTAGACGTGGACGAGCCCCACCTCGTCCCGCAGTTCATAGACCTCGATACGTTCCACCCCAGCAAGTCGGATCCCGCGCTGCGCGCCGCCCTCGGCATTCCGCCCGAGGCACCTATGCTGGTGTATGCCGGGCGTTTCGACACCGAAAAGCACGTCCACACCCTTGTCGACGCCCTCGAAGCCCTTCCGGCCTCGCTACCCGCCTATCTCGTGATGGCCGGCAACGGGCCCCTGCGCGGTGAGATCGAAGCCCGTGCGGCAGGGAATGACCGCCTCGTGCTCCTCCCCTATCAGCAGGGCAAGCCGGCCGTCGCTCGCCTCCTCGCCAGCGCCGACGTCTACGTGACGGCCGGCCCCCATGAAGTCGCAGCGTTCTCGGTCGTCGAAGCGCAGGCATGCGGGCTCCCGACCGTCGGCGTCGAGGCGGGCGGCCTCACGGGGCGTATCCTTCCCGGCCTAGGCTATCTCGGCCCCGTCGACGATGCACGGGCGATGGCGATGAATGTCCTTCGTGCGTGGCAGGAACGGGCGCGTCTCTCTGCGGCCGCCCGAGCATACGTCGAATCCCACTACGGACTCGACAGGTCATTTGGTGCCATTCTTCAACACTATGAGGCGACGATGCGCACTGCTGCGGCCTCTGCCTCGGCGGACTAGCCTGCGCAAGGAGGGAGTCCCGCTCGAGTAGTGTTGCTGCCTGTGCTCGCCCCAGGAGCCTGCCTGAGCTCCTACGGCCCGATTTCGGGCCTGGCCGGCGCGGCATCTTTGCTCGGAGCGTTCGTGTGGCCCGGCCTCGCTTCCGGCCGCTCCCGGAGGATCAGCGCCGAAGCAAGGAAAACGATCACGTGGAGCAACTTGAACACGCCGCTCTGCACGAGGAGCATCCCGGCCATGGCGGCGGCGGCGACGGTGAGCGCCTTCGAGAGCTCCACGCTCGCGCTGAGGAAGACCAGGTCCTTGCTCGGCAGGAACGGCAGCCGCTCGATCACCACGAGCACGGCCGCGAACGTGAGCCACACGCCCAGCCCGACCTCCGGCTGCACCAGGTGCCACATCGCCACGAGCATGGCCGTGGTCACGACGTGACGGGCGAAGTGAAGGGCGCCGACCCGGGCTGCCTCGCGGACCGGCAGGGCAAACACGTAGTGCCGGAAGCGTACACCTAGCGCGACCAGCCCGGCCGCGACGACGAGCGCGGCGCCGAGGTAGACGGCCTGCTCACCGATCCACGCCTGCAGGTCCAGCTCGCCCACCGCCACCATGATCCCCACCAGCGCCCCGGCGACGCCGAACGACACCGCCGACGAGATGATGTTGACGTCCCGAACCGTCCGGAACGCCGCCCCCGGTTCGATGCCGCGCCTCGCTGCCCACAGGTACAACGACACCTCGCCGGTGTAACCGAGCACCTCTTCGTTCAGGACGCGCTTGCGGGCGCAGGCGAAGAACACGTCGAGGCCAGGCAGCCGCCAGAGCGGCCGGTAGATCGCGACTTCCGTGACCGGCAGCGCCACGTAGACCCCGAGGAGCAGCGCGTAGAACGCCGGATGGCCCGGCAGCGCCGCCCAGACCGCGCCCCAACCGACCCGGCTGAGCTGGTACAAGACGAGCCCCACGATGCCGGCCAGCACGAGCAGGCGCACGACACGCACGACCGGCCCCCGGCTACCGTGCTGGAGACGAGCGGTCGTCTGGTCACGCCAGCGGCCGAGGGTTCCGACGAAGTCCACGGGGGGCTCGCTCATGCACGGAAGCTACCGGCATCGCCGCGCACGACGGCGCGAAATCACGGTGCAGCCTCCCCCGCCTCGGTGTGGAGGAGCCCGAGCCGTTCGAGCACCCGGATGAGGGCCGGGAGGAAGACCAGCGAGGCGAGCATCGTCGCCGTGATGCCGAGGACGGCGAGCACGCCGATGGACCGCAGCCCCGGGTGGAACGAGAGCAGGAGCCCGGCGAAGCCGACCAGTGTCGTCAGAGCCCCCATCCCCAGGTGTTCCCCCGTCGAGCGGAGCACGGCGGGCATGGAGCCGACGCCTTCGTGGCGATAGCGGTGGACGAGGTGGACGCCCGCGTCGTTGCCGATGCCGAGGATGGCGGGAAGCACGACGAGGTTGTAGAACGTGAAGGGCACGTTCGCCACCTCCATCGCCAGCAGCATCCACATCAGCCCCACCCCGAGCGGCAACAGCGCCAGAACGGTCCACCGCACCGAACGGAACGAGAGCAGGAGAAATGCGACGATCAGGATCGTCGTCACACCCACCATCCGGGGAGCCTCGTTGAGCATCAGGCGCAGCATGTCCGCCGCGACGATGGACGTCGAAGCGGCGTAGTGGATCTCCCCTTCCGCACCCTCGACCTGGCCGACCAGGTCGGCGAACCGCATCGACAGGCGTCCGTCGGAGAGGCTGGCCGAGGGGTACACGAGCACGAAGTTGCCGACCTCGCCCTCTTTGGTCGTGAACGGGCGAGTCAGGAAGTCGGGCACGCTGTCGAGGGGGATGGGCTCGGTGATGGACAGGGCCTCGCGGAGCGCCGCCACGGCTCCGGTGGTATCGAGCTGGAGGAACGGGTCGTCCAGCTTCTCGCGCAGCGCAGCGAGTCGGTCCAGCTTCCGGCGCACGGCCACGGAGTCGGTGGGGAACCGCTCCTGCAGGCTGAGCACGGTCAGGATGAGGCTGTCCCGCCGCTCGGCCTGCCGCAGCGCGGAGAGCACGGGACGCACGTCGGACGGATTCTCCAGGAGGAGGTACGCCGGATTGCGCAGGCGCCCTTCGGTGTCGTACACGGGCCGGACTTCGGCGGCGCGGGCCTCATACTCCGGATACGTGGGGTCGAGCTCGCCGAAGTCGTACTCGAACCAGATCTGCGGCAGCAGAACGAGCGAGGCGATGCACAGCACCACACTGACTCCCGTAACCACGAGCCCCCCCCGCTCCACCCGTCCTGACGAGGTCGGAGCCGGCTCCGAAGGCAGGGCGGCGGAGCCAAAGTCCAGCGCCTTCCACCGCTCGGCCAGGTTGAGCAGAGCGGGCAGGACGAGCAGCATGGTCACCATTGCAAAGAGGATCCCGATGCCCCCGATCCAGCCGAACTCGCTGAACCCCCGGAAGTCGGCGAGCGTCAGCACGAACAGCGAGGCGGCCGTCGTCAGGGCGGAGACGACGATGGCCGGCCCGGTGCTCGTCAACGTCGCCTCGATGGCGGCCTCCACGTCTCGCCCCGCCCCCCGCTCCTCGGTGTAGCGTGCGTAGAAGTGGATCCCGTAGTCGATGCCGAGCCCGAAGAGCACGAGCCCGAGCGTCGAGGTCATCAGGTTGAGCGAGCCGAAGGCGACGGCGGCCACGCCCCCCGTCCACGTCAGGCTCATCAGGAGCGGGACGCCGAGCACGGCGGCCATCGCGGGCATGCGCAGCACGTCCGCCAGGGCCCGTTTGAGCACGTGGCCCCGCCCGCGCCGGGCCCGGAGCGACTTGTAGAGGAAGTAGAGGACGACGAGCAGGAGCACGGTCCCCACCCCTGCCCCGAACGAGCTCAATACGTCGTCCGTGATGGCGTGAACCTCGACGCTTTGCCGGAGCAGCCGGCCGGCCGACGTCACCTCCATCGCGGGGTGATACCGCTGCGGGCCCAGGCGGGCGATGAGGCTGTCGAGGTCGCGGTAGAGGGCGTCGATGTACCCGACGTTCGTCTGGGAGCCGGCGGGGTAGAACCGCAGAGCCAGCACGGTCGAGTCCTCGCTGATCGGGTACTCGCTCAGTCCGAGCGCCTCGAACAGCCCTTCCACGCCCGGAGACTCGTCCGTCGCCTCGATGTCATCCCCCTCCGCGATGCGCCGAATCCGGCGGCCCTGCGCGTCGAGGTACGCGCCCAGAGCATCCAGTTCGTCGGGTGTAGCGAAGTAGAGGGCGTTCTCCTTCAGGAAGCGGAGATCGCGCGTGTAGTCGACGCGGGTGAAGTACGGCTCGCCGTCCTCGCCGGCGCGAAGGGCCATGGCGGCCGGCAGCAGCGCCTCGGCGAACCGCCGGTTGGCCTCGAACGACGGGCTTGCGATGGCCACGTCCACCGTGCTCTCGGCGCCGACGGCTTCCCGAAGCCGGTTGATGGCAACGACGCTGGGGAACCGCTCAGGCAGCAGATTCGCGAGGTCGGTGTCGACCGTCAGCGTTCGCGCCTGGAAGCCGCCGAAGACGCTCAGCAAACTCGCAGCCAGCACCACCCAGAGCGGATGCGTGCCGACGAGGTGGACTGCGTGCTTGAGGAGTCGGGGAAGGCCGCGCACCACGCTCCGGACGGATGGAAAGGGGCCTGCTACGCTGCCGCTGCCGAGCTAGATTCCGCCTCGCAGCTTGCCGGGACGCTCGTTTCACGTGAAACCTCGCGCCCCGCCTTCCAATCCCGGACGATCGGGAGCGGCAGGCTGCGTATGTACCGGCTTCTCCCCTCTTTCTCGTGGCAACCCCACTTCGAGTGGCAGGCGTCCTGCCTGCTACCGACCGCCTCCCGCTCGTGCTTTTCGACGGCGTGTGCAACCTCTGCAACGCCTCGGTCCGGTTCATCATCGACCGCGACCCGGAGGGCGTGTTCTGCTTCGCCCCCCTGCAGTCCGACGTGGGGCAGGCCTGGGTGGCCCGGCACCACGCCGAGGCGGACCCCGCCGACTCGGTCGTACTCATCGATGCGGACGGCTACCACACGCGCTCCACGGCCGCGCTGCGTATCGCCCGGCGCCTCTCTCTACCCTGGCGCCTGCTCTACGGGTTCGTCGTGGTCCCCCGACCGCTTCGCGACGCGCTCTACGCGTTCATCGCGCGTAACCGGTACCGCTGGTTCGGCAGGGAGGAAACCTGCCGGCTGCCGACCCCGGACGAGCAAGCCCGCTTCCTCCCCTACGAGTTACCTTCTGCCCCCTGACCTCGCTACCGGTTCCAATGGCTCATACGTACGATTCGCTTCAGGTCGGCGACGGCTTCTCCTGGTCGCGCACCATTACGGCCGAGGACGTCCAAGGCTTCGCCGACGTGACGGGCGACGACAACCCGCTCCACCTCGACGCCGCGTACGCCGCAACGACCGACTTTGGCCGGCCCGTCGTGCACGGGGTCTACCTGCTGGGCCTCGCCTCGAAAGTCCTGGGGCGCGATTTCCCCGGGCATGGCTCCGTGGCCGTCTCTTTGTCGGCCAAATTCCTGCGCCCGGTTCCGGTGGGCGAGGAGGTGACCATCGAGGTCAAGGTGGCCGAGAAGCTGGAGCGCTTTCGCCACGTCAAGATCCGGCTCTACGTCTACGTGGGCGGCAAGATGGCCGTCGGCGGCGAAGCGGTGGTCATCCCTCCCTCCGAACCCGGTGCGTAAGCAGGTGCTCACCCGGTGCAACCAGCGGGTTCCACGTGAAACGTCGCTCAGCGAGGCAGCTTCAGGAAGCTGCCCGCCGGGACCGTGCTCGTGAGCCCCAGCTGGTTGAGGATGGCCAGCTCCTCCTCGGTGAAGCCCGGGGGGACGGACCGGCCCCTCAGGAAGGACGAGAAGGCCGCCGTGCGGTCCGCACTCACTACGTCGAGGCGCACGGGCTCGCGGTTCAGGTAGCGCGAATCGGTGAGGCGGGCGAAGCTCCGCTGCGAGGCCTCCAGCGCATTCGCGTACGTGCGAAACGAGGAGGCGGGCGCGAGGCCGAGGAAGCGGTACACGTTTCCGCCGTACTCGATGAAGTAGGCGAGGAAGCCGAGGGCACCCTGCTCCGTATTCGCCGTGCCCTCGACGCGATAGGCCGCATTGCCGTTCACGGAGACCGCCCCCTGCCGGCTGACCTGCACCCCCTGCTGCGAAGCGAAGGCGCGCCCGGCCGCCTGGGCCGAGGCCTCCTGCGCAAACGTGAACTGAAGAGTAGCCCGGCCGTTGGGCTCGCTGACCTGAACCGCCGAGGGCGTATTGAGCACCGCCCAGCCGGTGGGAACGTCGAACTGGAAACGGAGCTCGGGGTGGTAGAAACGGCCGCCCTCCTCGAAACCCTGGCGCGGATCGTCACCGAGCACGATGCCGTCGATCTCCGCTAGAAAGCCCCGGGCGTTGACCTCGGTGCCCGAGTCGTACTGGGCGGCCAGTTGGGGAATCGTCTGCTTCCGCTCCGCCGGGTCGGGATGCGTGGAAAGAAAGGACGGAAGGCCACCGCCCTGACGGGTGCCGAGGCGTTCGAGCGAGTCGAAGAAGGCGGCCGCCTCCGCCGCATCGTAGCCGGCGAACTCCGCGTAGGCCACACCCGCCCGGTCCGCCTCGCGCTCGTCCTCACGGCTGTGGCTGAGGAAGAGAAGCTGAACGCCAACGCCCCCATAGTCCAGAATGCCCTGCGCCACGTTCCCTCCGCCCAGAATGCCGCCGAGGACGGCGGCGCCGAGCAGGCCAAGTTGCCCCAGTTGCGCGCTGGCTGCGCGGCGGGACGCGTGGCGCGCCAGGACGTGGCCGATCTCGTGCCCCAGCACGACGGCCAGCTGCGCCTCGCTGTCGAGGTGGGCCAGGAGACCGCGCGTGACGTAGATGTAGCCCCCGGGCAGCGCGAACGCGTTGACGACGGGGGAATCGAGCACGCGGAAGTGGAACGGCGTGGCACGGATTTCGGCCGGCGTTTCGGCCTGCCCGTAGGCGCTCGTCTGGAGGACGGCCTGCCCCAGCCGATCCACGTACGCGGCGAGCTGAGGATCGTCGTAGAGGCCGAACTGGGCGATCACCTGCTGGTCGGCCTCGGCACCGAGCCGGACCTCCTCCTGCCACGTGTACGCGCCCCGCTGCGTCTCCCCCGTCACGAGGTTGGTCGTGGTTCCACACCCTCCGAGCCAGAGGGAGGAGAGCAGCACTACGCAAATAGCCGAACGGAGACGGAAGCGAGGGCACATCGCAGGAAATGGGCAGGGGGGAGAAGAGGAAGGCGGTAAAGGGGCCGGCGGCCTCTAGGGCGGCGTCTAGGAAGGTTGGAGGGTGTCCACCCGCGTGGCCTCGCCGCCGGCCACGGCGAACGCTGCGTGCAGGCCCTCATCGAACCGAACGACCGCCTCAAACGGTTCCGGGCGAGCGGCCGTAATCAGACTCTGGCCCACCGCGTCGCTCTGGAGCAGCGCCAGCACCACCTCAGCGCGCTGCGGGTCCAGCGTTCCGAACACGTCATCGAGGAGGAGGAGCGGCGTCTCGTCGAGGCGGTCGCGGAGGTAGAGGAACGTGGCCAGCCGCAAGGCCAGCCCCACCGTGCGGTGCTGCCCTTGCGAGGCGAACGGGCGCACCTCGAAGCCGCCCAGGCGGATCACCACTTCGTCGAGGTGGGGACCGAGGAGGGTGCGGCCTCGCTCGGCTTCGCGCCGGGCGACCCGCTGCAAGCGCGCTCGGAACAACGCGGCAACGCCTTCCGCGTCCGAAGCGCTTTCCAGCGGCGCCACCGTCTGGTATTCCAGCGTCGGCTCCTCCCCCACCGCTTCGAGGAGCCGGTAGGCCTCCGCGAGAAAACCGGCAAACCGGTCCAAGAAGTGGCGTCGCCGTTCGATCAGGCGGGCGCCGAGAACGACCAGCTCTTCGTCCCAGGCGGCCAGGGTGCCCGGTGCGAGGCGCCCCCCTCGCCGGACCTGCTGGAGCAGCGCGTTCCGCTGCTTGAGCGCGCGGCGATACTTGATCAGGTCGTCGAGGTAGACCGGGTGGGCCTGGCTCAACGTGGCGTCGAGGAAGCGCCGCCGTTCGTCCGGGCCGCCCGCCGTCAGGGCGTAGTCCGCCGGCGAGAGGACCACGACGGGAAACTGGCCGACCACCTCGGCCAGGCGCTCCAGCGGCGATCCGTTCAGGAAGAGCCGCTTCCCCTCCTCCGGGACGTACACCAGCTTGGCGGTGAGCGCCGCCCGATGCTCCCCCTCGAAGGCCCCCTCCACCTCCAGAAAAGGCGCCCCGCGCCGCACGGCGTGGGCGTCCGTCGTGGTGAGGAAGCTCTTCGACAGGCAGAGGTAGTGCGTCGCTTCCAGCAGGTTCGTCTTCCCCGACCCGTTGGGACCGAAGAAGAGGTTGACCTTCGGGGCCGGCTCCACCTCGGTCGAGGCGTGGGCGCGGAACGAGAGCAGGCGGAGACGGCGAAGACGCATACCGGGGGCAGAAACCGACGGCGTTCAACCGGAGCGGGTGCCGTAAGTTCAGCCCAAAAGGAAAGCGATCCGGCAACCGAGGCCTCCAGATCGCACCGCGTACCGCCACCTTCGAATCAGCCACCACCCCCACCACCGGGGCTAGGATCGCCACCCGTGCCCCCATCGCCTGGAGGCGGATCGTCTTTGGATGCCTCCTCGTCGTCCGGGACCTCGGTGGAGAGGACCGTCAGCCGAGCAACGAGGGGCCGATGATGAACAGCGGAAGTCGTCAGGATATCGTTCATAGCGCGAATAAGGAAACTGGATCGAAACAGGCGGCGGCATGATAGGACACCGAGTTGTTGGGTACAAGTCATCCGTGCGATTTGCCTTCGTCGGCGTGGTCGTCCTCGCATTGACGGCCGCGGACCCCTCCCGCCCCGAGGAGCCGGACTGCCAGGCCCACATCGACGAGATACACCGCGCGTTCAACGACCGCGAGAACCGCAGGAACGGAGGCTGGGAGGCCATCCACCCGCTCGTCGCCCGGGCGCACCGCTGCTTCGGCGAGGCCCGTACCCCCGCCCACGCGCTACTCTTCGACTACGAAACCGCCCTCCTCTCGAGACAAACACGCTATGCGGACGCGATAGCCGTGTTCGAGCGGTTCTTCGCCGACTACGGCGACGTGGCGGCACCCGACCTCCTGGCGCGAATGCACTGGCGACGTGGCTACATATACAACCGGCTGGGGCGGACGGCGGACATGCTGGCCGAGTACGCCCACGCCGCTGCCCTCGCCGACCGCCTCCCTCCGGCGACGGCCGCCTCGACGCTCAGCGAGGTCGGGGAGCAGTATCGCCTGGTGAACGACCGGGAGACGGCCCGCCACTACTTCGCCGAGGCCGAAGCCCGGCTGGTGCGCCTCTACGAGGAGGAGCCGGCAGTACACGGCGGGGCGCTCGGGCTCGTCCGCCTCCGCCGGGCCATCGCGATTCTGGACGCGGGGGAGCAAGGGGAACGCTCTATGGCGGAAGCGGCGGACGCCGCAGAGCCCCTCGTCCAGAGCGCCCTCGAGTTGATCCCGGCCACCCCTGCCCGCGCCTTCCACCGAACGCACGCGCTCCTGACCCTCGTGGAGATCCACTGGGCCCGAGAGGATCCAGAGAAGGCGCTCGGGCCGCTCGCCGAGGTGCGGCGCCTCCGGCCGTGGTTCGAGGGGGCCAGCCCCCACCTCCTAATCGAGGTGGGACTCAAGGAGGGCTACACGCAACGTCTCCTGGGCCGCTACGAGGCTGCCCGGCAGTTCTACGAGGAGGCGCTCGGGTGGGCCACCGAACGCAACGAAGGAGTGTGGTGGGCGCTCGACGCCTTGGGCGACCTCGCCGAAGAGGTCGCCCTGCTTTCGGACGGTGACTTCCGCGCCGCTGAGGATTACCTCCGCCGCGCCGTGGCCGAGGTGGACGCCATCCGCCGCAGCTACGGCACGCACACCTGGAGCCTGAGCGTGTGGGAAAGGAACCAGAAGCCGTACCTCCACCTCACCCGCGTGCTGCTCCGCCAGGGCCGGGCGGCCGAGGCCTTTCTCGTCCTCGACGCCACGCGCGCCCGCTACCTCCGCGACCTCCGCACCGCCACCCACCTCCGCACCATTCTCGACGCGGACGCCACCGAGCGCCTGGACAGCCTCACCCACGCCCTCGCCGACGTCCGCCGTTCTCTCGCCGACTCCACGCTGTCGCTGGTCGAAGAGACGCGGCTCAAGCATGAGGAGATCGCGCTCCAGCGGCAGGCCGACGCCCTCTCCGGCATTGCGGAGGCATCCGAAGACAGCCTCACGCTGGCCGACGTTCAACGGGCCCTCCATCGGCGCGGGCAGGTGCTCCTCACCTACTTCCTCGACGACGACCTCCCCACCGCGTTCGTCGTCCGGCCCGATACGCTCGTAGCCGTCCCACTGGCGGCTACGGTTGAGGAAATCCAGGCCGAGATGGAGCGGCTCGCGCCGCTGTGGGACGAGGCCCGGCCGCGCGTCTCGCTCGCCCCGCTCCGCCGGCTCTACCGCTTGCTCGTCGAGCCGGTCGCGCCACTCCTCGAAGGCAGCCCGTCCCTCGTCGTCCTCCCCGAAGGCCCCCTCGCCCAGCTGCCCTTCGGGCTCCTGCTCGAAGCCGATCACGCCCCCTACGGCTACGCCGACGCGCCGTACCTCCTCCGCCGCTTCGCCGTCTCCACGGAGCTGTCTGCCTCCCTCCTCGTCGCCCCCGAGGCGGAAGGCGTCCCCCCGTACGACATCGTCGCCCTCGGCCGCAGCCGCTATGCCGGCACCGGCGCCACGTCCGGCACCGGCGCCGACGCGCTGACGGACCTGCCGAACGTGCGGGACGAAGTCCGCCGCCTTCGGCGCCGCCTCCGCCACGGCCGCTTCGCGCTGGACGAGGACGCCACCGAGTCCTTCCTCATGGCGAACCTCGGCGAGACCCGCATCCTCCACCTCGCCGGCCACGCGCTCCTCGAACCCGACCTCCCGCTCTACAACCGCATCGTCCTCTGGAATACCCCGGACCACGACGACGGCATATTGTATCTCTACGAATTGCAGGACGAATCCATCGACGCGGATCTCGTCACGCTCAGCGGATGCAGCACGGCCCGGGGCACGCGGCGCGGCGGCGAAGGCATGATCGGGCTGCAGTACGCCTTCCGGGCCGCCGGCGCGGAGGCGACGCTCGCCACGCTCTGGCAGGTGGACGACGAGGCGACCGTGGCCCTCATGGACCGCTTTTACCGCAACCTCCGCTGGGGGCTGCCGAAGGACCGCGCCCTCCAGGAAGCGCAGCTCTACTTCCTCGATCATCATCGGGCCGGGCAGGCCAGCCCGTTCTTCTGGGGCGCGCCCGTCCTCTACGGCAACACCGCCCCCATTCCGCTCCGCCGCTCGGGATTTTCCCCGCTCACCTGGCTCCTCCTCGGGCTCGCCCTCGTCGCCGCCGGCGCCACGCTGCCCCGCTACGTCCTCCGTCGTCGAGGCGGAGCCCCGGCGAGCGTTGGGGCGTAGAGGCCGTCCACGCCTCCCCTGCCCCATGTCCGACCCGGCCCTCTTCGAGCAACTCAAGACCCTCACCACCGAGAAGCGCAACCCCCGGTCGAGGCACATCGACACGGCGCCGCTGGACGAGGTCCTGCAGATCATCCACGAGGAGGACCGGCGTGCGGTGGAGGCGGTCACCCCCGAGCTGCCCTACGTCGCCCGGGCGGTCGAGCTCGTCGAACGCGCCTTCCGGAGCGGCGGGCGGCTGTTCTACGCAGGCGCCGGGACGAGCGGCCGGCTGGGCGTGCTCGACGCGGCCGAGTGCCCGCCCACCTTCGGCACGCCGCCCGAGCTGGTGCAGGGGCTGATCGCCGGCGGCCCGGCGGCGATGTTCAAGGCCCAGGAAGGAGCCGAGGACCACGAGGCTAACGGCGAGGCCGCCATCGCCGAGGCGGGCGTGACCGAGCGCGACGTCGTGTGCGGCATCGCCGCCAGCCGCCGGACGCCCTACGTCGCGGGCGCGGTGACGCGCGCGAAGGCGCTCGGCGCAACGACGCTCTTCGTCACCTGCAACCCCCGCGCCGCCTTCGAGGCGTCCGACCTCGCCGCCGTCGTGGACGTAGCGATCTGCCCCGACGTGGGCCCCGAAGTGATCATGGGTTCCACGCGCATGAAGAGCGGGACGGCCACCAAACTGGTCCTCAACATGCTCTCGACGGCGACGATGATCCGGATGGGCAAGGTCTACGAAAACATGATGGTAGACCTACAGATGACAAACAAGAAGCTCGTCGAGCGATCCAAGCGCATCGTGATGACGGCGACGGGGGTGGACTACGAGACGGCGAGCCGCACGCTCGACGCCGCAGGCGGCCACGTCAAAACCGCCCTCGTCATGCTGCTGGCCGACGTGGACGCCGAGGCGGCGCGGGCGCGGATCCAGCGGGCCGGCGGGTTCGTCCGCCTCGCGATCGCGGAAGCGCCGTCAGCCTGAGGGGGCGGCCAGGGGAATCCCTAAGACGCTCTGCTAGATCGGCAGGCCCCGGGGCGTCGGCACGCTCTCTGGAGAGGGGCCGTTCAAACCCTTCCCCTCCCCATGGTGACCCTCTTCGCTTCCCTCCTCCTACTGGCCGCGCCGCCGTCCGCCGATACGACGCACGTGCCGGAGTCCCTCCGACAGGCCGTCGTCCGCTACATCGCGCCGTTCACGACGGACATGGACGCGACCGAGTGGCAGGTGCGCTGGGCCGACCTCAACGACGACGCCGTGCAGGACGCGCTCGTGACGGTCGTCGGGCCCGACTGGTGCGGCTCCGGCGGCTGCACGCTCCTCGTCTTCGAGGCCGTCTCCGGCAACGACGCGGACGAGCTGGGCGCCTACCGCATCGCCGCCGAGATCAGCCAGATCCACGACGGCGTGACCGTCGCCGAGACGACGACGGAGGGCTGGCACGACCTCGTCGTACCCGACGCCGACGGGCAACCGCGCCGCCTCCGCTTCGACGGGGAGACCTACCCCTCCAGCCCCGGCGAGGGCGCGCCCATGCCGGAGCCAACGGAGCGAACGGATCCCTCCGTTCGAACGGATCCCTCCGTTGGAACGGATCCCCCCGTGGTGGTCCTCAACGAGACTCCATAACGGCGACGAACCCCCGTACCGCCGGGGTCGTTCACCCGGAGCGCTGACTGACTCAGAAGGGGCGTGGCGACGGCTGCGCCCCCTTTTTCCGTGCCTGCCCGTGACGCTCACCGACCTCCGCCGACGCCTCGCCGCCCTCCCCTTCTCCGCCCGCGTCCGCGACGAAGCCGCCGCCCTCGAACCCGGCCGGTCGCTCCGCCTGAAAGGCACGGTCGGTTCCCTGCCCGCCTTCGTACTCGCCGACCTGCTCGAACGGCGCGGCCCACTCGTGGCCCTCCTCGCCGAGAGCGAGTCGGCCGACTACCTGCGGAGCGACCTCGAACAGGTGCTCGGCTCGGACGACCGCGTCCTCTTCTTCCCCCCCACCGGCCACGTCCCCTACGACCCCGAGCAGCTCGCCGAGTCCGCCCCCCTCGTCGCCCGCGCCGACGCCCTCGCGCGGCTCCGCGAGGGCTTCACCGGGATTCTGGTGACGAGCGTGGAGGCGATCTTCGAACGCGTGCCGCCGCCCGAGACGGTGCGCAACGAGACGCGGACCGTCCGTGTCGGCGAGGCGGTGGCGCCGGAGGCGCTGATGGATCGGCTCGTGGGGCAGGGCTTCGAACCCGTCGCGTTCGTCGAGAGCCCGGGCGAGATCGCGCTGCGCGGCGGCATCCTCGACGTGTTCCCCTTCGCGGGCGGCTACCCCGTCCGCATCGAATTCTTCGGCGACGAGATCGACTCGATCCGCGAGTTCGACCCGGCCAGCCAGCGATCGGTGACGAAGCTGGAGCAGGCCCGCCTCGTCCCCAACCTCGACGCCCCCGCCTACACCGAAGACGGCCACGTGACGGCCCTCGACTTCCTCCCTGCCGATACCCTCACGGCCGTCTTCGATGCCGCCCGCCTCGTGGAAATGGCGGACACCCGCTACGCCGATGTGGTGGCACGCTACGAGCTACGGAGGCAGGAACGTGAGGGCGAATTGCCGCGCCCCGAGCACCGCTACCTCGACGGCGCGGCGCTCCAGGCACGGCTCGATGCGCGCCCCTGCCTCCTCCTCGGCACCTTCGCCCGCGAGGGCGAGGAAGAGCTGGCGCTCCTTGCCCGGCCGCACCCGGCCTTCAACGGCGACATCAAGCGGTTCCGCGAGCACCTGGCGGCGGTCCGAGCAGAAGGGCTCGACCCCGTCGTCCTCTGCGACAGCCGCGCCCAGGCCGACCGTCTCTTCGAGCTCCTCGGCGGCGACCGCGACCTCGGCAAAGCGCCCGAGGCGGAGCTCCTCGTCGAGTCGCTCCACGAGGGCTTCGAGGTGCCGGCGGCGAAACTGGCCGTCTATACCGACCACCAGCTCTTCGGCCGCTACCACCGCCCGACGGCCCGCAAGCGGAAGCGCGCCAAAGGCGGCCTCACCCTCCGCGACCTCCAGGCCCTCACCCCCGGTGACTTCGTCGTACACGTGGACCACGGCATCGGCAAGTTCGCCGGGCTCCAGACGATCACCGTCCGCGAGCAGCGGCAGGAGGCCGTCCGCCTCCTCTTCGCCGGCGGCGACGAGCTCTTCGTCAACGTGGCGGCGCTCCACAAGCTGCACAAGTACTCCGGCAAGGAGGGCCACCAGCCGAAGCTGACCCGGCTCGGCACCGGCGCCTGGGAGCGGCTCAAGGCGCGGACCAAGAAGCGCGTCAAAGACATCGCGCGCGACCTCATCAAGCTCTACGCCAAGCGGAAGGCGTCGGCCGGCTACCGCTTCAAGCCCGACTCCCTCTGGCAGCGCGAGCTCGAAGCGGCCTTCCCCTACGAGGACACGCCCGACCAGATCACCGCGACGGCCGCCGTCAAGGAGGACATGGAGCAGCCGATTCCGATGGACCGCCTCGTCTGCGGCGACGTCGGGTTCGGGAAGACGGAGATCGCCGTGCGCGCCGCGTTCAAAGCCGTGCAGGACGGCAAGCAGGTCGCCGTCATCGTGCCGACCACCATCCTCGCGGCGCAACACGCCGAGACGTTCCAGAAACGGATGGGGCGCTACCCTGTACGGATCGCGCAGCTTTCGCGTTTTGTCTCAGCTTCGGACCAAAAGGAAGTCGTCGCCGCCCTGGCCGACGGGCGGATCGACGTCGTGATCGGCACGCAGCGCCTTCTCTCCAAGGACGTGAAGTTCAAGGACCTGGGACTCCTCATCGTGGACGAGGAGCAGCGGTTCGGCGTCTCGGCCAAAGAGAAGCTCCGCGCCCTCCGCCCGAACGTGGATACCCTCACCCTAACGGCGACGCCCATCCCCCGAACCCTCCAGTTCTCCCTCCTCGGCGCCCGTGACCTCTCGATCATGAACACGCCGCCGGCCAACCGGCAGCCGGTCGTCACCGAGATCCACACGTTCAACCAGGACCTCATCCGCGACGCGCTCCTCTACGAGGTCAACCGGGGCGGGCAGGCGTTCTTCATCCACAACCGCGTCCAGACCATCGACGAGATGGCGGCCACGATCCGCGCGCTCGTGCCGGACGTCCGCATCCGCGTGGCGCACGGCCAGATGAGGTCGGCGGAGCTGGAGGACGTGATGCACGCGTTCATGGACCGCCGCTTCGACGTCCTCGTCTGCACCAACATCGTCGAGAGCGGGCTCGACGTCTCGAACGCCAACACGATCCTGATCAACCACGCCGAGCGCTTCGGGCTGGCCGACCTCCACCAGCTGCGCGGGCGCGTCGGCCGGAGCGACCAGAAGGCGTTCTGCTACCTCCTCGTCCCGAGCGTCCACACGCTCACGCGCGAGGCGCGCCAGCGGCTCCAGGCCGTCGAGGAGTTCGCCGACCTCGGCAGCGGCTTCCACATCGCCATGCGCGACCTCGACATCCGGGGCGCGGGCAACCTCCTCGGCGCCGAGCAGTCCGGCTTCATCGAGGACGTCGGCTTCGAGACGTACCACCGCATCCTCGACGAGGCCGTGCAGGAGCTGCGGATGGAGGAGTTCGCCGACGTCTTCGCCGACCGGCAGGTCGTCCCCCCCGCCCCGGAGCCGACCATTGACGTGGAGGAGGACGTGTTCCTCCCGGCCGACTACGTCGCCAACGCCGTCGAGCGCCTGAACCTCTACCGCCGCCTCGCCGACCTCACCGAGGCGGACGCGGTCGAGGCCTTCCGCGCCGAACTGGCCGACCGCTTCGGGCCGGTCCCGGAGGCCGTGGACACGCTCCTGCTGATGGCGCAGATGAAGCCGCTCGCCCAGGCCCTCCGCCTCCCGCGCGTGACGTGGAAGAACCAGCGCCTCTTCCTCCAGGTGCCCGACCAGGCCGACGACCCGTACTTCTACCAGCACGTCTTCGAGCCGTTGCTGGCGCGGCTCGGCCGGCTCGGGCGGCGCTACGTGCTCAAGGACTCGAAGGGCGGGAAGCTCCGCGCCATCGTCCAGGACGTGCCGACGCTCAAGGACGCCGAGGCCGTGCTGGAGCGGCTGCAACCGGAGCCGGCGGCGTAGCGGCGTAACCCCGTACCTCAGGAAAGCCCTGTCTCGAAGGAAGGCGAGGAACAGGCTGCGGGAGGGAAGGTACGTGCGCCGCCGGGTGGGGACCCGGCCTCCTTCCCCCAGGTCACCGCCCTGCATGAACCCTCACCCCTCCGTCCTCCACTCCGACCTCCTCGGCGTGTTCGGCGACGACGCCGACGCCATCACCCAGCTCGAGGAGCGTGCGCGGCTGTTCTTCCCGCACACCCCGTTCCTCCTCTGGGAGGGCGACCCCACCACGTTCGCCTTCACCTACGTCGGCGGCGACGCGGAGGCGATGCTCGGCTTCCCCGCCCGCGCGTGGATCGAGAGCCCGACGTTCTGGGTGGACCGCGTCGTTCACCCGGACGACCGCAACGACGCCGTCGCCTACTGCGCGCTCGCCACGGGCCGGAAGACCGACCACCTCTTCGAGTACCGCGCGCTCACGCAGGGCGGCGACATCCTGTGGCTGCGGGACTACGTCCGCGTGATCGTGGGCGAGCGCGGCGTGCCCGTCCGGCTGCGCGGGCTGATGTTCGACGTGAGCGCGGAGAAGTGGGAGGCCCGAGCCACGGAGAAGGCGGCCTCGCTCCGGCTGCCCTCGCCCGCCGAGTTGGAGGCGCTCGGGTAGGCTACGGGCCCGGCAGAGCCCGACGGATCGAACTACGCAGGGGGCTGCACGACATCGAGCCCTCCCGTTCGGATGAATGGCACGACGGCCATTGGACGAGCTCGCTCGCCGTACGGGGCCGAGCTTCGCAGCGCCCCGGCATCGCGGCAGGCGCCGCCGAGGTGGAAGGAGTACGCAACGGCTGACACGGAATCGCCAGGATTGTAAGGCACTCAGGGCGTCGAGGATCTACCCGTACCCCGTCAGCAACGCCACCCGCTCCGGCGTCAGCGCTCGGACGATCTCGGCCGTGTGCTCGCGCAGCCCGTCGAGCCTCGCTCGGACCGCCTCGGCGAAGACGCCGATTGCCCGACGGAGCGCCAGCCACACCCGCTCGACCGGGTTGAGCGCTGGGCTGTACGGCGGCAGCGGCAAGAGGCGCCGCCGTCGTGGCGGCCGAGCTCCTGCGGGACGCCCGCGCGAGCCTGAATGGGGTCTCCAGGGTGCTCGACGAGACCGAGCGGCGGCGGGCCGGGTCAGCATGCCCGGCGCTCCCCGGCCTGCGGTTTTGCCACCCTTCGGCTCTGCGCGAGCGGGACATCGCCCGACTCCGGGAGCCTGTTCGGGCGGCCGCTCCTCTGGATCCCCGCCTGGCGGGGATGACTCTACGGTGACGGCGTGGGCGCAGGCGTGGACGCCTGAGTTCTCCGCGTGCGCGGGAATGGGCGGGTGTCGACGTACCGGCGGGGCGCTCCGTCGGCTGGTTCCTACGGGCGCGGGGACGGCTTTCCGGGGGGCGTCGGAGCTCGGGCCGCTCAGGCGATGAGGACCTCCCCGGCAGAGGGGTGGAGGCCGCGGCCGAGTTCGAGGGGCGTTCCGGGCGTGGCCAGCGGGTAGAGGCGGACCGAGCACGCAGGGAGCTCGCCGTCGGCGAGGTCGTTTTCGTTGGTGTCCGCCTCGGGGCTTCGATCCAGGAGGCTCCGGAGGCGGCGGACCAGCTCGCGTCGCTCGCGGCGGCGGAGACGGCACTCGAAGGCGCTGCGCTGGACGCGTTCGCCGTAGCCGCCGAGGAGGCGGGCGAGGCGTCGCCGGAGCCGGTTCGAGGAGACGTCGTAGACGACGAGGACGAGCATGGGGCGTGAGGGGGAGCGGTGTGTGGGAGGCAGGGCGAGCCGCGGTGCCGCGAGGGTGCGTAGGCGGCGGCGTGTTCAGAAAGGGAGGTCGTCGTCCGCGTCGAAGGCGCCGTCGTCGGGGCGGAGGCTGGAGCGCCAGGAGCGGTCGTGACGGGCGGGCGGGGCGTCCGAGTGGCCGTGGCAGCCGCAGGAGATGGGGTGTCCGCAGGCGCCGCAGCAGGGCTGGCTCTCGTTGTCCTCGTCGTAGAAGTGGTTGCAGTGGGGGCACCAGGCCATGTTCGGAGGCGTGTGAGTGTATGGGCGTTGGGGTCCCGTCCTACAGGAGCGGGCGGGGCGCATAGGGCGTGTCCTCGCGGAGCGCCGCGGCGAGGCGGTCCACCTCCGTCGCGAGTCGAAGCCATCGGGAGTGGGCGGGCGCGTCGCCGCGTCGCTGGGGTCGTCGGAGGGCGTGTTCGTAGGCCTCGAGGAAGCGGCCGCGCGCGCGGTCGGCGAGGTAGCAGCCGCCGCCGTCGGCGTGGTCGAAGTCCGAGGCCGCGAACTGGCCGCGTCGGACGGTAGCGAGGACGAAGGCATCGATCGCCGGTCGGGCGAGCTCGAGCACGTCGCTGGCGAGGGTCGCGTGACCGGGGCGGTCCTCGTGGAGGAAGCCGACGTAGGGGTGGAGGCGGTGGAGCTCCAGGAGGGACCGCACCTGCGCGTGGGCGAGGGTGTAGGCGAACGAGAGGAGGGCATTGACCGGATCGCGGGGCGGGCGGCGGGAGCGGCCCAGGAAGGCGAGCGGCGCGCCGTCGAGCAGCGCCGGGAAGGCCCCGAAGTAGGTCGCCGAGGCGGCGCCCTCGATGCCCCGGAGGGTCGTCAGCGAGGCCGCCTCGCGCGCTGCGCGGAGCGCGTGGCCGAGGCGGCGGGCAGCGCGGCGGACCTGTGCGCGGCCCTCGCCTTCGGGCAGGCGCTTGCCCCGGCGGGCGAGGAGCGCCCGCTGGCCTCGGATCTTCGCCGCCACGAGGGCTTGCGCGATGGCCCGCTGTCGGGCGGGGTCGGCTGCCGCCGCGCACTGGGCCCGGATGACGGCGGCGGAGGTCGTCGCCGCCGGCGCGATGTGGCCGAGCGTCTCCCCGTGCTGCGTCAGGACCAGGATGGGGATGCCGCCGCGGAGGCACCGCTTCACCGCCGGAGCCGTGAGGTGGACCGTCCCGAACGTGACGATGCGCCCCACGCGCGGGAGTCCCATCCGGGCGATCACCTCGCCCGTGTTCGGCGCCCGGACGAGGAGGCGCTCGCCCTCGACGTAAACGGTGGCCCCCTGCGTCTGGACGTAGAGGGTGCGGGGCGGGCAGGTGGCGGGCATGGGCAGCGAGGGCGAGCGGGCATGGAGGAGCGACGGGCCGACGGTCCGGCCGAGGAACGGCACCCCCGCCGAGAAGGCGGCGACGCGGCACTTCCGGTCGTGGAGGGCGAGGCCGAGCGTGTCGAGGCAGCGGCGGGCCAGGGCGAGCGCCGCGTGTCCGTCGGCGGTCGAGGGGCAGGCGACCGCGAAGTCGTCGCCGTAGCGGACGAGGGGGCGGCGCGCCTGCTCGAAGGCCCGGTCGAAGGGGAGGAGGAAGACATTCGAGAGGAGGGGCGAGAGGGGGCATCCGGCCGGGAGCCCCCGTCCCCGGGGCGGGGGGACGTCCTCCGTCGTGGTGGTGAGGAAGCGGCCGACGAGCGCGTTCAGGTGCGGATCGCCGAGGAGGGCATCGAGGGTGGCGAGGAGGCGGGCGTGCGAGATGGATCCGAAGAAGGCGCGGATGTCCCCGCGGGCAACGACGGGGTGCCCGTTGGCGCAGTAGGCCGCCAGGCGGCGCGCCGCGGCCTCTGGGGAGCGCCCGGGCCGGTAGGCGAAGGCTGCTTCGGCGAGGAGGGGGTCGAGGCGTGCCTGGAGTGGCACGAGCAGCGCACGTTGCACGACGCGGTCGCGCACGGCAGCGACATCAATGGGGCGCGGGGCGCACCCCGGGCGGCGGAGCCAGAAGCGGCGGAGGGGGCGGGGCGTGTAGGTGCCGGCCCGGAGGGTGGCCGCGAGGCCCTCGAGCTGGCGGTCGAGGTCGGCTGCGAAGGCCGCCGGGGTGACGCCGTCGGCGCCGGGGTACGTGCTGCCGCCGGCGGCGACGCGCTCCCAGGCGGCGCGGAGGGCGAGCGGGTCGGCGATCTGGTGGACGAGGGACGGCATCGGCACGGGCGATGAGGACGAGGAAGGTCGGCCCCGTGCGTGCCGCCGGCGGGTGCCACGGGATCCCGCCGGCGCGGGCGGACTCCCGGGCGGGTTGCGCGTCTCGCTGGGGGAGTATAGATTCCCGGCGCGTCGGCCGGTGTGGCTCTTTGACATGGCACCGTCAGGTGTGACACCGAAATGGCGCATTGTCCACATCAGTAGACGCAGGTTGGCCCATTTTTGGCGTAACCAGTTGACGGCGCGGCACTTGCACAGAGGCCTTCGCGGGCGGCCCGCTCTGAAATCGCCGATTCTGGCGAACTGAGAGCGGTCGCACCGCTTCCCCGTTCAGAGGGGATTGAAACTCGGCCGTCGACGCCGTCCGTGACCGGATGATCGCCAAGTCGCACCGCTTCCCCGTTCAGAGGGGATTGAAACGTGAGGCGGAGGACGTGGTCAGCGACCGTGCCCTCGCCGTTCCAGTCGCACCGCTTCCCCGTTCAGAGGGGATTGAAACAGGGCGAACCAGGCGTCGAAGCACCAGGCGACGGGCTCGTCGTGTCGCACCGCTTCCCCGTTCAGAGGGGATTGAAACTCTCGGGGTCGTAGGGCGCGCTCACGCGCTCGCGCTCGTAGGTCGCACCGCTTCCCCGTTCAGAGGGGATTGAAACCTGCGGGTAGGCGGCCCGCACCTCCTCGAACCCGAAGTCGCACCGCTTCCCCGTTCAGAGGGGATTGAAACCGGTGCTCATGGGGCAATCCGGTGATGTGATCGGGATGGTCGCACCGCTTCCCCGTTCAGAGGGGATTGAAACTCCTCGAAGTCGAGGTCAACGCCTGGCCAGAGGACTTCGAGTCGCACCGCTTCCCCGTTCAGAGGGGATTGAAACACGAAGTAGACGGCGAAGGCCCACGCACACCCCACGACGGGTCGCACCGCTTCCCCGTTCAGAGGGGATTGAAACAAGTGGCCGAGGGTTTGATC